>JACRDB010000035.1 GCA_016218725.1 Deltaproteobacteria bacterium
CGCCTCACGCGAGCGCCCCCCGGCAGGGGGGCTGGCATTCGTGCACAGGCCGGCCCAGCGGGCCGGTGGGCCGCACCGAGGACGGTCACCCAACGGCGCTCACCCGCACCGAGGACGGTCACCCAACGGCGCTCACCCGCATCGAACGCGGTAACTCAACGGCGCTCACCCGCACCGAGGACGGTCACCCAACGGCGCTCACCCGCATCGAACGCGGTAACTCAACGGCGCTCACCCGCATCGAGAACGCCTCCACAACGGGGTGCGGACCGTGGCTACGGCGCCGCGGTCTCCGCGGCGGGGTCCGGGTCTTCGTCGGTGTCCTCCTGGGCCTCGCCCGCGGCGCGCAGGAGGGCGTCCACGTCGGCCACCCGGATGGTCCTCCGGTCGGCCTTGACGGCGCCCGCGGCCTGGAGCTTGGCCAGCGCGCGGGAGAGCGTCTCCGGGAGCATCCCGAGGAGGTCCGCCACGACCTTGCGCGGCACCCTCGGGGCCTCGCCGCCGCGGGCCTCATCAAGAATCCACTGGGCGAGCCTCCGGGTGGAGGTGCCGTCCGCCGAGGCCCTCCGGGGTGTCTCCTCGCAGCGGGTCTTGAGCACCAGCGACAGGAGCGTGCGCGACGGGCTCCCGGTGGGGCCGAGCCAGCGGTCGAGCTCCGTGCGGGCCATGCCACACATGGTCACCGGCGTGAGCGCCTCGGCGGTGTCCGCGTACCCGGTGCTCACCAGCGCCTCCGGGGCCAGCAGGTCCCCGGGGCGCCGGAGCGTCCAGCGCGTGGTGGCGCCAGCCCCGTTGGCCCGCGAGAGCACCACCGTGCCCTCCTTCAGGTACCACACCCGCTCGGCCGGAGCGCCCTCCAGGTAGAGCCGCGAGCCCGCAGGGCGCGTCCTGGGGATCCAGGTGCAGCGCCCGCCCGTGGCCGTGCCCATCGCCTGGCCCACCGGACACGCCGCGCACCCGGGGCGTACCCCACCCGCGATCGTCGGAAGCCGGGTCGAACGAGGAACTTCAAACAAGGCGTCACCTCCGACGGAGGTCAATGCACGCACTGGGCCGCGCGGAGATTCCGTCCTTGACCGTTCGCAAGGCCCCGGTGCGCGGTTCTCCCGTGCACGTCGTGCGAGCAGTCCTGGCGCGTCGCGCACCGGATGCGCTTGCGTCAAGGCGTGCGCGCAAGAGACTCCTCGCGGCACGTTCGGTGCTGGGGTGCTTCCCCATGGATACGCGACCGCTCACGACGCGCGCGGTGCCCCAACGGGCGACGCTGGACTTCGAGGACCACCCGCTCCTGGTGATCTGGGAGGTGACCCAGGCGTGCGACCTGGTGTGCCAGCACTGCCGGGCCTGCGCGAAGCCCTCCCGGGACCCGGATGAGCTTACCACCGAGGAGGGCTTCCGGGTGTTGGACCAGGTGGCGGCCATGGGCACTCCCCTGGTGGTGCTGACGGGCGGGGACCCGGCCCGCAGGCCCGACCTGGTGGAGCTGGTGGCCCACGGCACCGCCCGAGGGCTCTCCATGGCGGTGACCCCATCGGGCACGCCCACCATGACCCGGGAGCTCCTCGGGAGGCTCCGGGACGCGGGGCTCTCGCGCCTGGCGGTTTCCGTGGACGGCGCCGACGCGGGCACCCACGACGCCTTCCGGGGCGTCTCGGGGAGCTTCCAGGAGAGCCTGCGGATCCTCGAAGATGCGCGCTCCCTGGGCGTCGAGCGCCAGGTGAACTCCACCCTGGGGCCCCACAACCACGGGCAGCTCCGGGCCCTCACGGAGCTCGTAACGTCCGTCGGGGCCGTGCTCTGGAGCGTCTTCGTGGTGGTGCCCACGGGCCGCGCGGGGGCCTCCCTGCTCTTTGGCGCGAGGCACCTGGAGGGCGCCCTGGGCGAGCTGGCGGAGCTGGCCGAGGGCGCTCCCTTCGACGTAAAGACCACCGCCGCGCCGCACTATCGCAGGGTGCTCCTCCAGCGCCACGGGGAGCGCTCCCGGGGCATCCTGCGCGACGTGGACGAGCACGGCGTGGTGAAGGGCATGCGGGGCATCAACGACGGCCTGGGGTTCCTGTTCGTGTCGCACCTCGGGGCGCTCTACCCCAGCGGGTTCCTGCCGCTCTCCGCCGGGAACGTGCGCACTGACGACCTGGCCACGGTGTACCGCGAGCACCCGCTCTTCCGGCAGCTCCGGGACCCCGGGCAGCTCCACGGCCGCTGCGGCCGCTGTCCCTTCCGGCGAGTGTGCGGCGGCTCCCGGGCCCGGGCCTGGGCCATGACCGGCGACCTCGGGGCCGAGGACCCGCTCTGCGCGTATGTCCCCCGGGACGCAAGCGCCGCCCCCGCCGAGTAGGCGCTCAAGGTCTGACGGTCTTCGCTCGCTTCTTCTTCTTCGCGGTGACCGTGTGGCGCTTCGCCACGGCCACCAGCAGCCGGTCGGCCACGGCCCGCAGCGCCGCGGGGCCCTCCCGGAGATCAAAGCGCTCTTCGTCCAGGGTCCACTCGGTGCCGTCCACCCGCACCCAGGCCGCGCACGGTCTGGCCGCGTCCCTCGCCCGCGGGGAGAACACCACCCGGCCCACGGGGGACAGGTCGTCCCAGGTGTCCACCACGGTGAGCTCCACCCGCCGGTGAGCGAGCTCCGCCGCGAGGGTCAGCCCCAAAAGCCGCTGCTCCTCCTCGGCCGCGGTACGGTCGGCCTCCGAGGCCACCAGCCACGCCACCTTCACCCGAGACCCCGCCGGCCCGAAGATCCGCAGGAGGTCCCCCTGGAAGGCCAGAGCACACGCCTGGGTCAGCACCAAGGTCTGGGCAGGGAGCCCCGCGTGGCGGTGCCTCTGGGCGTCCGGCTGGTCCAGCACCAGCGTCACGTCCCGGCGCGCGTCCAGAAGCGGGCTCTCGTCCCGAGTGTAGAAAAGTAACCCCCCCTCCACGAAGCGCACGTCAAACAGGTCCACGCCCCCCGTTTCCGTCGCACCTTCACCTACATAGGCCACCTCCGAGCGCATGAGGTTCTCGAAGGTGCCCTTGGTGGCGATGGCGTCGAAGCCACCGGCGGGGTAGTGGTCGCTCTCTTCTGCATCGACGGGCACCTCGCGGGCCTGGTGGCGCACGGCCAGGGCGACGGCGGGGGGCACCGGACCCACCCTCGCGGCGAGGCCATTGACCTCTCGGAGCGCGAGGCGGGCGCTCTCGCTGGGGAGCTCCTGGAGGTGGGCCAGCTCCCAGAGGTCCTCCGGGTGGAAGAGCCTGCCGACGGGGAGCGCGCGGACGCACTCCTGGAGCTGCTCCCGGGCCCAGACGCGCCAGGTGTCGTCCACCAGGTCGGTGAAGCCCTCGAGGTTCGCGGGGACGCGGGAGAGGGCCTCGGCACCCAGGGCTCGAAGGTGCGCGGGGTTCCCTCGGAGGGCGGCCTCCACGGTGAGGAGCGGCTCGGCGAGGCAGAGGCCCACGGCGTGGGCCACGGCGCCGTCGCGCTCGGCGGCGGACATGCCCGCGATGAGCACGTGGGCCTCCTGCACCGAGGGGTCCAGGGCCCAGCGACCGAGCACGCGGTCTTCGTAGGCGAGGCGGGCGGAGCGTTCATCCTCGGTCCAGCGCCCGAGGTCCCTGGAAGAACCGAAGCGAAAGTCCCGGCCCCGCAGGAGGAGGTACCCCAGGTCATGGACCAGGGTGAGCGGGAGGTGATCATCGCCGGCGTCCCAGCGGGCGCGCAGCCAGCCGAGGGAGGCCCCGAGGGCCTCGGGCAGGGGCTCGCCGAAGCCCGTGGCCCAGGCCCACGCCAGGAGGGCCGGGACGAGCTGCTCACGGGTGAGGTCCTTGGCCATTCCTACGCGCTGCCGCCCAGGCCCAGGAGGGCCCGGACCTTCTCGCTCACCACCGGGAGCTCGTGGCGGCGGTTGCCCACGTACGCCAGGAGCTGCAGGTCCTGCGTCTCCACCCGGCCCCCGTGGAACAGGAACGCCCGCGTGCGAAGGAGCCGGTACAGCTTCACCAGCTTGCGGTCGGACACGAAGACCTTGTCCTCGGTCTCCAGCGAGCGCACCACCCGCCGGAACTCCGCGAAGACCGCCTTCGGGAACCACCCCTCGCGGTCCGAGGAGCCCGCGCCGCGCGCGCCAAGCACCAGGTCCAGGTAGCGCTTGAACTTCAGGAAGTCCTCGAAGCTGGCCGTGGCCCGCGCCCAGGGCTTCTGCTCCGTCGCGCGGTACACCTCGTTCATCACCCCCGCGTCGATCAGCTCGTCGAAGTGCGTGTCCTTCACGGGCTTCGTCTCGATCTTCAGAATGAACCGGTCCGCCAGCGCGTCCAGCTCGCTCTGCTCCGGGATGTCGTTGGTCGCCGCGAAGAGGAGCTTCAGCGCCACCGGCGTGGGCTCGCCGTCCTGGTAGTATTTGCGCTCGTTCACGATGGTCAGGAGCGTGTTCAAGATCGCGCTGTTGCTCTTGAAGATCTCGTCCAGGAAGGCCACCCGCGCCTCCGGGAGCTTGCCCCGCGTGCGCCGCACGAAGCGCCCTTGCTTCAGGAGGTCAATGTCAATGGGCCCCAGGATCTCGCTGGGCTCCGTGAACTTCGTCAGCATGTACTCGAAATAGTCGTCCTGGCCGAGCCCCAGGCTCTCCACGAACTTCACCACCAGGTCGCTCTTGGCCGTCCCCGGCGGCCCCACGAAGAGCAGCGGCTCCTGCGCGCACGCGCACACCGTCGCCAGGTCCAGCTCCTCGTCGCGCTTGACGAAATACTCCCGCAGCTCCCGGCGGTGCTGGTTGATCCGCCCGCGGATCGCGTCGATCTCGGGCTCGAGCTCCTTCAAGGTCCACATTACAGGCTCCTCCAATCCGCGAGAATCCGGCGGCGAAGGGACTGCTCCTCGGCGTCGAGGTAGCCCTGCACCCGGGTGCCCTGGAACATGGTCTCGTCCGCCACGGCGTCCACCAGGCGCTCCAGGATCAGCACCTTGTGGGTCTCGTACAGGTTGTGCTGGCTGGCCGTGAAGGTGTCCTTGAAGACGTCGAGCTGGTCCAGCACCCGGTGGGCCCTCGGGGCGCGGGCCGTCACCGCCCAGCGCTGCAGGGCCCCGAGCACCGCCGCCCCGGCCTCGTAGCGCCCGACGTGGTCGAGGTTCCCGCGCAGGGTCTCGTCCAGGGCGGTGTCCAGCAGCTCGTCCGCGCGCTCCGGCTCCCGGAGCTGCAGGAACCCGTCGGCCAGCGCCGCCCGGAGCCTCGCGCCCTCGCGGCCCCCCTTGGACGCGATGGGCACCAGGGCCTCGAGGAACCGCCGCGCCGACGACACGATCCCCAGCCGCCGCAGCGCCGTCAGCCCCGGCCCCACCGCGGCCAAAAGGTCCCTCACGCTCGGCAGGTCCGGCGCCGAGGCCAGGAGCACCACGTCGTCCAGGAGCCCGTCCACCGCCGAGGCGTCCCCCAGCGTCGCCGCCGCCCGGATGCACGCGCCGATGGCCCGCGCGCGGTGCCCGAGGATCGTGATGCGCGTGGTGAGCCGCGCCCGCGCCGCCTGGAGCACCTCGGCGATGCGCTCGTCGGAGCCCGAGCGCAGGGCCGCCCGCAGGAGCCTCTCGATGGCCAGCGTCACCTCGAAGTCAAAGAGGTCCCGGTTGTCCAGCGTCTGCACCAGCACGCCCCCCAGCGTCGAGGGCTGCTCCTCGGCGGCGGCCAGGGCGCGCTCCAGCCCCGGGCGCAGCCCCGGCGGGGCGTCCTCCGGGGCGGGGGTCCGGAGCCACGCCGAGCGCTTGCGCAGCCACTCCACCCGGTCCTTCACCCGCGCCTGCTTCACCTGCGCGAGGGTGCTCTCCACCTCCTTCACCCAGGCCTCCTCGGTGCCCTGCGTGGCCACGTGCGCCATGCGCGACAGGTACAGGCGATAGAGCACCTGGTTGGGCGCCTCGTGCACCGCCAGCTCGGCCTCCACGGGCTCCACCAGGTCCCGGCTGCGCGCGGGCTGCCCCAGCCGCAGGAAGCCCAGCGCGAAGCACAGCCGCGCGTAGCTGCCCTTCGGGGACAGGCTCTGCACGTGCTTCGAGAGCGCACGCTCCCAGAGCTCCTCGAGCAGCCTCGACTGATCCACGCGGCTCCGGGCCTCGGCCCCCGCGGCGCCGTCGCCGTCGAGCGCCAGGGCGTAGCGCACGAACCGAGGCATGTCGTACGTCTCCAGGAGCCCGCGGTCGTTGAGCCCGCCCAGGAGCCTCTCCCGCGCGCGGGTGAGCCCGAGCCTGTCCCCGGTGCGCCGGTGCAGGGACAGCACCACCAGCCACGCCAGGCGCCGGGACACCGGCAGCTCCGGCGCGGAGAACACCCGGTCGCAGCTCTGGTAGACGCCCTCCAGCACGCTGTCGGTCTCGCCCCGCAGGACCTTCTCCAGCACCCGGGCGCCGAGGTACGCCGCGTCCGTGGGCGTGAGCCTGCTCTGCACCGCGAGGTCCACCATGCCCTCCAGGGTGCCCGGCGCCGAGCTCTGCCGCGCCCGGAGCGACGCCAGCATGCTCACGGTCCCGAGGTCCAGCGCGTCCCCGCCGTGGAACAGCGCGGCCTCGAAGCACGCGCAGCTCTCCTCCAGGTCCCCGAGGCGGGCCTTCCCCTCGGCGGTGCTCCGCCAGAGCGAGCCGTCCACCACGCCGCCCGCCGCCAGGCTCTTCTCCTGCGAGCGCACCAGCTCCCGGAGCGCCACCAGGTCGTCGGGCTCCTCCTCGATCTCGACGGGGATCTCCTCCTCGACGGGCGCGCTCAGCGCCGGGCGGGGGCGCTCGATCCGGGGCGGGCGCGCCGGGTCCTCGCGCTCCGGGCGGTCCTTCTCGGTGACGGGCTTCGGCGCGCGGGCCACCTGCACCGGCAGGAACTCGAACACGCTCTCCTCCGCGAGGCGGTCGAGCTCCACCCTGCGGTCCGTGGCCGCGTAGTCCACCCAGCGCGACAGGGGCGCCTCATCCAGCGTCGGGACCGTCACCACCCGCGGCCCGTCGGCGTCCTCGGTGAGCACCACGAGCCTCGCGCGGTCCAGGCCCAGGAGCGCCCGGAGCTCGTCCCTGCGCATCACCGGCAGGAGCCTGCGCCCCGCGGGGAGGTACAGGTTGTCCGCCCCGGGCGTGCGGAGGTACCCGGGCACCCCCAGGAGGTCGCTCACCCGCGTCGCCAGGCGAGACTGCCCGGGCCGCACGATCTCCTGGAGGAGGTACACGGTGCCCTCCGGGCCCGTCATCCGCGCCACGGTGAAGCGCGACAGCTCCTCGCTGGAGAGCGAGTCCAGGAGGGGCTCCAACGCCAGGAACTGCGCCGGGTCCAGGAACCACAGCTCCGGGTCCCCGGGGGGGCCCAGCGCGAGCCGCAGGCGCACCTTGAAGCGCGTCTCCCCCGGCGCGGGCGCGAGCGCCGTGTGCGCGGCGTGAAACTCCGGGACGATGGCGTCGTAGATGCTCCTGGGAGCGAGCGGCGCCGGGGCCCGCAGCCACGTCCCGTCCGCCGTCACGAACGCGAGCTGCGACGCCCGCTTGAGCGCCGCCGCGGCGGGTCCCCCGAGGGGGTGCGTGTACCCGTAGGCCACCCACAGGTCCCCGTCCCCGAGGCGCACATACCCTCGGACGCCCTCCCCGGGCTCCTCGAAGGCCCTGAGGAGCAGGTACATGGGCGGCCTCGGGGCGAACACCGCCAGGAGCCGCTCGCCGTCGAGCAGGAGCTCGGCCACGGTGACGTCGTCGCGCCCGAGGGCCAGGAGGCGCTCCAGCGTGGCGTGGGCCCCGGGGGCCTCCACGGGCACCAGGAAGCATGCCTCCTCGTGGGCCCCCCGGGAGGGGCTGCGCACGGGCCTCACCACCTCCGGCAGCGACGGCGCGTGGCGCTCGCAGACCGCCGGCCAGGTGGCGGCCGCGCGGTCCTTCTGGAAGGGCGCCAGGTGGCACCCGGTGGCGTTCCGGGCGATGCGCACCACGTCCAGGCCGCGGGCCCGGAGCTGCTGCGCCGCCGCGAGGTCCAGGCCGTGGACGGTCACCACGCTCTCGCGGTGCCCCGCGGCGTGGAGCTCGGTCCACGGGGCCGTCACCAGCGCCGGGGCCACCTCCGAGAGGGCCCGCAGCGCGGCGATGTCCTCGACGCGCCCGGAGAGCCGCAGTCCATAGATCATGGCCGCCGGTCAGCCCCTCTTCTCGGCCTGGGGGACGCGGGCGTCTACGGCCTCCGCGGCGGGCTCCGCCGGGGGCGCCTCGCCCTTGCCCACGCGCTCCACCACCACCCTCGCGTCGTCCAGGGACACCCCCAGGAGGGCCTCGGCCACGGCCCGGTGGTCGCGCTCGTGCTCGTGGGGCAGGGCGTCGGCCTCGGACTCGTAGGAGACCACCAGCTCGCGCTGGCCGGTCTTCGGGTTGTACCGCAGCCTCAGGGTCACCTCAGCCATCGCCGCACACCTCCAGCACTTCCCGTCACTTCGCCACCCCGGCGCCCGCGCCGTGGTCCTTGTCGCCCGCGGGCGCGGCCTTGAGGAGCCCCTGGAGGGCCCCCGCGTCGAGCACCTTCTTCTCCAGGAGCAGCGCCGTGAGCGCCTGGTGCAGCGAGATGTTCTTGGACAGGAACTCCTCGGCCCGCGCCAGCTCCACCCGCAGGATGCGCTCGATCTCGTCGTCCATGCGCTGCCTGCGCGCGTCCGACGGCCCCACGGCGTTCTTCCCGAGCTCGTCGTCGATCACCACCCGGGGCCCGAGCGCGCTGGTCATCCCGTACTGCTCCACCATGGCCCGCGCGATCGCGTTGGCCTGCTGCAGGTCCGCGTAGGCCCCCACGCTCACCTCCCCGAGCACCAGCCGCTCCGCGGTCTGCCCCCCAAGCCCTACGCAGATCTCCGCGCGCATCTCGTCCGCGGTCATGGTGTAGGGGCGTGTGCGCGCGGCCCGGAGGACGTACCCCAGGGCGCCTTCGAGGTCCTGGGAGATGGCGATGCGCTCCGGGGGGGTGGCCTTGGGGACCAGCATGGCCAGCAGGGCGTGGCCGGCCTCATGGATGGCGATGACGCGCTCCTCGGTGGCGGACAGCACGATGGGCCTGCGGGTCTTGCGCTGGAGGGCGCGGTCGATGTCCTCGCGGGTGAAGTCCACGGTGCCGTCGCGGAGCTGCTGGCGCTTCAGGGCGCGGCACACGGAGTGCAAATGGTCGCCGGAGAAGGGGATGGACTTCTCCCGGTCGGCGAGGCCCTCGGTGCGGCGGACCAGGTGCTCGACGAGGGCGTCGGGCAGGCCCAGGTTCATCTTCTTGTTGTAGATCTGGACGATGGCGCGGCGGTCCTCGGGGGAGGGGGCGGGGATCTCGATGAGGAACTCGAAGCGCCCCGGGCGCAGGAGCGCGCCGTCCAGGGACTCCAGGAAATTGGTGGTCCCGATCACGAAGATCATCTCGTTCTTGCGGAAGCCGTCCATCTCCGTGAGGAGCTGGTTGACCATGGAGTGCTCCACGCCGGAGCCCATGTACGTGCCCCGCTGGTGCGCGAAGGCGTCGATCTCGTCGAAGACCACCACGCTCGGCGCGCTCTGCCTGGCCACGCGGAACACGCGCCGGAGATTCTCTTCGGAGTTGTGCACCACCACGTTGCCGTAGCCCGCGAGGAAGCGCTCGGTGCCCGGCACGCTCAGGTCGTAGACGTGAGGGCGGGCGTACGGCTCGCGGCGGCGCTCGACCACCTTGTCCCAGAGGACATCGCGCGTGAGGTGCCTCTCTGGAGTCTGCAGCCGCCGCTTGAAGGTCATCCCGTCGAGGTAGGCGCGCAGCATCCCCTGGCGGCGCGCGTCGCTGAAGCCGATCTCCTCCAGGAAGGTGCGCAGGAACCGCGACCAGAGGAACCGCACACGGTAGCTCGTGCTGCCGCGGCGCACGAACTTCTGCCGCAGGCGGGCCGCGATGCCGAAGTACTGCAGGAGCGTCGCGATGTCCGCGGCGAGCCCGCGGCTCACGGTAGTGGCCTCGATGTACTTGCGGGTGAAGGTCCCATCCCCAGAGAAGTACCCGCGCAGGTACGCGGCCACGACCCGCTTCGGGGCAAGGAAGACCTCCGCCGGGACGCGCTTCTCCGTAGAGCCGTCGCGGAGCCCGAGGCCCTCGCGCAGCAGCCGCCGAAGGAGCGTCGAGTTGACCACCAGGTCCACGCCGAGGCCGGGGTCCTTGCGCGCCACGGTGACGTGCCCGAAGAGCCGCTCGCAGAGGGCCACATAGTGCGGCGCCTCGTCGGCATGCACCGCGAGGCGCACGCCGGTGTTGGCGTAGCACCCCTCCGCGGCCCACACCCCGAGGAACTCCCCCAGGTCCTCGGTCAGGGGCATGTGCGCGGGGAGGTTCTTCTTCCGGTGCCAGGAGTACAGCGTGAGGTCCGTGGGCGGCTCGGCGCCCGACGCCGCGACCAGCGCCTGGAACTCCGCCAGGTTCACCGGCGGGCGCTGCCGAGAGCGGAGCCTCGCCACGGTGTGCCCCACGGCCCTCTCGGTCGCCTCGACCCCGACCCGCTGCACGGCCTGGGTGAGCGCGCGGTCCAGCCCCTGGCCCTGCACGCGGACCTCCCGATGACCCCTGAGGAGCGCCGTCAGGTCAAGCTCCCGGAGCGTCTCCGGCGCCTCCAGCCGAAGCGGCACCGCGATGCGCGTCTCGCCGGGGATCACCTCCTCCGCGAGCACCTCCGCGAGCCGCCCGTCGCGCTCCACGAACACGCTGTGACCGCCCGTGACGCGCACCTCGCGGCCCGTCTCGGTCACCAGGACGTCGATGTAGTCCGGTCCCTCATGGCGCAGAAAACCTGTTACGGGCGCGAGCTTCGAGCGCCCGTCGTCGGTCACGGTCCACGCGCGTACGTCGTCCCGGGCGTGGTTTTCGACAAGCTCGCCGATGGGCATCCGCCGCGCGATGCCGTTCACCGTGACCAGCACTTCTTCCTCGTAGGGGAGCGACTCCCCAACCCACTTGCTCTTGAGCTCCGGGCCGGAGATGATGTGCACGGTGGCGTTGAGGGCCGTGGCGATGCCCTTGGCGAAGAAGGTCTTGCCCGTCCCCGGGGGGCCGTGGAAGATCACCCCGCGGGGCATCAGGCCCTCCAGCGCCTGGATGTCCGCCTCGCCGGCCACGGCGTCCTTGCGGCGCACGAGCTCGATGAGCTCCTCCTTCAGGCGGCTCTTGACCTCGGTGTACCCGCCGATGTCCGCGTCGAGGTCCACGTTGGGGAGCTCGACCCCGTCGCTCACGGTCTGCTTGCGGAGCTCCGTGTACACCTCCTGGGCCAGGGGCCTGCCGGGGGCGGCCTCGCGGCGGGCGCCGAGGTCCAGGAAGAGCCTGCGGCACCGCACGGGGTTCAGCCCCGAGACGTACTTGTACAGCCCGAAGGGGTCGAAGTCCGTGGCGTGCAGCGCGCGCGCCTCGCGCTGCGTCAGGAGCTTGGCCAGGGCCTCGCGGGGGATGCCGGTGATCTCCCGCTTCGCGCCGAAGACCCCCTGGATCACCCGGGGGACCTCGAAGCTCGGGTCCCGGAAGCCCAGGAACACCGCCTCGGGGTTCTCATAGAGCAGCGGGATGGACTCCCGCGCCTCCAGCGTGAGGCCCGTGTGGGTGGTGGTGAGCACGTCCAGGTGCAGGAGCACGATGAGCTGCCGGTCCACGCTCCCGCGGATGGCGTCCGTGAGCTGCTCCAGCATCCTCGGGAGGTTGCCCCGGGGCGGGGCGTCCGGGGCGGGGCGCCCGTCGATCACCACCAGCTTGGGGGCGTCCTTGGTGCGGCGCAGCCGCTGGCGCACCGCGAGGTACAGGTAGAGCGACAGCTCCTTGTCGCACTCCACCAGCACCGAGGTCGAGCGCCGCAGGCGCTCCTCGATGAAGGCGATGTCCTGCGCGCAGGCGGCCTCCACGGCGTCCTCGACGCGCAGGGCCGACGGCAGCGAGGCGATGGGTACGGTGCGGTTCATGTCCTCACCTTGATGGTGACCTCGAGCTGCCCGTCGGGGCCCGTGTGCTCCTGCACGCTCTCCACCTGGCCGAGGCTGGCGGCCTTGCGGCGCAGGGCCTCCAGGTACACCCGCTGGAGGGCCGCCCCGACGCGCTCCCGGAGGTCCGGCTCCACCGCCGTGAGGCGCCGCCCGAGCTCCGCCAGGAGCGCCTCCCGGGCCTGGGCCTCCACCTTGGAGAGCGCCCGGTTCGCGTTGTCCCGGGTGTCTCCGGTGGCGGTGACGCCCTTCTCCTGCGCCGCGGTGACGGTGACCTCGCCGCCGTCCGGCGCGAGCCTGGCCACGAGCCCCGGGGCCACCACGCGGGTCAGGCTCCCGGGCTCCTCCGGGTCCGGGGTCCAGCCGTCGCGCGCGAGCTCCTCCCTCAACAGCGCCACCATGTCCCCGGCGGGGAGGATCCCGAGGAGCGAGAGCTGCACGGTCAGGGTGTCCCGGGCGGACACCTGACCGGCGGCGGTCACCCAGGTGATGCGGTATCCACGGCTCATCGCTGCTCTGCTCCTCGGGCGGGGCCCCTAGGGTGACCCAACGGACGCCGCGCGCAACGGCAAACGGTCACCCCAGGGTGTTGGCCAGGGCTCGGGTGAGCTCCTCCAGGCCCCGTCGCGAGGGCGCCAGGGTGGTCTGGACGTCCCGGAGGTACACCTGGGCCTCGTCGTAGCGGTCGTCGCCGTAGCGCTCCTGACCGAGGAGCTCCCGCTCCCGCAGGAGCTCCGTCCCGACGCCCACCACGGCCGCCACGGCGGCGAGGAGGTCCTCGCGCTCGCGGAGGTTGCGCAGCCCCAGGGTGGCCGAGAGCCTCTGCCTCACGGCGTCCCCGCCGCCGGGGAACACCTCCGTGGAGAGCGCCGCGGCGGCGCGCAGGAGGGGCCTGGCGAGGTCCATGCGCCGCGCCTGGTCCAGGGCCCCGAGCCACGCCCGCAGCACCCGGCCGTGGGTCGTCCAGCGCGCCACGAGCCTCGCGGGCTCCTCCCAGGTGCGGTACGCCCGGCCCAGCACCTGGAGCCAGCGCGCGGCGAGCCGCTCCTCCAGGCACTCCACCAGCCGCGAGGCGGGCCGCTCGGTCAGGGGCAGGAGGAAGCCCTGGAGCTCGTCCTGGGGGGCGTCGGCCTCCAGGGCGAAGAGGGCCGCCAGCGGGGACACCGCCCGGAGCTTGCGTTGCAACGCGACGCGCTCCTCCTGCGGGAGCGTGAGGGCCCCGAGGTTGCCGTCGGCCAGGGCCAGGAAGACCCAGTCGCCGGTGCCCGCGGCGCCCGGAGGCACCAGCTCCCGGAGGTTCTTCGGAGCCTTGCGCTCCGGCGCCTGGGCCTTGCCCTGGAGCCCCGGGAGCACACGCGTGAGACCAATCCAGAGAGCTTCAGTGATGTAGGTGTACCTGAGCTGTAGACCCTCACCGAGGTGTGAGTCCCACACCCTGCCCGTGACGCGGGTGCCATCCCGAAGGAACTGCCGCTCGCGGAAGCCTCCCTCGTCGGTGAGGAAGCGCAGGACGGCGCGGCGGATACGGTCGGCGCCCACCTCCAGGAGGGCGGGGCGCACCTCCGGGAGGGCGAGGTCGGGCTTGAGGGAGACGGCGCCGGACGCCCCGAGGAGGCTCTCCAGGACGCGCAGGGCCTCGCCCTCTTCGTAGCGCAGGTTGGGGAGGGAGGGGGGTCTTGGGGCGTTGGAGGGGGAGGTCGCGGGGGGAAGCGATGCGCGAGGGAGGCTCACGGAACGGAAGCACCGTAGCACCGGCCCTGGTCCGGCGCTCCCACGCGCTAGCGCGAGCGGTCTCCGACGGTGGTGCGGGCGCCGCGCAGGGGCCAGCCGTTGAGCACCAGCTCGCCGTCGCGCAGGTGCAGCTCCAGGTGGTTGGGCTGGGTGAACCGCGGGTCCGTGGGCAGGTAGCGCGCCGTGAGGAAGTGCAGGACCTGGTTGTCCGAGCCCACCCAGCGGCGGGTGGTGGTGCGCTGCCTCGGCAGGAAGGGCCCGTCCAGGAGGAGGTCCGTGGCCGCGAGGAGCGCGTCCGTGGCGGGGTCTCTGCGGGCCTGAAGCTCTGCCAGCGTGTGGCCGGTGAACACCATCACGCTCAGGCCCCGAGCGCGCACGGCCCGGGCCACCACAGCCAGGTCCCCGGCCTGGGAGAAGGGCTCTCCCCCCAGGAAGCTCACCCCTTCGATGGCGTCCCCCTCGGCGAGGCAGGCGTTTATCAGGTCCTCCGGGGTGGTGGCCAGCGCCGGGGCGAAGGGCAGGAACTCCGGGTTGCAGCAGCCCTGGCACCGGAGGGGACAGCCCTGGACCCACACCGCAAAGCGCGTCCCGGGGCCCTCGGCCTCGGTCCGGGGGACCCGCAGAGCCAGGTTCAGCATCGCAGAAAACTCCTGGGATTGAAGGCGATTGCGCCTCCAAGGCTGGCACCCCGGGGCGCCCCCGGCAAGGAAACCACCTGGAATTCCTGTGTGATTTTGCGCAAGTCGCGCTTCTCCGCGGCGCAGACGGGGAATCCCGGGCACGGGGTCTTGACAAGGGCTCGATTTGATGGACGCGGCGTCGTCTGGGGTGGTATGCGTCGGCGAGAAGGCGTCGCTTGACATTTCCTGGGGGCTGCGCGCCACCCAGAGGTGCCTTGGGAGAACATTGATGTCGAAGAAGAGCACCGCCAAGGGGAAGAAGCCCGCGGCCGCACCGTCGGGGCCCAAGGCTGCCAAGGCCCCTCCGGCCAAGGCTCCGAAGCCCTCTGCCCCGAAGGGCCCCGAAGGCAAGAAGGCGTCCCCAGGGGGCGCGGCGGCCGCGGCCCGTCCGGCCCCGGAGCCCCCGAAGGCCGCCTCCGCGCCTAAGGCCGGGGCTTCGAAGGGCGCCTCCAGCAAGCCCGACGCGGCGTCTTCAAAGGCCTCCGCGCCCGCGAAGCCCGCGCCCGCGAAGCCCACGCCCGCGAAGCCCACGCCCGCGAAGCCCACGCCCACAAAGCCCGCGGAACCAAAGTCCGCGCCAGCGAAGCCTGCGCCTGCGAAGCCCTCGGAGCCAAAGCCCGTCGCGCCGAAGCCAGCCCCTGCGAAGCCC
Organism: Deltaproteobacteria bacterium; assembly: GCA_016218725.1. Classification (GTDB taxonomy): domain Bacteria; phylum Myxococcota_A; class Polyangia; order Polyangiales; genus JACRDB01. The sequence goes on from JACRDB010000035.1 coordinate 14,996, forward strand.
GCGCCTGCGAAGCCTGCGCCGGTGAAGCCCGCGCCCGCGAAGCCCACGGAACCAAAGCCTGCGGAGCCCAGGCCCGCCGCGCCCAGGCCCGCGCCGGCGAAGCCCGCGGAACCAAAGCCCGCGCCCGCCAGGCCCACGGAGCCGAAGCCCACGCCGGTAAAGCCCGCGGAGCCGAAGCCCACGCCCGCGAAGCCCACGCCCGCGAAGCCCGCGCCCGTGAAGCCCGCGCCCGCAAAGGCCGCGGCGCCGAAGCCCGAGGCGCCCAAGGTCGCGGCGCCGTCGGTCCGGCCCTCGGCGCCGGCGGAGGCGCCCAGCGCGCCCCCTGCGGCGGAGCCGTCGTCGGTGGAGGGCGGCGCCGCGGAGGGGAGCGCCGAGGGCGCGGCGGGCGCTGGCGTCCTGCGCACGAAGAAGAAGGTCAAGCGGGGCGCGCCGCCGATGCTGCCCCGGAGGCTGGTACGCCGGCCGCCGCCGTCGGACGGCACGCCGCCGCCGCCGCCGAGGCCCACGAGCGTCGGCTCGCTGCACACGCCCGCGCGGGCCCCCGCGGAGGCCGAGGCCCTCAAGGAGCGGCTCAAGAAGGTGATGGGGGACATGAACCGCCTGCGCGCGCTCAAGCGCACGCTCAACAAGAACTTCTGGGAGGTGGGCCTGCTCCTCCAGGAGCTCTCGGAGCCGGAGATGTTCCGCGCCCGGGGCTACGGCTCCTGGGACGCCTTCGTGGAGCGCGAGGTGGAGAAGGACCTCTTCGGCCGCACGCTGGCGCAGGACCTCATCCGGATCGTGCGGGTGTTCCAGAAGGAGCGCGCCGAGGAGTTCGGCCTGGAGAAGCTCCGGGGCGCGCTCCGGGCGCTCTACCCGGACCCCTCCGGGGGCCTCGGGGCGGGCGGACCCCCCGGGGAGGGCGGCGTCGTGGCATGATGGGCCCGTGCTCGGGCTCGCCCTGACCGTCGTCTTCGTACTCTTCAACGGCTTCTTCGTCGCGGCGGAGTTCTCGCTGGTCAAGCTCCGGGCGACGCAGCTCGAGAAGCTCGCGCGGCGCCCGGACTCATCCTCCCGGGCCGTGGTGGAGATCTTCCAGCGCCTGGAGCAGTACCTCTCGGCCACGCAGCTCGGGATCACCCTCGCGTCGCTGGGGCTCGGCTGGGTGGGCGAGCCGGCCATCGCCGGGGCGCTCGTGTCCCTGGCGGGCTCCCTCGGGGTGCCCGCGGTGCCGGCGCTGCACTCGGTGTCCTTCGCGCTGGGCTTCGCGGGGCTCACGGCGCTGCACATCATCTTCGGCGAGCTGGTGCCCAAGCTCGTGGCCATCGCCAGCGCGGAGAAGATGGCGCTCCTGTGCGCGCGCCCCCTGAGGCTCTTCCACCTGACCATGTACCCGGCCCTGGTGGCCCTCAACGGGGCCGCGTCGGTGGTGCTGCGGCTCCTGGGCTACCCCTCCCTGCGCCACGCCGAGGGCGTGCTCTCCGAGGACGAGATCCTAGGGATCCTGTCGCAGGCGTACGCCCGGGGGAGGCTCTCGCAGCCCCGGAGGCAGCTCCTGGAGCGGGTGATGCGCTTCCACGAGAACACCGTCCGGGGGGTGATGGTCCCGCGGCTGGACGTCACCTGGCTCGACGCGGACACGCCCGTGGAGGACGCCATCGCCCGCGCGAGGGCGTCGGGCTTTACGCGCTACCCGCTGGTCGAGGGCGGCCAGCTCGACAAGGTCATCGGGTACCTGAACATCAAGGACGTGCTCCTCCCCGACAAGCCCCTCACGGTCGTGCGGGACGCGCTCCGGGAGGCCCTGGTGGTGCCCGAGACCCTGGGGCTCTTTGACCTCATGCGGACCATGCAGCACAAGCAGATCCCCCTCGGGGTGGTGCTCGACGAGTACGGCGGCACCAGCGGGATCGTCACCCTGGAGGACGTCCTGGAGGAGATCGTCGGCGAGATCCGCGACGAGCACGACGAGGAGGCCCCGAAGGTCGAAGCCCGCGCCGACGGGAGCTTCGTGGCCGACGGCCTGGTCACCCTCCACGACCTCCGGGAGAAGGGCGTGACGCTCTCGGACGCCAGCGCGGACACCATCGGCGGCGCGGTGCTGGAGAAGCTCGGCCGCCTGGCGCGCCCCGGGGACACCGCGGACTTCGAGGGCTTCACCGCCCGGGTGGAGACCGTCCGGCGGCGCCGCGTGGCGAGGGTGCTCCTGCGGCCGCGGGCTGTCCCCGAGGCGCTGGAGTCGTAGGGTCCTCGGGCCTCGGGAGGAACTCCTCGACGCCCACCAGCTCCCAGGGCCGCTCGCCCCGCGCGCGCGCCTGGCGGTTCGTCTGCGACAGGTACGCCAGGAGCTGCGGGAAGGCCCTCACGCTCCACGGGTGCGTGTCGTGCAGGAGCACCACGCCCCCCCGGGGGTGGTAGGCCAGCACCTGGCGGAAGTTCTGCGTCACGGCGTCCGCCGAGGCCACGCTCCAGTCCATGGTGTCCACGTCCCAGTGGACGTGGGTGTAGCCCCGCAGGTGCACGGCCTCCACCGCCCGGCGGGTGGACAGCGCCCCGAAGGGCGCGCGCAGGAGGCTCGGGCGCTGCCCGGTGACACCCCGGATCAGCGCCTCGGTGCGGTCGATTTCCCACGCGAGGCGCTCGGGCCGAAGCCCGTCCAGCACGACGTGCTGGTAGGTGTGGTTGCCCACCCGGTGCCCGTCCCTCACGATCTCTCGCAGCACCTCGCGGTTGCGGGCGTGGTACGGGTCGTCCCCGTCGAGCCGGTGCCCCACCACGAAGAAGGTCGCCCGGAGCCGGTGCCTCCGGAGGGTCTCCAGCACCGCCGGGGTGGTGTGGCAGTCGGGCCCGTCGTCAAAGGTGAAGGCCAGGCACCGCCGCGGCCCCCGCAGCCCACACCCGCCGTCGTAGCCGGGGCCGTCGTGGGGCAGGTCCCACACCGGCAGCTCGGGCGTCGCCGAGGGGGAAGGCCCGGGCCTCCGAGGCACTGGGGCCCGGGTCGCCGGTGGCGTGGCCCAGGCCGCGGGCAGCGCCACGAGCCCGACCAGCACCACCGCCACCAGGGGACGAAGAAGGGCGTTGTCCCACATGTCGGAGTAGGGAGTACCTTAACGCAGCGCGGAGGCCGAATTCCCTGCAAGGTCCCTCCCCGGGACCCATGTTGTGAGGGTGGGGGGGCGCCCTACGGGGCCAGGACGAGCGCCGTGAGGTCGTAGTCCCGCACGGCCATGCCCGCGAAGCCCGAGACGCACACGGCGTAGGTGCCCGCGGGGAGGTCCCTCGCGGCGGGGGTGGTGAGCCCGGAGATCCGTGAGCACAGGGTGCCGGCCTCGCGGTCGTCGTTGCGGGCGAGGAGGGCGCCCGACGGGCCATGGAGGGTGAGAATGGTGTCCCCGCCGAGGCAGCCCGTGGAGCGAGGCAGCTCGGTCTCCAGGGAGAGGGCCGCTCTGGCGGGCACCGCGAGGGCGAAGCAGTCCCGCCCCCCGGGCTCGACGGCGCCCTGGAACACCGCCCCGCGGGCGACGGGTCCCTGCGCGCTGGCGGGGCTGTCATTGGGCTCGAGCTCGGACACGCGCTCGGTGACCTCGGGGAAGGCGCGGCAGGTGCCCGCGAGGGGCGTCGCCCCGACGCAGAGCTCGGTCCTGGGGCACCGGGTGCTGCGGCCCGACGGGTCGCATGCCCCGCCCGAAGGGGCGTCCCGGAGGCACCCCCCCGGGCCGCTGTCCGCGGTGCAGGAGAGCCCCGCGTCACAGCGGGTGCCGCCGTCCATGGTGACGTCCCGGCAGGCCGTGCCCGCGGCGGTGCCGTTCCTGCGGCACACCCCGGAGGCGCCCTCCGGCGCGCAGGAGAGCCCCACCCCACAGGCGCTGGTGCGCCCCGAGAGGTCACACCCGGCGCCCTCGCGGGGCACCGTCTCGCGGCAGAAGCCCGACGGCTGGCCGTTGGAGCACGCCAGCCCCGCGGCGCAGGGGCTCATCCCCGCCCGGCAGTGGCCTCCGCGGACGCCGAGCGCCACGCACTCACTGCGCCGAGGGTCCATGGCCACGGTCACACACGACGCGCCCGCCTCGCAGGCGGTGGCCTCCCCCGAGGGGTCGCACCCGGCGCCCACACCGACGGAGGGCCTGCATACGCCCGGATAGCCCGCCGAGGGCGCGCGCTGCGTGCATGCGAGGCCCGCGTCGCAGGGCGAGCCCGAGAGGCGGCAGCGACCGCCGAGGGCGCCGTCGGGGAGGCATCGTGGGGCACTACCCGGGGCGCTGCCTCCGCAAGTGGAGCCCGGGGCGCAACGGAGGTCCTCGCCGCAGGGGTCCCCCGGGGCCGCGGCGCCGAGGCAGGTCCCTGGGGAGAGCTCCGAGGGCGTCGTGGTCGAGCAGGTGAGCCCCGGGTCACACGCGCTCCCGGCGTCTCCCACGCGGCAGACGGAGCCCCGGACCCCTGGCGGCAGCTCCCTCACGGAGAGCTCGAAATCCCCGACGGAGGCGCCCTGACCGGGCTCTCCGTGCCCTCCGACGACGAGGTAGACCACGGTCCCCGCGGGGAGGAGCCCCGTGGTGGCCGTGGAGTGGAGCGCGTGGGGCGCGTCGCCCGAGGCGTCGTCGTTGCAGGCCAGGGGCCGCGCGGTGAGGGAGCACGCCGGGAGCACGGCCACGACGGTGTCAAAGCGCGGGTCCGCGGTGCCCGGGTTGGCGGTGCTCACGCGCAGAACCGCGCGCTGGGACAAGGTGTATCGCCAGAGGACCACCCTGCCCTTGACGCCGTCCATGGTGGCGAGGCACCCGCCCTCGGGGAGCCTCCCGAGGTCGCCGTACATCCCCGGGGCGCCCGCGCGGTTGTCGCCTCGCACACGGAGCGTCCCATCGGGGTCCCGCGCCGCGGTGGAGAGGTCCGTCACATCGGCGCAGGGATCGGCCCCTCGATCCATGGGCGCCAGATCCCTGGCCGTCGCGTCCGTGGCGCCGCCCTGGTCCGCGGTGGAGTCCGCGGTGGAGTCCGCGGCCACCGCGTCCGAGGCACCGCCCTCGCCGGGCACCCGAGGCGCCTCGCAGGCCCCCAGGAGGCCCGCCGCGAGGGCGAAAACTCGTAGCCGAGCGTGGGGAGGGTTCTCGCGCATGCGGTCGCCGCGGACGATGCATCCCACGCGGCGGCCTCGGCGGTCAACGACGCGCGCGGGCTACCACCGTAGCAAGAGCCCACCGGGCGCCAGGGAGAGCCCCGCCCTCGGGGCCCTGGCCCGTCGGGGGTCCCCGGAGAGGAGCACCACGGCGCCCACCACGGCGCTGGCCACCCCGAGGGCGGTGACCCCGGTGGCGAGGAGCACCTGCACCAGGTCCTCGTCGGCGGCGGTGCCCAGGGCGGTCCGCTGGGTGGTGCTGTAGCGCTGCTGGCACACCTCGACGGAGGGTCCGGCGCCGCGCTCACAGGCGCGATAGACCTCGTCGAAGGTCGTAAACTGCGCGCTGGTCTCGCTGTAGCTCGCGCCAGTCAAACCGAGGTAGACACCCCCGGCGAGGAGGACGGCCAGGCCGGGGCCCAGGAAGCCCCAGCCCACGGTGCGGCGCTGCCGGGCCGCGGCGGCGAGCTCGCTCCGGTGCGCGGGCGTCGGCACCAGCGTCACCTGGAGCTCCGTGACGGCGCCCGCCCGGAGGACGACGTCGCGCTCCGTGGGGAGGAAGAGCTCGCGCTCGACCCTCAGGCGGTGGGGCCCCGACGGCACCGGGAGGCTCCCGTCCACGGGGATCCGGCGGCCGTCGAGGGAGGCCAGGACGTCCGGTTCGCTGGCCGTGACGCGCAGCCTGGAGGCGCTGGCCTCGGGGAGCGGGTCCTCCCAGCGGAGCCTCGCCTCCACCCTGGCGCCCGGGCCCACGGCGTCGACCTCGCGCTCGAAGGGCTCGTAGCCCGGGCGTTGAAGGGTCACCCTCCGGCGGCCTTCGGGCACCCTCAACGGGCTCGCCAGGGGCGTGCTCCCGGCGGGCTCTCCGTCCACCAGGACGGTGACCCCGGGCGTGTCGCACAGCACCTGGATGGCGCTCCGGACGGGCTCCAGGGCCTCCTCCACGAGGACCCGGTCGCCGCCGGTGACCCGGAGCTCCACGGTCTGCGGGACATGCCCCGGGGCCCGGAGCTCTAACCTGCGTACGCCGGCGTTCACCAGGAGCCCCGCGGAGAGTGTCTCCGTGCTCTGCGGGAGGCCGTCCAGGGTGGCGGTGAGCCCCGGGGTCCTCGGGGTGAGCACCAGGGTGCCCACCCGCTGCTCCAGCCGGGTCAACCCCGCGGTGACGTCCTCCCGCCGGGCGTCCACCACGGCCCTCGGGGCCTCGCGCGCGTAGCGTCGCAGGGACGCGAGGGCCTCCACGAAGCGCCCCGCGCCCTCCTGGGCGGCGCTCACGTTGAACAGCACCGACGCGTTGCGGGACAGCGCGTAGGCCCGCTCGAACTCCGCGAGGGCGGGGGCGAACTGGCCCTCGTTGTACAGCTCGACGCCCCGGAGGAAGTGCTCCCGCGCCTCGCGGTCGGGCGCGGGGGGGTTCTGGGCCAGCGCCACCGCGGGCGCCACGGCGCCGAGCGCGAGGGCCCCAGAAACATGGTGGGACAAGCACTTGCAGCGCACGCATCAACCCCCGGGAGGCCACTGCTGGTCGATGGGCCGACCCCCCGGCCGCGCGGGCGCGTTCGCCCCGCGAGGGCCCTGCGGCGGCGGAGCGCGCGGTGGGCGCCCTGGGGTGGACCCCGGGACGGGCGCGGGCGCGGGGATGGGCCGCAGCGAGCGCGCCAGGGTGACGTCCCCGGAGGCCACCACCACCTCGCGGAAGGGCTCGTGGCCCGGGGCCTCCACGCGGAGCTCGTAGCTGCGCCCGTCCCGGGGCCTGCGCACGGACGCGTGGCCCGCGCCGAGGCGCTCGCCGTTGAGGGTCATCACGGCCTCCGGGGGGTCGAAGTCAAAGCGCAGGGTCACGGGCTCCACCGTGGTGGCCGTCGGGGTGGGAGGCGGGCCGCGGTCGGGCGCCGCGAGGACGCGCTGGAGCGAGATGGCAGCGAGCACCACCAGGCTCCCAAGCAAGCCCAGGGCCCACACCCCCAGGCGAAGACCGGGCGTCGGGGGTCTAGGGACTACGGGCGCCTGGGCCAGGGCCTCCGGGGGCCCGACCGGGGTGGCCTCGGGCTCTGCGACGGGTCTTGGCGCGGGCTGGTCCGCCGGGGTGATGGCCCCGGGGGAGGGAGGGCCGCCCAGCGCGCCGGGGCGCGCGAATTCTTCCCCGGTGGGCGCGTCCCAGGCGCTCTTTGCGCGCGCGGGGCCGAAGGGCGCGAGGGCCTCCCGGAAGGCATCGATGGTGGGGTAGCGCCCGTCCCTCTCGGCGGCGAGGGCCTTGAGGAGCACCGCCGAGAGCGCCGGGGACAGCGTAGGCTCCAGCTCCTGGGGGCTCGGTGGCGGCCCGGACATCCTCCGGTGGATGAGCATCGGGAGCGTCTCGCCCTCGTAGGGGGGGCGGCCCGTGACGAGCTCATAGAGCACCGCGGCGATGGACCACTGGTCCGCGCGGGCGTCGAGGTCCCGGGGCCCCCAGGTCTGCTCCGGGGCCATGTACAGGGGCGTGCCCATCATCACGCCGCTGGCCGTGAGCCTCACGCTCTGCGACGGGTCCCGGGCGATGCCAAAGTCCAGGAGCTTCGGCACGGGCTCGGGCACGCCCGGCACCACGGCGACGAAGATGTTGTCGGGCTTCAGGTCCCGGTGCACCACCCCGAGGCCGTGCATGTACGCCAGGGCCCCCAGGATCGGGTCCAGGAGCGCCAGGGCCCGCGCCGGAGAGAGCTTCCCCTCGCGGCGACGGAGCGCCTCCAGGCTCTCGCCCTGGAGCAGCTCCAGCACCAGGTAGAGCTGGCTGCCCTCGCTGCCGAAGTCCAGCACCTCCACGATGTGCGGGTGCCGCACCTTCACCGCCACCCGCGCCTCCTGGTGGAAGCGCTCCACCGCGGCGCCCGTCAGGAGCATCTCGGCGTGCAGGACCTTCACCGCCACGACGCGCCCCAGGGCCTCGTGGCGGGCGGCGTACACGGCCCCCATGCCCCCTGCCCCGAGGAGCCTCTCCAGGACGTAGCGCCCGCCCAGCACCCTCCCCGGCGCGAAGGGACTGTCTCCATTTCCAGACACCCTGTCCGCGTCGGCGGACGGGTCAGCCTCCTGGGTCTTGTCGGTCGCGTCGGGAGTCACGGGTTCTTGCGTATGGAACGTCTGTTGCCAGTATGTTCCAGGGTGTTGCAACGGCCAACGCAAAGACGACCCTACGGGATGTGGGTGCTTGTGTGCATGAGCGCGTGGTCATGCCTCAAGGCTCGGGTGGGGTACCAGGAGAGCTGCGCCTTCAACGATGAGTGCATCGCGCCGCAGGTGTGCGCGGGGCGGCGCTGCCGGGCGCCGTGCCGCACCCACCGGGACTGTACGGCGGAGTGGCGCTGCGCGACCTCGGGGCTGCCCAACGTGAGGGTGTGCATCGCCCCCGAGCAGAACGCCCTGTGCGGCTCGTCCACGGACTGCGAAGACCGCCGGACCGTGTGCGCGCCGGACGGGGAGTGCAGGGCCCAGTGCAAGACCAGCTATGACTGCGTGGTCAACGGTCTGGGGACCGTGTGTCGGGCGGGCGTGTGCGACCGCAGCGCGTGCGGGCGCGGGCTCTGCGACGACGGGGGCTCGCTCCTGGGCGGCGCCCCGGACGCCCCGGACGCCACTGGCCCGGCGGACCTGGGACCGACCCCGGACGGCGCCCCCGTAGACGGCGCCGCAGACCTTGGGCCCACTCCGGTGGATGGGACCGTCACGCCAGACGCCCCTGACGGCGCCCGTGACGGCGCCTCCGACGCCACCCCCGACGCCGCGCCCCCCGCGCGCACCTGCGGCCTGGTGAGCGAGGCCGGGGCGTGTACGCCCGGCGCGCCCGGGTGCGACGTGGTGGCCGTGGCGAGCGGCCAGGCCGCGTCCTGCGCGGCCTTCAGCGATGGGAGCGTGCGCTGCTGGGGCGGCAACAACGACGGGCAGCTCGGGGTCGGGACCATGAGCACCTGCTTCTTCCCGGGGCTCATCCCGGGCTTCGGTGGCGTGACGAGCGTCGCCGCCGGCGGTTCGAGCTTCTGCGCGAGGCGCCGCGGTGAGCGGTATGTGTGGTGCTGGGGATCGAATTTCCGCGGGGAGCTGGGCACGGGCATCGGCACGCCGGCCCGAGCGGTGCCCTCGCAGTCCCTGGGCTTCGACGGCGTGGTCTACGGAGGCAACAGCCACGCGTGCGTGGTCACGCCCACCTCGGAGGTGCAGTGCTGGGGAGCGAACGCCGACGGCCAGCTCGGGGGCGGGGGCCTGGCCATGCTGGACGCGTACTTCGCGCCGATCCGGGCAAACGCCAGCGGGGCTCAGACGCTGGCCCTGGGGTTCCAGCACTCCTGCGCGGTCTTCCCGTCGGGGAGGGTCGGCTGCTGGGGCTCGAACCGCCGAGGTCAGGGAGGGCAGCCCTCGGCCATGACCATCCTGCGGGACGTGCAGTTGGTGCCTGGCCTCCCGGAGGCCCAGAAGCTCGTGGCGGGGAGCGATTTCACCTGCGCCCTTGGGCGCGACGGGCAGGTGCGTTGCTGGGGGGACAACGCCCGCGGGCAGCTCGGCCGGGGCCCCGCTGGGCCCGCGATGGACCCGACGCCTGCGGCCGTCACGGGGCTCACGGACGTGATGGACGTGGCAGCCATGAGCGCGGGGGCGTGCGCCCTGCGGCGGGACGGGACCGTCTGGTGCTGGGGCGACGCCGAGGTGTCCCGGAGCCCCACGGCGCCCGTGGGGCTGCCCTCGGCGGTGGGGGACCTCACCGGGGTGAGGGCCCTCTTCGGGCGCTGCGCCTGGCGAGGGGGCGCGGACCTGCGCTGCTGGGGCAGCGCCCCGGGGGACGGGACCGCCAGCGCCACGGACCGCGCGGCGGCGGTACGGTGGGGCTCGTGAGCGCGCGCGGGACCACCATGGTCGCGGCGCTCCTCGGGCTCCTCGGGTGCACCGCGGAGCGCGCCCAGCTCGGGCAGAGCTGCACCTTCAACGACGAGTGCGCGGCGCCGCTCCTGTGCGCCGGGGGGCGCTGCCGCACGGTGTGTCGCACGAACCGGGACTGCATGAACAACTGGACGTGCAGCCCGAGCGGCCAGGCGGACAAGCGGGTGTGCCTGGAGCCCGGGGCCCCGAGGCCGTGCCTGTACCCCTCGGACTGCGCCCCTCAGGGGGTCTGCGCGCGGGACGGCTTCTGCCGGGTGCAGTGCGCCACGGACGCGGACTGCTCCCAGCCCGGGGACACCTGCGACGCGCGCCTCGGGCTCTGCCGCCTGCACCCGTGCAGCGCGGTGCAGTGCGACGCCAAGGGCACGCCGGTGGACGCGGGCCCCTCCGCGGACGGCCAGGCCGGGGTGGTGGACCCGTGAGGGCGCTCCATCGCGCGAGTCTGGCGCTCTCCCTGGCGCTCTCCCTGGCGCTCCTCGGGTGTCCCAGGAGCCGCCTGGCGCGGGACGAGCAGTGCGCCTTCAACGACGAGTGCGCCTCGCCCCTGGTGTGCGCGGCGCGGCGCTGCCGTGCCCCGTGCCGCTCGGACCGTGATTGCACCAACAACCTCCGGTGTCGCCCGAGCGGGCAGCTCCGCCTCCGGGTGTGCCTGCCGCCGGAGGCGCCGGTGCCGTGCCTCTACGCCAGCGAGTGCAACACTGAAGAGAGCGGGACCGTGTGCCTCCGCGACGGGCTCTGCCACCGCCAGTGCGGGCGCCACTACGACTGTCAGGTGTACGCCTCGGGCTCCACCTGTCTCGACGGGGGCGTGTGCTCCTTCAACCCGTGCCTCGGCCAGGACGCCGGGTGCGGCGCCCGCGAGGAGCCCTCGGACGCCGGGGCCCCCACGGACGGCGCCACCCCGGACGGAGCGGCCCCCGCGGGTGACGCGGGGCGGGACGGCTGCGCGCTGCGGAGCGCGCCCTGGGCGTGCGCTCCGGGCTCGGCGGGCTGCGCCGTGGAGCAGGTGGCGGTAGGCTTCGCGGGCGTGTGCGCGAGGCTCTCGGACGGCACCCTGCGGTGCTGGTCGTCGGACCGCGGGGACGTGCTGGCCAACGGCAACGAGCGCTGCGCCATCCCCGGGCTGGTGCAGGGCCTCCCGGGGCGGGCCCTGGACGTCGCCGTGGGGGGCTCGGTGTGCGCCAGGACCACCATGGGGGTGTACTGCTGGGGCGCCAACCGCAACGGGGAGCTCGCCCTGGGCACCGCGGACACCCCAGGGCTCACGCCCGTGCTGGAGCCTCGCTTGAGCATGGTGCCCCCGGACGCGAGGCTGTTCATGCAGTGGTCCCAGGGCTGCGCGGTCACTCCCGCGGGGGCCCTCCTGTGCTGGGGGCAGGCGCCGGTAGGGGACGGGACGTCCATGGCCCGGAGCGCGCCCACGCCGGTGCGTCTCTTCGAGGGCTCCGGCGCCGCGGAGGTGGTCCCCGGGGGCATCCCCTCGTGCGCGCGACGCACCGACGGGAGCGTGTGGTGCTGGGGGCGGGACATGAACGGCGCCCTCGGGCGAGGCCCCGGCGCCAGCGGGGACACCGTGGTCCCGTCCCGGGTGGCGCTCCCGCGGCCCGCCACGCGCATCGGGCTCGGGAGCTTCGGCGGCTGCGCGCTCCTCGACGACCGCACCCTCCATTGCTGGGGCGCCCTCTACAACGACGGGATGACCCGAAGGCAATCGCCGACTCCGGTGCGCATGGACGGGATCGCCGACGTGCGGGACTTCGCCAACGGCGGTGGCTTCGTCTGCGCGGTGCGCATGGACGGCATGGCGTACTGCTGGGGGACCATCTTCGGCCTCGGGATCGGCCCGTCCACCTTCGGCGGAGGCACCCCCGTGAGGGTGCCGGGCTTCGATGGCGCGCTGGAGTTCTCCGGCGCCAACGGGACGGTCTGCGCCCGCTACGCCAACGCCGAGGTGCGCTGCCTCGGCCGCAACGTGGGCAATGGCTCCCCGGGCTCGCCCACGCCGGTGACGGTGACCTGGTAGCGTTGACCCGGGGCGCGGGGGTGTGTGACCGTGGTGCCCTGGAGGTACCTTGTACGACAAGCTGCACCACCCGAGGCGCGGGGTTCACAACGGCGCGGGGCTCGCGGCGCTGACGCTTGGTATGGCGTTGGCGCTGCCCTCGGCGGCGTCCGCGCAGACCGCCGTGGAGCTCGCGCCCTACACCGGCGGCCCGGTCCCCGCGGGGATGCGCCTGGTGGAGCGCCCGCAGTTTGGGATCATCCGCCTCGGGGTGAGCTTCTTCGGGGTGTCCTATGGACTCTCGGCGCTGGTCGGGCTCCTCGGTGGTCGGAAGAACAGCGATTACTACCTCCTGGCGGTGCCCTTCGCGGGGCCGCTGCTCTTCGCCGGGGCGCAGGACGTGGGCGCTGGCGCCAGGGCGATCCTCACGGTGGATGCGATCTTCCAGGTCGGGGGCGTGGCCCTCATCGGTCTGGCGTACGTCCTCCGGTCGCAGTTCCTCGCCCCGGAGGGGGTGGCTCAACGGGCGCCGCGCTGGGACCTCTCGCCGGGTACCCTCGCCGGCACCCGGGGGTTGACCCTCAGCGTCACTTTCTGAGGTCTCGGCCACCGACCTGAGCTCAGGCACGGCGACCTCACCCCCCGACCCCATAGGCATCAAGCGCCATCACGTAGCGGTGTCCTCGGGACCGATGATTCAAGGCGCCGTGGAGCTCGGACTTCGCCTGGGTTTGGGCGGTGGAGGCCGGGGTTCGCCAGGCTTGGGGTCCC
>JACRDB010000034.1 GCA_016218725.1 Deltaproteobacteria bacterium
CGAACCACCTCACGTACCCACGCCTTCTCCTTGATTTCTGGCTATTTCAGGATCTTGGGCCTCAGCTTGTTGGGCAACTCGGGGCTCTACAGGCTCAGACGAGTCAATCGCAGCTTCATCATGAGTGAGAAGGGTCGTGCGGGCGTGGCAAAGGCTCGTAAGATCTCGCGCTCTTCGTCGGAGAGGTCTCTCCCGCCATCCACGAGCTGTCGTTGTCGGATGGCATCGAGGGCAAAGGCGAAGGTGTTGAGGATTTTGGAGCGGGCGAGGTCAAGATCCTGCCAGTCAAGGCGGTACTTCTGGATCGTACTGCGTCCATGGGTCGAAGCGTTGCGAGCCTCGATCCGCTCATCATCAAAGGTCAGGTGCGCGTCCGGCTGGACCCCTGGAGCACAGGGATCGACGCAGGCAGCAACGGGAACTTGCCTGTTTGGGGCCTTCTGGCTGTTACAAGGCGCGCACGAGAGGTAGAGGTTGCTCCAGTCGAACGCGCGTTCTGGACACTCTGCCACCTCGACATGGTGGTCCACCTCCTGCTCCGGCTCTGCAAGCAAGCGCTCGCAATAGGAGCACTTGTTGCCGTTCATCCGCCGGAGCTCCACAAGCACCCCCTCGTGGCGGTACTGCGACGGCAGAGGACGTGCTGAGGCGTCTAGTTTGCGGCGTTCCAGGTACCTGGCGGTCCAATCGGCGGCCTTCCTGACCAGGATCGCTGGTGCCTCTCCGCGCTCCAGGGGGACCATCACCCGGCCTTCCGAAGGGCTGCGAGCTTCTGCTCGATGTCGAGGTAGCCGAAGTAGGTCGGGTTGAGCGCCACGAGCTTGCGCTCGACTTGCTCGCGGACAGCGGTGTCGCCAGCCTTGATCGCGGCTCGCCGCGTTGCCATCAATCCACTGATCTCTTCGTTGAAGGGGGGCGTCTCGTCGAAGGCCGGCGACAGGAGGATCTCGTCGATGGGCTTGTTCTGGTACGCGGCGGTCTCCTCTCGGACGGTGGTGCGTTGCGTCGATGGGTCGTAGTGGCAGACGTAGACCCGCGCCTCGGGGACCGACGCGAGGACGAAGGGCGAGTGCGTCGCGGCGATGATCTGAAGGTTGGGGAAGATATCGCGAACACCCGGCAGGAAGCGCTTCTGCCACTCGGGGTGCAGGTGATTCTCGGCTTCGTCAATCAGCAGCAGGCCCGGTGCCTGGTGAATCGTGGAAGGATCGCTCCCGCGCAGCACGTGGAGCGAATACATCCGACCAAGGAGCGAGATCATCCGCTGCACGAGATAGGCGTTGCCGCTGCTGATGTTGCCGAGAGGGACCTCGTGCCCGCTCTGCCGAACGATCGGGGTGAACGACAAGCGCTCGATGCCCACCAACCTGCCGTCGAGCAAGCTGAACTGAATGATCTTCTCGGCAAGCTGGTAGAGGGCCTCGCCGGTCGCCTTCTCCCTGGCATCGCGGCTGTCGCGTAGATAGTCGAAGTGGCAGAGCAGGTGCGTGACCGAGGCGTTGGTCGCGATGCCCTGGAGCGCGCCCCAGTAAAGCGCGCGGTGATCGACCGCCGCGAGTGATTGGATCTGGAAGGGATCCATCGCGAGCTGGGAGCGCCAGAAATCCACCACCCAGGGAGGCGGCCGAACGGGGCCATTCTTGATGTCAGCAGGAAGTTGGAACAGTGCGCTGTCCCCCGGTGCGAAGGGGAAATCGGCCTGGAGACGTGTGGACAGAAGCTCTGTAACTCCCACGCCCTCCGTGGCATGGAACGAGTGCCGAAGCTTCACGACAAAGGGCGTGTCCTTGCGCCAGAGTTGGCGCTCCAATTTCGCGTAACCCCGGCCAAAAGAGGCGCGGATCGCGTCAAGGAGGATTGTTTTGCCGGTGCCGTTCTTGCCCGTCAGCAGCGTCACGCTCGGGTCGCGGTCGTCCTCGGCCTGGAACACCACCTCCGCAAGGTCGAAGGGGCCGATGTTCTCGACCCTGAGCGAGGAGAGGCGCATGGTGATCTATAGGTAGACCAAGGTCGGACAGATCGCAATACTGGTGTCGGTCAACGCACGATGGGCAGGCGCCGGGGGCCCTCCGTCGGGGCGACGCCGCCGTAGAGCTCGAAGAGCATGGCGGTGACGCGGTCCGCGACGCGCTCGGCGATGTCCTTGAAGGCGCGGGCCGCCGGGCTGGCGGGGGCGGCCTGCACCACGGGGGTGCCGTTGTCTCCCCACTCCCGGACCAGGGAGTCCATGGGCACCTGACCGAGGAGGGGGGCCTTGGCGAACTCCGCCACGCGGGCGCCGCCGCCGCGGCCGAAGAGCTCGTGGCGCACGCCCACGCTGTCGATGAAGTACGACATGTTCTCGACCACGCCGAGCACCGGGGCGTTGAGCTTCTGGCACATGGACACGCTCTTGTAGACGTCCATCAGGGCCACGTCCTGCGGGGTGGTGACCACCACCACGCCGGTGACCTTGACCTTCTGGAAGAGCGTCAGGGCCACGTCCCCGGTGCCCGGCGGCAGGTCCAGGATGAGGTAGTCCAGCTTCCCCCAGGAGACGTCCTTCAGGAACTGCTGGAGGGCCCCCTGGATCATCGGCCCCCGCCAGACCACGGCGGTGTGCGGGTCCTCCAGCAGGAAACCCATGGACATGATCTTCATCCCGAAGCGCTCCAGCGGCTCGATGGCCTTGCCGTCGCGGGACACGGGGCGCCCCATGATGCCCATCATGGTCGGGATGCTCGGGCCGTAGATGTCCGCGTCCAGGAGGCCCACCCGGGCCCCCGCCCGGTGCAGCGCCAGGGCGAGGTTGGTGGCCACGGTGCTCTTGCCCACGCCCCCTTTGCCGGACACCACCGGGATCACGTTCTTCACCTCCGGGCAGGGGTCGTCCCCGGCGGTCTGCCGAGTGCGCACCTGGGAGGTCACCTCCAGGTCCACGGCGGTCGCCCCGCAGGACTCCGCCGCCTCGCGCACCTCGCGCAGGAGCGCCTCCCGGTGGGCGCTCACCGGCGCCAGGAGCGCGAGCTGCACCTTCACCCGCTGGTCGTCTACCTGGACGCCCTGCACTGCCCGAAGCTCCCCCAGCGTCCGACGGACCACGGGGTCGAGCACCCTGGCCACCGCGTCGGTGACCGCCTGAACTGAGACTGCCATGGAAAGGGAACCTCTCGGGAGGAGCGCGGGAATCCGGCGATCCGGGGAGGAAGTAAGGTGCGCCCCGCGGGACGTCAAGCGCCCCACGTTGCGCCCCGGCCGGGCCTGCCGGTACAAACCCGCGCCGATGGACCCCGCCCAGGACCCCCCCTCCACCCCCCGACCCAGGCCCGGCAGGGTCGCCCTCGGGCTCTACCTCGCCTGCGTGGTGGTCTATGCCCTCCTGGCCGGAGACCGCCTGCGAACTCACTCCGCGGACAACCACTTCTCGTACCTGGCCGACTCCATCCTGCACGGCACCCTCGCCGTGCGCTGCCAGCCGGAGGTCACCCACGGCCAGGTGTGCCCGCCCGGCAACGGCGGGAATGACTGGGCCCGCTTCGCAGACCATTGGTACGTCGCCTTCCCCGCGCTCCCTGCGGTGGTCTACCTGCCCTTCGTCGCCCTCTTCGGGAGGGACTTCCCCAACCGCGTCGTGGACGTGCTCCTGGCCGGCGTCGCCCCGGCCCTCTTGTACCTGGTCCTGGAGAAGCTCGTTCGCAAGGGCTTCAGCGTCCGACCCTGGCGAGAGAACCTCGGCCTCGCGCTGCTGTTCGCCTTCGGGAGCGTGTATTTCTTCACCGCGGTGCAGGGCTCCGTCTGGTTCACCGCGCACCTGGTCGGCTGCGCCGTCCTCGCGGGCTTTGTCTATACGGCCCTCGACGCCGAGCGACCCCTGGCCTCCGGCGCCCTCCTGGCCGCGGCCTTCCACGCCCGCACCCCGATGCTCCTCGGGGCGCTCTTCTTCGGCTTCGAGGCCCTCCGGAGGCACCCCCTCCCGGGCGCCCCGGAGCCCTCCGCCCACGAAGACGCCCTCACCCGCCTCGTGCGCTGGGCGCGCTCCCGGGACCTCCGGGCGGCCCTGCGCCCGTGCCTCGCCTTCGCCCTGCCCGTGCTCCTCTCCCTCGGGCTGTACATGCTCCTGAACAAGCTCCGCTTCGGAGATTGGTCCGAGCCGGGGTATCGCTACCTCCAGATTCGCTGGCAGGACCGGATCCACAAATGGGGGCTCTTCAACTACCACTACCTGTCGCGCAATCTCGCCGTCTCCCTGGCGCTCCTGCCCTGGGTCACGCGCACCGCCCCCTACATCCAGATCTCCCGCCACGGGTTGGCGCTCTGGGTGACCACCCCGCAGTTCCTGGAGCTCGCCAGGCCCGCCCGCACGGCCCCGCCGGTGTGGTCCCTCGGGGTCACCGCGGGGGCCATCGCCCTCCTGGACCTGCTCTACCAGAACTCCGGCTGGGTGCAGTTCGGTTACCGATTCAGCAATGATTTCAGCGTGTTGCTAGTGATTCTGGTGGCGATGACCGGGCGCCCCTGGAGGCGCCTCGGGTGGGCCCTCCTGGTGGTGGCCATGGCCGTGAACCTCTTTGGCGCCGCGACCTTCGAGAGGTCCCACCGTGTTTACGGCGGCGAGAACGACGCGGCGGGGATGTTCCAGCCGGATTGACCGGCGCCCCTGGTTTTTTTCCTACGGTGCTCTAGGCTTCTCCATCGTGCGTTTTTTGTCCGCGCTCCTGGACGTGAGGAGGACCCGTCCGCGGCGGTCAACGCTGGTGCTCCTGGCCCTGGCGGCGCTGGTCTTGCCGCTCCTGGCGCGGCTGGCCCCGTCCACCGCGCGGTACCTCTGCCCCCCGGGCCTGGTGAGCGCGCTCCTCGGGGCCTGGGTGCTGGTGGCGGCCGCCGCGGCGCGCTGGACCGCGGGCCAGGATCCGCACTGGACCCTGGCGGATGACCTCTCCTGGGTGATCGCGCTCACGGCCTTTGGGCTCCTGGGCGCCCTCGGGGGGGCGCCGGTGACGGTCCCCACGGTGCTCCATGGGCTCACGGCGCTGCTCCTGGCGGTCCGGGTGCCCCCGGGGAGGGTGCTGGTGGCCGGGGCCGCCACCGCGGCCCTGGGGCCCCTCACGCGGCGCGTGGCGGGCTTCTCGGGTGATCAGCTCTGGCCGCTGGTGTTCGTGTCGGCCTTCGTGGTGGTGCTCCTGGGGTGCGCGGCGTGGCTGGCGAGCGCCCTCGCGTATGTCCTGTCCGAGCGGGACTCGCTCACCCGCGAGCGCCGCGCCCGGCCCCGCCCCGCAAGCGTCGGCGCCGTCGCGGAGGCGCCGCCCGAGGACGAGCGGGCGAGCTCGCGCGAGGAGACCACGCCGGTGCCCGAGGCCCCGCCCACGGACGAGGTCGGCTGGGAGGGCCTGGTGGAGCGCCTGCGGGTGTCGCTCTCGAACCTGTGTGACGCGGCGGGCGTGGCAGCCAGCGTCCAGGCGGAGGTGCGGGGCCTGGCGCCGCCGAGCAGCAAGCTCCGGGCGAGCGTGCTCAAGATCACCCAGGAGGCCGCGGGCCACGCCCTTCGGGACGCGGCGCCCACGTCCATCCTGGTGACGCTGCGCCGGGGCGAGGGGGGCCTGCTCCTGGAGGTCCAGGACGACGGCCGCGGGGGCGAGGCCCAGCGCGCCCGCAGGAGCCTGGCGGCGCTTCGGGGGAGGGTGGTGCCGCTGGGCGGGAGCGCGGAGCTCCGTCGGGGGGACGCGGGCTGGGTGGTCCGGGTCCGCCTCCCGTGCGAACAGCTCAACTGACCGTCGCGGTGGCGCTCTGCGGGCTCCTGGCGTGCCCGTCACGGCGCTGGAGGGCGCCGCTCTCCACGGTGGACGCCGGGCGCCCGTCGGGGTCCTGGCCGCCGCGGGGGCCTTCACCCGACGCGGGGGTGCCCTTCCGGGTGCCCACGGTGCGCATCCCCCCGGGGGACGAGACGCCCTGCTCCACGGACGCCGACTGCCGCCCCGGGCAGTGCTTCACGCCGGAGCTCGAAGCGCGCTACAGCGCGATGTTCCGGGACTGCGCGGACGGGGCCCTGTGGCGCGAGCGCCACCGGCTGGGCACCTGCGTGCGCCCGGAGTGCCGCGCGGACGCGGACTGTCCGCCGTCGGAGCGCTGCGCCGACCAGCAGATGCTGCCCTTCCCGCAGCGGGTGTGCGTCCCGGCCCAGTGCCGCGGGGACGGGGAGTGCCGCGCCCACGGCCGGGGGCTGTGCACCCACTACCTCCGCGGGAGGCGCTGCGAGCACGGCGGCTGGGCCTGCGCCTACCCGAGCGATGAGTGCTACCCGCCGGACCCCTTCCGGCGCTGCGCGGCCCCGCGCGGGATGATCGCGTGGTGCGTCCCCCGCCAGGGGCGCTTCCGGTGCGTGGTGGAGGCGCCCCCGCCGCCGTGAGCGGGGTTTACTGCCACGGCGCGAGCGGTACCCTCGGGGGATGTTCACTGGGATCGTACAGGGGACCGCCGAGGTGCTTGAGGCCCGCGATCACGATGGGCTCCGGACGCTGGTGCTCGTGCTCCCCGCCGGGCGCGAGGAGGGTCTGGCCGTGGGGGCCTCCATCGCCGTCGGGGGCGTGTGCCTGACGGTGGTAGGCTTCCAGGGTCGGAGGGTGACCTTTGACTGCATTGAAGAGACGCTCTCTCGCACCACGCTCTCGGGGCTCCGGGTGGGGGACCGCGTGAACATCGAGCGCGCGGCGCGCCTCGGGGACGAGCTCGGCGGGCACCTGGTGTCGGGCCACGTGACCGCCACGGTCCCGTTGCGCGCGCGCACCGAGGAGGGAGGCAACCTCACGCTGCGCTTCGGGGTGGCCCCGCCGCACGACCGGTACGTGCTCTCGAAGGGCTTCCTGGCGCTGGACGGGTGCAGCCTGACCGTGGGGGAGGTCTCCGAGGGGACCTTCGCGGTGCACCTGATCCCGGAGACCCGGAGGGTGACCACGCTGGAGGGCCTGCGCGTCGGGGATCGCGCCAACCTGGAGCTGGACGCGCAGACCGTGGCCATGGTGGACACCGTCGAGCGCGTCCTCCGGGCGAGGGGGTGAGGGCGTGGTACCTTCAAGCGGTGGAGTCTCTACCCCTGGGTCCGACCACGGAGGCGCTTCGGGACCCCAACAGCCAACCCTATTTCCTATGGTGGACGGAGCTCACCGTCGGCGAGTTCCGGCGCCGTCTCGCCGCGCCTGACCTGGACGAGCGCGCTTACTGGCTGGGCGCGCTGCTTCGGGAAGCCAACACCCGTGACGTGTGGTTGTTCGCCGAACCATCGGAGCTGCGGGCGCTCTGGCCGCGGCTCTGCCGACACCTCGGGCGCTCTCGGGCGATGTGGGCGTGGCTGCTCGGGGTACAGGACCCCGGGTGGCCACCCGCGGAGGCGCGCGGTGCGTGAAGCCTTCGATCGAAGGGTGGTGCCGGACACCGTCCTGGCGCTCCTCCGCGCGTGCCAGGCGCGGGTCGCGGCCCACCTCGGGGGTGGCGCCGCGCTGAGCGGGGCGCACCTGGCCCATCGGCTCTCGCGCGACGTAGACCTGGTTTGTCATCGTCCAGAGGATGTAAGGGCGCTCGTTCGTGAGTTTCCGGCGATCTCGGCGGAGCTCGGATTCCCGATCACGCTGCTCAGAGACGCAGGCACCTTCGTGCGCGCGCAGGCGACCCCGGGCGGGAAGGTCCTCGAGGTCGACCTGATTTACGAGGCCGTCGCAGACCTCTCTCCGCCGTTGACGCTCGAGGGTGTGGTCACCGAGTCCCTGGAAGACCTTCGGGCCGCCAAGCTTACTTGCCTTCTCTCGCGGTCTGAGCCTCGGGATCTCGTCGACCTGCTCTTCCTCGACCGCGCCGGCCATCCCCCAGAGGCGGACCTCTCGCTTGCCGTCCAGAAGGACGCGGGTGTTGATCCTGGTGTGCTGGCCTGGCTCCTAGGACAGTTTCCGGTGCGACCCCTCCCGCTCATGCTCGTCGACCTGGATGAAGCGGAGATCCTGCGCTTTCGCGGCGAACTTAGCGAGCGCTTTCGGAGGATCGCGGTCCCCTCCCATGGAGGGCCCTGAGCGATGGCCCCTCTTCGCCTTATTACCATTCCCATCAGTCACTACGGCGAGCGGGCCCGCTGGGCCCTGGACCACGCGGGCCTCGACTACGTGGAGGAGCACCACCTGCAGTTCTTCTCCTGGGGCCACGCGCTGCGCCGCGGAGGGCGCAAGACCCTGCCGGTGGTGCTCACCCCGGAGGGTCCCCTGGCGGACTCCGCGGAGGCGCTTCGCTACGCCTCCGCGAGGGCCTCTGCGCCGTTGTATCCCGAGGACCCGCGGGCCCGGGCCGAGGTCGAGGCCTATGAGCGCCCCCTCGCGGACCGCTACGGCGTCGAGACCCGTCGCGTCGCCTACCAGTGGTTCTTCCGCGCCCTGGACGTGTGCCTGCCCTACAACGCGGGCGCG
The DNA here is from genome assembly GCA_016218725.1 of Deltaproteobacteria bacterium. Taxonomy (GTDB): domain Bacteria; phylum Myxococcota_A; class Polyangia; order Polyangiales; genus JACRDB01. The sequence continues at coordinate 8,421 of JACRDB010000034.1, forward strand.
GCGCCCGGGTACGAGGTCCGCGCCATGGACCTCCTGCGCGGCGCCGTGAAGGGCTTCGCCGGGCGCTACCTGGACCTCTCCCCGGGGGCAGTCTCCCGCGGCCGGGGCGAGGTCCAGCGCACCCTCGACGCGGTGGCGGAGCGGCTCTCCGACGGGCGCCGGTACCTCTTCGGCGAGCGCCTCACCGCGGCGGATCTCACCTTCGCAGCGATGAGCGCTCCGGCCCTCTTGCCGCCCTCCTACGGCGTCCCCTTGCCGTCGCCCGAGGCGCTGCCCGGGGACGTCCGCCGCGCCGTGGCCGAGGCCCGCGCACACCCGGCGGGGGCCTTCGCCCTGCGGCTCTTCGCAGCGCGCCCCGCCCCGCGGGGACGCCTCACGAGGCCGCTGCGGGTGCCCTCGACCACGCGGTAGGGGCCTTTGGGGTTATTCTGTAAGCATCGCGCTCAACCTCGGAGAGAGGCCGGGCGGGCATCGGGGGCGGCCGAGCTCGGTGATCGTAAGGTGCTCCAGCCCTGGCAGCGCCTCCAGCGCCGAGAGGTCCGTCAACAGTCGGCAGTCGCGGAGGGTCACCGCGCGAAGACCCATGCAGCGCTCCAGGCCGGCGAGGGAGGGCCGAACGCCCGTCTCCGAGAGCTCCAGGGTCTCCAGCCCGGGAGCGCCCCCGAGGAGCCCGAGGTCCACCGCGGGGGGCACCTCGGACACCGTCACGGACACCAGCGTTGGAAGCGTAAACAGCGCCTGGTACACCTCCGGCTGCGGCTCCTGCCACACGCGCCAGAGCGACAGCTCCCGGAGCGAGGCACAGGTCGCAAGGCCCTCGAAGCGCAAGGGTCTCTGGGAGGACGAGAGGGCGAGGCGCCGCAGGGCGCCGCACCCTCCGACGCGCACGATGAGCTCTCCAGGATATACAAGCTCCAAACTCTCCAGCGCCGGGCAGCCGCAGAGGTCCAGGACCCGGGGCGCCTCGCAGCGATCGACGCGAAGGCTCCGGAGGGCCGGTGCGGTCACCGCGAGGACGCTCCCCCTGGGGAGGCTCAGGCGAGCGCTCTCCAGTGCGGGGCCCAGGCCGAGCGCGCCGTCTCCCGGCAGTGTAAAGGTGTCGAGGTCGCAGCGCCGCAGGGCGGGCATCGCGCCGAGGGCACCGACGTCCTGGAGCTGCCGCGACGAGACCACCAGCTCCTCCAGCGTGGCGTGGCCCCGCAGGGGCTCCAGGGATCCCAGGGGCGCCCCCAGCGCGTGCAGGCTCCGCAGGGCCGGGGCGCTCCGCAGGGCCTCCAGGCGCGTCACGCGCGAGGCCCGGGCGAGCCGAAGGCGCTCCAGGCGGGGCAGGCCCGCCACGGGGCCCAGGTCCAGCGGGGCGTAGTCGCCGTCCCCGGTGAACGACTGCCGGGGGCGCACATAGCCGTCCAGGTCGAGGGTGACGGCGGCCTCGCGCAGCGCGTCGGCGGTGGGCACCCCCGACGGAAATGCCGCCAGGAGACCCAGGAGCGCCCGCTCGCGGAAGGCAGTGGTGCCCCTCGGGGCGCGGAGCGCGGGCCCGAAGGAGAAGCCCCCGGCGGTGACCCTGTCCCAGGTCTCCCGACCGACCCGGCGCACCTCGGGCACCCAGGTGGTCCCGTGCAGGATCGCCTCGACGAGGCCCTTGTCCCCGAGGGACGCCGCCAGCTCGATGCCCTGGTCTACGGTCTCCGCGTCGGTGGACAGGAGCAGCGGGGCCAGCTTGGGCCATAGGGGCCAGGACTCGGGCACCAGCTCCGAGGGCCGCGCGGCCAGGGCGGCCACGGCGGCGTCCTGGGCGAGGAGCGCCTCGGCGTTGGCGTCCCTGGCGAAGGACGCGATCGAGCGCAGGGCCCGGAGCCCCGAGGCCTTGACGGCCGTCCCGTGGAGGCAGAGCACCCGGAGGCCGGGCAGGGCCTCCAGCGCGGAGACGTCCGCCAGCGCAGCGCAGCCCTGCAGGTCCAGGAGGCGCAGGGACGCGCACCGGGTGAGGGGAGAGACGTCCCGGAGGCCCCGGGCGCCGCGCAGCGTGAGGCGCTCCAGGGCCCTGAGCGACGCCAGGGGCGAGAGGTCCGAGACCTTCGCCTCGGCGGACAGGTCGAGCTCCAGCGCGCGGAGTGCGGGCAGGTCTGTCAAACCTGCGAGCGACCGGAGCGTACGCACCCCTCGGAGGCGCAGGTGCGTGAGGTTCGTAAGGGACCGAACCATCGTGAGATCGCCGCCGTCATCAAGGGAATCGAAGGTCAGCGTCTGGATCGTATGGCATCGAACAAAGGCGGAGAGGTCCGGGAGGCCGCAGCCCTCCAGGTGGAGGTGCTCCAGCGCCGGGAAGCGCTCCAGGGCCTCCACGCCGACGACCTTCAGGCACCGCCGCAGGAGGAGGCGCCGGAGCCTCGGGAAGCCCGCCAGGGGGCGCAGGTCCACGGGGTCGTCCTCGGCCGTGGTGGCAGTCCGCAGGGCGAGGGAGGTCACCTTGTCGCGCAGCTTCACGGCGCCCGAGGCGCCCGCCGGGGCCCTCGCCAGGAGCGCGCGGAAGGCGTGGTCGAGGCGCCGCTGGTCCCGCGCCCTCAGGGCCTTCAGGCCCGCGCCGGCGGAGAGGTCTCCCACGGGCTCGCCATCGTCGGTGAAGGCCTCCGGGTCGTACCTCGCGTCCACGAGGAAGGGCGCCCAGGCGCCAGGTTCCCCTCGGGCGCAGAGTTCGTCGAGCCACCGATCGATGTAGTCGAGGTCCCCCGTGAGGGCCACCTTTCGGAGCGTCGGGGCCTTCATCGCAGGGCCGAGCGCAGGAGCACCATGCGTCCGCGCTCGACGCCGCGCTCATCGAGGAGCCGGGCGATCACCCGCGGGTCCGGCAGGCGGGTGTCGATGTCCAGCACGGCGAAGCTGTTTGCGCCGCCGAAGCACGCGACCTGGGCGGCGTCGGGCTCGGCGCTCGCGGGGCACGCCCCGGAGCTGTTGGCCAGGGGCGAGCTCACCACCTCCGGGAGGTCGTAGGCTCCGGTGCCCGTACGGTGGATCCTCCGCAGGTGGCTGCGGTGGATGTCCCCGGCCAGGAGGACCACGCCGGTCACGCGGTTCACACGGATGAAGTCAAAGAGCCGGTTGCGCGAGGCGGGGTACTCCAGCCAGCTCTCGCCGCCGGTGGGGCTGAAGATCGTCCCCGAGGCGAGGAGCTTGAAGGTCGCCGTGGAGCGCCGCAGCTCGCCTTCGAGCCAGGCCATCTGCCGCTCGGTGACCATCACGGCGGAGGAGGGTCCCGGCGGGTCCCGGCCGTAGCGCACGTCCAGGAGGAAGAGGTCCACGTCGCCGTGGCTCGCCCGGTGGTAGACGCCCGGGTCCGCGGGCTGCCCGTAGGAGGGCACGGGCATATAGTCCTGGAAGGCCCGGAGCGCGCTCGCCCGGCCCGGGGACGTGCGGTCGGTGTTGTTGCCGACAAAATCGTGGTCGTCCCAGATGGCCAGGGAGGGCGTCGCCGCCAGGAGCCGCCCTCGCTCGGGGACCTCCAGGGACCTGCGGTAGAACCACCAGAGGGACTGCAGGTCCGGGGAGTTCGCGTAGTGGTTGTCCCCCACGAGGACGAAGAGCTCCGGTCGCTGCGCGGCGATGGTGTTGAAGATGGGCTGAGCGAAGTCCCGCGAGCACGACCCGAAGGCGAGCCTCAGGGCCACCGGCGCCCCCTCCCGGGGCGGGGTGCGGAACCTGGCGCGGGCCATGGTGTCCCGCCCGTCGATCTCGACCGCGGCGCTGTAGCCGTGGTCCGGCGCGAGGCCCGTGAGGGCGAAGCGCTGCGTGAAATCGTTTTCGGGCGCAGGCCAGGCGACCAGGCGCCGCTCCGGGGTCGCGGGCTCCGTGGTGTCCGTGACGCGCAGGGCCACCCGCCGCGTTGCGTCCGTGCGCACCATCACCTGCGCGGCGGTGGAGCCCTGGGCGCCCACCACGGGCCCGTGGGTCAGCACGCTCGGGTAGCACGTCACGCACCCGCGGTGGACCCCCGCGGGGTCCGTCCAGCGCTCGACCTCGCCGGCGCCCCCGTTGCCGAAGAGCGTCCGCAGGCCGTCGGCGCAGTGCACGGGCTCGCCGTCCCACTGCATCTCGATGCAGGTGGGCCTCCAGGCGTCCGCGCCGCGCGCCGAGCGCACCTCCACCCGGTCCACCGAGGCGCGCGGGAGGTCCACGCCCTCGAAGTGGTACACGTCGATCTCGCCGCGGCGGAAGTCGTCCACGTCCAGCACGTTCAGCGGGAAGCACCGCGTGGCCGTGAGGCACACCGAGAGGGTGTTGTCGTCGGTGCCATCAAAGGCACCGTCCCCCGTACGGATCGCCAGGGTCAGGTGCCCGATGCGCGCCGGGAACACCGGCGGCGGAGGGTCCGCGTCCGGCGCGTCCCCGTCGGGCGCGTCGCCCCGGGCGTCCCCGTCGGGCGCGTCCCTCGCGGCGTCGGTCCCGGCGTCCCGCGGGGTGTCACTCCCCGCGTCCATCGCCCCGTCCATCGCCGCGTCCGGCGCCGCGTCCAGCGCCGCGTCCGGCGCGTCGGCGCTGGAATCCTCCGCCGGGGGCGTGTCCTGGGCGTCGCGGGGGACCGCGGAGTCCTCCGGGGCGTCCCCCCCAGCCTCGGGCACGCCCACCTCGGCGCGGTCCATGGGCGCCGAATCCCGGGTGGCCTCCTCGCCGTCGAGGGTGTCCCCTGCGGCGTCCATGCCGCACCGTGGATCGTCCGAGGGACAAGGCTCTTCGGCGCAAGCGGCCAGGGCCAGGACGGCAATGGCGGCCCTGTAGGGAAGTGTGGGAGGAGCCGTTTGGGTGGCTCCTGGCGGCGAGGGCCGCCGCACGTCAGGGGGTCACGGTGGTCATGATGGGGTCGGCGCTGTAGGCGCGGTTCTCGCGGTAGGCGGCCATCTCCGCGGGGGGGATCGAACGGCCCATGATGAACATGTCGTCCACCTGGCCTTCGATGCCGAGGCCGGGGATGCCGTCGTTGAAGTCCGCGCCGATGACCACCGGGGAGGGCGGGTACTCGATGGGCGCCTCCGGGGGATAGATGCACGGGCCGCGACCGCCCGGGCACAAGGGCTGGCAGGTGGTCCCGCAGGTGCGGGGCATGCCCTCCGCCGGGTTGCACGCTCCGAAGGACAGGGGCATCGGGCAGTAGAGCCGGTCCTGGGGGAAGAGCTCCAGGTCCGCCGGGTAGTTGTACTGTCGCCCTTCGTAGTAGCTCGTGCGCGTCGTGTGGGGGCGGGTGGTCGCGTCGAAGGTGAACGCGATGAAGTGCCAGTTGTTCACGAAGGCCGCGCCGGCCAGCGGGACCGTGGTGGTGATGTGGGCGTAGTGGATCACGTCCAGGCAGGGGGACACGCAGGTGTTGCCCTGGTAGAGCGAGTCGTCCACGGCGTCCCCCCGGAAGAAGATCGCCCAGGGGTTGAAGATGGCGTTGTTGATGATGTCCGGCGAGGTCTCGGTCATGCGCCAGTGGGCCGCGCGGCGCGTGGCGTCGGGCATGCCGTAGCAGACCACCGTCTGGAAGTTGTCGTTGAAGGCGTTGGACGGCGACTCCGGGCGCACCCAGGCGGCCACCGTGAGCTGCATGCGCGCGGTGTCAAACGGCGCCGGGGAGGCCGACTGCCAGTTGACCAGCCGGTCCGGGCAGGTGCCCGCGTCCTGGTTGCAGTGCTCCGCCAGGGGGCCCCCCATGGTGACCACCGAGCGCGGGAAGTTCAGCGAGAACTGCCCCCGACGGAAGCGGGCCGCGGGGTTCGTGGGCGCCAGCGCGCTGCGAGGGCCCTCCGTGGACCAGAGGTTCGGCGCCGCACCCCGCACGTTCAGCATCGGGTTCGGCGGGTTGGAGTACGGGAACTCCAGGAGGAACGCGTCAAAGGCCGTGGTGCCCACCGTGGGGCAGGTCCTGGTGCCCATGCCCTCATCGAAGGCGTAGGCGCCGAGCATCCCCGCGGCCTGCACGGGCACGCGGTCGAAGGTGTCGTCGTAGCTCTGCGCGGCGGCCACGGCGGCGCCCCCGCCGTAGTGCATCTGGAGCGTGGTCATCCCCACGCCGAGGGAGGGCACCCGGACCCACACCACGCCGCCCGCGCAGTCCGTGACGAAGTGCGGCGCCCAGGTGTTGTCCATGGTGCGGAACACCAGCCGGTCACACGCCGCCCCGAGGGCCCCGCGCACCCCCGCCGGGAGCACCACCCGCACCTGGAACTCCCGCAGCGCCGTGCGCACCCCGGTCACGTCCACCCGCCCGTGTGACGGCAGCCCGCAGTCCGGCCTCCCGGGGCACGGGTCCGTCCGCGGCGTGGCCGTAAACGGTCGGCACGAAGGCCCGGGCCTGGGCCCGGTGTCCGTCAGTACCGGCACGTCCTCCGGCGGCGGCCCCCCGGTGTCCACCGGCGGCGGCCCGTCCGGCCGAGGGCCGTCCGCGGGGGGCACCCCCGTGTCCGCAGGGGGCGTCCCCGTGTCCATCCCCGGAGGCACGTCCTCCGGCGGCGGCGGCGGAGGCACCTGCGTGTCCCCCGGGGCGCCCTCCTCCATGGGTCCAGAGTCCGTGCCCACCTCCCCGGGAGGTGTGGTGGTGTCCTCCATCATCCCACCTTCCGGGTTCATGTTGCCCCGGGTGGGGCACCCCTGGAGGACCACCACCGAGGCGCCCAGAAGCAGCGCCGAACGCCCCAGCCATTGCAGCTCCCGAAGGTACTTCATGCCCCGCAGCGTACCCCACCCCGAGGCCCTTCCACCAGCGATCGCCCCCGTAGACACCGCGCAGCCGACCTCGGGCCCCAAAGCGGTACCCCCCCTGGATACGCAAGGGCCTTCGGTGCGATAGTCAAGAGCCGGGGACAAATTGTCCCGTCGCAGGTCAGGGTCAGAGACTTTTCACTGCGAGGACCGCCGGAGGGTTCATGGGCTTCATTCGTCAGGAAATGCCGCTGGAGACGCTGCTCGGGCGGTACCTCGTCGCCGAGAGCAGGGTGCTGAACGTCGGGAGCAAGGCCCGTCGGGTCTGGCCCAACTCCGTGAACCTGGACCTGGTCGCCGGGGAGAACGTGGACGTGGTGGGCGACGCGCACGATTTGCCTTTCCCCGAGAGCTCCTACGACGCCTGCGTGCTCTACGCGATGCTCCAGTACTGCGAGAGGCCCTGGCGCGTGGTGGACGAGGTCTCCCGGGTGCTCAAGCCCGGGGGCCTGGCCTTCGTGGACGTGCCCTTCCTGCAGCCGTACTGCGCGGAGACGGCGGCCTTTGACCGCTTTCGCTTCACCAAGGCGGGGCTGGAGGGGCTCTTCAGCGCGGACTATGACCTCGAGGAGTCCGGCGTGACCATCGCCACCGGGAGCGTCCTGGCGCAGCTCGGGCGCGCCACGGCGGACACCTGGATCCGCAATCGGTATGTGAGCTACCTCCTGCGCCAGAGCGCCACGCTGGCCTTCTGGCCCGTGGGGGCCCTGCGCTTCGCGGCCCGGCCGGAGACCGCCGGGGGCTTCTACCTGGTGGCCCGGCGCAGGCCCGCGCTCGCCCAGGCCGCGGCGGACAGCCCGAGGGCCGTCACCGCCACCCCGTGACGATGGGTGTGGCGCGCCTGCGATTGACGCTCTAGAACGGAGCGCGATGCGCCTCCCTGGCTTCGCGCTCCTGGTGCTCTGTGCGTGCTGCTCCAGCCGCCCTCCGCGCTTCCCCATCACGGACCCGTCCATGGCCCTGCGCGCGCTGCGCGCCCGCGACGAGGCCGTGCGCTCCCTGCGCGCCCAGGGCTCCGCGGACCACTTCGGCCGCGAGGGGCGCATCCGTGGGAGCGTGTACATCTTCGTCGAGCGGCCCTCGCGGGTGCGGGTGGACACCCAGGCCTTCGGCAACACCCTGAGCGCCGTGGCCACCGACGGGACCGCCTTCCGCCTGGTGGACTACCGCAACAACCGGTTCTTCGTCGGTCCCGCCAGGGCCTGCGTGGCCGCGCAGCTCCTGGGAATCCCCCTGGAGGCCGCGGAGGTCGTGGCCGTCATGGCCGGCGGCCCCCCGCTGCCCGAGGGCAACGCCAGCCTCCGGTGGGAGCGTGACCACTACGCCCTCACCCTCCAGGGCGCCGGGGGCCGGGAGGAGCGCCTGGAGCTCACCCTCACGGACACCGAGCGCGAAGGGGCCCGGCCCGAGGCCCAGCGACCGAGGCCCCGCCGGGCAGAGCTCCGGGACGCCCGAGGCGTGCGCGCGGTGCTCACCTTCGAGGACTACTCCGAGGTCTCCGGCGTACCCTTCCCCCGGCGGGTACGAGTGGTCATGGAGCGGGACGACGTGGACCTCCTGGTGCGCTACCGCGAGGTGGAGCTGAACCCCGAGCTCCCCGAGGAGGCCTGGACCCCGGAGCCCTCCGGGACCATGGAGACGGTCCCCGTGGAGTGCGATCCGGCGCCCTGAGGGGGTGTTCCTTTGCTATCGTCCGCGGCCCGATGCCACCGCTGGTTCGAAGAATCGCCCTCGTGGCGCTCACCCTCGCGCTCCTGGCGGGCCTGCAATACGGCGCCCAGGCGGCGCTGAACCCGTACTTCGTTCGGATCCTGGCCGTCTGCGCGGTCAACATCATGCTGGCCGTGAGCCTTAACCTGGTCAACGGCACCACGGGGCAGTTCTCCATCGGCCACGCGGGCTTCATGGCCGTTGGGGCCTACGCCGGGGCCCTCACGTCGCACGCGCTGGATCCGCGCCTGGCTCCCCACGGCGCCCTCGGTGAGGCCGCGGGCCTCGTCCTCGCGGGCGTGGCCGCGGTGCTGGCCTCGGGGGTCGCAGGGGTCCTCGTGGGCGTGCCGTCCCTGCGGCTCCGGGGGGACTACCTCGCCATCGTGACCCTCGGCTTCGGGGAGATCATTCGGATCTCCATTGAGAGCATCCCCTTCCTGGGAGGGTCCCAGGGCTACCCCCTCGGGGCCGAGAGCATCCCCGCGTACGCGGGCCTCGGGTGGCTCTGGGGCGGTTCCGTGCTCGCCGCGGTGGTCGTCTGGAACCTCACCTATAGCTCCCATGGACGCGCCCTGGCCGCCATCCGCGAGGACGAGATCGCCGCCGAGGCCGTAGGGATCGACACCACGAAGTACAAGGTCCTGGCCTTTGCCATCAGCGCCATGGTCACGGGCCTGGCGGGCTGCCTCTACGCCCACGACGCCACCGGCGGGCAGCACCTGGAACCCGGGGCGTTCCGGCTGGACCGCTCCGTGGACATGCTGGTGATGATCATCTTCGGCGGCCTGGGGAGCATCACCGGCGCCATCCTGGGAGGGCTCTTCGTGACCATCTCCCTGGAGCTCCTGCGGGGCGCGAGGGAGTACCGCCTGGTGGTCTACCCGATGCTGCTCATCCTCATGATGCTCCTGCGCCCGAAGGGGCTCCTCGGGACCCGGGAGTTCTCCCTCGGGCTCCTGCGCTCGGTCCTGCCCCGGCGCCGCGGGGCCGCGTCGTGACGGCCCTCGCGCTGGACAACGTGGAGATGGTCTTCGGGGGCCTGAGGGCCGTCGGGGGCGTCTCCCTGGAGGTGCCGTCGCGGTCGATCTTCGGGCTCATCGGGCCCAACGGCGCGGGCAAGACCACGGTGTTCAATTGTGTCACCGGGGTCTATACGCCCACCGGCGGGCGCATCACCTTCGAGGGCGAGCGCATCGACGGCCTGCCGGCCTTCAAGGTCGCCGCCCGGGGGATCGCCAGGACCTTCCAGAACATCCGGCTCTTCGGGCAGATGTCCGTGCTGGAGAACGTGCTGGTGGCAGCCCACCGGGCGCGCAAGACCGGCCTCTGGGACGCGCTCCTTCGCACCCGTCGGTACCACGACGACGAGCGCTCCATGCGCGCGCGAGCCCTGGAGCTCCTGGCGATCTTCAAGCTGGACGACCAGGAGGGCGCCCGCGCCTCGTCCCTGCCCTACGGCGACCAGCGGCGCCTGGAGATCGCCCGGGCCCTCATGCTCGCGCCCCGGATGCTCCTCCTGGACGAGCCCGCCGCGGGGATGAACTCCTCCGAGGCGAGCGTCTTGAAGGGCCAGCTCCACGAGCTCCGGGACCGCTTCAAGCTCACCATCGTGCTGGTGGAGCACAACATGCAGGTGGTGATGAACGTCTGCGAGCTGGTTCATGTGATGGACCGCGGCGAGACCATCGCCCACGGGACCCCGGAGGCGGTCCAGCGCGACCCCAAGGTGCTCGAGGCCTACCTCGGCGCCGGGGGAACCCGCGCCCCGGAGCCCGCCCCGGACACCACGGAGCCCGGCGAGGTGCTGCTCTCGGTCAAGGGTCTGGCGGTGCGCTACGGAGGCATCCAGGCCGTGCGGGGCCTGGACCTGGAGGTGCGCCGCGGAGAGCTCGTGGCCCTCATCGGCGCCAACGGCGCGGGCAAGACCAGCACCTTGAAGGCCATCGCCCGGGTGCTCCCCTGGGCCGCCGGGGACGTCACCTTCGAGGGCCGCTCCCTCGCCAGGACCCCCGCCCACGAGCTGGTGTCCCTGGGCGTGGCGCTCTCTCCCGAGGGCCGGGCGATCTTCCCGAACCTCACCGTGGAGGAGAACCTGGAGCTCGGGGCCTACACCGTGCGGGACCCCTCGGCGCGGCGTCGGGCCATGGAAGAAGTGATCGCGCTCTTCCCTCGGCTGGGCGAGCGCCGCGCGCAGCTCGGCGGCACGCTCTCCGGCGGTGAGCAGCAGATGCTGGCTATCGCCCGGGCGCTGATGTCCAGGCCCAGGCTCCTCCTCCTGGACGAGCCCTCGCTGGGCATCGCCCCGGTGTTGGTGGACCAGATCTTCGAGGCCATCGCCCGGATCCGCGCCCAGGGCACCACGATCCTCCTGGTGGAGCAGAACACCCGCCGGGCCCTGGCCGCCGCGCAGCGCGCGTACGTGATCGTCACCGGGGAGATCGCCCTCTCGGGCACGGCCCGGGAGCTCGCCGAGGACCCTCGGGTCCAGGGCGCCTACCTCGGGCATTGACCCTAAACCCTACGGGGAGGGAGCCGCAGGCGCCACCGAGGGCGCGGGCGCGGCCGAGGCGTCGGCCTCCGGGGTCGGAGGCGCCGGAGCGGGCGCCGCCGGGGTCGGGTGGAGCTGGCAATGCTGGAGGAGCGCCGAGAGCAGGTTCTGGCAGCGCTGGGCCTGGTCCCCGGCGGTGTAGACCATGCACCGGGACGAGCGCCACTGGGCCGTGGCCATGAAGTCCCGCGGCGGAGGCGTCCCCTCGCAGAGCCCGGGCGTCGGCGCCGCCGTCACCAGGCACTGCTGTACGAACACCTGCTGCTCCACCTGGCAGAAGACCCCCTCGCACGCAAAGGCCCGCCGCAGACCCTCGTCCACGCAGTCCGCCTGGGCGTGGCCCTGGGCCCAGGCGCGGGAGGTCCGGGCCGTCTCTTCCGTCACCCGGGCCAGCTCCTGGGCCTTGCGCTTCGCGTAGCGCATCCCGAGCACCCCGGAAATGACGCACAGGAGCGCGAACCCCGCCAGCACCCCGAGCACGATCTTCGCCGTCCGACCCATCCGCGCCTCCACCGTGGGCGTACGCCCCCCGTACCCTCCCCGTCAACCGCCCGTCAGCCCCAAAGGGGGACCGTTAGAGATCTAACGCCCTGGGCACCCATGGGCAAAAACTTCAATGATTTCAGCATGTCACGGGGGGCATTGGGCTTGCATGTGATGTGGGTGGTGGTGTGCCACCCGGTGGGTCCGGAGTACAAGACCAGCGGCGTCGCCCAAAGCGGGGCAGAGGTCGCGCAACAAAGGCTGGAGGAGAGGCAATGAGATTGACATGGTTGCCGAGATCGCTGGTGATGCTCGGTCTGTGCGTCGGGGTGGTGGCCCCGGGCTGCGCGGAGGAGCGGGCACCGATTGACCAGGTGCAGCCGGACGCGCTGGACAAGACCAACTTCATCCCGGTGAGCTACGCCGCCCTGGTGGGCGGGGCTCGCCCCGGGAGCCTGACGCCACAGATGGTGGCCCGGGAGCCCCAGTGGCACCTGCAGGTGACCGTGGTGGACAAGCCGGCCAACACGGGCGCGGCGGGGGTGAGCTCCTACACGCAGGTGGAGCGGGTCCAGTGGGAGGTCACCGAGAGCCTCCTGATCGCGCGCCAGGGGTACGAGCAGTACCGGGACGCGCAGGCGAACGCGGCCCGGCCCGGCGTGGGGAACAACCCCCGGCAGGGCGAGGTGCTGGCGGCCTTCCGGATCACCAGCCACTTTGACATCCAGCGGTCGTACAACGCCTCCACGGGCGAGCGGCTGAACGTCCGGGTGGAGAACTCCACGGACCGGCCCTGGTACCAGCGGCAGTTCATGCGGGTGAACTGGAGCCAGAACCTCATCGGGGACTACAACCCGGTGTCCAGCCGGATGTGGAGCGGCCGGATCCGCATGGAGTTCCAGCAGCCCAACTGGGTGAACAACCCGGAGGACCCGAACCGCCCGGTGTTTGACTACGGCACCCACGCCGGCCAGCCGAACACCCTGCGGTACTTCGACGTGACCAACCGGGTGCTCCTGCACACCGAGGAGGCCGGGATCCCGGGTCTGCCGGGCGTGCCGGCGTGCTACCTCTACGACCGGATCACCGAGAGCTGCCTCCCGGCGGACGTGTCCATGCGCTGGTCCTTCCGGCGCCTGGACCCCACCCGGGACTACCAGCCCGTGGCGCTCGACGGCCACCGGATGGAGCGCTACGGCTTCTTCTACTCGGACCAGAACGGCTTCAGCCCGCACCTGGGCACCGCCGGGCAGCTCGAGCGGCGCTACTGGGCCAACCGCCACAACCTTTGGATGCAGCACCACGCCCGGGTGGCCAACAACGGCCTGGACCACAAGCCCGGCGACGCGGCATGCACCACGGACGCGGACTGCTCCGGCACCTCGCGCACCGCCCGGTGTGACACCGGCACCCGCACCTGCGGCGAGATCTACCTGCGCTGCGCCCCCAGCGAGCGCATCCAGGACCCGGTGCAGCGCCAGGCCTCGGCGGACATGCAGTGCGCCGCCGTCGGCAGCGGCGCGGCGTGCGACACGGACATCGCCACCACCCGCGGGGACCGCCTGGGGCTCTGCCTCCTGCCGTACCGCTCGCGCACCGTGCGCCCCCTGGCGTACCACCTCTCGCAGAACTACCCCGAGCGGCTGATGCCGGTCACCAACTCCATCAACCAGGAGTGGAACCGGGTGTTCTCGTACACCGTGCAGCAGGCTCGCTACCGCGAGTGCCTCCTGGACCCGGCCGGGGGCGGCGCCGCGGGCTGCCGTCGCTGGACGGACCCCGCCTCGCCGGGGAACACCGACTCGCGCTTCGTCTGGGTGCAGTGCCACAACCCCGTCTGGGGCACGGCCACCGGCCCCGGCCAGCACACCGCGATGGAGGTCGCCGCCACCCGCGACCAGGGCTGGGACCTGCCGGACGCCTGCGGCCCTCAGGGCACCAGCGCCCGCCTCGGGGACATCCGCTACAACATGATCGCCTCGGTCAACGAGCTCGACGCCCAGGGACCCTGGGGCCTCGCGAACATCTCCGGCGACCCGGAGACCGGCGAGGTCCTCTGGGCCCGCGGCGCCGTGTGGCAGACCGTCACGGACTCCCAGGCGGCCTTCGCCACGGACATGGTCCGGGTGCTCAACCGGGACGTCTCCCCGGAGCAGTTCGCCCTCGGCCAGACCATTTTGGATACCTATGACTACATCCGGGCCCTCGGCGCCCGGGAGGAGCGCACGCCCGAGCAGCGCGCCTCGGACGCGCAGATCCTGCGCCCCAGGCCCGTCCACCGGGACTACCAGTCCGCGGAGGAGATCCAGACGATCCTGAATCAGACGACCTTTGATCACCTCCGGACCATCTCCCCGGAGAGCGCCGAGGCCCTGGACGCCAACGCCATCGACGCCCTCTCCGAGGAGCACAGGCCCGGCGAGCCCGCGGTCCGTAACCACCGCGCGTTCCTGCGCAACCTCGTGGCGCGCTACCAGGCATCCTTGCCCTCCGGCGCTGCCCAGGAGACCAGCCAGCAGAGCATGGCCCGGCTGCGCGGCACGCGCATGGAGCAGGCCTTCATGAACCGCGAGGCGCTCCTCGGGGCGGGCTTTGATCCCGAGCGCGACGCCAACAACCCCCTGGCCATGGACGCCGTGTCCCCGGCCCGGTTCAACAACATGGCCTTCCGCCAGCTCCGCGAGCGCTGGGAGACCCTCATGGAGCAGCACGAGTGCCGCTACTCCGCCGAGGCCCAGCTCGACGACGACGTGATCGCCACCATGCTCTACCGCTTCCGGCACAACGAGGTGCCCGCGGACGTGCGCTTCGGCCGGAGCTGGAACTTCCTCGCCCAGGGCGCGGACCCCGCGCGCTGCGCCAACGAGGCCCCGGAGCTCGACGCCGAGGGCCGCTCCAACTGCCCGCTCAACTACGACGAGATCCAGAACTACATCGTGCAGTACATGCAGTACGGCGTGATGCTGCACGAGCTCGGCCACTCGGTGGGCGAGCGGCACAACTTCTCCGCCTCCGCGGACGCCATGAACTACGGCGACCGCTACTGGGAGCTGCGCCGCACCGCCGGCACCATGGCCACCGCGGGCGCCGCGGCGCCCAGGGCCGACCGCATCCGCCCGCGCTGGGAGCACCAGGCCATGGGGCAGCCCTTCTACTCTCCGGAGGAGGAGCGCCAGGGCGTGGAGGAGTACGCCTACTCCTCGGTCATGGACTACAAGGGCTGGAACCTCGACGCCCACGGGCTCATGCGCTACGACCGGGCCTTCGTGCTCCACGGCTACGCCGACCTGGTGGAGGCCTTTGACCGCGTAGCCAACCCCACCGAGGCCCTGATCGCCTCGGAGAGCTGGAACGGCGGCTACCAGAGCGCGTACCGCATCGGGTTCTCGGGCACCAGCACCGCGCCCCGCGCGGTGAGCTACCACTACACGGACATCCCGCGGCTCATCGGCGTGCGCGAGGACGGAAACCCGGACATCCGGGATGACAACCGGTACCCGGTGTTCCTCCGGGAGACCACCCGCCAGGGCTATGGCGCCTTCAACTGGTCGCCGGACCACACCAACCAGACCAACGCCAACCGGGACGGCACCCGGAGCGAGACGCCGCACGTCCTCGTGCCGTACATGTTCGGCACCGACGACTGGGCCAACTACATCTGGAACACCCAGCGGTATGACACCGGCCCGGACATGTACGAGTCCATGCGGTACGTCTCCAAGAACTACCAGGACTACTACTTCTCCAACGCGTTCTCCCGGAACCGCGCGACCTTCACGGTCAACGGCTACCGCGGCCGCCTGGAGGGCCGGTACTTCGACCAGGCGTACTACTCCATGCGGAACGCCACGTACCTGACCAGCATCTACCAGAACATCATCCAGGGCGTGCCCGGCGACGTCGCCAACAGCACGCAGGTGACCTCCGCCAGGCTCGGCGCGGCGATGATCACGGACATGTTCATCAACGCCATCGTGATGCCGCAGTCCAGCGCCTCCAACCGCTCCGCCGGGCGCCACTGCCAGCGCACCCGCACCGACGGCAGCACCGTCTGGGACCGCGGCGTGCAGGGCTCCCTCTGCGTGGACGTGCCCCTCGGGGCCGGCCGCGAGTTCTCCTCCTACTACGACTTCGGGTCGGGCTTCTTCTGGCGCTACCGGATCACCAACGCCGGCAGCTACCACGACAAGCAGATCAGCCTGGACTACCTCACGGAGACCTTCAACTGGGTCCCCGGCCGCACGGTCATCGAGTTCCAGGACGTGCACCCGCTGCAGATCAACCTGTACACCATGTTCCCGGACCAGACGGTGCGCTTCTACGGCTCGCTCCTGTCGCGTGACCACGACGACATCGGCCCGCAGGTGCGCCCGCGCGCGGGCATGGAGCCGGAGATCCTCCGCACGCAGTTCGCGCGGCTCAACCTCCCGGCCGGCACGGGCATGAACCAGAGCGGCAGGAACCCCGCGCTCCGCGCCATCGACCCGAACATCGGGTTCACCCTGGAGCTGGAGGCCGCGGCCTACCTCTACGGCCAGCTCCGGCTGACCTTCGACCGCACCGCCCGCACCAGCGCCCGCCTCTGGGCCGACGGCGACACCTGGGCCCTCCAGGCCACCCCGGAGCGGCGCCTGGTGGACTTCACCAACCCCTTCACCGGGCAGGTGTTCCACGCGGTGCACATCGGCGGCGGCATGGGAGAGCTCGGCGAGCGCACCGGCCTCTCCCGCCGGGACACCATGGCCAACGAGACCGGCATCGCCGGCAGGATGCTGGTCCAGGCCAACCGCCTGGCCGACGCCTGGCGCAACGCCCCCATGTCCATCCGTAACGAGCGCCGGAACGAGCTCCAGAACTACCTGGACCTCCTGGAGCGCGTGCGCGACCTGTCCGGCTGGTCCAACTGACGGTATCTTCCGGGCCGTGCCACGCGCCCGGAAGCCCTCCTCCCTCGCCACCATCCTCTCCCTGAGCCTGGGCGCCCCCCTCGCGGGCGCCCAACCCGCCTCGGCGCCGCCCCCGGCGCCCAGCGCCCCCAGCACGCCAGGAACCCCTGCGGGAGCCGCCGCCACGGAGGCCACCCCCCGAGGGTTCTCCTTCGGCTCCTACGGGCGCGTCACCGTGGCCTCGGACCTGCGCGGACGCTCGGGGCAGCAGGCCAACCTCGTGGCCCACGGGCCCCGGCTGGACCTCCCCCCCTACGCGGAGCTCCAGTTCAACTACGACGCGGTCTTCGGCCGTATCCGCGCCCGCACGGTGATCACCCTCGCGGTCAACGAGAACCTCTTTCACTTCAACGGCCGCTTTGATGGCACCTTCGCCGTGCGCAACCTGTACCTGGAGGCCCAGGGGGTGTTCAGCCCGCAGCTGTCGCTCTGGGTGGGCTCGCGGATGTACCGCGGGGATGACATCTACCTCCTGAACTGGTGGCCCCTGGACAACCTCAACACGGTCGGCGGCGGCGCGCGCTACGAGCTCGGCGGCAGGCTCATCCTTCAGGCCCAGCTCGGCATGAACCGCCTCGATGACCCCTACCAGCTCCAGAGCATTCGCATCGCCCCGCGCGAGGGCTTCGGTCCCCAGAACGCGCTGCTGCTGGATCGCCCGAGGCTCCTGGCCAGCGCCAAGGCGACGTACTTCTTCCAGCCCCTCACCTCCCGCGGGGGGCTCAAGCTCTCGCTCTACGGCGAGCTCCACAGCATGGCCGCGGGCGTCCGGCAGACCAACGACGCGGGCGCCCGGGAGCTCCTCCCGGCGGACGGAGGCACGGTCCTCGGCGCCCAGCTCGGCGGCTGGACCGGCGAGCGCAGCACCTTCTTCAACGTGTGGGTGCGCTACGCCCGGGGCCTCGGGGCCTACGGGGACCTCCGGGTGCCCGTGTCCCAGGGCACCGCCCGCAGCGCCTCACGGGCCGAGGAGTTCCTGGTGGCCGCCGCGGGCAACTGGGAGCGGGGCGCCTTCGGGGTGCTCTTCGGCGCCTACGCGAGGTATTTCCGTGACGCGGACCCGTCGGTGTTCTCCCGGGGTGCCCTCTGGGAGGGGGCCGTGGCCCTGCGCCCTACCGTGTGGTTCGGCCAGCACGCGGGCCTCTCCCTGGAGGGCTCCTACCAGCGCATTGTCTACAACGCCCTGGACCCGGTGACCGGCGAGGGCGCCGCCCAGGGCTCGCTCTTCCGCGTGGGGGTGGTGCCCTTTGTCACCCCGGCGGGCCGGGGCAACTTCACCCGCCCGCACCTCCAGGTGATCTATACCGCCACCGTGAGGGACGCTGGGGCCCGCAGGCTCTATGCCCCGGACGACCCCTTCGGGTTCAACAGCGTCGAACATTTTCTTGGGCTCGGCACCGAATGGTGGTTCAACAGTTCGTATCTGTGACCCCGCAGGGAGGTGTTGATGCTCCGTCGTTCGGCGTCCCTGGTGGCCCTGGCCGGCGCCCTCCAGAGCCTCCCCGCGGGGGCCCAGGTGCCCTCCACGGCGCGCTTCGTGTACGTGCTGGGCCCCGGTACGGACCGCTGCCCCGACGAGGACACCTTCCGCGGTGAGGTGCTCGCCCGCCTGGGCTTCGACCCCTTCCGCCCGGACGCTCTCCTGGTGCTGGAAGCCACCGTGGAGCGCGGCCCTGCTGGCCTGCGCGGGAGCCTCCAGCGCCGGGACGCCAGCGGGACGGTGCTCGGCCGCCGGGACTTTGTCGAGCCCCGCGACTGCGCCGCCCTGGTCACCCGCATGGCGGTGTCCGCCAGCATCGCCCTGAACCCCGTGGCCCCCCGACGAGACGGCTCCCTCCCGCCGCCGGTCACGGTCCCCGGTCCCGCCGGCCCCGTCGGCCCCGCGGGGGAGCCCGGGCCCGCCGGGCCGCCAGGGCCGCCAGGCCCCGCTGCCCGCTGCGAACGCTGTACGGAAGCGCCCTCGCGGTCGCATTTCGGGGTGCATGTAGGTCTAGGTGTGCTGGGCCTCACGGGTACCTCCGTGGGGGCCACGCTGGGGGCGTCCATTCATGTGGAGCTCCGGGCGAGGGTGTGGTCCCTGGGGCTCGAAGGGCGGCTGGAGCTCCCCACGCAGACGGGTCTCCAGCCCAGGGAGCACCCGAGGATCGAGACGGGCACCACCCTCGGGACGAGGCTCTCGCTGGCGACGGCGTCGGTGTGCTTTCACCGCTGGGTGTTCGCGGGGTGCTTCCTGGTCGGGGCGGGGCTCTTGACCAGCACGATCACGGACGCCTCCGGGGGGCTCCGGGAGGCTCCCTCGGTGCCGCTGTACCTCTCGGCGGGCCTGCGCGGGGCGGTGGAGTTCCCTCTCGGTCGGGCGCTGGGGCTCAGGCTCCGCGCGGAGCTGTCCTCGCCGCTGGTGTCCGTGGGGGTACGGGCCACGGAGACGGGCTTCCCCCCCGCGACCCTGTGGGTCACGCCCGCCCTCGCGGCGGCCCTGGGGCTGGACCTCCGCGTGGCGCTTTGACCGTTGGAGGCTACGGATGCGGAGTTGCGGGCACGGCGGGCGTCGGTGCCGCGATGGCGGGGTCCACGATGCGGAACTCCACCCGGCGGTTCAGGGCGCGGGCCTCCCGCAAGGCGCGGCGGCGCAGCCCCGCGATCTGGCGTACAGGCCGGGTCTCGCCGAAGCCATGGGCCTCCAGGCGCGTCGCCTCGATGCCGTGCTCCGTGAGCCACCGCAGCACGCTGGCGGCCCTGCGATTGGACAGGTCCAGGTTCGCGGCGTCATCGTTTACGTCGTCGGTGTGGCCCTCGATGGCCACCCTACGAATCCCGGGCATGGCCCTCATGGCCTCGCCCACGGCGGTCAGCACCGGGTCCGAGGTGGGCAGGATCGTGTCCATTGCAGTGGCGAAGTACACGGGCTGGTTGATCCGGATCAGCCCAGCCTGGACCAGAACCAATCCAGGGCAGCCGTTGCGCTGGGGGTCGGTGCTGGGCGCTCCAGGCTGATCGGGGCAGGCGTCCGGAGGCTCGGGCACCGAGTCGCGGTCTCGGTCCGGCAAGGGGCAGCCCAACCGGGCGGGGTCGGGGTAGAGCCCCGAGGACACCGCGCGACACTGGTCGAGGCCGTTGCGTACGCCGTCGTTGTCGTCGTCGCCGTCGGGGCAGCCCCGGCGGGCCGCGTCGGGGGTCGGTCCGGCGGGGACCTGGACGCACTGGTCTTCGTCGTCGTAGACGCCGTCGCCGTCGGCGTCGGGACGCGGGCAACCACGCCGGGCCGGGTCCGGCGTGGGGCCCGCCGGGACCTGGACGCACTGGTCTTCGTCGTCGTAGACGCCGTCGCCGTCGGCGTCGGGACGCGGGCAGCCGAGGCGTCCGGGGTCGGGGTTGGCGCCGCGGGGCACCGTGACGCACTGGTCGTCGGGGTCCAGCACGCCGTCGCCGTCGGTGTCCAGCGGCGACAGCGGCGGCGGGGCCTCCGGCGGCGCCCGCAACGTGAACGACAGCCCGAAGCTGAGGTAGGTCGCGTTGGACGGGGCGTTGGCCTCCGGGTCGTGCTTTACGAGGTGGAACCTGGCCGAGGGTCCGACCCCGAGCCACGGCGCCAGCGCGAATTCGAAGCCCAGGCCCGCGTCAAAGCCCAGCCGTCGCTCCTCGCCGGTGCTCACATGACCGACGTTCCCATCCAGCCACAGGCGCCCCAGGGAGCCAAGGCGGGGCTCGATCCGGAGCCCTCCCTGGACGGCCAGCACCCTCCCGCCCCCGAGGCCCGACTGGGCGGAGACAAAGAAGAAGCCGTTGTTGACCGAGCCCTGGAGCGAGAGCCAGTCGGTAAGGTTGAAGCCAAGCCTCCCGGTGAGCTGGAGGTGGGCCCCGTCGTAGCCGAGCTGGGCGCGCTGGAGCTCCGGGAGCATGATCCCCGCGCCCGCCTCCCCACGCAGCGCGAAGCGCTGGAGCACCTGGGCCTCCGCGCGGCCCGCCGCGAGGGCGAACGCGAGGGTCGCGGCCGAGACAACGAGCGCCTGACCGGAGCGGTTCCTGACTGTCATCGTGGTCTCCATCAGTAGGTGAACTCGCCGACGAAGAACGGTGAGGTGCGGGAGCACTCCGTGGTGGGCATCCCCGGGGGCATGAACATCCGCGTGTAGCGCTGGCGGAGCACCGAGCCCTCGTAGACCTCCACCACGGCCGAGGTCGCCATGGTGATGTTGTAGGGCACCAGGCAAACGAGGTACCCGCCGCGCGCAGCGCCCCTGGTCCAGAAGACGTTCTCCGGGCCGGTGCCGGTGGTGTCGTCCCGATCCAGGGTCCCGCCGCAGGCCATGCGGCTGGCGAAGTAGATGTTCATCCCGCACGGCGGCGTAACGTGGAGGTCCACGTCCCCGGCCCGGTCCCAGGTGAGGGTGAAGCGCAGGTCCCCGGTGCCGATGCACACGCCGTTGACGCACGCCTGAGAGGCCGGGCAGCCTCGGCCGCAGCCGCCGCAGTTGGCGGAGTTGGTCAAGAGGTCCACGCAAACCCCGGCGCCGGCGTCCACGACGCCCGCGTCCGCGCCGCAGAGGGTCTGGAAGCTGGCGCAGGGGGGAGGGCCGATGCACGTGCCATTGACACACGCGTGCATCGCGGGGCAAGCCTTGTTGCACAGGCCGCAGTGCGCGGTGCTGGTCAGGAGATTGACGCAGCTCGCGCCGCACGCGAAGAGGCCCATCGCGCACACCAGAGGCACGTCCGCCACGTCCGCAGTCCCAGTGTCTGCCGCCGCCGTGTCTGGTGGGGTGGTGTCCGGCGGGGGCTGTGTGTCCGGGGGGGTGGTGTCCGGGGGGGTGGTGTCCAGCGGGGGCTGTGTGTCCTGTAGGGTGGTGTCCGGTGGGGGCTGTGTGTCCGTCGCGGCCTCGCTCCCCGCGTCGAGCGGGGCCAGGACGCTTCGACCTACCGTGCAGCCCCCCGCGAAGATCGCGAGGAGGCCCATCGCAGCGAAGCAGTTGTCAGAGCGAAACATCGACCACTCCTCGGCCAAGGCGCCGACGCCGCATTGGTTGTGTGGACCAGAGGGAAGCTCACCCGGGTCAGGAAAAGCAAGGAAATTGCGCCGCAGCGCCCGCGACGGCCCTACGGCCCACGCCCGCCGTCAGGAGGAACGGGTGGCCGTCAGGGAGGCCCTCAGGGCGGGACCACGAAGTTGGCGCAGGCGTTCTCCAGCACCCGGAGCGAGTCGGAGAAGAAGCCCGCGTACTCCACGGCGCACACGTCCCCGAGGAAGCCGTTGGCCCCGAAGCGTCGGGTGAACCCGACGAGCCTGGCCGCGGGGCTGTTGCCGCAGGGCGCCCCCAGGCGGTTCACCAGGAGCGACAGCACCACCACGTTCTCCGCGATGCCGCTGCGGAGCGCGAGCACCTGCCGGTGCCACTCCTCGGAGGTGCCGCCGGAGCCGTAGGTCATGCAGCGGCCCGCCTCGTCGCAGCCGTCGGGGACGTCGTCCTCGTCGGTGATGAGCACCACGACCAGCAGCGAGTCCCGGCGGAGGAAGCCCGCGTTGCAGCGCCCCGGGAGGCTCGCCTCGGGCCGAAGAGCGTTCAGGAGCGCCCGGATGGGCTTCTCATCGTCGCTCCCGCCGGTGCCCACGGTGCCGATGCATGCAAAGCGCCCGGCGAGGTCCGGCTGGGACTGGTCCAGGTAGTTGGCCCCCGTACGGAACGGCCGACAGTCCCGGTTGCTGGACAGGGGCCCCGAGGGCCTCACGATCAGGCTCCCGAGCTCCGTGCACCCCGGGGCGTTCTCGAAGGTGTCGCTGGTGGTCGCCACCCCGAGGTGGATGCTCGACGCCGTGCGGAGCCTGGAACGAATCCCGTCGATGAAGCCCGGGAAGCTCCGCACCAGGGCCGCCTGTTCGTCCGCCATGGAGCCGGAGCTGTCGATCACGAAGAGGAGGTCCACGTTGGTGCAGTTGCGCCGCCCCGCGAGGTCCACGGCGGGGGCGTCCAGCGCGGTCACGTCCCCGGTGGGCGGCAGCACCGCGCCGTCCAGGGTGGAGCCATCGGACACGGCCCCGCCGTCGCCGGCCACGAAGGGCCTCGGTCCGTCACCACAACCGAGGAGGAGGAGCGCGAGCGTAGAACACCAGGGCGCCTTCATGGCGCCATGGTACACGCCTCAGTGACCCCGGAGGCGGTCGATCCCGGGGTGCGAGGGGTCCCCAGGCTCGTGCCGGGGGTTCTCGCTCTTGAACTCGCCGTGCTGCGACGGGATGCTCATGAGCTTCTCCTTGTCGAAAATGAAGCTCGCCCGGTTGTCCAGGGCGGTCATGTGCATGCCCGTGTCCATGCGGATCGCGTCGCAGGGGCAGGCCTCCACGCAGTAGCCGCAGAAGATGCACCGGAGCTCATCGATGACGAACTCCTCGGGGAAGCGCTCGTAGCCCCGGCGCTTGTCCCCGGCGGGGTACTCCGCGGGCTTGATGTAGATGCACTGGGCGGGGCACGCCGTGGAGCAGCACAGGCACGCCACGCACCGCGGAGAGCCGTCCTCCCGGTGGGTCAGGCGGTGCACGCCCCGCCAGCGCTCGGGGTAGGCCCGCTTCACCTCGGGGTACTCCAGCGTGGCGATGCCCTCGGCGAAGGGGTCCTCCGCGGGGTTGGCGTAGCTGTTGGCCACCATCTGCTGGGTGCCCTTGAAGAAGTGCTTGAGCGTGAGCCCGAGGCCCTTCACCAGCTCCACCAGGTACGACTGGTCCCCGAGGGTCCTCAGGGGCTTCTTCATCACCTTGGTCCGTGCGGTCATCGCTGTCTTCCCTTCGCGCTACGCCCGGCCGGCCTGGAGGAACAGGAGGATGGTGCCCGTCGCCAGGACGTTCACCAGCGCCGCCGGGAGGAGCACCCTCCACCCGAGCTTCATGATCTGGTCGTACCGGAAGCGCGGGAGCGTCCACCGGATCTGGAGCTGGAGGAACACCAGGAGCAACACCTTCAAGAGGAAGTTCCCCGCGCCCACGGCCACCACGGCCCAGTGGGGCCAGTGCCACACGAAGCTCGTCCCCAGGTGGGCGAAGGAGCTGCCGCAGTGCGTGAGGAGGTCCCTCGCCGTCACCGCGTGCTGCTGCGC
Organism: Deltaproteobacteria bacterium; assembly: GCA_016218725.1. Taxonomy (GTDB): domain Bacteria; phylum Myxococcota_A; class Polyangia; order Polyangiales; genus JACRDB01. The sequence continues at coordinate 31,923 of JACRDB010000034.1, forward strand.
AAGCTCCGCGGCGGCGTCGAAGCCCACCATCTTGTCCCCGTGCTGGGCCACGAAGGCGCTCACCACCTCGGGGTCCAGCGCCCGCCCGGCGCTGATCATCACCTCGACGCCGCGCTGCGTAAGGAAGGGCATGTGCCAGCCGCCCAGGAACACCGTGGTGAGGATGGCCCCCGCGGTGCACACCTCCACCAGCTCCCCGGCGGCGAACATGCCGAACTTGAGCCCGGAGTACTCCGTGAAGTACCCGGCCACCACCTCGCTCTCGCCCTCGGGTACGTCGAAGGGCACGCGCTTGGTCTCCGCGATGGCCGCCGTGGCAAAGAGCACGAAGGCCAGCGGCTGCGCGAAGATCCCCCAGACGTGGTCCACCTGCCAGTCCACCATCTCCCCGATGCGCGGGGACTGGTACACCATGAAGGCCCCCACCAGCGAGAGCCCCATGGCGACCTCGTAGGACACCATCTGGCTCGCCGCGCGCAGGCCCCCGAGGAGCGAGAACTTGTTGTCCGAGCTCCACCCCGCCAGCGCCGCGCCGATGACCCCGGCCCCCGCCACCGCGAAGATGAACAGGATCCCCACGTCCAGGTCGGCGATCTGGAGCGGGACCACCCGCGCCCCGGCCTCCGCGGTCCAGGAGGCCTGGTACATCTCCCGGAGGTGGTTCAGGTGCAGCGTCGGCCCGAAGGGGATCACCGCGAAGAGACACAACGGCGGCACGATGGAGATGATGGGCGCGGCGGCGTAGAGCCATTTGTCCGCCTTGGGCGGGCGCCAGTCCTCCTTCCACACCATCTTGATCCCGTCGGCGATGGAGTGGATGAGCCCCGCCGCGCGGATCTTGCGGCCAAAGAGCGGGATGAAGGCCCGGTTGGGCCCCATCCGGTCTTGCATCATCGCGCTCTGCTTGCGCTCGACCCACAGGAGGATCGCCCCCACCTGCGCCAGGATCCCGACGATGATCCCGACCTTTACCAGCGCCTGTACCCAGAACAACATCGCTTGACCTTCCTCGGAGGAGACTCCCAAGAATGCGCCGTCAGGCCCCGGAGGCGCCCTCGGCGGCCGTGGTGTCCGCGGCCTTCGCGGGCGGCTGGAGCCGCGCCTGGAGCGCCGCCCGCACCTCCCGGGCCGCGCGGTACGAGAGCTCCAGGCCCAGCCCCCGGCCCACCCGGGCGGCGGCGTCCCAGCCCGGGAGCACCCCCTCCCTGGGCAGCGCCGCGCGCTTGAAGCCCTGGGCCAGGCCCTTCACGTTCACGAAGTGCCCCTCGGCCTCCAGCGCCGAGCACACCGGCACGGTCACCGTGGCGAAGCGCGCCAGCGGCCCGTCGTGCGACAGGAAGAGCGCCACCGCGCCCACGCGCCCCAGCGGGGCGAGGGTGGCCGAGTCCAGGTCCGCGTCGGCCCCGATGCCCACGATCCCCTGCACGTCCCCCGCGGCCACCGAGGCCACCAGGTCCTGGAGGCTCCCGACCTTGTCCCCGCCCACCAACACCGCCCCGGCGCGGTTGGGGTTGGCGTCGGCGTTGCGCAGGACACGGTCCGCCTGCCAGGGCCCGCGCGCCGAGAGGTAGAGCCTCGCCTCCACCGCGCGCGCGAGCTCCGCGAGCACCAGGTTGTCCTCGCAGGTGGCCTGCGCCGAGAGCACCACCGCCAGCTTGCCCTTCGGCACCTTGGACAGCTCCGTGGCGGCGCGCTTCAGGGCGTCCTCCACGGCCGCCTCGCTCCTGGCGCTGTCCCGGCCCACGTAGGCCCTGGACACCCGGCCCAGGCGCTGGCGCTCGTAGGTCATCATCCCGTCGTCGCACATCCAGTACTTGTTGACCTGCTCGTTGTCCCTGGGCCGCAGGCGGTAGACCCGGTTCTCCCTGGGGTCGGCGTCCACCCAGGTGTTGCACCCGGTGGCGCAGCCCGAACACACCCCCGGCGAGCCCCGGAGCGTCCAGACCCGGGCCTTGAACCGGAAGTGGCTGGAGGTGAGCGCCCCCACGGGGCACACGTGCTCGGTCATCAGGGAGTACGGCCCGTCGAGCTTGCGCCCCGGGGCCAGCACAACCTCGAAGCGGTTGCCCCGCTCGCGCAGGTCCAGGGCGTGGTCCCCGGCCAGCTCGTCGCACACCCGGATGCAGCGGGTGCAGGCGATGCAGCGCTCGGCGTCGTAGACGATGGTCTCGCTGAAGACCACGCCCTTGGGCTTGTGCACGGGCTCGTCGAGCATGCGCTTGGGCTGGCGACCCTCGCTCATCCAGTAGTCCTGGAGCTTGCACTCGCCGGCCTGGTCGCAGATCGGGCAGTCCACCGGGTGGTTCACCAGGAGGAACTCCTGAACGCTCCGGCGGGCCTCGGCGACGTGCGTGGAGCTCTGGCTGCGCACCACCATGCCCTCGCTCACCTCCTGCTGGCAGGCGGGCTGGAGCTTGGGCTTCTTCGCGGGGACCCAGTCGCGCTTGCCCTCGTCCCAGTGCATGATGTCCAGCATCATGGCGGGCCGCCCCGGCGGGGGCTCGATCTCCACGAGGCACATCCGGCAGTTGGCCGCCACGGAGAGCCCCGGGTGCCAACAGTAGTGGGGGATCTCGATCCCCTGGCGGTGCGCCGCGCGGATGATGGTGTCACCCTTCTCGAAGGGCAGCTCCCGGTCGTCCAGCTTGAACCTCGGCATCGATAATCTCTCTCAGTGCTCGCGGGTGGGTTGGGGGTACTTCAACGGTCGCACTCGCCGCCGATCATGTTGACGCTGCCGAAGATGGGCACGATGTCCGCGAGCATCCCCCCCTCGATGAGCCCCTTGGCGGACTGGAGGGAGTAGAAGCACGGCGAGCGCACCCGCACCCTCCAGGGCGTGCCCCCGCCGCGGGACACCACGAAGAAGCCCAGCTCCCCGTTGCCCCCCTCGGTGTACGCGTAGGCCTCCCCGGCCGGCACGTCCACCCCCTCCATGATGAGCTTGAAGTGGTTGATGGTCCCCTCGATGGTGCCGTACACCTCGGATTTGGGCGGGAGCATCACCCTGGGGTCGTCCACGCTCACCTTCGCGTCCGGGGAGCGCGGGTCGACCTTCTCCATCAGGTCCAGGGTCTGCTCGATGATCCTGGCGCTCTGCCGCAGCTCCTCGCTGCGCACCATGAAGCGGTCGAAGGTGTCGCCGTCCTCGCCGATGGGGACGTCGAAGTCCACCTCGCCGTAGGTGAGGTAGGGCTTGTCCTTGCGCACGTCGTAGTCCACCCCGGAGCCGCGGAGCATGGGCCCGGAGACCCCGTAGGCCAGCGCCGTCTCCCGGGAGAGCACCCCGATGCCCTGGGTGCGGTCCAGGAAGATGCGGTTGCGCAGGAGCAGGCTCTCGCCCTCGGCCACCACCTCAAGCACGCGCTGCACGGTCTTCCTGGCGCGGGCCACGAACTGGTCCGTGGCCGGCAGGGCGGTGCCGCCGATACGGAAGTACGAGTGGGTCATCCGGGCGCCGGTCTGCGTCTCGTGGCACTCCCAGATCCACTCCCGGGCCTTGAGGTACCACAGGAAGGGCGTGAAGGCCCCGAGCTCCATGGCCATGGCGCCGTTGCACGTGAGGTGGTCGGCCATGCGCGAGAGCTCGCCGTGGACCACCCGCAGGAGCTGCCCCATGCGCGGCACGGTGATCCCCAGGAGCTTCTCCACGGCGAGGGCGTAGCCTACGTTGTTCAGCAGCGGCGAGCAGTAGTTCAGCCGGTCGGTGTAGGGGAACACCTGCGCCCAGGTGCCCCGCTCGGCCATCTTCTCGAAGGCCCGGTGGAGGTACCCCGGCTGGATGTCCGTGCTCTTCACGGTCTCCCCGTCGAGCTTGAGCACCATACGAATGGTGCCGTGCATCGCCGGGTGGCTCGGCCCCATGTTCAAGCTCATGGGCTCGCTCGGGAGCTCCAGCTCGGCGTCGTCGTACTCCAGGTCGATCGGTTCCATGCGGCCGTTCTTGTGCGTTGGGGATACGGTGGGAGCGCCCTGGTCAGTCCGGGTCCTGGGCGGCCTTGAAGGTCCGGTCGAGGGGCATGCCCTCGTCGGCGAGGAAGGGGCGGAGCTTGTCGTAGGTGCCCTCGCGGTAGGCCACCAGCGGCTGGGCCTGCTGGGCCGGGTAGTCCTTGCGCAGGGGGTGGCCCTTGAACTCTTCGTAGAGGAGGATCCGGCGCAGGTCCGGGTGGCCCTTGAAGCGCACGCCGAACATGTCGAAGCACTCGCGCTCCATCCAGTTGGCGCCGACCCACACGGGGATCAGCGTGTCCACCTCGGGGTTGTCCTCCGGGAGGCGCACCTTGAGCCGCACGCGGTGCTTGCGGGCGACGGAGTACGCGATCACGTAGACCTCGAAGCGGGCCTCCGGGTCGCCGTTGTCGCAGCAGTCAATGGCGGACAGGTCCACGAAGTAGTCGCAGGCGCAGCGAGGGTCCGTGCGCACGAACTCCGCGGCCTCGCGCCAGCGGGCCGGGGTGACCACGGCCACGTCGTCGCCGTGCTGCGAGCTGGTCTCCAGGACGTCCGCGCCGAAGCGCTCCTTGAGCCTGTCAAGAATGATCCGGGCCATGGTGTGCCTTCAGGGTCGCATACGGATGTTGTAGAGGCGCTCCAGCTTCTCCTCGGCGCCGTCCGGGAGCTGGGTGTTCTTCACCACCGCGGTGGTGCGGTCCCCGTCGCCGATCTTCTGCTGGAGGAGCATGAGCCCGTCGAGCACCGCCTCGGGCCTCGGGGGGCAGCCGGGGATCATCACGTCCACCGGGAGGATCTTGTCGATGCCCGGCACCGTGGCGTAGTTGTCGTAGAAGCCCCCGCAGGAGGCGCAGGTGCCGAAGGCGATGACCCATTTGGGCTCGGTCATCTGGTCGTAGATGCGCTTGAGCACCGGGGCCTGCCGCTGGGAGATGGTCCCCACCACCCAGAGCACGTCCGCCTGCCGGGGCGAGAAGCGTGGGGCCTCCGCGCCGAAGCGGGCGATGTCATACCTGGGCGACGCCGCGGCGAAGAACTCCATCCCGCAGCACGCCGTGGCGAAGGGGTATTGAAAGAGCGAGTACTTGCGCGCCCAGGCGAGCAGCGCCTCGAACTTCGTGGTCACGAAGCCCGCGTCCCCCCCGCCCACGACCCGGGTCTCGAGCTCTACGTCTGCCATTCCAGCGCTCCCTTCTTCCAGCAGTACACCAGCGCCACCGTCAACACCCCGAGGAAGGCCACCATCTCCAGGAGCCCCTTGACCCCCAGGGATTGGAACAGCACCGCCCACGGGTACAGGAAGATCGCCTCGATGTCGAACACCACGAAGAGGATCGCCGTCAGGTAGAACTTCACCGACAGCTTCACCCCCTTGGCGCCGTCCGAGGGCGAGCCGCACTCGTAAGGCTCGTTCTTCTCGGGCGTGGGGTTCTTGGGGCCCATGAACGTCGCCAGGCCGAACATGGCCAGGGCCACCACCACGGAGAACGCGACGATCATCGCGATCGGCCCATAGGTCTGCGTCAGCGTCAGGGTCTCCAACAGTGCCTCCGGCGCGCCTTGTCTAGCGACCTCCTCCCAGGGTGTCAATGACTTGTACCGCTGGGGCGCACCTGGACCTACACCCCCGCCGATCACCGCAGCCCCAGGTCAAGCCCATGTCCCCTCCGGGGCCTGGAGTTGCGGCTGATGTCTTTGAAAACATTGGGTTTTTCCCTGGCACGGGGGCTGCTAGGAGGCTCCTATCATGGCGCGAAGGCGAGCGGGCCTGGGGTTGTCGGTGCTGGTGCTGGTGTCCTGCTCCGAGGAGGCGGAGGAGACGGAGCTCCTGCGCATCGGTCGGGACACGACCACGAACGAGATCGTGCGGCCCGTGGGCGAGGCGACGAGCTACCCCTTTGTGTGCACGATTCGTATGGACGGCGGGGGCGCGTGCTCCGGGGCGCTGGTGGCGCGGAACGTGGTGCTGACGGCGTCGCACTGCGTCTCCGGGGTGCGGCGCTTCAACGTGGGGTGCCCGTACTCCGGGGACAGCACGGTGGCCACGGGCTCCGAGGCGGAGATGAGCCCCACGGGCCGCTACTCCTTCTCTGGGGGGTACATCAACCCCGAGCGCGGCAGCGACGTGGCGCTGATCCACCTGGACCGGGACATCGTGGCGCCCCGCTACGGGGTGGTGCGCCTGGAGCGGGTGGACCCGCCCCTGAGGGTCTTCCCCATTGGCCGGATCAACAACGGGAGCTTCACCAGCCGCCTGTGGGTGAGCCCCACCTTCACCGTGCGGGCGCGCTACGGGCGGGGGACGCCCCCCTACGCGGTGGGGGCCAACAACGGGGTGACGCAGCCCGGGGACTCCGGCGGGGCGCTCTTCGACGCGGACACCCAGGAGATCATCGGCACGGTCTCCGGGGGCTCGTACAACACCAGCATCTACGGGGTGGTAGGCGCCCACGCCGACTGGTTCCGGGCGACGGTGCTGCGCTGGAGCGGAGCACCCCCGGGGATGTCCCCCCCTGGCGGCACCCCTCCGTCCCCGACGCCGCCCACGCCCACCCCCCCTGGTCCCACCCCGCCGACGCCTCCGGGGCCCACGCCCCCATCACCCACGCCCCCCACCCCCACGCCGCCCTCGCCCCCTCCCGGCGGAGGCGAGCCCTGCGGGATGTACGAGGGGTGGAACATCCGGAGCTGTATCGGGCCCAACGAGTGGGTGCGCTGTATTGGGGGGCGCCTGGAGCGGGGCACCTGCGGGGGGAGGTGCCTGGTGCGTCCCCCGGGCTACGACGACGTGTGCCTCCCTGGCGCCAGGGACACCATCGAGCCTTGCGGGGAGTACACCTGGATCAACTACTTCACCTGCAATCGCTCCAGCACCCAGCGGGTGCTCTGCGCCCACGGGTACCTCCTCCGGGAGCCCTGCGCGGGGGGCTGCGTCTCACAACCCCCCGGCGTGGACGACTACTGCCAGCGCTAGAGCCCCGCCGAGGGTTGTACCCCCAGGTGTTGGGGGTCGTACCCCCAAGGGCGGGAGGCGCCACCCCCAACGGCTGGGGGTCGTACCCCCGACGGCTGGGGGTCGTGCCTCCACGGGTTGGAGGTCAGACCCCCGACGGTTGGAGGTGGCGCCTCCACCGTTTGGGGGTACGACCCTCAGGGCGTGGCCCCTGGACGGCGATGGCGTGGCCTCCGGGCGACTGGACCGCCTGGTCATGGTCGCTCAGGGAGCTCCGAGGTCGATCCAACGGACGAGCCTGCGGCGTTCGGCGCAGGTGGGCCTCGGGTCCGTGAGGGGCATGTAGTTCTCGACCCCGACGGCGCTTCGGATCCGCGCCAGGTGGGTCATCACGCTCGGGCGCTGGTCCCAGTTGAAGCCGTCCGGGGCGCCCATGCGGGCCTCCGGCGTGACCCGGGAGCTGTGGTGACAGCGCACGCACCAGGCGTCGAAGAAGCCCCGCGCGAAGGCGTCGTAGGTGTCACTCCCGGCCGGAGAACCGGGGCGATCCACGGGCTCCCGGAGGATCGGGCACCCGAAGGCGAGCATCACGTCCTGGGTGCCATCGCTGGCGGTATCCCCAGGGGCTACGTCGGGGGGCGCCAGGTCCGGCGTGGTGGTCGCGTCGGGGAGCTCCGCGGTCGAGACGTCCGGCGAGCTGTCCAGTGCGCTGTCGGGGGCCGCCTCGGCGAGGGCGTCCTGCGCTGCGTCGGATGTGGCGTCGGGGGTGCTGCCGCCCCCTCCAGAACAACCCACACTCAACCACAGACCAAGGACCCAGGGGAGCCGACGCTGGAGCACCCACCGAGCATGCCATGGTCGGGCTTTGGGGCACCACCGTCTCCGCCGTTGTCCTCCGGCGAGAGGTGACCGATGCGTACCTGGTGGACGATCCTGGCGGTGGCGGGCAGTGTGGGTTGCGGCAGCGCGGCGGTGACCGGCGACGAGGCGCCCGAGGGCGCTCTCCCTGCAAGGACCGCTTCGGCGGCGCTGACCCCCCAGGAGAGGGCTCGCGAGGCCACCATGGCCTACCAGGACGAGCTCCAGGCGAGGCTCGACGGCTTCCTCCCGTCCGGCGGCTGCCGCGAGGGTGCCCAGGGCGCCGAAGGGGTGCTGTACCTGAACCACGCGCGCATGGACGACGTGGTGGACGCCGAGCGGCCCGAGGGGCTCTTGTACGTCCCGGAGCCGGGCGGGATGCGTCTGGTGGCGGTGGTGTATGTCCGGGTGGTGCTCCGCGGGGGGATGCCCGTGACGGGCTCCTCGGTGCCGGAGAACATCGACGCGGCGCCGGTTCTGCTCGGCGAGCCGATGGACGGCCCGACCACCGTGGGCGACACCGAGGGGCGCTGGCACTACCGCCTGACGGCGTGGCTCTGGTCGGACAACCCCTCGGGGACCTTCGCGCGGTTCAACCCTTCGCTCCGCTGCGGGGGATGACCGGAGGGCGTCACGCCCCGACGGACCAGGCACCTCGCACCTTCTTGTAGGACTCGAAGCCCGGAAGGTGTTCACCGAACTTCACCTTGTGGCTCGGCAGGAGCGCGTGTTGCCCCTGGTCCAGCGCGAGCACGTGCAGGAGGTCGTTCCCGGTGTACCAGTCCAGGGAGCATAGATAGCGCCCCTTGACCCAGCGGTCCCGGCGCTTGAAGTACGCCAGCACGGGCCCCTCCAGCGCGCGGAACACATACGAGGCCACCTCCGGCGTGCGGCAGTCGTGGTAGGTGAGGTCCTCCGGCGCCAGGAGGTCCTCGGTCAGGCGCTCAGGGTCCACCAGCGCCTGCACCGGGAGGTACGAGAACACCGCCCCGTCCGAGAGCAGCACCTTGAAGGTCGGAGCGGACCCCACGTAGCTCGACGCCGCGAAGACCGCACACGGCTTGAAGCGCCCCGCCCGCGAGGGGTCCATCCCGTACAGGTACTCCTCCCGGACGTGAGCCCTCCACGGCGGCAGGTCCACATGGACGAAACCCTCGCGCTCCTCGGTGACGCCAGGGTCCCTCGCCGGCCTTGCTTCGTCGCGCAGCACCTCCAGGTAGCGCGCCAGCGATCCATCGAGGGACGAGGGCGCCTCCGGGGTCTCCTCGGCGCGGAAGAACACGTCAAAGTCGTAACCGTGGACCCTCCCGGGACTGAGCATCCCGACGGCCTCCAGCCATGAGACGTACGCACGGATCACCCCGAGACCCTCCTCGAAGGCCGTGGGACGCAGGTCGCTCCCGGTGTGGCGCAGGAACACCACCCGATCGGTGCGGGGGTCGAAGGCGTGGACGAAGTCGTAGGGGTTCCGGAGGCCTTCCAGTACGCACGGGCGTCCCAGGTCCGCCGTCCCTCGGAGGTGACGGATGGACACCGACGGGTCGCGCTTGAGCTCCTCCAGGGCGAAGCGGGTGATGGCCTCGACGAAGGCCTCTCGGGTGGGAAAATCTCCGCCGGGGAAGCGCGCCCGGACCCAGGCCGAGGCCCCATGCCAGGGGACCCCCAGGGCCTCGGCGAGCCCGCGGGCGAAGGGCGTCTTGCCGCTGCGGCTCGGGCCCAGGACAAAGACCTTCACGCGGGGTTCTCCGCGGGCTTGAAGCGCCTTGTAACCGGGTCAAACTCCGCCACGATGGCAAAGACGATGTGCCCGCCCGGCACCCACGCGGCGGACGTCTGCCGTACAATGATCCCGATCCCCTCCCGGGCCGCGCCGTCTTTGTACTCCACGTTCAGGTACTTGGCCTCGAACTGGTCCTCGGGGAACACCGACAGCTCCAGGTAGCGCTCGATGTGCCACCCGGCCTCGGTGATGGCATGCTCGTCACCCTCGGTGTAGGCGTCCCCAAAGGTCACCCGGCTCCGTGGCAGGCACTCGAAGCACCAGCCGAACTCGTACGCCGTGCGCTCGGCCAGGTACTGCTCCCGCCAGGCCATCCCGATGCGCTTGTTCTTCCGGAGCGTCCCCGAAGCGTGACGCTCCACGAAGGCCTCGTCGGTCTGGGTGCGCACCCCCACCCGGCGCGAGAGGGCCTGGCAGGCCGCCAGCTCCGGGTGCATCGCTACCACTCGCGTCTCCATCGTGGGTGGGGAGTATACTCTCGTCTTCGTGCGCCCCTCCGAGGCGCCCTCCAAGGAGCTCTCCCCGTGCGGCAAACCCTTCCTTCCCTGGCCCTGACGGCGCTCCTCGCCGTCGTCTCCGGATGCCCCGGGGGCACCGGCAACCTCCCACCGCCCGACGTGACCGACCTCGGGCCCGTGGACACCGGGCCCCGCTGCCCCGCCGCCCAGTCCCTCTGCGGCGACCGCTGCGCTGACCTCCAGGGCGACCGGGCCCACTGCGGCCGCTGTGGCAACGCCTGCCCCATGGGCCAGGTATGCGCCATGGGCGCCTGCCAGGTGTCCTGCCCCGGCGCCCAGCAGGTGTGCGACGGGCTCTGCACCAGCCTGATGACCGATCGGTCCCACTGCGGCCGCTGCGGCATCGCCTGCCCCGCCGGACAGGTGTGCTCCATGGGCGCCTGCGCCCTGTCCTGCGCCGAGGGCCTCGCCACCTGCGGAGGCGGCGATGGGGGAGTGTCAACCTGTGTTGACACCCGCACGGACCGCCTCCACTGCGGTCGCTGCGGGAACCCTTGTCCGCCTGGGAGGCTCTGCGCGGGGGGTGTGTGTGAGCTCTCCTGCCCTGCGGGGCAGACGGCGTGCGGGGAGCGCTGCGTGGACCTCCAGGCGGACCGGGCCCACTGCGGGATGTGTGGCCGTGGCTGCATGGCAGGGCAGGTGTGCGGGATGGGTGCCTGCGTCACGTCGTGCCCGCAGATGCTCACGGAGTGCTCCGGGTCCTGCCGGGACCTCACGACGGACCGGGGCCACTGTGGGATGTGCGGCTCCGTGTGCGCCATGGGAGAGGTGTGCGCCGAGGGGAGGTGTCGCACGTCGTGCCCCGTCGGGCAGGCCGAGTGCTCCGGGGCGTGCCGGGACTTCCAGACGGACCGCAACCACTGCGGGCGCTGCGGGAATGCCTGCATGCCCGGGCAGGTCTGCAACACCGGGCGCTGCGAGGTCTCCTGCGCGATGGGGCTCACGGTGTGCGACGGGGTGTGCCGGGACCTCCAGACCGACGGCCGCAACTGCGGGCTCTGCGGGCGCGCCTGCGCCGCGGGGCAGACCTGCACCATGGGTCGCTGCGCGGTCTCCTGCGGAGCCGGGCTCATGGAGTGTGACGGGGTGTGCCGGGACCTCACCGTGGACCCTTCCCACTGCGGCCGCTGCGGCGTCGCCTGCGGGCCGGGACAGGCGTGTCGCATGGGGCGCTGCGAGCGGTCGTGCCCTCCGGGGCTGGCGGCGTGCGGTGACTCCTGTCGGGACCTGCAGAACGACCGCGGCAACTGTGGGGCCTGCGGGGCGGCGTGTCCCTCGGGGCAGGTGTGTGTGATGGGGGTCTGCGCCGCGTCCTGTGCCCCGGGGCTGATGGTGTGCGGGGACGCCTGCCGGGACCTCCAGACGGACAATCGCAACTGCGGGGCCTGCGGGGCGACGTGCCCCACGGGCCAGGCATGCACGTCCGGGCGTTGCCTGGTCACCTGCGCCACGGGCCTGAGCCCCTGCGGGGACGCCTGCCGGGATCTTGGTACGGACCGGGCCAACTGCGGCCGCTGCGGCAACGCCTGCGCCGCCGGACAGGTGTGCTCCAGCGGGGCGTGTGAGGCGTCCTGCGGGACCGGGCTCAGCAACTGCTCGGGGTCCTGCGTGAACGTGACCTATGACCCTCGCCACTGCGGGCGCTGCGGCAACGCCTGCGGGGCCTCGCAGGCCTGCCTGGACGGCGCCTGTCGGCGCCTGGCGGGGCTCTCGGGCGCTACGGGCACGGCCTGGGAGCGGGCCCCCACCATCGGGACGCTCCACGGGCTCCAGAGCTATGTACCCACGGGCTCGCGGTTCCTGTACGCCGCGGCCCAGAGCTCCCTCGGGGCGCTGGACCTCGCGGCCGGCACCTGGCGAACGCTGGCGTCACCGCCTCGGTCGCTGCCGTACTGGGGCTCCGTGGCGCTGTCCCAGGGAGACCTCTGGGAGATCCTGGCCGGGGCGATCGTGCGCTACGACCCGGACACCAACACCTGGAGCACCCCCCGCACGGACGTGATGCCCGGCGACGACGCGGCCATGACCGTGGTGGACCGCGACGGGGTCCTCTGGGGCTTCATCCAGAGCGGGCGCCAGCTCGTGCGCTACGACCCGGCGGCCAACACGCTCATGTACTTCCCCTCGGGGGTGACCACCAGCACCTACGAGACGCGCCTGGGCTACGACGCGCCCACCCACAGCGTGTACTTCGGCGGCTTCGGCGCCAGCGCCCTCTACCGCTTTGACATCACCACCCGGAGGGTCAGCACCCTGATGCCGCACCCCGAGGGGCAGCTCAACGACATCTTCTGCGCCGACAACTCGGGGCACCTCTACGCCGCAGGGGGCTCCTCCGGCGCCACCATCTGGCAGTACAACATCACCACCAACACCTGGCGGCGCATCCCGGACTACCCCGCGGACCACGGCAACAACGGCACCTGCACCGTCCACGAGGACGGCTACCTCTACGTCGAACCGGGGAGCTTGAGCACCCACTTCCGCCTGCGGCTGCTGTAGCTCACCGCCCCACGCACCGCGCGCGGTAGGCGCTCTCCAGGTCCAGGGCGTCGTCCGGCGGCGCGGGCACCAGCCCCAGCCGCCCCCGGAGCGACGCCTCAAGGCCCCGGGCCTCGCGCTCCCGGGCCATCATGGAAGACACCCAGGGCTCGCAGCGCCCGTCCCTCGGAGGCTCCTCCCTGGCGACCCCGTCGCGGGTATGGACCAGCAGGTGTCCGAGCCTCGCCGCGAGGGCGCGGTCCTCCCACGAGGGGTCGAGCCTCACGGTGTAGTCTCCGGAGATCCCCGGAGCGCCGTCAAAGCACACCCGCAGCCCCCGGGGCGCCGTGGGAACCCGGCGGTCACCGAGGGCGCCAAGCGAGCCCAGGAGCCTCCGCGTCCGCGCTGGATCCTCACGGCAGGGGAGGGGTGCGGCGCGGCGACCGCAGGCCACCAGCGCCGCGCCCAGGGCGAGCGCGACGAGCGGCAGGTACGTTGCGCGGAGGCGCCGGGTGTCGCAGGCTCCGGGCATGAGGCCGTCGCGGCGAGGGCAGGGATTCACGCTCCTGGAGCTGATGATCCTGGTGGTGGTGCTGGCGTTGCTGGCGGCCGTGGCGCTCCCAGCGTACTCGCGGTTGACCAAGAGGGGGAAGACCTCCGAGGCCCTCGGGAACATCCAGCGGATCTACACCGGGCAGCTGGTGTACTACGAGCGGAGCACCTCCGAGGGAAGCGGGAACCGCTTCCTGAACCAGCCGTTCTTCACCCCGGACAACAACCCCGGGAGCGGGAAGTACCCCACGAACTCCTCGCTCTGGTCCTCGGACCCGCAGTGGAGCGCCTTGAATTTCTCCATCCCCACGCCGCACTACTACGCCTACAACTCCTTCGCGTCGGGGGTGGGGCCCGGGGTGGCATACTTCTACGGCCGGGCCATCGGGGACCTGGACGGAGATGACGTGAACTCCACCTTCACCGTACGTGGAGACCTCACGGACCTGGGCGTGGAGCGCTCCGCGGTGGACGTGGTCCGCGAGCTGGAGTAGGCCCCGGCGCAGGGCCCATGGAGCCAGCAATCGAGACGCACTGGAGGGTGCCCTCCGGGCGGGTGGTGGCCGCGTTGGCCACGCTCGCGGCGGTGCTCGCGGCCCTGGGTCGGCCCGCCACGCTACCGTCCTGGGCGCTGGCCCTGGCGTTGGGGGCGACCGTGGCGGGGCTCTTTGTCTTCGAGTCGGGGCCCGTACGGATCCACCGGGACGCCCTCGCCTGGGGGATGCTCCCGGTGTTCGGGGCGCTCTTCCACGGCGTGGTGGGCTCTGGGGGACTGCGCTCGGTGGCCGCCGAGAGCATCACCTGGCATGGCCTGGAGGCGCTCGTCCACGCGGACACGCTGCTCTTCCTCCTCGGGCTGACGCTCTTCGTGGCGGTGGTCGCCCAGTCCCGGGGGCTGGACGCCGTGGCCTTCGGGCTCCTCAAGCATGCCCGTGGGTCCGTCCAGGCCACCGCGGTGGTGCTGTACCTCCTGGTGGCGGCGCTCTCGGGCGTCGTAGGGGGAGTGTCCATGGTGGGGCTCCTCCTGCGGACCCTGGTGCTGGTGCTCACGCTGGCCGGGGCCACCACCGCGGCCCTGCGAGAGAGCGCGCTCCTGGCCACGGTGGTCACCACCGTGTGCGGCTCCTGGCTCACCTACGGAGAGCCACCGAACCTCATCATGAAGGCCAACGTCCGTGGCGCGGACGGCATCGAGCTCCTCACCGACGGGTTCTTCCTGGCGTACTGCCTCCCGGCCTGCGTCGGGGTGTTCGCCCTGGTCGCGTGGCGCGCGCGCCGAGCCTTCGAGGGGCTGCAGGTGGACCACGCCTCGCAGGACTTCGTAGAGCGCCACGCGCCGTTTCTGGCCTTCCTGCGGGAGGAGCAGCACGGGGGACTCCCGCGGGCCTGGGCCTACAGCGCCCTGGGCTTCGTGGCGCTGGTGGCGGGCCTCGCCCTCCACGCGAGGGAGCCACGGGTGCCGCTCCCGGCGCCGCCCTTCGCCGCGGCCGCGGTGGCGCTCCTGGGCCTCCGAGGGCTACCAAAGCTCCGGGCCCTGGCCTGGAGGAGCGCCAAGGCGGAGGCCCTGGATTATACGTTCCTCGTGCCGCTCTTCGTGGGCGTGGCGCTCCTCGGGCGGTCGGGCTTCTTCGCGCCGCTCCGGGAGACGCTCCGGGCCTGGGAGGCGCACCCGGAGGCGTCGGCGGTGGCGCAGTTCGGGCTCTCCACGGCGCTCTCCGCGGTGCTGGACAACAACGTCGTGGCGGACTTCGGCTCCCGGGCGCTCCAGGGCCTGGACCCGGTCTACGCAAGGCTCTACGCCATGGCCCAGCTCCTGGGCTACGCCCTGGGGGGCTGCTGGACCCACCTCGGCAGCGCCCAGTCGGTGGTGGCCTTCGCCTTCGTGGTGCGCGAGGTGGACAAGCGCTACACCCCCCTGCGGTGGCTCCGGGAGGCGACCCCGATGCTCCTTCAGGCTGCCCTGGTGCTCCTCACGGCGCTCACGGCGACCACCCTCTGGGTGACATGGCGCTAGAATGATGCTCCCGGTCCCTGAGCTCCGATGGTAGACAAGCCACGACAAGCACCGACGATCGAGCTCCACGGAGCGCGCCTGCGGCCGCTCCGAGGGGCCGACGCCGCGGCGCTCTACGCCTACCTGCGGGACCCCGCGGTGACGGAGCTGACCAGCTATCCCGAGGTGACGGCGCCGTTGGTCGAGGCCATGATCGAGCGGTCGCAGCGCCGTTGGGAAGCAGGCGAGCCGTCCCGCTGGGGCGTAGCGCTCCTGCACGATGACCAGCTCATCGGCACCTGCGGCTTCAACGAGTGGTCCCAGGCGCACCGCTGGGCGGAGCTCGCCTACGACCTGGCGCGGGCTCACTGGGCCAGAGGGCTGATGCGTGAGGCCGTGGCCGCGGCGCTTCAATGGATCTTCCAGCAGGACCAGGTCGACCGGGTGCAGGCCCTCGTCAGGGTGGACAACGGTCGCTCGGAGCGCTTGCTGGAGCGCAGCGGGTTCGTGCGTGAGGGGCGCCTGAGGAGCTATCGGGTGTGCCGTGGAGTACCCCATGATTTCTACCTCTATAGCCTCCTGCGCGCGGACATGGCGCTCTCGGACAACCAGCCGGAGCGGGCACGAGGGCCATGGTGACTCCTCCCCATGCTCCTCGCGTCAAGGTGTGCTGCATCACCAGCGTCGACGAGGCCCGGATGGCGATCGAGGCGGGCGCGGACGCCCTCGGGCTGGTGTCGGCCATGCCGAGCGGTCCGGGGGTGATCTCGGAGGAGCTGATCCGGGTCATCGCGGCCATGACTCCGCCGCCGATCGCGAGCTTCCTCCTCACGAGCCATCAGCGCGTCGCCGAGGTCGTCGCCCAGCAGCGCAGGTGCCGCACGAACACCATCCAGCTCTGCGACCGCCTGATGGAAGGGACCTACGCCGAGCTCCGCGAGGCCTTGCCAGGCGTGGCCATCGTCCAGGTGATCCACGTGCATGGGCGCGAGTCCGTCGCGGAGGCGGAGGCCGCGGCGCCGCACGTGGACGCGCTCCTCCTCGACTCGGGCGACCAGCGGCTCCCCACCAGGGAGCTGGGCGGCACGGGCCGCACGCACGACTGGCAGGTGAGCGCCGAGCTCTGCCGGGCCGTGCGCGCGCCGGTCTTCCTGGCAGGCGGCCTCCGCCCGGACAACGTGAGAACGGCACTTGAAGTGGTCAGCCCGTGGGGCGTGGACTGCTGCACCGGCGTGCGCACGGAGGGGCGCCTCGATGCGGGCAGGCTGCGCGCCTTCATGGTCGCGTGTCGGGCGGAGACACTCCGTGGAGAGAGGGTGAGCGCGTGAAGACAATGGACGTGATCCTCAAGCGCTTCGAGGCGCCTGACGAGGTGCGGGAGATGCCCCTGGGACGCTTCGAGCTGGTCCGGATCGGCGGCCTCACCATCGGCCGCGCGACGTACCAGCCGGGCTGGCGCTGGTCGGAGCACGTGGGGCCCTCGGTGGGCGCGAGGCTGTGCGTCGTCGAGCACGTCGGGATGGTCCTGGCCGGCACCGCCACGGCGGCCTTCGAGGACGGGCGGGTCGTCGAGCTCCGAGCGGGCGAGCTCTTCCATATCCCGGCGCTCCCTCACGATAGCTGGGTCGTCGGTGACGCGCCCTACGTCTCGCTGCACTTCCTCGGGGCGGACCACTACGCCCGCAAGGCCGATTGACCGGCCGGCATCCATAGGGAGAGTCCCATGCGGATCACAGACATCCCCTTCGGTACGACGGACTGGTCGCGGGTGGAGCGCACGGAGCACCCAGGCGAGCGCGGGGTCGCCTGGTGGAGGACGCAGCACTTCGGGGCCCTCCGAGTGCGCATGGTCGAGTACTCGCCCGGGTACCTCGCGGATCACTGGTGCTCCAAGGGCCACGTCATCCTGTGCCTTGCGGGCGAGCTCCACACGGAGCTCAAGGACGGCAGGGTGTTCACGCTCGTACCCGGGATGGGCTACCAGGTCGCCGACGAGGCCGAGCCGCATCGCTCCCGCACCGAGCGCGGGGCCACGCTCTTCATCGTGGATTGATCGGTCGCATCGACCTGGCTACTCCGTGAGCAACGGCCCCAGGAGCCCGATTCCCCCAGCGATGCACACCAGGTCAAAGACCACCAGCGTGCGGTACCAGTCCAGGAGGTCGTGCACCGGGGTCCCTCCCAGGAGGTCCCTGGTGGCCACCACGCCACACAACAGCGCCGGGGACACCAGCGGGTAGAGCACCACCGCGAGGAGCAGGTCCCGCGCCCGGGTGCGGGCCACCATGGCCCCGAAGAGCGTTCCCGCGGCGACGAAGCCCACGGTCCCCAGGAACACCAGCGCCGCGAAGGGCAGCAGGTGGTCGAACACCGGCGCGTGCAGGAGGAGCGCCACCAGCGGCGCCACCACAAGCTCCGTGAGCAGCACGAACACCAGGCTCCCCAAGGCCTTCCCGAGGAAGATCGACGACGACGAGGCCCGGGACAGGAGCAGCCCCCGCAGCGCGTCCTCCTCGCGCTCGCGGCCCCAGGTGCGCGACAGCCCCAGCGTGCCCGCGAAGGCGATGGTGATCCAGAGCACCCCCGGCGCCACCGCCCTCCCGGTCTCTTCATTCACGTAAAGCGACATGGATGAGAGCACCGCCAGGAGCACCCCGAAGAGGGTCATCGTGGGCACGATCTCCCGCGCTCGGAGCTCGATCCGGAGGTCCCGGCCGGCGATCACCAGCGCGTGGCGGAGCATCGGTCCCGGCGCCTGCGCCACGCAAAGAGCACCACCCCGAGGCCCAGGAGCGCCCACGGCGAGCCCGCGCCCGCGCCCTGCGCGCGACAGCCGCAGCCTCCGCCGGCGTCCTGCGGGGTCGCCCCCGTACCCCCGTCTCCCGCTGGCGTCCCGGCGTCGGGGGCGTTCAAGGGACACTCGATGGTGGAGGCTCCCATCACCCGCCGGACGCCCTGGGTGAGGGCCGTGCCGTAGTTGCCGGTGTTGCGGGCGTCATGGCGGAAGCCCTCCCACTGGATGGAGCTCGTTCGGTCGTCGCCCTGGGTGCGCCAGGCCCAGATGTAACCCCCTCGGGTGGCGCTCGCGACCTCCAGGGTGTGGTCCCCGTCCAGGTCCCCGACGGAGGGCGACGAGATGATCCACTGGCCCGTGAACTTCGGCCACCCCTGGGGCTCCCGCCCGCAGGCGTCGAAGGCCCGGAGGTAGTACCCGCCGGTGCCCAGGATCACCTCGGGGTACGCGTCACGCGACACGTCCGCGATGGCAGGGTTCATGAAGAAGGTATAGTCCTCGATGACCCTGGGGAAGCCCGGGAAGACCCGCCCGGTGGTGCCGTTCCAGGCCCCCAGGAGGTGGAAGAAGGGCCTCGCGATCCCGCCGCCGCCGAGGTTGATCGCGAGGTTCAGCTCCGCCCCGGAGGTGGTGTAGTCGGGCCTCCCGTCGCCGTCCAGGTCGCCGAAGGCGCCGATGGAGAACACGTTGGCGAAGGCCACGGTGGTGCCCTCGAAGTCCGAGAGGATCCCGCGTCCGTTGGAGAGGATCTGCGCCTGGATCTGGAGCTCCGAGAAGGACGGGCGAGGGGTGTGCCGCGGCTGCACCCCTCGGGCCAGGAGAATGGTCGGCAGCCCCGTGCCCGTGAGGGAGACCTCGTCGCGGCCGTCGCCGTCGATGTCCGCGATGGCGGGCGAGGTGGTGATCCCCTCGGCCACCAGCGGGAAGAAGCTGAAGGAGTTGAAGGCCAGAGGCCAGTTGGGGTGGAAGGGCCCCCCCGGGTGGTTCATGCCATCACCGTAGATCGCATAGATGGCCCCGGTGTTGGGGTCTCCCGCGAGGCGCTCGCTGGACACGGAGACGATGTCCGGGCGGCGGTCCCCGTCGAGGTCACCGACGCCCACGCTGCCGAAGATGCGGTTGCGCTCGGTCTGCATGGCCTCCGGGGTGCCGGGCGGGTCGGGCCAGTGGACCAGCACCGGGAAGCCAGGGATGTTCCGCGCGGTCATCGCGTCCAGGGCGTACACCTTGCCGTCCATGGCGCCGAAGATCACCTCCAGGCGGCTGTCGCCGTTGAGATCGTGGAGCACCGGAGAGCCGAAGAGGCCTCGCTGGAGCACGGCCCTCCGGGAGGTCATCTCCGAGGTGACGTCCGGGAGGGTGAACGGAAACCCGCGGCCGTAGGGGGTCCCGTCGTGGTTCCATGCGTACACGGTGCCGTCGTAGCTGTTGGCCACGACCTCCAGGTCCATGTCCCCGTCCAGGTCGCCCACGGCGACGGTGGCCACCACGGCCTCGCGGACGTTGTCCGGGTTGATGAAGGCCATGGCCCCGCGGTACGCGGCCGCCCCGCGGTAGGAGGGCTCCTCCATGGCGCGCAGGCCCGGGATCACCCGCGTGCGCACGGGGAAGCCCGGGAGCTCCGTGCCGTCCGCGCGGAAGGCATGCACGGCCCCGTCGCTGTCGGCCACCACGAGCTCCCTCGGGCCCGAGCGGTCCAGGTCCACCATGTGCGAGGAGCCCTCGACGGAGCCTCCCACGTAGCGCGGGAAGCCCGGCAGCACGGTCTCGTCGCGGTGCACATAGAACACCCGGCGCTGCTCGCCGCGCACGTCCCCGACCGGGGCCTCGTAGCGCGCCGTGGCCCGGATGCGCACGGTGATGGTGTAGCGGTTCTCGCGCTCGCCGGGGTTGTCTACCCGCAGGTCCGCGAGGTTGAGCTCCGCGAGGCGGTCGGTGACCGGCGCGGTGACGTTCTGCTCGCTCCGGAGCATGCGCCAGGCGCGCTCGTCGGGCTCGACGCCCGCGGCCCACTCCACCGTGTAGTCAAAGCGGGGCGCGCGCCGGGCCGCGATGCGGCCCTCGATGCGGAGCGTGCGCTCGGCCTCGCGGGCGGGGTTCAGCGGGGTGAACCACCGCGGGGCGGTGATGTCCACCTCCGGGGGGATCCGCCGGTCCCTCAGGGCCTCGACGGCGCGGCGGGCGTTGGTGCGGCCATAACCGAAGCGCTGGTCCCAGCCCGGGAGCGAGGGGTACTTCTCCTCGTCGTACATCGGGTGCCCCGGGCGGCTCTCGGGGACGTCAATGTCGTCCGCGGTCATCATCAGGAGCTGCCGGGCCTCCTCCGCGGAGAGGGCGGGCCGGAGGTTCGACTGGAGGGCCTCGGAGTAGAGCAGCCCCGCCATGCCCGAGGACTGCCCCGTGGCCTCCGAGGAGCAGCCCGTGCCGCTCACGCTCAGCACGAGCTGGGCGCCGTAGTTGGTGCAGTTGTTGAAGTTCAGGAAGGTGGTGGACGCGTTGATGCTCGGGCGGTCATACCGAATGGCGTGGACGTAGAGGGTGTGGTTGTTGGTGCCCGGGACGTTGTGGTGCCGGGAGTTCTCGTCCGCCGCGGAGGCCACCACGATGGCGTCGTGGGCGTAGGCGTAGTCAATCGCCCGCTGCGCGTAGGTGCTGTTGTCCAGGGTCCCCAGGGCCTCCTGCACCACGCTCACGCCGCGGTCCACGGCGTACACCACCCCCTGGGCGAAGTCGTTCCCCTGGGTGATGAAGCTGTCCCCGACGCGCACCGGGACGAACATGCAGCGAGGGCAGGCCCCGATGTCCCCGCGGCCGTTGTTGCCCTCGGCGGCGCTCCAGCGGGCCTCGCCGGTGCCGTGGCCAAAGTCCGTGTCGTCGAAGGCGTCGTTGTCGTCGTGGAAGAAGTCCCAGCCGGCGATGTCGTCCTTGTAGCCGTTGCCGTCGCCGTCGTCGTCGTTGGAGAACACCCGGAGGAGGTCCCCGGCGTCGAGCACCCCGTTGCGGTTGGGGTCGTTGGGCCTGCCGTCGGCGCCCATGCAGCGCCGGGGGTCCCTCATGCCCATCCCGGTCCCGCAGGGGAGCCTCGGGTCGTTCACGTAGTCCAGCATGTTGACCACGCCGTCGCCGTTGCCGTCGTGGCTGCGGGCGCCCATGGGCATCGGGAGCTCGCCGGTGTTCAGGGCGACCTTGTTGATCAGGTCCTCCTCGCTCCACCGGATGCCCGAGTCCAGGACGGCGATGAGCACCCTCGGGTCCCCGATGGTGATGCCCCAGGCGCGGTCCACGTTGTTGCCGGCCCCCAGAGGGATCTCCGCCCGGCGGAAGCGCGGCACCATGAGGTTGGCCCCGGGGATCCACGACCAGTGCTCCCACTGCCCGGCGTAGCCCGGGTCGTTGGGCCAGTTCTCCCGGCGAGAGAGGTCCTCGGCGGTCATCTCCCGCGTGGGAGGCCACACCGCCACGGCCCGGGTGGGCGCGAGCGAGACACCGAGGGAGAGGGCACCAAGGAGGACCAGCAAGCCACGTCGCATGGCGCGGGATCATAGAGGTTTTCCGCCCCGGTTGGGGTGCGGCATGGACCCCGCAGCGAGGATTTTTCACTACCTCGGCGTGAACCGGATCCGGGCTCCGGAGGTGATGGGGCAGCCCATGCCCGCGGCGCAGAGGGAGAGGCCGTCGGTGCCCTCGCGGTTCTCCAGGCCCACGGTCTGGGGACGGGCGCCACGGAGGTCCTGGTAGACGTAGTCAATGGTGTTGGTGCCCTCGGAGAGGATGGCCTCGAAGGTCAGGTGCACCATGGGGTCGTCGGTGCAGCAGTAGTGCTGGTCGGTCCACTCGACCACGAACTGCCTCCGGCCCGGGGGTCCCAGGACCGCGAGGCACACCCCGGGATCACGGGTCATGTTGTCACCCCAATGGACGGCCAGGACGCCGTTGGGCGGATTGACGTCGGGGATCCTCCCGCCGAGGGAGTCCCGGGTGGCCTCCAGGGCGATCCAGCCGTTGGACGACACCGTGGCGGGCGCCCCCATGGGCAGCGCGGTACCCCAGAAACTGAACGCGAAGGGCAGCGTGAGGTTCTCCGCGCGGTCATCCACCCGAGGCAGGAGCGTCAAGGCCCCCGGGGCGGTGCAGGCATCGATGAAGGTGACCTCCGGCGGCGCGGGCTCCGCGGTGTAACGCGCGGTGGTGACGCCCCCGACGGAGGTGCTGGCGTCGCAGAAGCCGAGGGTCTCGTCGCCGCCTCGGAACTGGGAGGTGCCCTCGTGGTGGAAGTACCACCGGCCCATGGTCGGCGCAACGGTGAAGCTGCACATGTCCGACAGGTTCATGAAGCGGGTGACGGGCTCCGTGGTGAGGTCGTACACGGACGTGCGGGCGATGGTGGTGTTGTTCTGGACGTAGGTCATCCAGAGCTGCCCCCGGGTGTTCTCCAGCACGCCCCAGTAGGCCCAGCTCTCGCACGAGGTGTGCGTGGGCACGGGCACCGCGGAGTAGGGGGTGACCACCCCGGTGACCGTGTCAATGTCGTAGAAGGTGCCTCTGCCGTCGTGGACGCCCACGCGGCCGTACCCAGAGAAGATCCCCGTGCCCGAGGACACCGCGAAGGGCATGGAAAGCCGCAGCCTCGGGCTGGTAGCGCCGGAGAAGGGCTCCACCTCGCTCAGCGAGTCCACCAGGCCCCCGGTCATGGTGATGGGCGCCCCGCCCTGGGACAACACATAGATGGTCCCGCTGCGCAGGTCGCTCACCAGCGCGTCGTGCTGGAACCGCAGCGGGGCGGGCGTCAGGGACGTGAGGTCAAAGCGTGCGGTGGCCGTGTCCCCGGTGTAGAGCACCCCCCGGTTGCCCCAGGCGATGCCGCCGCGGTCGTCGCCGGTGGCCATGGCGTGCTCCAGGCTCTGGCACCGCGTGGTGCCCAGGTTGTTCACCTGGAAGGCGGAGCCCGCCGGAGGCGGAGGCCGAGGGCGCAGCATGCAGGCGCCCCCCACGCACGCGAAGCCCGGCCCGCAGCTCCGCCCGCAGAGCCCGCAGTTGGCGCTATCCAGCGAGAGGTTGGTGCACACCGTCCCGCAGGCCGTCAGCGGCGGCGCGCACGAGGTCTGGCAGGCTCCGGCCACGCAGGACTGCCCCGCGGCGCACCGGCGCGCGCAGGAGCCGCAGTTGGTCGGGTCGCTCTGGAGGCTCACGCAGCGGCCCGAGCAGTTGGTGAAGGGCATCGGGCACGCGGCCACCATGCAACTCCCAAACTGGCACACCACCCCGGCGCCGCACGCCCGGTTGCAGCCCCCGCAGTGCCTCGGGTCGCTGGCGGTGCTCACGCACTCAAGCCCGCAGGAGGTCAACGGAGGCCCACACTCCGCCACGCAGGTGCCCGACCGGCATGAGGCGAAATCCGGGCACCGCCGCCCACAGGCCCCACAGTTGGACGGGTCCGTCAGCGGGCTTACACACACCGCCCCACATCGGAGCCTCCCGGCGCCGCAGTCCGTGGTATCACAGACGCCACCGCGGCAGAGGCCCGTGGGGCACACCCGGCCACAGGCGCCGCAGTTGGCGGGGTTGGAGCCCAGGTCCACGCAGAGCGTGCCGCAGAGGACCTGGCCGGGGGCGCAGCGTCCGGCGCAGGCCCCACCCTGACAACTCTCTCCGGGCTGGCACACCCTGCCACACACCCCGCAGTTGGAGGGGTCGAGGGAGGTGGCGGTGCAGCGCCCGCCACAGGCGGTCTGTCCCACGGGGCAGGCGGGCACGTCCGGGGGCAGGGCGCCGTCGGGCAGGTCCGCAGGGTCGAAGAAGGTCGTGCGGGCGCCGCACCCGAGCAGCGAAGCCAGCACAAGGATCCACAGGGGCTTCATGGAGGTCTCCAGGGCGCGCGTCGAGGACGGGCGCGGCGGCGATTCGAGCAGCATCCGTGCCCGAGGACAAGTATGCGCGCGGGCCCCCTCAGGGTTGGGCCGCGCGGGCCCCCTGGCGGCGCCACTCGGCGGGCACCCCAAGGCGCAGGAACACGGCGAAGCCGTAGCCCGGGTAACGGGCCTCGACGGCCGCGCGGACGCGGTCCTGGGCGGCCTCGTCGTCCTGGGCCGTCGGGTGGGCCTCGGCCACCAGGCGCTGCACCAGCCGGAGGTACTCTTCCTGCTGGTCGATCAGCTCCGGGCCCCCGGAGGGCCCTCGGCCCGGGTGGACAAAGCGCGGGTTGAGCGCCCGCAGGTCCTCCAGGCGCTGGAGCCAGGCGTCAATGTTGGCCTCCTTGAGCCAGGCGTGGTTCCTGCTGGCGATGAGGTCCCCCGGGAAGACGTGCCCATCGAACTCGAGGACCACATGGGCGTTGGAGCAGCCCGGACCCAGCACCTGGGCGCGGACATAGACGCCACCGGCGTGCAGGCTGGTGCTGGCGTCCCCAAAGGACTCCGGCAGCGTGAGGGCCGTGGGGTAGTCCGGGGCGTAGCGCTCGGCGAAGAAGCCCCGGCGCTCGACGTCGATCTCCGGGATGCGCTCCACCACCTGCCTCGCGCTCACCACGCGGATCCCTCGCCCGCGGTAGACGCCGGTGCCGTTGTACTTGTCGGGGTTGGCGTGGAGCACCACGGCAAGCTCCGCGCGCTTGCCGGTGGCCTCCTGGGCCGCGGCCAGGGCCCGCTCCGCGGCGGACGGCAGGAACTGGGTGTCTATGAGCAGGAGCCCGGTGGGCCCCTCGATCCAGTAGGACGAGGTGCGGAAGCCCCACGGCGAGGACACGTAGCACCCGACCCTCGGGTCCGCGGCGAAGACCCCGGGGGCGAGGCGCCGCTGGGTGGAGGCGCAAGCGTGGAGTGCAGCACCGGCAGCGCCGAGGAAGGCGCGGCGAGAGAGGTGAAGGCTCATGAGAAATGACCTACCACGTACCTCGGGGGTCGAGGCGTCTCGGTGCGGGCAGAGCCCCTACTGTACGCGGCAGCCGCGGCGGGGGCCCGCGTAGGAGCGCCCCACGCTGATCATGGACGCGGCGCCGGGGCCCAGGGGGTCGCCGTAGCCGTCTCCGCTGGAGGCGATGCTGAAGAGACGGTTCTCTCGTCCGCGACAGACGTAAAGAGTCCTGCCGTTGGTGTTGCGCATCTCGTTGTGGAGATCCCAGCCTCCAGCCTGGATGGCCGCCCGGACCCGCGCTTCGATCACCGCCGCGGGCTCCGCGAACTCCAGCCGCCAGTTCCCGACGATTCCCCGGTTCCGCCGGAGCTCGCCGGGGATGAAGGCAATGCCCTCCGGCCAGACGTCCGGCGGCCCCAAGGGTGCTGGGGGCGGCGGGGGTGGAGGCGGCGGGGGCGGCGGTGTGGGCGTCGCGGTGGGGGTCCCGGGCGCAGGTTGCGTCGCGCCGCCGTCGTCCCCTCGCTTGCAAGCGGCCAATGCCGCCAGCGCCACCGCGAGGAGGATCCCTAGCCAGAACCGATGGGTGTCGTGTTGCATGATCGGCTACGGTACACCCGCGGGCGGTGCCCCCCACAAGGGGTCTCCGTCGCCCTGTGCAGCGATTGTACGGTGGCTGGCGAGGGCCCTGATGGGCTATCATCCCCTCGGCCAACAATGACCCAGGCGAGTCGGACAGCGGCGATGGTGGCGGCCTACCGGGGCCGCGCGAGCGCGAGAGAGTACCCCCTCTGCGCCGACCCCTGGGCCCTGGGCCTGGCCGGCGAGGAGGGCCTCGCCATCGCCCGCGCCTACGACGAGGTCTTCCCCCACATGGAGCTCTGGATCGCCGTGCGTACGGCCTTCCTGGACGGCTGCGTCCGTCGCTTCGCGCGGGAGGCAGAGCCCCGGCAGGTGGTGCTCCTCGGGGCGGGCTTCGACGCCCGCGCCGCGCGCCTCTCGCACCCCGGGCTGCGCTTCTTCGAGGTGGACCAGCCGTCCAGCCAGGGAGAGAAGCTCCGGAGGCTCGCGGGCCTGGGCGGGTATCCCAGAGAGAGCGCCGCGTACGTCACCTGCGACTTCGAGCGCGAAGACTTTCTAGAGCGCCTCGAGGCCAGCGGAGCGTACACCCACACCCCCACGCTCTTCGTCTGGGAGGGCGTGACCGCGTACCTCACCGAGGGGGCGGTGCGGGGTACCCTCCGGCGCATCGCCGAGGGCACCCACCCCGAGAGCGTGGTGGCCTTCGATCACCTCCGGAAGAAGATCGTGGCAGGAAACGTCCGGGACCCTCGGGACCTGGCGTCCCGGAGCTTCGTCGCGGACCTCGGGGAGCCCCTGCGCTTCGGCGTCGACGACCCGCTGCCCCTGCTCTACGAGGCGGGTTTCCGGCGCGTGCGTACGCACACCTTCGACGAGCTCGCCCTGGACTCTACGGGCACCTACGCGCGCGAGAGGGCCTTCCGGTTTCAGGGCCTGGCCCTCGCGTCCCGCGCGGCGTCGGACCTCGGGTAGCCTCACGAGCGCGATGATCGGCGTGTACGACTCTGGCTTCGGGGGACTCACGGTGCTGCGCCACCTGGTGGGCGCCCTGCCCGGGAGGGACTTTCTCTACCTCGGTGACAATGGCCGGGCGCCCTACGGCGGCCGCGACGCCCACACCCTGCTGGACTTCGCCGAGCAGTGCGTCGAGCACCTCTTCGAGGCCGGCTGCGGGCTGGTGGTGGTTGCGTGCCACACGGTGTCCTGCGTGGCCCTCCGGCACCTGCAGCGCCGCTACGGGTACCCAGGCTCCGGGCGCCGGGTGCTCGGCGTGACCATCCCCGCCGCGGAGGCGGCCGTGGCGCTCACCCGAGGGCGCATCGGGGTGCTGGCCACGGAGCGCACCGTGCGCAGCCGCACCTTCGTCGCGGAGCTGGCCAAGCTCGGCCACCACGATACCGTGCAGCGCGCCGCCCCGCTCCTGGCCCCGCTCGTGGAGGAGGCCTGGGAGGCCACGGAGCTGGCGCGCGGCGCGTGCGCGCGGTACCTGCGCGACCTGGAGGGCGCCTCGGTGATCATCCTCGGGTGCACCCACTACCCGCTCCTGCGCGAGGCCCTGGAGGCCGGCACGGGCGCGGCGCTCCTGGACCCGGGGCCCGCGGTGGCCGAGCGCCTGCGCGCGTGGCTCTCGCGCCACCCGGACTTCGACGCGCCGGGCGAGGGGCGCCTGCAGCTCCACTGCACCGGTGACCTGGCGCACTTCACCGCCAGCGCCGCGCGCTTCTACGGAGGTCCCTTGCCCGCGCCCAGGCACGTGGTGGAGGCCGGGAGCACCCTCGCGCGCCTGGTGCTTGACGGCACCCCCGAGGGCCAGGTGGTCCGAGGGTAGGGCCCTTAGGCTACCAGCGCTCCGAGCGCCACCCTCGGCGCCACGCGGTCCAGCGCAGCCTCGGGTCGGGGTTGATCGCCACGGGCTCGCCCACGCGCTCCAGCATGGGCATGTCGGAGATGGAGTCGGTGTAGAACGCGCTCTGGCCGAGGTCTACGCCGTGGGCCCCCGCCCACGCCTCGGCCACGGTGACCTTGCCCTGGCCATAACACACCGGGTACTCCGGCTCGCCGGTGAAGAGCCCGTCCTCAACCTTGAGCGCCGAGGCCAGGATGTGGTCAATGTGCAGGGCCTCCGCCACGGGCCCTGCCGCGTAGCGCGACGACGACGTGAGAATCACGCACGGCTCGCCCCGGTCCTTGCGCCTCGCGACCTCCTCCCGGGCCCGCTCCGTGAGGTATGGCAGCACCTCGGCGCGCACCCACGCGTCCACCCGCCGGGCGAAGTCGTCCTCGCGCATACCCTTCAGGGGCCGCGTCGCCTGGCGCGCGAGGTCCTCGACGTCCAGCACCCCGAGGGTGTACCGCAGCACCCACCAGGAGACGCGCAGGACGTCCCTGCGCCGGGCCTTCCCGCGGCGTAGCTCGCGCCGGGCCCAGAGCCCGGCGGAGTTCACCCGCACCAGCGTGCGGTCCAGGTCGAAGAAGGCCGCGCCGGTCATCGGCCCTCCAGCCAGGTCTCGAAGACGTTGCTCGCCGCGTGGAGCAGCACCGCCGCGCCGATGCCCCCGCGCCAAAGCCTCACGGCGCCGAAGAGCAGCGCCGGGAAGAACACCGCCGCGCGCGGGATCGTCGGCTCCACAAGCACGTGGGTCACCGCGAAGAGGGCCGCGGTGACCGCCACCGGGAGCGCGCTCCGGGCGAGGTCTCCACGCGCGACGCGCCCGTCGGGCCCCACGGGGACGCCCGCGGCGTCAAGGCACCGGGTGAGCACGTAGCCCCGGAAGTACAGCTCCTCGGTGAAGGCCACGGCCAGGAGCTGCGTGGCCAGCTCCTGCCACCGCGCGGCGTCCAGGGTGAAGTGCCTCGGCCCGATGGGGCGGTTGAACAGGGGCCACGCCCACGCGTACACCGGGAAGATCAACAGGCACAGCCCCGCCGCCAGGAGCGTCTCCCGCAGGGCGGCGGGTAGGCCCTCCCACACCGTGCGCACCAGGCTCCGAGGGTCCCCCTCGGCGCCGGGGAAGAGCCCCCCGAGCTTCACCCCGTAGCGCCCGGTGTCGTCTCCGTCGCGACGGATGGACCAGAGGCCCCCGAGGAGGAACACCACGGGGATCAGCTCATGGAGGCCCCAGCTCTTGGACACCCCCCGGGAGAACGCCACCAGCAGCGCGTTCACCAACAGGTACGACCAGAAGATCGCCCGCCGGGAGCCTCTCCCCCGGTCCCCCGCGGGGCGCCCAGACTCCGAGGCTTCCGGGGACGGCGCCGACGCGGGGGCGGGGGCGGACATGTCGGGCGGTGTGGTCAGTTGACCGCGATGTCAGGAGAGATCGCACCATCCGTGGTGGTGCTGACGGGCTCCGTTGGCGCCGCGGTGTGCTTCGCGAGCTCCGCGTCCATGGAGCCGGTGAAGATGCGGTAGAGCATCTCCCAGTCGCCCCGGAAGGACCACAGCGGGTGGCCGAAGGAGGCGGGCTTGTTGCCTTCGAAGACAAAGTGTCCGACCCAGGCGAAGGCGTACCCCACGGCGAAGCCCTTGAGCACCCGCCGGGGTCGGAGGGAGAGGGCGCCGCGGAGGGCGAGGGCGGCGCCGGTGAGGGAGCCCACCACGTGGAGGGCGCGGTTGATGGGGTTCTGGTGGGCGCGGACATACTCCGGCCAGAACTCTTCGTAGGTCGTCGGCTCGCTCATGGTGCGACCGGCTTACCCCGAACGAGGCCCCCTGTCGAGGGACCGAAACCGTGTATGGTGCGCGTCCCCATGAGCGACCCGACGGAACGGCTCCAGCGCGCACTTGAACGATTGAACCACGGGCGGCCGGCCCGCAGGAGGGTGGCGCTCCTGGAGCCCTTCGCCTTCGGGCCTCACCGGGTGGAGCACCTGCGGCTGGGCAACGGGCTGAGGGTGTTGTGCCTCGTGGACCCGACGGCGCCGGTGGTGTCCTACAACACCTGGTTCCGCGTGGGCTCCCGCGACGAGGTAGAAGGCAAGACGGGCCTGGCGCACCTCTTCGAGCACCTGATGTTCAACGAGACCCGGGACCTCCCGGCGGGGCGCTTTGACCAGCTCCTGGAGCGCGCCGGGGCGGAGACCAACGCCTCCACCTGGTACGACTGGACGCACTACTACGCGAACGTCCCGCGGGACCAGCTCCCGCTGGTGGTGCGCCTGGAGGCCGGGCGCATGGCGGGACTGGTGCTCCGCGAGAAGCCCGTGGCCAGCGAGAAGGAGGTGGTCGCCAACGAGCGGCGCTACAGCGTGGACGACGACCCCGACGGCACCGTCAACGAGGCCCTCTGGGCCAACGCGTTCACGGTGCACCCCTACCACCACTCCACCATCGGATGGATGAAGGACATCCTGGCCTTCACCGTGGACGACTGCCGGAGGTTCTATCGCGCGTTCTACGCGCCGGACAACGCCACGGTGGTGCTCTCCGGGGACCTGGACCTCGCCCGGGCGGTCACCCTCCTGGACCGGCACTACGGCCCCCTCAAGGCCAGCGGGGTGCGCCCCCGCGCGCTCCCCGAGGAGCCCACGCAGACCGAGGAGCGCGCGCTCACCCTCACGCTGCCCACGCCCTCGGCGCGGGTGGCCGTGGGGTACAAGTCCCCGCCCTACGGGCACCCGGACCACCCCGCCCTCACGGTGCTCTGCGAGGCCCTCACCGGCGGGCGCTCGGCGAGGCTCTACCACCGGCTCGTGACCGTGCGCGAGCTGGCCTCGGACGTGGGGGCCTGGGCGAGCACCTTCTGCGACCCGGGGCTCCTGGAGTTCAACCT
This sequence comes from Deltaproteobacteria bacterium, assembly GCA_016218725.1. Classification (GTDB taxonomy): domain Bacteria; phylum Myxococcota_A; class Polyangia; order Polyangiales; genus JACRDB01. The sequence continues at coordinate 62,003 of JACRDB010000034.1, forward strand.
CACCGCGCGCGACGGGGGCGCCTCCGAGGCCCTCCTGGCCGCCCTGGACCAGGAGCTCGACGGGCTCGAGCGCGAGCCCCTCACCGCGGACGAGGTCGAGCGCGCCGTGGCCCGCATCGAGCTTGGCTTCTACCGCTCGCTGGAGACGGCCTCCGGGCGGGCCGAGATCGCGGGCTTCGCGGACACCGTCGCGGGCTCGCCCACCGCCGCCTGGGAGCGCCTCCGGGCCCTCACCAGCATCACCGCGCCGCGCCTCCAGGAGGCGGCCCGGGCGTACCTCCTGCGCGAGCGCCGCACCGTGGTGCACGTGCGCCCGAACCTCGCGAAGGTGGCCTCGTGAGCCCCCCCGTGGTGCTCGTCGAGCACGACCCGAAGCTCCCCGTGGTGGAGCTGGTGCTGGCCACCCGCACCGGGAGCATGTACGACCCCTCGGGCCGCGAGGGGGCGCTCAACCTCGCCCTCAAGACCCTCACCCGCGGGGCTGGAGCCCTCTCCGGGGACCGCCTGGAGGAGCACCTGGACCGGCTCGGCGCGGAGTTCAGCGCCGGGGCCGAGGTGACCACCACGCACATCCACGCCACGGTGCTACGGCGGAACCTCGAGGCCTTCACCGCGCTCCTCCGGGACCTGGTGGCCCGGCCCCTCTTCGAGCCCGAGGAGGTCTCTCGCCGCGCCCGCGCCCTGCGGGCGGACATCGTGGACTCCCGCGACGATGACCGCACCCTGGCCGGGCGCCACTTCCGCCGGGGGCTCTTCCGGGGCCACCCCTCGGGTCGCCCCGTCGCGGGCACCCCCTCCACGCTCCCCACGCTCGCCGCGGTCGATGTCCGGAGCGCCTACACGCACGCCTTCACGCGCGGGAACGTCGTCTGCGGCGCCTCTGGCGCGATCACCGAGGTGGAGGCCCGGGCGCTCTTCGGATGCGTGCTGGAGGCCCTCCCCGAGGGGGCGGCGCCCTCCGGGGCGCTGCCGGACCCGCAGCCCCTGCGCGGCAGGGAGCTCCTGGTGGTGGACAAGCCCGACCGCACGCAGGTGCAGCTCCTGATCGGGTGCCTGGGCACCCGCGCGGACGACCCGGACCACGTGCCCCTGGCCGTGGGCAACGCCATCTTTGGCGGGACCTTCACCGCCAGGCTCATGCGCGAGGTGCGCTCCAAGCGCGGCTGGAGCTATGGGGCCACGTCGAGGCTCTACCGCGACCGAGCGCGGGACGCCTGGAGCATGTGGACCTTCCCCGCCGTGACCGACGCCCCCGCGTGTATCGCCTTGCAGCTCCAGCTCCTGGAGCGCTGGGTCGCCGAAGGAATCACCGCCCGCGAGCTGTCGCAGGCGAAGCAGTTCCTGATCCGTGGACGGGCGTTCGATTTCGAGACGCCCTCGCGGCGGCTCTCGCACCGCATGGACGAGGCCATCCACGGGCTCCCGGAGGGCTACCACCGCACCTACGCCGACCGGGTCGCGAAGGTCACCGTGGAGCAGGTCAACCGCGCCGTCCGGCGGCGCATCACGCCCAGGGACCTCCTGGTGGTGGCGGTGTGTACCGCGAGCGCCTCGCTGGAAGCCCTCAAGGGCGTGATCCCAGGGCTCTCCAGAGTGACCGTGGTGCCCTTCGACACGGACTGAAATTGGCACAATCTGGCACGGGAATCGAGAGAATCCCTGGGATTTCAGTGGCACAGATTGTGAACTTGCGCATGGTCATGAGACGTAAGCTACGAGCGCCCTTCGTGGCCACGCTGACCGTCGGGGCCACGGCGACCTTGCTGGGTGCGTGTGGCGGGGACGTGATCACGGGACCCGATGGAGGCGACGTGGACGCGGTGCAACCAGACGTGTCCCAGCCGCCGGTGAGCCCACCCGTGAATCCTCCGGTGAATCCACCGACGAACCCTCCTCCCCTGGTGTGTCCCACGGTTCCGCCAAGGCCGGGGGAGCCCTGCATGGGCCCCCTGGTCTGCAACTACGGGCCTCCGACGCCGTGCTCGACCCCTGACATGCAGGCACGCTGCGACCCGCGCAACGGGCGCTGGGACGTGGCTGTGAGCTCCTGCAACCCCCCACCGCCGAGCTGCCCGGAGACGCAACCGCTCCGAGGGACACGCTGCGCAGTCTGGTCCACGCCCCCGGAGTGTCGCTACGGCAACGACATCTGCGGCCCGACCATCGCCCGCTGCGACCCCGCCACATCGCTCTGGCGCCTGCAAGACCCGCCGGACTGCAACCCGCCTCCGCCGGTGCGCGACGGCGGTGGTGCCCCGGACGTGTAGGCTCCCTAGGCCTTGTCCGGGAAGGCCTTGCGACGGGCCTCCAGGAGCTTGTCCACCAGGTCCGAGGCCAGCGGCGGAGGCCCTCCCCAGGGTGCCGCGTGGGTGGCGATGGTGGCCAGATGCTCCACGAGCTCCAACCGAAGAAACGCCTGCTCGACGTCATCGCCCCAGGCGAAGACCCCGTTGCCCTGCACCAGCACCGCGTCGAAGCCCGAAAAGAACGGCCCCAGCGCCGCCACCGCCGCGGGGCCCGGAGCCGCCAGCGGCACCAGCGGCACGCGCTTCCCCAGGGACACCACGGCCTCCGGGAGGAACGACACCAGCTCGCGCCCGGAGCACCCCAGGGCCGTCGCAAAGGGAGGGTGGGCGTGCACCACGGCCCCCACGTCCGCGCGGGCCCGGTACACCGCAAGGTGCAGCCCGTACTCCCCAGGGGTGCCCTTGCGCCCCGAGAGCTTCTTGCCGCCGGTGTCCGTCACCACCAGCTCACCCTGGGTTACGTCTCTTTTGTGGGTTGCTGTAGGTGTACAGACTACACGGTTGGAGGCCACCCTGGCCGAGAGGTTTCCGTCGTGGTTGGCGACCCAGCCACGGGCGGCCAGGAGGCCCGAGTAGCGCTCCAGGGCCTCGCGGGCGCGGGCTTCGATCACCGGGAGGCCTCTTCGGGCTCCGAGGCGTCGTCCACCACGCCCACGATGACGCTCCGGATGGGGAGCTTGTCCTTGGGCTTCAGGCCAAAGACCTGGCGGGCTCCATTGCCTTCTTGATTGACCAGCACGCGGTCGCCGGTGCCGGCCTGGGCGCGGTCCACGGCGATGAAGGGCTCCCCCGCGGAGGTGCCATCCGGGGACAGGGGCTCGCACAGGAGCAGGGTCTGGGCGTCGTAGGCCGGGTGGTGCACCGAGGCGGTGACCGTGCCGAGCACGCGGGCGAGCTTCACCGGGCGCCTCCCTGGTCGTCCCGACCGCGGAGGAAGCCCGGTCCATCGGGGCGGTGGACCTCATCCACCAGGCCCACGATGGCAGCGTCCACCGGCACGAAGCTCTCCTCCAGGGCGAGCGCGGCCTCCCGGGCGCCGACCCAGAAGACCACCTCACCGGGGCCTGCGCCCACGGTGTCCACAGCCACGAAGGGGGCGCCGGTGACGCGCAGGGGCCCTTTTGCGTCCACGGGCTCGACCACCAGGAGCCTCCGCCCTTCGAGGCCGGGGTACTTCACCGTCGCCACGCAGGTACCGACCACACGTCCCAGGAACATCGCCCGGATCGAAGCAACGCCCGGAGCGTCCTGTCAAGGGCCCTGGGGCGGAACCTCCGGGGGGACCACGGCGCCGTCCAGGGCGCGGACCACGTCATCGAGGAGGAAGGGCTTGCGCACCAGCGACGCCCAGAGTCCCGGGGACGCCACGCTCTCCGGCGCGCCGGTCATGAGCACCCGGCCCACGCTCGGGAAGCGAACGGCCATGTCGGCCATGAACTCCGTGCCGCTGACACCCACCCCGAGGGTCTCGTCCACGAGCATCACATCGGTCTGTCCCCGGGCGAGCACGCGCCGGGCGCGGTCCACGTCGGCCACGGCGGTGACCTCGGCGCCGCGGAGGGTCAGGGCCACCTCCAGGAGCTCCCGAATGGCGGGCTCGTCGTCCACCACCAGCACCCGGAGCCCCGAGCGCAGCCCCGCCGGAGGAGGGTGCGAGGGCGAGGGACCCGGGGCGGTCTCTCGCTTGAGCCACACGGTGACGGCGGTGCCTTCGCCGGGCCTGCTGGCTACCTCTACAAGGCCCTCCATGGCCTCGACGAGCCTCCGGACGATGACCATCCCCAGGCCCCGACCGCGGGCTCGGCCCTCGCCGCCCTGGGGGTGGGTGGTGAAGCCCGGCTCGAAGATCCGGGAGAGCACCCCGCCCTCCATCCCGACGCCGTCGTCTTCGATGACGAGCCCTACGCGCTCCGGGGTGCGTCCCAGGGACAGGGTGACCACACCCCGCTCGGGGTGCTGGGCGCGGGCAGCGAGGATGGCGTCCACGGCGTTGAGCACGAGGTTGGTGAGCACCTGGGTGAGCCTGGCGGGGTCAGCGCGGGCGAGGAGCGCGCCGGGGGCCTCCCCGAGGCGGGCCCGGAGCTCCACCGCCCGGGCGGAGCAACGCGGGTGCAGGAGCTCGTGCACCTCGGCCAGGATGCGCACCACGTCCGCGGGGACGGGCTGCACCCGGAAGCGCTCCGAGGGCTCTCCCAGGGCGGCCACCTGCGAAGCCACGAGGGCCAGGCCCCGCTCCACCACGGCGAGGGCGTGGGTGTGCACCTCGCGGCTACGGGAGGCCCGGGCGAGCTGCACCCACCCGGACAACCCCGTCAGGGTGTTCTGGATCTCGTGGACGGCGGCTGGCAGCGAGACCGCCGCCAGGGCCGCGTCGAGGGCGTCGGGGTCCTCCGGGGCCATCGCTGTGTGGGATCATTCCCCACCCGCGGGAGCGGGTCAATGAATCTAAGGCACCGCCAGGAAATCACGGCTGCCTTGACGCCCACCGGACGACGCCACTACCTGCAGGAGCAGCCGCCGCCGACACAGACCCTGGTGGAGAAGACACAGGTGTTGGAGCAGCGGAAGCCACACGCGCCACAGTTGTTCACATCCGAGAGGATATTGACCTCGCACCCGGGGGTCGTCGGGCCGTTGCAGTCCGCGAAGCCACGCGCGCAGATGTAGCGACAGCCGCCGGAGAGGCACTCCGTGGCGGCGTTCGCACCGGGCGGACAGACCCGACCGCAGCCGCCGCAGTTGCTGGTGCTGGTCGCCAGGTTGGCCTCGCAGCCGTCGGTGCTGGACCCGTTGCAGTTGGCGTAGGGCGAGGCGCAGGTGCGCACCCCGCAGGCGCCCGAGGTGCAGGTGTAGGTGGCCGTGTTCGGGAGCGCGCACACCCGCCCGCAGCCTCCGCAGTGCGAGGGGTTGGTGGTGACGTCGACCTCGCAGCCGTCGGTCACGGTGCTGTTGCAGTCCCCGCGGCCGGAGGCGCAGCTCATGATCCGGCAGGAGCCGCTGGTACACACCCCGGTGGCGGCCGGGGGCGCGCATGCCGCCCCGCACGCGCCGCAGTGGGCGAGCGTGGTCGTGACGTTGGTCTCGCAGCCGTTGGAGGTCACCGCGTCGCAGTTGCCGAAGCCCGCCGCGCACGACGTGGCGTTGCAGTTGCCCGAGGTGCAGGTGTACGTGGCCACGTTGGGCAGCGTGCACCGCCGCCCGCAGGCGCCGCAGTTGTTGATGTCCGACGGGAGCGTCGCGCACACCCCCGAGCAGTTGGTCTGCCCCGGCGCGCAGGTGGACGTGCAGACGCCCGCGGCGCACACCTCGCCCGCCGCGCAGGCCCTCCCGCAGGCTCCGCAGTTGCGGTTGTCGCTGCTCCGGTCCACCTCGCAGCCGTTGGCGGCCATGCGGTCGCAGTCCAGGAAGCCCGTCGCGCAGGTGCCCACCCCGCAGGTGGCCGCGGCGCAGGTGTGCGTGAGCACGTTGGGCAGGGAGCAGCGCCGCCCGCAGCCGCCGCAGTGCGAAGCGTCCGTGGTGGTGTTCACCTCGCACCCGTCCGAGGAGCGCCCGTTGCAGTCCCCGAAGTTCGTGTTGCACCCCCGCAGGAGGCACGTCCCGCTGGAGCAGCCCGCCATGGCGTTCGGGAGCGTGCACGCCGCCATGCAGGCCCCGCAGTGGGTGTTGGAGGTCTGCAGGTCCGTCTCGCACCCGTTGCCCACCATCCCGTCGCAGTTGCCGAAGCCCGCGGTGCACGAGGCCACCGAGCAGCTCCCCGCCGTGCAGCCCGCCACGCCGTTGGACACCGAGCACGCCCGGCCGCACCCGCCGCAGTTGGTCCCGGAGGTGGCGAAGTTGGTCTCGCACCCGTTGGCCGGGTCCATGTCACAGTTGCCGAAGCCCGTGGTGCACGTCCCCAGCGCGCAGGCGCCCATCGCGCACGTCGCCGCCGCCGACGCGAAGGCGCAGCGCCGACCGCAGACCCCGCAGTTGGTCGCCGAGGTCTGCAGGTCCGTCTCGCACCCGTTGGCCGTCATCCCGTCGCAGTCCCCGCGGTTGGTCATGCACATGGCCGTGCCGCACACGCCCGCGCTGCACGTCGCCGAGGACCCCATCGGCGCCTCGCACACGTTGCCGCAGCGGCCGCAGTGGTTCGGGTTCACCGTGGTCATGGTCTCGCAGCCGTTGGACGGGTTGGCGTCGCAGTCCCCCGTCCCCGCCGCGCAGCCCATGATCCCACAAACACCCATGGTGCACGTCGCCGTCGCCCCCGTGGCCGGGCATGCGTTGCCGCACATCCCGCAGTTGGCCACGGACGTGTTCAGCTCGGTCTCGCACCCGTTGGCGGCCATGCCGTCGCAGTCCCCGAAGCCCGCGTCGCAGCTCACCACGGTGCAAGCCCCCATGGCGCAGCCCGCCGTCGCATGCGCCAGCATGCAACGGTTCCCGCAGCGCCCGCAGTTGGCAGGGTCCGTCGGCAGCCGCACGCACTCGCCGCTGCACGACATGGTCCCCGGCGGGCAGGTGCTCCGGCACATCCCGTCCGAGCAGAACTCCCCCATCGGGCAGGCGTTCCCGCAGCGGCCGCAGTTGGACGGCGAGTCCGACGTGTCCACGCAGCGCTCGCCGCAGAGCGTGAGCCCCCCGGCGCAGGGCAGGCAGAGCTCCACCCCGGCCTGACACAGGAGCCCCGTGTTGCACCGCATACCGCCGTCCGAGGCCGCGCAGCACGGCTGGATCGGGCCACCACACGCCGGCCGCGTGTCCGCCGGGCCCGTGTCCGGCGGGGGCGTCGTGTCCGGCGGGGGCGTCGTGTCCATCTTGGGCGCGTCCGGCGCGTCCGGCGCGTCCTGGACCACGTCCTGCCCCGCGTCCCGCGGGCGGAAATTGAACTCCGGCAGCGAGCACCCCAGCGCCCCGTACACCACCGCGGCCAGCGCGAGGCGCCCAGGCCCCAAGCAACGATCTCCCTTCACAAGACACCTCCAAGCCCAAGCAAGAGCCCACCGTCCGTCGGCACGACGGAACCCGTGAGCGTCGCCCGCGCGCGCTCCTGCCCGCGCGGACGAGAAAGAAAGAACCACACCCCGGCCCCCACCACCGCCGCGGCGCCGAGCCCGAGCGTCACGTTGGTCAGCGTGTTGAAGGTGCGAGCCCTCGCGTCAAAGTCAAGCGCGCGGGGGAAGCACCCGTCCGCCGAGCAGGCCTCGTCCCGATTGCTCACCGCGTTGTTGCGCAGCCCGAAGAACACCCCGGACAACACCAGCGACAACACCCCGGCGCCTCCCACGGCAATGGGGCCGATGTAGGGTCGGATCCCACCTCCGCCGCCACCGCTGCCTCCCCCTGGTGGTGGTGGTCTGCCCGGGCCACGTACGAGCGTCACGCCCACGTCCACGTTCTCGCCCGCGGCGACGGTGACCTCCCGGCGGAAGGGGTTGTACCACTCCGCGGTGGCCTCCACGACCACGGTCCCAGGCGTCACCGTGTAGGGGATGCCCCAGAGGGCCTGGCTCACCTCGCCGCCGGCCACGCGGACCTGGAGCCCCGGGGGCGGGTTGCTCACCTGGATGGTCACCCGCCCGACGCGGTTTCGCAGGTCCTCCACCAGGGCGTTGCAGGCCTCCACCACGCGCTCTCGGTTGCGGGTGTTGGGGTCCGCCTGCGCCTCGCGCACGCAGCGCGTGGCGAACTCGTACGCGTCGATGGTGTGCCCGAGGGCGTTGTGCTCCTGCGCCAAGAGGAGCCGCAGCGAGGGGGTCATGCGGATGGCCCCGGCCCGGGAGGCCAGGTCCACGGCGCGGGTGTGATCCCCGCCGTCGCTGGCCTGCTCGGCCTGGGAGATCAGCTCGGCCCGGATGGCCTCCTCCCGCTCGCGATCGACGGACGGCGTCGCGGGCTGAGCCCACGCGGTCGCCGTAAAAGACAGGCCCGCTCCAAGAAGGACAAGTGCGCGTGTGTGCATGGTGGTGCGACCTTCATTGGTACACCCTTTCCCCTCGGGACCGCCAGCGCGTTGCGCACTCCGCGCGAAGGAACGGCGGCCCTCCGGGGCGCTACTCCGCGTGGATGCGCCCCGCCGGGGGCGGCGGCGGGGGAGGCGGCGGCGGCGGCGGTGGCGGCGGCGGCGGGGGCTCGGGCGTGGCTTGCGTGGCGTGAGCGCCCTGCCCCGCAGGGGGCGTCTCCGGACGGCCTCGGGGGTCCCGGTCGCGACGGCCGTGACGCCCGCCGGGATCGGGCGGGTTTGCCGCCACCAGGTGCGCCGCGGCGTCGTGGGTGGTGGGCGTGGTGGGCGCGGCGCCCGCGTCGGCGGCGGCCACCACGGGCACCGGCGGGGTCAGCACCCGCGGCGGGAGCCTCGGTGGCGGTGGGGGCTGCGCGGTGGGCGCGGGGTCCCCGTGCGAGAAGGCCATGAAGGCCCCGCCCCCTACCACCCCGACACCCAGCACCGCCGCCAGCGCGAGCGTGGCCTTGGAGCGGCCCCCGTTGGCCCCCGCGGCGGGCACCTCGGTGCCGCGGAAGGTGTGCCCGCCGGGCATCGGGAGCGAGCCCGTGACGCGCGCCAGGTCGTCCGGCGAGGACATCTGCGTGCCCGTCACCCCGCCGCCCGTGGTGGACGGCACGTTCGAGGGACCGATGGCCCCCGGCGCGGCGACGCGGCCCACCCCCTGCGGGAGGTTGGCCTCCAGCGCGTCCAGGACCTCCCCGGCGTTGCCGAAGCGCTCCGAAGGCCGGGCCGTCAGCGCCCGCGCGAACACCGGCTCCCAGGTGCCCACGTCCAGCCCGAACTTGGCGGGCGTGGGCCGCACCGGGCTCAGCACGGACATGTACATCTCCGTGGCGTCCCGGCCCTGGTAGGGGGCCTGGTCCGTCAGGAGCTCCGTGGCCACCAGCGCCAGCGCGTGCACGTCCGTCCACGGCCCCGTGCGCGTGCCCGACACCTGCTCCGGCGCCGCGTACGGCAGCGAGAAGGTCATGAAGGCCGCCTGCGTGCGCGTCTCCCCGCTGGCCTGGTTCTCCTCCGGGCGCATGATCTTCGCGATGCCGAAGTCCAGGAGCTTGATCTTGAGCTCCCCGCGGCGCCCCGTGGAGATGGTCATCGGCCGCTTGCGCGCGCCGGTGTTGCCCGTCACCGCCGCCGCGGGCCCCGAGGCGTCCGGGTTCGAGACGTTCCCCGGCGCGTCCGCGGGGCCCGCGCCCAGGAGCATCATGTTCGCCGGCTTGATGTCCCGGTGCGCCACGCCGTTGTCGTGCGCGTACGCCAGCGCCTGGAACACCGGCCGGAGGAGCTCCAGCACCTCCTGCGGGCTCCGCCCCCCCTGGCCCCGGCGGCCCTCCAGCTGCTTCTCCAGCGTCTCCCCGGTGAGCCAGTCCAGCACCATCCAGGGCGCTCGGTCCCCGTTGGGCATCTCGCTGACGCCGAAGTCCAGCACCTTCACGATCGCCGGGTGCTCCAGCCGCGCGATGGTCTTGGCCTCCTGGGCGAAGCCGTCAATGAACGCCGTCCGCGCCGTCTCGCTAAGATTCTCCGGCGCCTTCAGGATCTTGACCGCGACGGTCTTCTCCAGCGTCAGGTGCGTCCCGCGATAGACCGCGCCGAAGCCGCCCTCGGCCACGGCGTGCTCGATCTGGTACTTGCCCTCAAGGAGCGTCCCCACAACGCCAAATCGGTCCTGCATCGCGTCTCCGGTTTCCTGCACAAATCAGCACGCTCGCCCCCCAACGTCAAGGTCGTAGCATGTGGGACGCGGTGCGCGGACGTGAGAATCCAACCCCTTCAGACCCACGAAGGGTCGTCGGCCTTGGGCCCCTGCGCGAGCGTAGCCTCCAGGCCCCCGAGGGCGGCGCACCACCGCGAGAGCTCCCGGAGGCCCTCCTCGGTGGTCACCGCCGGGGCCCAGCCGAGCACCTCCCGAGCCCGCTGGACATTGAAATGTGCGCTCCGGCCGAAGGTATAGAGCGCCCTGAGCGCGGCCTCCCGGCGCGGCCCGCGCTGGAGCCAGGCCCCGAGGAGGCCCGCGTAGAGGCTCGCTCCGGCGCGGGGCACCGGGAGCCCCAGGGCCTGCATCCAGCGCCCGAGGAAGTCCCGCTGGAGGAGCCTCTCGTCGTCGGTGACGTGGTACGCGCGGCCCCCGGCGCCGGGGGCGTCCAGGGCCCGCAAGACCGCCGCCACCAGCGTCCGGCGGTGGGTCCCGGCCCAGAGCGTGCGGCCCCCCGCGAGCCACCGGAAGCGACCCACTCGCACGCTGCGGGCCAGCGCCGGGAGGTTCTCCGTGTCGCCCGCCCCCCAGAGCCACGCGGGCCTGAGAGAAATGGTCTCGATGCCGCCCCCGTGGGCCGCGAGCACCAGGTCCTCCACGAGGGCCCGGAGCCGCCAGCTCTCACTCACGGGCTTTACGGGCGGGGGGAAGTCCTCGTCGGCGTAGGTGCGCGGCGCCCACCCGCGGGTGACCACCTCGGAGGAAAGGAGTACCAGCCGATACACGCCCGCGCCCCTGGCGGCCGCCAGGAGCGTCTCCGAGGCCACGAGGTCATCGCGCACGAGCGCCTCCGGGGGGCCCTCGTCGCGCCACGCCCCGTGCACCACCTGGCGTACACCCTGGAGCCCCGCGGTGAGGGCCGCCTCGTCCGTGAGGTCCGGGCTCTCCGGCTTGAAGCCGTGGTCCCGGAGCCAGGCCGCCCCGCTGGGGTCCTCGTGGGGGGCGCACCACGGCACGACGGCGACTCCCCGGCGCTGGAGGGCGACGCAGAGCGCGCGCCCCGCGAAGCCCCCGGCGCCGGTCACCACCACCCGAGGGGACGCTATTTCTTCTTCGGCCACTGCCCGACGAAGCTCACCTGGGTGTTGTGGGCCCAGGACGTGAAGCGTCGGCGGGCCTCTCGGGCCGCGCCCCCGGCGGCCAGCATGGCCTCCTGGATCACGTCCACGTCGGGCAGCCCCGCGAGCTGCGGGGGGTCCACCAGGCCGCGCTCCCAGAGCACCCTGCGCAGCACCCGGGCCCGCTCCAGGCGCCGCGCCACGGCCTCGCGGTCGCCCTGGTCCACGGCGTCCCAGGCCGAGCGCACCTCCGCCAGCGTGCGCAGCGACAGGAACTCCCTCGCCACCCGGCGCCGCGAGGCCTCGTCCCCGACGCCCTGGAGCGCCACGGTCACCCGCTCACTCGCGATGCGGTCGGCCTCCGAGGCGCCGGCCCCGAGGGCGTAGCCCTGGGCCGTCTCGCGGTTGGCCGCCGTCTCCAGCGCGCCGCAGCGCTGCCCGAGGGCCACCGCCGTGGCCAGCGAGAGCTCCGGTGAGTCCTCCGCCACGAGGCCCGCGAGCACCACCCTCGGGACGTCGTAGGTGGCGGTCCCTACGCGCACTTCGAGCTCGCGCCCCTCGGGCCTGCACGGGTACCGGTGGAGCACCTCGGCCCGCTCCACCCTCGGGTCAAGAGAGATCGCCAGGCTCACCCCCCGCGCGCACAGGGCCTTGGCGCCCTCGACCTCGTTGGCCACCACCTCCCCGAGGCCGCCCTCGTCCCGGACGTAGTGAAAGCGCCCCTCGCCGGCCGTTGCCAGGAACGCGCAGAGCCGCTCGTCGATGCCGTCCCCGATGCCCACCAGGCTCGTCTCCACGCCGCGCGAGCGCCCCGCGGCCACGCGGGCCCGGAGGCGCTCGGGGTTGGTCTCCCCGCGCGAGGGGTACCCGTCGGTGAGCACCAGGACCCGCCGCTCGGCGCCGGGGACCAGCGTCCGGAGGACCCCATCGGCGGCCTCCTGCCACCCGGAGGCCATGTTGGTCCCGACGCCCGTGGAGAGCCGGTCCAGGGCCCTCATGGCCGCCTGGGAGCCCTCGCGGTCGAGCGCCGTGGGCGCGAGCACCACCCGGGCCCCGCGGTCAAAGGTCACCACCGCCAGGCGGTCCTGGGGCCCGAGCGCGCTCACCACGTTGCGCGTGGCCTGCACCGCCAGGGCGAAGCGCGGCCCCCGCATGGAGCTCGACGCGTCGAGCGCCAGACCCAGGCACAGGGGCGCGCGCAGCTCCGGCGCGGGCTGGGCCTCGCGGTACGGCACCCCGTGCGGCGCCTCCGGGCGGCGCCCCACCACCTCGAAGAGCGCGAAGGCGTCCTTCGGTCCCCCGCCGAGCTCGGGCAGCCTCGCCGTGTGGACAAGAACGCTCAGGGGCATTGTTCAGCTCCCGGCGATGGTCATGCGCTCCACCCGGAAGGTAGGCGACGCCACGCCGCTCTTCAGGTCCAGGTCGTCCGCCACGGCATCGATGGCTTGGAGGAGGTCCTTGAAGTTCAGCGAGATGGTCACCTCGGACACCGGGTACGCCAGCGCCCCGCCCTCGATCCAGAAGCCGTGGGCCCCGCGGGAGAAATCCCCCGTCACCGGGTTGAACCCGAAGCCCATCATCCCCGTCACGTAGAGCCCCCGGGGCGTGTCCGCCAGGAGCGCCTCGCGGGTGATGGCGCCCTTCTCCAGGAAGAAATTGCTGGTGCCCGCGCCCTGGCCCGTCACGCTCGCGCTGCTGCCGGTGCTCTTCAGCCCGAGCTTGCGCGCCCCGTAGGAGTCCAGGAGGTACGTCTTGAGCGCGCCGCGCTCCACCACCACGTTCCGTCGCGAGGGCAGCCCGTCGCCGTCAAACGCGCGGCTCCCGGGACCCCCTGGCAGGAGCGGGTCGTCCACCAGGGTCACCAGGGGGCTCGCCACCACCTCGTCCAGCCTCCCCACCAGGAAGCTCGACCGACGATAGATCGCGTCGCCCGTTACGCAACCCGCGAAGAGCCCGAGGAGCGACCGCGCCGCGTCCGCCTCGAAGACCACCGGGGCCTCCTGGGTGGGCACCTTGCGCGCCCCGAGGAGCGCCACCGTGCGCCGCGCCGCCTCGCGCCCCACGGCCTCGGCGTCCTCCAGGGCCGAGAGGCGCCTGCGCGCCGTCCAGTAGCTCGCCGTGCGGTTGCGCCCGCCCTCGTCCGCCGCCACGGGCTGCACCGACAGCGACGCGTAGCTCCCGAGGTTGCCGCCCCGGAAACCCCCCGACGTCGCCATGGCGTACCCCCCGGTGGTGCGCCCAAAGCTCGCCCCCTCGGAGTTCGTGATCCGTGGGTCATACCCCCGCGCCGCCGCCTCGCAGCGCCGGGCACGCTCCACGGCCTCACCCGCGCCTACATCACCACACAATGCATCATAGAGTCCGAGGTCCTGGACCTTGTCCGGGGCGCAGAGCTCCGACGGATCCGGGAGGCCCGCGAAGGGGTCCTCCTGGGAGAGGTCGGCGAGCTCCAGGGCGTCGCTGATGAGCCTGGAGAGCCCCTCCGGGGTGAGGTCATTGGTGCTGCTGGTGGCGACGCGCTGGCCCTTGTACGCCCGCACGGAGACCGAGCGGGTGCCGGCCTCCTCCACGAGCTCGGTCTCCCCGAGGCGGACGCGCACGGAGAGGTCCTGGCCGGTGCGGGCGACCACCTTGGCGTCCGAGGCCCCGCCCTGGAGCAGGCGCCGGAGCACCTCCTCGCACATGGTCGCGAGCTGTGCCTGGTCGGTGCTCATGGGCCCTTCCCTGCCACGGCGGTGCCGCCGACGGTCATCCCGGAGATCTTGAGGGTGGGGCACCCGACGCCCACGGGGACGCTCTGGCCGTCCTTTCCGCAGGTCCAGATGCCGTCGGACACCTGCATGTCACGGCCGAGCATGGACACCTTGGAGAGGGCATCGGGCCCGTTCCCGATGAGGTTCACGTCCTTGAGGGGCGCGGTGCGCTTCCCGTCTTCGATCAGGTACGCCTCGGAGAGCGAGAAGACGAAGTCCCCGGAGGCGATGTCCACCTGCCCGCCGCCGAAGCGCGTGGCGTACACGCCGTATTTCACGCTCTTCAAGATCTCCTCGGGGTCGTGGGGGCCCGCCAGGAGGAGGGTGTTGGTCATCCTCGGCAGCGGCGTGCTCCGGAAGCTCTCCCGGCGCCCGTTGCCCGTGGGCTCCAGCTTGAAGTGCTCGGCGCTCATGGCGTCGTGGAGGTACCCCCGCAGGACCCCCCCCTCGATGAGGGTGCTGGCCCGGGCCTCGTGGCCCTCGTCGTCCACGTTGATGCTCCCGCGGCCGTGGGAGAGGTCCGGGGTGTCCACCACGGTGCAGAGCGCCGACGCCACCGGGGTGCCCACCCGGCCCGAGTAGTTGCTCACGCCCTTGCGGTTGAAATCCGCCTCCAGGCCGTGGCCCACGGCCTCGTGCAGGAGAATCCCGCTGTCCCCGGGGCCGAGCACCACGTCAAAGGTCCCCGCGGGGGCCTCGCGGGCTTCGAGCATGGCCAGGGCGACCCTGGCGCCCTCCCGGGCGTGGGCCTCCGGAGACTTGTCCGGCTGCGAGAAGTACTCCAGCCCCAAGCGGCCACCCCCCCCGGAGGAGCCCGCCTGGCGGCGCCCGTCCCGCTCGGCCAGCACCCGGACCCCAAAGCGCAGCATGGGCTGCGAGTCCCGCACGAAGCGCCCGTCGTGGGTGGCCACCAGGAGCTCCCGGTAGCTCTCGTTCACCGAGGCCTCCACCCGGGACACCACGGGGCTCACGGCCCGGGCCGCCGCGTCGGCCCGCAGGAGCAGGTCCTTCTTGGCCCCCCCCGCGGCCAGGATGGACGGGGCCTCCACGCGGTAGCGGTCGGGGTGCGCGCGCTCGGTCACCTCGGCCACGGCCCGGGCGCCCGAAGACGCGATCTGCGCGGCCGTCTGCGCGCAGCGCACCAGGGCCTCCCAGGAGAGGTCCTCGGTGTAAGCGTAGCCCGCGGCCATCCCGCGACGCACCCGCACCCCCACGCCCAGGGACACCCCCCGGCTGGCGCTCTTCACAATGCCCTCCTCCAGCACCAGCGAGGCCCCCACGGCGTACTCCGCGTAGAGGTCCGCGGCGTCCCCCCCGCGCTGGAGGGCCACCTCCAGGAGCTTCCTGGCGCGCTCCCGATCGATCTCGTACGCGCCGCCCGGGGCAAAAGGGGCGCGCAGGGTGTCCCGTGGGTCCATGGCCGCGAAGCCTACCTCCCCGGAGCCCCGGAGGCCATCGCCCAGGGGGCGCGCGGAGGGACCCTTGAGACACCCCTTCCGGCGCGGAGGAAAATTGGCTATGGTGCCGCCGCCCGATGGGGAGCTGGTTCCCCCGACGAGGCTCTGGGATTTCCACGCGAGGGGCTCTCATGCACGAAGAGGACATGGCGATTCTCAAGTCGCTGGCGGTGATCGCCTGGACCGATGGACGGGTGACCGCCGAGGAGCACGAGCACCTGGAGGCGCTCATCAGCGCCTTCGGGGCTACCGAGACCGAGGCGAAGCAGGTGCGGGACTACGCCGCGGTGCCTCGCACCATGGAGGACATCCCCCTGACGGACCTGTCCGCCGGGGACCGCCGCACGCTCCTGAACCACGCCGTGGTGCTCTCCTTCGTGGACGGACACCAGGCCGACAAGGAAAAGGAGATGATCAACGCCCTGGTCGGCAAGCTCCACATCCCCGTGGAGGAGGCCACCCGCATCATCGACGCCGCCGAGGCGAGGGTGAAGCGCCTCCTCGAGATCTCACAGTAAACCCTACCAGCGCCCGGCCAGACCAAGGCCCCGGAGCCCATCGGGTTCCAGGGCGAGGTAGGGCCTCGCCGTGAGCCCCGACCGCTCCCTGGTCGAGGGCGTGGACAACCCGAACCAGACCGCAGCGCCCACCACGGCCAGCGCTCCAACCCCCAATAGCACACCTCCTACTACATTGTAGGTACCGAAGCGGTCCCGGGCCTGGAGGTATGCGCTCTCCTGCCCGGCGGCCTCCGCGGAGGCGGCGTTGCTGGCGCCCAGCACCAGGAAGGCCACCCCGGTGGCCGTCACGGCCACGCCGCCTGCTCCCAGGAGCCACGCCGCGGGGAGGCGCTGAAAGGGCCCCACGGCGTGCCCGGGCGCGGGCGTGACGCCCGGCGCGGTCGTCGGGGGTGTGGTGGCTGGCGTGGTCGCGGTGGGGGGCGGAGGAGGCGGTGTGGCAGTCGGGTGGAGCTGCCGGTCCTGGGCTTCGAGCTCCTGGAGCTGGGCTTCGAGCCTGGGCCTCTCCGGGAGCGTGGGCGACGCCAGGAGGTAGCGACGCAGGGCGCGGGCCGCCTCGCCGGGCTCCCCCATGCGCTGCCAGCAGAGCGAAATATTGAACAACAACGCGGGGTTACCGGTGATGTCAAAGACCCTCTGGAAGCGCTCCAGGGCCGAGCGATACCGGTTGTTGGCGAAGTCCTGGGTGCCCTCGGCCAGGAGCTGGGCCGGGTCCGGGGTTGGCTGAGCGGCCTGGGCGAGGGCGCCCCGAGGGGCCACCGCGAGCGCCGCGACGAGGGAGAGCACGAGGGACCTGCGCATGGGCTTCCGTGGGACGGTAGCGCCCTTCGGGGCTCGGGCGCGAGCCCCACCCAAGGACCGGGGCGGGGGAGGGGTTGTGACAGGTGGCGTGTAAGCCCCGAGGGAGGTCCGGCGTTCCCGGACGAGGTCTCTGGTCGCTCGCCCAGTCTTTGGAGGTCCCTGTGTCCAAGTCACCGTCACGACGGATCGCGTTGAGTCTTCTTCAAGGGGCGTTGCTGCTCTTGACCCTGGCGCTGCCGGGCCTGGCCGGGGCCACGGGGCTCCTGCTCCCGACGGACGGGTCCCTGGGGCCCCTGGCGATCCGGTCGCACCGGGTGGACGTGTCCATCCAGGAGCGGGTGGCCGAGACGCGGGTGGTGCAGGTCTTCCGCAACGGGACCAACCGGCAGTTGGAGGCCACGTACATCTTCCCGGTCCCTCAGGGGGCGGTGGTGTCGGGCTTCGCGATGACCGTCAACGGCGTCCGGCAGGAGGGGCAGCTCCTGGAGGCCGCGGAGGCGCGGTCCATCTACGAGGGCATCGTGGCGCGGATGCAGGACCCGGGGCTGGTGGAGTACCTGGGCGGCAACCTCTTCCGGGCGCGGGTGTTCCCCATTCCTCCGCTGGGTGACCAGACCGTGGAGCTGCGCTTCACGCAGACCCTGGACTACCAGTCGGGCACGCTCCACTACCGCTACCCGCTGCGCACCACGGGCCCGCAGGCGGCCACGCTGGAGGACTTCACGCTCCGGGCGCAGATCGTGTCGCGCACGGCCATCCGCGCGGTGTACTCGCCCACGCACCGGATTGACACGGCCCGGCGGGACGAGCACGCCGCCACCGTGGGCTTCGAGGAGGGCAGGGCCTCCCTCGATCGGGACTTTGACCTGTACTACACGGTGGCCGACGGGGACGTGGGGCTCAGCGTGCTCACGCACCGCCCCGCCGGGGAGGACGGCTACTTCCTGATGATGGTGGCCCCGAGGACCGAGGTCACCGACCGGGAGATCATCGGCAAGGACCTGCTCTTCGTGGTGGACACCTCGGGGTCCATGTCCGGCGAGAAGATCCGCCACGCCCGCGAGGCCCTGGCCGCCTGGGTGCAGCGGCTGAACCCCGATGACACGTTCAACGTCCTGCGCTTCTCCACCGACGTGGAGCGCATGAGCGACGTGTCCCTGGCCGCGTCTCCGGACAACCGCGCGAGGGCCCTGCGGTTCATCAACGGCTTCGAGGCCAGCGGAGGGACCGCCATCGAGCCGGCGCTCCGGGCCGCCCTGGAGGTGCCCGTGCGCCGCGGGGCCCCGAGGATCGTGGTGTTCCTGACGGACGGCATGCCCACCATCGGCGAGACCGACGTGCAGCGCATCGTGCAGGGCGTGGCCGCGCGCAACGCCCAGGCGCAGCCCGGGACCACCCCCGCGCAGATCTTCGTCTTCGGCCTCGGGGACGACGTGAACACCACCTTCCTGGATCTGCTGGCGCAGCAGAACCGAGGCACCGCGGACTACGCGGGCACCGGCGCGGAGATGGCCACGGTGCTGGACCGGTTCTACAACCGCATCGCCTTCCCGGTGCTCGCGGACCTGCGCCTGGCACTCCCCGGGGCCGACGCCTACGACATCTACCCCCGGGACCTCGGGACCCTCTACCGCGGCGGGCAGCTCGTGGTCACGGGGAGGTACCGCACCGCCGCGCCGGTGAGGGTGGGGCTCACGGCCACGGTGGCGGGCCAGCAGGGCGCCCGCACCTTCGAGTGGCCCGTCACGCTCCCGGCCCGGGACGACGCCAACGCGTTCATTCCGCGCGTCTGGGGCTCGCGCAAGGTGGGCTACCTCCTCGACGAGATCCGCCTCCGGGGCGAGAACCCCGAGCTGCGCGACGCCGTGGTGCAGCTCGCCCGGCGCTTCGGGATCGTGACGCCCTACACGTCGTACCTGGTGACCGAGACCCCGGTGCCGTCGCGCGCCGTGGACGACCTCATGAACCGCGCCCAGCCCACGCTGGCGGTCCCCGCGGGGGCCGCGCTGGACCCGACGCTCACGGTCCGCGGCGGCGCCGACCGCGACCGCAGGCCCGCCCCGGACGCCGCCGCACGCCCGTCGAGGGCCCCCTCCGCGGGCTCCACGGCGGATTTCCGCGCCTTCGGGCGCCTCGGTGGGGGAACGGGCGGGGGCTCCGCGGCCGCGCCGGTGATGCCCTCGGCGCCTCCGGCGCGGGCCCCGATGCCGCAGAACATGCCCACGACGCCGACCCCGACGGTGATGGCGCCGCCGCCGCCGCCGCAACCCGCGCCCGCGGCGGAGGCCACGGGGGAAGAGGGCCGGCGCCTGTCCAACTCCCTGCGCACGCTCCGCGAGGCCGAGAGGGTGGACACCGGCGCCGGCGGGACGCGCTACGTGGGCGGCCGGGCCCTGGTGCAGCGCGACGGGAGCTGGGCCGAGGAGGGCCTCACCACCACCGGGCGCGTGCTCCGGGTGCGGTCCCTCGGGCGGAGCTACTTCGCGCTCCTGCGGCTGCGCCCGGCGCTGCGGGAGCTCCTGGCGGTGGGCCAGCGGGTGCGCTTCCGGCTGGACTCCGGCAGGATCATCGACGTCGCCCCGGACCACACGGATGTAAGCGACGCGGACGTCGAGGCGTTCCTTCGCTGATCCACAGGGAGCTGGAACGATGACCTCACGAACGATGATGCTGGCGTGTGCGGTGGCGACCCTCGCGGGGGCGCGGGCCCAGGCGATCGAGCTCTACGCCTCGGCCCCGCCGGGTACCGGGTGGACCGCGCCCTTCGCGCCTCCGCCCCCGCGGCTGGTGCTCACCCAGCCGATGCAGGCCCGGGTGCTGGTGCACACCCCGGCGCTGGTGCAGCCCCTCCAGACCCACGTGCAGGTGCACGTGTCGCCGCCGGACGCGCACCCGCCGAGCGCCACGCACCCGCAGCACGAAGAGCGCCGGGACGCCGCGGCGAGCTTCTTCGTGGGGGGAGGCTACGGCGGGATGACGGGCTTCCAGGGCGGCGCCGCGAGCACCTGGCGGCTCCACGTGGGCCTCGGCCTCGGGGCGACGGAGATCGGGCTCCGGGCGGACATCGCAAACCGCGCCCTGGGCGAGCTGGCCAACACCCCCGGAGGGGTCTGGATGGTGTCCGCCGAGGTGGCCCACCGGTTCCTCCCCGGGGCCACGGTGCGCCCGGTGCTGGGGGCCAGCTTTGATCGCTGGCAGATCGAGCCCGACGGGCGCCAGGGCGCCGGGGCCTTCGGGCTCGGGGCCCGAGGCGGGGTGGAGGTGCACTACCGCCTGGACACCTCCGTGGCGCTCGTGGTCGGCGCGGACCTGGGGTACCACCGGCTCCTGGCCAGCGTGGACAACGCCCCGGTGGTGAACGACGTGCTCACCTTCGGCGCCACCGCGGACCTGCGGCTGTAGGCCCTCACCTCCCGAGCGTCGCGGTCACCGCGTACGTCACAGGGTATCCCAGGTGCTTCGCGTACCCCGGCTGCGCCGAGACCCACTCCTCGTCCACGAAGCGCTCCAGGAGCTCCTCCACCACGAAGCCGCGCGCCCGGGCCTCGCGATGGACCGCCGAGAGCGCGTGCACCACGTTCTCGATGGCCACCTGGGCGCCAGTGTCCGGGTGAGGGAAATGGGTGGGGATCCCCTGGAGGAGGAAGTATGGGTGGTAGTCCACCACGGCCAGGAACCCACCGGGGACGAGCACTCTGGCGCACTCCGCGAAGAAGGCCCCGAGGTCCGGGACGTGGCACAGGGCCATGGAGCACACACACCCGTCCATGGACCCCGACGGCAGCCCCGTCGCGGTGATGTCGCCCGGCGCCAGGCGCGCGTACACGCCGAGCGCCTCAGCGTGCCGAAGCATCTCCCCGGAGCGATCCACGCCCGTCACCGCCCCGGCCCCACGGGCGCGGAGCCATCGCCCGATGCGTCCCGTACCGCACGCGAGGTCCAGCACCGAAGCGCCCTCCAGGGTCGGTCCCAGCACCGCCGAGGACCCGAGGAGGTCCAGGTCGAAGCGGTCCTCACCCAGGTACGCCCGCGACCAGAGCGCGTAGCCCTCCTCGACGGACAGCGTCGGGTACTGCCGTCGATCGTAGTGCGAGAAAGGGAGGGGCTTCCCAGGGTCTCGGGAGGTCATTCCCGCGATCATCTACCCCGTCCGGCGGGATTGTTACTGCGGGCTGATCTCGGTGTCCTTATTGCGAGGTAACAACCTCGGCGCCCGAGGCGCGCCATTGACATTCTCCAAATACCTGGGGCATTTTGTCCCAACCGAGGGAAGACTCATGGGGAGACGTGATTCATGGTGGTCCTGGGTGCCTGGGGTGCTGGTGCTTGCGGGGTGCGGGGCAGAGCCCGCACCCGTGGATCCCAACGCTGCCGTGCGCCGCGGCGGGGCGCTCTATGATGCCTGGTGGAGCACCCTTGGGGTGGCGCCGCCGACGGGGGAGCATCCCTTGTGGGCGTCGAGGCCGGATCCCATGGCCAACACCCGGACCGGGAGGGACACCTGGCGCTGCAAGGAGTGCCACGGCTGGGACTACCGGGGTGTAGACGGAGCCTACGGGAGCGGAGATCACCGCACGGGCATCCGGGGGATCCTCGGCACGCGGAGGACCGAGCAGGAGCTGGTCACGCTGCTGCGCGAGAGCGCTCCGGGACCCTCTGGGGGCCACGGGTACGGCGCGCGCATCCCCGAGGCGGAGCTTCGCAATGTCGCGCGCTTCGTGCTCCAGGGCACCGTGGACACGACGCGCTACGTCGATGCCATGCGTCGCTTCCAGGGGGACGCAACGCGCGGCGGGATGCTCTTCCGGCAGGGCGTCGGGGGCGTCGCGAGCTGCGGGAGCTGCCACGGGGACAACGGCCTCACGGACCCCCCGATGGCCTCCATGGGCTTCGACGACTTCCCAGGGGCCGTGGCGCGCGGGAACCCCTGGGAGTTCCTCCACAAGGTGCGCTTCGGCCAGCCGGGGTACGTCATGCCGCCACTACACGGCAGGGCCAATGAAGCAGACCTGAGGGACCTCGGGGCCTTCGCCCAGACGCTCCCCATGGCCCGCCCATAGAGGGTGATGTAGGCAGAAGCACCACGCGAGCCCCACCCCGAGGACCCCTCCAGCGACCACAACGCTGACCAGTACGGGAGCGTGCCGTGGTGTCCCTGTGGCGCCTGGGGCGCGCTTTGTGCGTGTCGGCACGGTCGGTGCTTGGGGCGCTGGGGGCGCGGGGCTTCTCGCGACGAGAGAACAGGAGCGAGGCGATGGTCCCCGCGAGGTGGTGGTCTGTCTTCGGCGTCCTTGGGGCGCTCGGCTGTGAGAACAACGCGGTCTACGATGCCGAGAGGGCGAGCGGCACCCATCGGAGGGACGGCGCGGTGGTGCCAGCGCGCGCGGACGCCGGACCCCTGCCGAACCTGGTCCCGAGGATCGGGCCGGAGATCGAGGTGCAGGAGGCCCGGCTGGACAGCGCCTCCTGCGAGGTGGAGGAGGGCTGCACGGTCCCCGGGCGCCGACGGCTCCTGCGCTTTGATCTCTCAACCCCAAACCTCGGGCCCGGGGACCTGCACCTCGGGGCGCCGACCACCGGGGAGCGCCCGGACCCTCGCTTCGAGTGGGGCGCCTGCCACGAGCACTGGCACCTCCGGGGCTACGCGGACTACCGCTTGATGGACAGGGCCGGCAACGAGGTGGGCCGCGGGCACAAGCAGTCGTTCTGTCTCATGGACAGCGACCGGGACCCCACGCTCCCGGGGCGCAACGTCGAGCCCGAGGAGCAGTACTCCTGCGAGGACCAGGGCATCCACGCCGGGTGGCTGGACCTCTACGCCCGCTCCCTGGATTGCCAGTACGTGGACATCTCCGGGGTGCCCCCGGGGCGCTATCGCCTGCGGGTTCGCATCAACGTGGACCGCGTCGTGGAGGAGGCCTCCTACGACGACAACGAGGTCGTGCAGGAGGTGGACGTCCCTCCCGGGGGAGGGGTCGATGGAGGCGTGTCCCGGGACCCGACCCGCGCCTGCGACGGGAGCGTGACGGGCCCGGACCGGGACTGCGGCTGGGTCCCGGAGCTCACCCCTCGGAGCTGCGCCCCCGGCGCGATGGTCACCCTCGGGTGCAACGCCCGGTGCTCGCCGCCGCTGGGCTCCTGCGACGGCGACGCGATGCTGCGGGCATGCGCTGGAGAGCGCGGCTGCACCGGGGCCGAGGCCCTCGCCACCAACGACGACGCATGCGGCACCCGCTGCCCGCAGGTGGCCTTCACCTGCCCGTCCAGCGGGCGCTTCACGGTGATGACCGCGGCGTACACCGCGGGGATGCCCGCCACCTGCCGCGTGGCCGTGACCTCCACCGGCGGCGTGACCGACGCCGGCGCTCCGTCCGATGCGGGCTCCAGGACCGACGCAGGCACAGCGAGCGACGCGGGCGCGACGCCGGACGCGAGCATGCCGGGCAACGCCACCTGCCGGGGTCCGTCGGTGAGCGCGTGGACCGCGGACCCTGGCGTGTGTCTGGTGCGCTTCGCCGAGGGCCTCGGGAGGCCCCGGGGCCTGGCCTTCGCGCCCGATGGGACGCTCTTCGTGGCCTCCTGGGGCGTGGTGTACGCGCTCCGTGACGCCAACGGCGACGGAGCGGTCACCGCCAGCGAGCGCCGCACCTTCGCGACGCTGTCGGGGCTCAACCACGGCGTCGCGTTCAGCCCCGACGGCGCGTGGCTCTACGCCTCCACGCCGACGGACGTCTACCGCTGGCGCTGGAGGACCGGGCTCCTGGTGGCGGAGGGCTCCGCCGAGCGCGTCGTCCACGGCATGTCACCCATCGTGGACGGGATGCCCCACGCGGGAGGCCACGCCAGCCGGACCATTCTCTTCGATGCCTCCGGGAGGTTGTATGTGAGCGTAGGCAGCGCTCACAACATGGACTCGGAGCCTTCGGACCTGCGGCTTCGGTCCATGGTGCGCAGGGTGACGATCCCCGCGGTGCTCCCTGCGGGGGGCATCGCCTACAGCACGGGGGAGGTCGTGGCCTCGGGGCTGCGCAACGAGGTGGGCCTGGTATTCGACACGCTGGGCCGCCTCTGGGGCGTGGAGAACGGCCGCGACGACCTGTGGGAGACGCGCTTCGGCGGGGACATCCACGAGGAGAACCCCGCCGAGGAGCTCAACCGCCTGGACGGAGCGGGCTCTACGTTCTTCGGGTACCCCTACTGCTGGACCGAGGGGAGGCTCCCTCGTGGCGGCGGGGCCGGCACCCAGCACAGCGACTCCGAGAGCGGGGGGCGCTCCGAGGCCTGGTGCCAGAGCGCGGCCAACGTGCGCCCTCCGGCGTTTGCGATGCCCGCCCACTGGGCGCCGCTGGGGCTCACGCAGTACACCGGGACCGTCCTCCCTCCGGCGTGGAGGGGCGCGTTGATCGTAGCTTCGCACGGGAGCTGGAACCACGAGAGCGGCCAGGTGGGGCGGCTCATCGCGCGGGCGGAGCTCCGGGCGGACGGCACCATCGCGGGCGTGACGCCCGCGGTCGGCGAGCGGGGCGAAGGCGGCTCGCTCCGTGAGGGGGACTGGGACGTAAGACCCGTGGACGTGAAGCAGGGCCCCGACGGGGCGCTGTACTTCACCGACGACAGCGGCGGCAGGGTCTTTCGTATCGGGGCGCGGTAGCGCTCAGATGCTCTTGAGGTCGCGCGTGACCGGCAGCGGCGGGATCAGCGACGGGCGGTCGACGGTCAAGGGCTCGTACTGGCCCGAGGTCGGGTCGAAGGTGAACACCTGCCCGGTCTCGATCTTGTACACCCAGGCGTGGAGCCGCAGCGCCTTGCGGGCCACCGCCGCCGCCACCAGCGGGTGCGTGCGGAGGTTCTCGAGCTGCACCAGGGCGTTCTCCTCCACCGTGGCCGTCAGGCGCTCGACCTCGCCGAGGTGGGCGTAGTTCTCCAGGATGATCCGCCGCGTGCTCTCAGCATGCGTGAGCCACCGCGCCAGCGACGGGAACGCCTGCCGGTCCGGCGGGTCCAGCACCGCCTTCATCGCCCCGCAGTGCGAGTGCCCACACACGATGATGTCCCGCACCCCGAGCACCCCCACCGCGTACTCGATGGTGGCCTCCTCACCGCCGCCCCGCAGCGCCCCGAAGGCCGGCACGATGTTCCCAGCGTTGCGAAGAATGAACAGCTCCCCGGGCTCCGTCTGGGTGAGCATGTTCGGGTTGATCCGCGAGTCCGAGCACGTGATGAACAGCGCCTCCGGCCGCTGCCCCTCCGCCAGCTGCTCGAAGAACTCCCTCCGCGGCCGGAAGATCTCCTGCTGGAAGAGATGGAGACCCTTGATCAGCTTCTGCATGGGACTCCCTTACCTCACCCCACCCATTGAGACAAGATGCCGCGGCACGCCTGGTCCAGAAAATCCAGCAAATTCACCAAATTTGCTTATGTTTTTCGCCCATCAGGGCATGATATGGGACAATTTGCCCCTAGGCCCGGTAGCCCTCGGCCTGGAGGTTGAACATCCCGGCGTAGGCCCCTCCGCGGGCGAGGAGCTCGGCGTGGGGGCCCTCCTCGATGACCCTGCCGTCGTCGAGGACCACGATGCGGTCGGCCATGCGCACGGTGGAGAAGCGGTGGGTGATGAGCATGGCCGTGCGGCCCCGCTTGAGGTCCTTCAGGCGGAGGAACACCTCGTGCTCGCCCTCGGCGTCCATGGAGGCCGTGGGCTCATCGAGCACCAGCACGCCGCTCTTTCGCATGAAGGCCCGTGCCAGGGCGATGCGCTGCCACTGGCCCACGGAGAGGTCATCGCCGCCGAAGGCCCGCCCGAGGGGCGTGGCCAGGCCCCTTGGCAGCCGCGCCACCACGGCCTCGGCGCCCGCGTCGCTCACGGCCCCGGCCAGGGCCGCGGGGTCTTCGCGGGCCGGCAGCCACCCCACGCCGATGTTGTCCCCGGCGCTGAACTGGTACCGCACGAAGTCCTGGAGGATCACCCCCACCCGACGCCGGAGCGTCCCGGGGGAGAGCGTGGCCACGTCCACGCCGTCCACCAGGATGCGCCCCGCGGTGGGGCGGTAGAGCCCCGTCAGGAGCTTCACCAGCGTGGTCTTGCCCGCGCCGTTGCGGCCCACCAGGGCCACGGTCTCCCCCGCGTGGAGCGTCAGGGACACCTCGTGGAGCACGTCCCGGTCGCTCCCGGGGTACCGGAAGCTCACGGCCTCGAAGCGCACCTCCGGAGGCCCCTCGGGCGCGGCCCCCGCGGCCTCCAGGGCCTCGTCGGGCTCGTCCTCGGGCACGGCCAGGAACTCGAAGAGGTTGGACATGTACAAATGGTCTTCGTAGAGCCGCGTGAGGCTCCGCAGGGCGCTGTCGAGGGCGCTCTGCCCCTGGCGGAACACCGTGAGGTACAGGGTCATGGCCCCGAGGGTGAGCGCCCCCGCGGCGGTGCGCCCCACCACCACCAGGAAGACCCCGTAGAACACCCCCGCGGAGAGCGCCCTCACCGCGAAGAGGGCCCTGGCGCGGCGGCCCCAGAGCGCGCGCTCCTCCCGGTGGAACTCCTCGTTGAGCGCCCGGTAGCGCCCGATCAGCCAGCGCCCGAGGGCGAAGAGCTTGACCTCCTTGGCGCTCGCCTCGGTGGTGAGCACCGCCTCCAGGTAGAACGCCTGGCGGTTGCGCTGCGTGCGCGCCCGCTGGAGCTCGTACGCCGCGCGCCCGTAGCGCAGCTCGAAGACAAAGGGCGGCACCGCGCTCACCACCAGCGCCAGGAGGCTCCAGGGCCCGAGGCCCCAGAGGAGCGCCGTAAAGCCCACCAGGGACGCGCCCTGCGTCAACAGGTTCAGGCACGCGGTCACCATCCCCAGGGGGCGGGCGCTGGCCTCCCGGCGGGCCTGGGTCATCTTGTTGATGAAGTCCGGGTCCTCGAAGCGCGCGTAGCCTACGTTGGCGGCCTTCTCCAGGATCCGGAGGTTCACCTCAAGCCCCAGCCGCGAGCGCAGGAGCACGCCCCCCACGAAGGCCCGGAGCTGCTCCAGGCCCGCCAGGAGCACCGCGATGGCCAGCTCCAGGAGCACCCAGCGAACGGCGGTGCCCACGGCCCCGGTGCCCCGCGAGGCCGCCACCACGGCGTCGATGATGCGCTTGCCCACCCACGCCAGCGCCACGCTCCCGGTGGCCTGCAGGAGCCCGCTGCCGACCTCGATGCCCAGGAGCCACGGGTCCACCGAGGCCACGAGGCGCAGGGTGCTCGCCACGTCCCTCAAGACCGCGCGGCCGTCCCGCCACCAGGGCCCCGACCGGGTGTCCAGCGGCTCCAGGAGGGCCGACGATGCATCGGTCACGCGAGGCGGCGCCATGGTTGTAGGGTGCTGTAGGGCGCTGTCAGGTGCTGTGGGGAGCCTCGGAGGGCGCTGCCTCTTCGGCGAGGGAGACGACGAAATCGTCCGAGGGGGCGTCCTGGTCCTCGGGGGGCAGCACGGACGGCGTGGCCAGGGCCTTCAGGGTGCGGAGGTAACACTGGGCCGAGCGGTTGTCCGGGTCCTGGGCGAGGGCGCCCTGCCAGGCCTTCTCGGCCTCGGCGCGCTCTCCGGCGGCGAAGTGGGCGACCCCGAGAGCGATGTACGCCGGGACGTAGCGAGAGTCCTGGGCGATGGCCTGACGGAACTCCCGGACGGCGCCGTTGTGATCCCCGAGCTCGCGCAGGACCTGCCCGAGGCGCGTGCGCAGGTCCCCGAAGTCCGGGCACAGCTCCAGGGCCCGGCGGTACTCCTCGGCGGCGTTGGGGTAGTGCTCCACGCTGGCGTAGGCGTGGGCCACCTGGGCGTGGAGGTTGGCGAGCTTCCCGCGGGTGAAGCGGTCCAGCCGCTGCTCCGAGCGCGTGCGCTCGGTGAGGGTGGAGTACACCTTGCGGGCCTCGGAGTAGCGCCCCAGCTCGTTGCAGGTGACCGCGAGGTTCAGGGCGGCCTCGGAGTACCGGGGGTTCTGCGTGAGGGCGGCCTCGAAGCACCGGCGGGCGTCGTCGAACTCGCCGCGCTGGTGGTGGACCACGCCCAGCATATTGTGCACGTCGGCGTGGTCCTGGGAGCGCGCGAGGAGCGCGCGAAGGAGCGGCTCGGCCTCGGCGTACTCCTGCCGGAGGTAGTGCTCCCGGGCCTGCGCCAGTTGCTGCTTGAAGCGATCATCCACGGGACAAGCATACCTCTCTGGCGCGTCAGGGGGTTGCGCTCTCCGCCTCGGGCTCCGGCTCGGCGCCGGCCTCGGCCTCGGGTTCTGCCTCCTGGGCTACCCGTACGGGGATCACCGCCCCGCGGCCGGCCCGCGCCAGGAGCGTGCGCGCCGCCGGGGCCTGGGGCGACCGTCCGTGGGCCTGGAGGAGCTCCTCGAAGGCCCCCCGGGCCTCCGGGGTGCGCCCGGCGCGGAGGTAGACCTCACCCAGGGTGAGCAGGGCCTCGGGCACCACGCCCGCGTCCTCGAAGTCCTCCACCACGCCCAGGAGGCGGGAGATGGCCGCGTTCCAGCGCTCCCGGGACGCGTAGAAGTCCGCCACGTAGAGCTCGTGGCGGGCCATGAGCAGGCGCATCCGACGCAGGAGCGTCCGGGCCTCGGCGGCCTCGGTGGCCCTGGGGTGCTGCTGGAGGAAGCGCGAGAGGGCCCCCTCGGCGTCGTGGACGGTGCTCTGGTCGCGCTCCGCGGAGGAGGGCACGAGGAGCCAGTCCTCGGGCACCTGCTCCACGTAGCACCGGGCGATCATGAAGCGCGCGTAGGCCGCCTCGGCCTGGCCTGCGTGGTAGCGAATCCAGGCCCGGTAGCCCTGGAGCGCCTCGGCCCACTTCTCCTGACGGAAGTCAATGTCCGCCAGGCGCAGCTCCGCCAGGGCCCCGGAGCGCGACAGCCCGTACTCGCGCTTGATGGCCCGGAAGGCGTCCGTGGCCTCGGGCCACTCCTCGGCCTCGAAGAGCGTCATGGCGCGCGCGTAGGCCGCCTGGGACTCGTCCGCGTAGCGCAGCGCCCGCCGCGCCGTACCCTGGCCCTGGCCCTGGCCCTGGGGCTGCGCGCACCCTGCCCCGAGCGCCAGCCCAAGGCCCACGATCATGGTCACTGCCCGCTTCTTCATTTCGCGCGCCCGAAGCTACCCGATGGGGGGTCCTGGCCGCAATGTCCCGGCGGCCCCGGTTCGTGTAAGCTTGGCACCCCCAAGGCGTTCCAGCGAGGAGGCTCTCCCTTGAAGATCTCATGGCGAACAATTTCGGTCCTGGTGCTCGTCCCTTCTGCCGCGCTGTATCTGGGCGGGTGTGTGGTCCGGGGCAGAGGCGGCGTGGTGGTGAGCCAGCCCTCGGCGGTGGTGGTGAGCCAGCCCTCGGCGGTGGTGGTGGCTCAACCCACGGCCACGGTGGTGGCCCAGCCCGTGGTGGCCCAGCCCATGTGCGGGGCGTGCATGCAGGGCACCGGTGAGCGCTGCAACGGCTGCGACGACAACTGCAACGGCGTGATCGACGAAGGCTGTTGACCGTCAAAAACGGCCTCGGAGGCCCACCCCGGCGCCGCCCGCGGGGTCCACCCAGGGCGTCACCCGCGCGAGCTCCGGGGTGTAGACTACCACGGGGCGCGGGGACCCTCCCGGCGCCGCCAACACCATGATCAGGCCCACACCTACCAGGGCCCCGGCGGTGATGAACCCCGCGGTGCTCAGGGTCGCGCGGCTCTCCCCGAGGCTCAGGTCCTCGGCGATGAGGGCCCGCGGACACCGCGTAGGGCAGAGGTTGGTCAGGTCCTGGTCCACGGACTGCGCCGAGAGGCCCGCCAGCACTCCCCCCAGCCCCGCCACGAGGCCCACCCCCATGGTGACGAAACCGACGATCCTGAGGGTGTTTGATGGCGGTGGCGGAGGGACCGGCGGAGGCATCCCGCGCGGTCCCTGGGGTTGGAGCAGCACCACCGGTGGCGGAGGCGGAGGCAGGGCAGGCCCCGACGCCTCGGGCACGAGCCTCACCTCGAGGCGAGCGCCCTGGCCGGCCTCCAGGGTGTGGGTGGCCTGCCAGGGGCGGAAGCCGGGAGCGCGGGCCTCGAGAGTGACCACGCCGGGGCGCAGGGGCACCTCGGTGTTCACCCGCGAGAGCTCCAGGCTTGCGCCGTTGAGGGTGAGGGAGAGCCCCGTGACGGGCTCCGGGACCTGCACCGTGAGCACCGCGAGGAGGGCCCTGAGTGCCGACGCCTCGGTCCTGGCGGTCTCCGCGGTGCGGGCGTAACGGGGCTCCACCCGCGCCCGGTCCAGGGCCTCCCGGGCGGCTTCTTCCAGGGCCGTGAAGGCCTCTGCGGTGCGACCCAGCTCGCGCAGGCTCCGGCCGATGTACATGCGCGTATTGGGCGACGGCAGCGCCCGGAGCGAGGCCTCGAAGGCCTCCAGGGCCTCGGCGAAGCGCCGCTGGTCGAAGTGCCCTCGACCCTCCTGGAAGCGCACCCTCCCCTCGTCGCCGGGGAGGCTCTGGGCGCTGGCCTCGCGCGGAGCGCCCGCCGCGGGGAGCCCGCAGCCCAGGGCCAGGAGGAGCATCGCGCGGGGACTCTTGGTGCGCATGAAATCGCTTTCAGGGTTGGTCGGGGTTCCAGGCCCCGGGGCGGCCGTTCCTTGGCGGAGGGCGACGCATCGGGGGGTGGGGTCGTGAAGGTGGTTGTACGGCGATGTCGGGTGCCAGGGGTGTCTGTACGTCTCTGTCGGGAGAGGTCGCAGGCGGTGTTGGCTGGAAGCGCACGGGGGTTGGGGCCAGAGGGAGGACCACGGGCGCGGGCGGGCGCGCAGGGGGAGCGCCGGGCACGCTGCGGGTCCCGAGGAGGAAGGCCGTGGTGGCCACCAGGCCCAGGCTCACCGCGCCCGCGAGGATGAAGAGGGCCGTGCCTCGGGGGACCGTGGTGCGCGAGGGGCGCTCCGGGGACGCGGGCGCCGGGGCCCAGGGCACGGGCGTGGCGTGGGCGGGGACGATCGCCCCGGCGGGCACCTCGGGCATCGGGCGCGTGGGTGGCAGCGACGGGGTGAAGCCCTGGGGTGTGGCGTTGGGCGAGGGGTGCAAGGTGGCCGCGGCGAACTCGGGCACCGTCGACGGGAGCATGGCGGGGGGCGGGACGCTCGGGGGGGCCTGGACCTGGAGCACCGGGGCGAGGCCCAGGGCGCGGGTCAGGGCCTGGGCCAGCTCGCGCCCGGACTGGAAGCGCGCGTCGCGGTCGCGCTGGAATGCTTTTTCGGCCCAGGTGTCCACGGCCGTAGGGAGGGTTGGGAGCACCCTGGACGGCGGCGGGATGGGCTCCGTGAGCACCGCGCAGAGGAGCTGCGGGAGGGTCTCGGCGTCGTAGGGCAGACGCCCGGTGAGGAGCTCGTAGAGGAGCACCGCGAGGCTCCAGAGGTCCGAGCGGCCGTCGAGGTCTTTCTGCCCACGGGCCTGCTCCGGGGACATGTACACGGGCGTGCCGAGGAGCGTGAAGGCCGCGGTGCCGGCCTTGCCCTGGTGCGTGGACACGAGCCCGTCGGTGACCCGGGCGACGCCGAAATCGAGGACCTTGACCAGGGCGGCGCCGTCTTCATCGGCGACCATGAAGCAGTTCTCGGGCTTCAAGTCCCGGTGGACGATCCCCGCGGCGTGGGCGACGTCACACGCGGCCCCGACGTGCTGGGCCACCAGCGCCACCATGGCGGACGGGAGGGGCCCCTGGGCCAGGAGCAGCGACTCCAGCGAACGCCCCCGCAGGAGCTCCATGACCAGGAAGGGCCTGCCGTCCGTGGCCACGCCAAAGTCCTCCACCCGGGCGATGTTCCGGTGGCGAAGTCTTGCGGCGATCTGGGCCTCCCGAAGGAACCTCCCGACGAGGCCGTGATCGCCCGCGGACTCGGGCTTCATGAGCTTGCATGCGACTTCGTGGCCGAGGAGCGTGTGGCGGCCGCGCCACACCTCGCCCATGGAGCCCGCCCCGAGGCGCTCCAGGAGCTCATAGCGCTCCGAGAGGGCGACGGGAGTACCGGGGGTTACGTCCATGGGAGGCTCACTCGCGAGGCCACCATGGCCAGCGCCCGGGGGGGTGTCAATGCCACGGCAGACATACCGTGTCCCTCGGCGCGAGGAAGGGGTACACCGTGCCCATGGAGTACCTCTTCGAGACCGACGAGCACCGGGCCTTGAGGGCCCAGGCCCGGCGCTTCGCCGAGCGCGAGATCGCCCCCTACGCGGACGCCTGGGAGGACCCCGGGCCCTTCCCGAGGGAGCTCTACCAGCGCGCGGCGGAGGCGCAGCTCCTGGGGATCACGTACCCCGAGGCGCTCGGGGGCTCCGGGGGGGACCTCTCCCACGCGGTGGTGGCCAACGACGAGCTGGTGGTGGCGGGGCGCTCCGTGGGGGCGGTGGTGGGCCTTGGGAGCCACGGGATCGCGCTCCCGCCCGTGCTGGCCGCGGGCACCGAGGAGCAGAAACTCCGCTGGGTGCCGCCCGTGCTCCGGGGCGAGAAGATCGCGGCCCTGGCGATCACGGAACCAGGCGGAGGGAGCGACGTGGCGGGCTTGCGCACCCGGGCCGAGCGCGACGGAGACCACTACGTGCTCCACGGGGCCAAGACCTTCATCACCTCGGGGGTGCGGGCGGATTTCGTGACCGTGGCGGTGCGCACGGGCGGTCCCGGGCACGGGGGGTTGTCGCTCATCGTGGTGGAGCGGGGGACGCCGGGCTTCACCGTGGGGCGGTCGCTCAAGAAGATGGGCTGGTGCGCGTCGGACACGGCGGAGCTCTTCTTCGAGGACTGCCGGGTGCCCGCGGAGAACCTGCTGGGCGTGGAGGGCGGCGGGTTCTTGTTGATCGTGCATAACTTCGTGACGGAGCGGGTATTCCTGGCGGCGCAGTGCGTGGCGATCGCGCGGCTGGCGTACGAAGAGAGCGTGCGCTACGCGAAGGAGCGCTCGGCCTTTGGCAAGACCCTGTCGGGCTTCCAGGTGACGCGGCACAAGCTGGCGGAGATGGCCTCGCGCATCGCGGCGGCCAGGGCGCTGACGGGCGAGGTAGTCACCCGGCACCTCCGGGGCGAGGCGGTGCCTCACCTGGCGGCCATGTGCAAGAACACGGCGACGGACATGTGCTCCGCGGTGTGCGACCAGGCGGTGCAGCTCCACGGGGGCTACGGTTATATGCGGGACTACGTGGTCGAGCGGCTCTACCGCGACGCAAGGCTCTACCCCATCGGCGGCGGCACGCGGGAGATCATGCACGAGATCATCGCGAAGACCGAGGGGTACTGAGGGGCGTGCTCGATGCGGGTGGCGCCCCGTTGGATGAGCGTCTTCGATGCGGGTCGGCGGGTTGAAACCCCGCCGCTAGGATTCCGAAGCCCGCCCGAGGCGGGCAAGGAGGTCACCGCCCGGAGCGATGAGTGGCATGGCTCGGGAGCGGCGCCGTAGGTGGTCGTGAAGGGATCGCGTCCCTTGTCGGAGGCTCTGGGTACCAACGGAGGTCCCCGTACCCCGTTGCCGCGCCGTGAGAGATGCGCGTCCGCCCCGGGACCGCGACCTTGCGACGACGGGCGACGGGCGATGGAACCCGAGCGCCGAGCGGTGGCATGCGTGGCGACCCCCACGCAGGATGGCACCCCCATCCCGCTGCGAAACACCGGAGCGCCGCGACGGTGTCCAACGGCCCCGTCGCCCGTCGTCGCAAGGTCGCGGTCCCGGGGCGGACGCGCATCTCTCACGGCGCGGCAACGGGGTACGGGGACCTCCGTTGGTACCCAG
>JACRDB010000031.1 GCA_016218725.1 Deltaproteobacteria bacterium
CCGACCCGCATCGAGATCGGTCATTCCACGGGGCGGACGCGCATCGAGAACGCCCCTCAGCGCCACAGAAGCGCCACCGACGCGCCGCGTCCCACGCCCCTCTAAGGGGCCTTGGCCCTTAACGCCTATGGGGCAGGGGGGTGAGGTCGCCGTGCGCGGGCTTATGTTGGTGGCCCCTGTTGAGACGTTCTCCTTTGCTTCAGTCCCTCTCCATTCATGGAGAGGGGCGGCGCGGTAGCGCGGGGTGAGGTCGCCGTGCGCTGTCCACGAACGTCTACCCACCGCAATAGCGTCAAGCGCCATCACGTTGCGGCCTCGTCGGGACCAATGATCCAAGGCGCCGCGGGGCTGGGGGGGGTGGTCACGGCAGAGGTGCTTTCGAAACTGGCCCTTACTGAGGGGCATTGGCTCTAGAGCCCAGGGGCGCACCAGTGCCCGTCCGCCGGCGTGGCGGGCGCCCCTCGTCGAAGGCTCGCCACGGTGCCCTCGGCCGGGTGATCATCCACGCCATGGCGAGAGCGCGTGGCGTGGCGTGGGCGGTGTTCCTCGGGTGCTCGGGCGCCCTGGCCCAGGATTTCCCCGACGAGGTGGTGCTCCCAGGGGCCACCGTCGCCACGTCCCAGGGCTCCGAGGGCGCCAGGGTGAACCCCGCCTCGGTCCCCACCAACCGTGGTCGCTCCGTGCGCGTCACCCACACCCGCGCCACCGCGGGCCCCCGCGAAGACGCCCACGAGAGCGCGTTCACCTTCGTACAGCCCCTGCCCCTGGGCTTCGCCACGGCCCTCGGGGCGTCCTGGGTGCACACCGACGGACCGGGGGGCAGCCCCACACCCCGAGGGGACTTCCTCACCGTGGACCTGGGCCTCGGCTACGCGCTCCAACGCACCCTCTCCGTCGGCGTCCGCTGGCGCTTCTTCGCCTCCCCAGACGAAAACAACACCCCCACCGGCGCCCTCGACGGCCGTGGCTCCCTCGACGCGGGCGTCTGGTGGCGCCCCTGGAACCGTTTCAGCCTCGCCACCGTGGTCCGTAACGCCCTCGGACCCAGGGACCCTCGCCTGGGCCTGGACCGCTCACTGCTGGCCGGTGTGGGCGTAAGACCTACAGGCACCGACATGGTCACCTTTGGGCTGGACGGGCTCTTCCCGGAGTCCGGCGGGAGCCGTTGGAGGCTTGGGGCGAGGGTGTGGGTGCCGTCCTTCGGGTTTCTCCGGGCGGAGGGAGCGTACGATGTAAACCGCGGCGCAGCCGACACCTGGAGGGCGTCTCTAGGGTTGGAGTTCTACCTCGGGAGGCACAGCGGGGCGCTCACCGGGAGCGTGGGATCGGGGACCATGGTGGGCTTCGGGGCGTCCGCGGGCTGGGACGAGCAGCGCGGCAGGGGCGTGCCCTTCGGGCCCATGGTGGTCAAGATCGAGCTGGACGAGAGCCCCTCGCCCAGGGCCTTCGGGCGGCTCCTCTGGCGGCTGGAGACCCTGCGACGGGACCCGGCGGTGCGGGGGGTGCTCTTCGCCCCGAGGGCGAACATCGGCGGGCTCGCGGAGGCCGAGGAGCTCCGGGAGGCGTTCCAGGGTCTGCGACGCGCGGGGGTGAGGGTGACGTGCCACCTCACGGACGCCTCGGGGGGCACGTGGTACGCGTGCGCGGGGATGGACCGGGTGAGCGTGGACCTCGCGGGGGGCGTGCGCCTCGCGGGGGTCCGGGCGTCGCATTTCTACCTCGGGCCGCTGCTCTGGAGGCTCGGGATCCGCACGGACTTCGTGCGTATCGGAGACTGGAAGAGCGCCCCGGAGCAGTTCACCCTTGGGGGCTCCACGAGGCCCGCCCGCGAGCAGGAGGAGCTGCTCCTGGAGGACCTGTACACGCAGCTCGCGAGGGCCACCGCGGCGATGCGCCGCATGCCAGAGGCCCGGGCGCGGGAGACCATCGACCAGGGCCCCTTCACGGCCCGCGCGGCGCGGCAGCGGGACCTGGTGGACGCCGTGGGCACGCTGGACGGCGCCGAGCGGGCGGCCAGGGCGCTCTCCGGCGGCGCTCGCGTGGTGGACCTGGACGACTACGCGCCCTTGCAACCGCGGCGCTGGTCCCCGGGGCCCGCGGTGGCCGTGCTCTACATCGACGGGGACATCGTCGACGGCGAGAGCTCGACGATCCCCGGGGTGGGCATCCACCTCGTGGGGGACCGCACGGTGGTGGAGGCCGTGGAGGCCGCGGCGGCGGACCCGCGCATCGGGGCCATCGTGGTGAGGGTGGACTCCGGCGGGGGGAGCGCCACGGCGAGCGAGCTCATGTGGCGCGCGCTCCACGCTGCCGCGAGGCGCAAGCCCGTGGTGGCGTCCTTCGGGCGCGTGGCGGCCTCCGGGGGGTACTACGTAGGCGTCGCCGCGAGGGAGATCTACGCCGACGCGGCGAGCGTGACGGGCTCCATCGGGATCTTCTACGGCAAGGCGGACATCGCCCAGCTCCTGGAGCGCGCGGAGGTGGGGGTGGAGCTCCGTCGCCGCGGCGCCCACGCGGACCTGGACAGCGTGTTCCGGCCCTACACCGACGACGAGCGAGGGCTCCTGGCGCGCGCCATGGGCGAGCTCTACGGCACCTTCGTGGCGCGCGTGGCCGCGGGGCGGCGGCGCACCCCCGCGGAGATCGACCGGGTGGCCCAGGGGCACCTCTGGAGCGGCGCGAGGGCCGTGGAGCTGGGCCTCGTGGACCACACCGGCGGGCTCCTCGCGGCGGTGCGGCGCGCCCGCGAGCTGGCGGAGCTGCCCGAGGAGTACGAGCTGGTGGAGCTCCCGGTGGCCCCGGGGGGCGTGCTCCGGGAGCTGGCCCGCACCTTCCTCGACGAGCCGAGCGCGCCGAGCCTCGCGCGGGCGGTGGCCACCAGTGAGCTGCGGGCGCCCTTCGCGTGGCTGCTCACCGTGGCCCTCCAACGCGGCGGCGCGCTGGCCATGGTGGACTGGCCCCTGGCGCTGCCGTAACGGAGCGAGGCCCCCTTTGGGACGGTCTATCGATCACTTCTTGCCGGGTCTCTCACGCAGAGAGAAGCTGGCGACAAATAGAAAACGTAGTAATTTCAAATAGTTATGAATCTCCTTGGCAATTCTATCGACCGCCGCCCTGTTCGCGACCTTGAGGGTTTTGCGCCGCCAAGATTAACCTGCGCAGAGATGACCGGTCCCCCACCCCGTCCCGCCCCGCGGGATCGCCTTTGGATTGACCTCATTTTTGAGGGCTCCCACCCCGGTTTTTCTCGGCGATCTGCTGGCGTCGCACGCGCTCGCGTTGACGGCGCAGGCCGATTAGATAAGCGGCGACACGTTCCCACCCGCGAACCAGCACCTTGAGCCCCGGCGCACGGCGTCGCGTGCCCGACCATCCTCCGAGGTAGGCGATGGCGACGGTCATCTGCCACAGGGTCACGGGACCCGTCTCGGGGACCACTTCGTCCTTCTGCAGATCCCGCACCGCCTCCACCTGCTCCGGCGTGAACACCTCGCTCGCGTCCGCGTCCGGCCTCGTCGTGCTCAGCACCTGCCAGCGCAGCAGCATCACGGCCACCACCGCAAGGATCAGCCGCCAGCGCGACCGATGCGACGCTTTCCACAACTGCATCCCCTCCAGATCCGTCCCCGCGGTCTTCCACGCCGCATGAAAGCGCTCGATCCGCCACCGCAATGCGTAGCCGCGCACCACATGGCAGCACCCCTCGAAGGTGTCCACCGGGTAGGTCGTCAGCAGTAGCCACTCCAGCGGCGCCTCGCCCGTCGGCACGGGGCTCACCTCCCGCACGCACCCCACCCCCAGCGGCGCCGCGCGATGCGTCCCGTGACGCTTGTCTCGCAGGTCCAACGTCACGGTGCAGCCGCGCACCTCAAGCGTCGCCGTGCGGGCCGTGCGCCGGGGCCCCGCGGGGACCTCGACCTCCAACGCGCCGCACACCGGCGTGCGCGCCAGGGCGTCGCGGAGCTTCCGTGCCCCCGGCTCGTCGGGGACCGCCGTGTCCACCAGTCGGCGGTCCCACTGCGCTCGCACGGTGGTGAACTCTCCCTCCCGGTGCTCGACCGCGTCCCACAGGACCGGCCACGCATCGGCCTCGCGGTCGTGCAGGAAGTGCAGCACCACGCCGGGCGCGTGCTCCCGCAACTGCACACGCGTTCGGTCGCGCGCCTCCAGCCAGTACTGCGTCTCCTTGTCGCAGGGGTCGCGGCGCCCGTGCGACTTGAGCGCCGGGGCCTCCGGGCGCTGCCAGTCGAGCACGCAACTAACCCCCAACGGAACTCCCTCCGGATCCAGCACCAGCGCGTCGTGGAGCTTGTCTCCGCGGGCTTTTTGCCGCGTGGTGCCAACCCGTCCCGTCCCCTTGACCTTCTTGCGATCGGTCAGCGCCTGGGCCGTCCCATCGGTCGGCACCCAGACGAAGGGATGCGCGCGTGCGCGCTCGGCTGCCGCGCGCCCAAGGCAACGCACCAGTTCCTGCGGGTCGAGGGCGTCGTTCTCGACCAGATCGTAGGCTCCAGCAAGCTCCGCAGGGTTGTCGAACACGGCCGCGATGGTGCCCGCCGGTCGCAGCGCCGCCGTGGTGGTCATGGAGACCAGGCGTCGCGTCCGGCGTATGTCGCCCAACCTCGCCTTCCCGAAGACCGACTCCGCCCACGATTGGGCCTGCTCCTCATGAATGTCGCCCATGGCAAGCGATTCTGCTCGACTTTCGCCCCGACGCCAGAGCTCCGGAGATGAGGTCAATCCAAAGGCGGGATCGCAGGGCGGGACGGGGTGGGGGACCGGTCGTCTCTGCGCAGGCTTATCTTGGTGGTTGAGTCTAGGCCACCGACAAGTGACCTCACCGAAGGGCATTGGGGCTCAATTGTAATACAGCGGCATCGCCCCCACGGCACCGCCGTGGTTGGCGGTGGCGTACACCTGGAGCGCGGTCCAGCCCTGGCTGTAGAGCATGCGCAGCTCCACCCTCCACACCGCCGGGCGGTTGGCGCAGAGGCGCGTGCGCACGCCGAGGGTGGGCTGCGGGCCATACGACAGGTCGCTCTCGAGCTCGGTCTGGGTCTCGTCGTACACCACGGCGTCGACGTCGCTCACCCCGGACTGGGAAGCGCCCAGGACGCGGTAGCAGCGCCCCGGGGAGACCCTCAGGGAGAAGAACCGCGTCTCGTTGGGGTTCATCCGTTGGGTGAGCCTACGGGACGCGGGCTCGTGCCCCGCCGCGAAGCGCGCGGACAGCACCTCCAACTGCCGCTCAAGGTGGCTCTGCACCTCGGGGGGCACAGCCTCCTGGGTGTTTCTCGGCGCGGCGCTCACAGGCGCCTGGGCAGGGACGAACTCCTCCACGGCGAGCGCCCCGGGAGGAGGCCCAGGGGGCGCCTCACGGGTCGCGCAGGCGCCTGGCCCGAGGGCCCAGAGCACCACGCGACCCGCGCCCCACCGACGTCCAGGGCGCCCTCGCCCGGGGGCTCTCACATGCGGTCAGCGAAGGCCTGGACGCCGATCTGGCCGCCGCCCGCGTACATGTGGATGTCAATCACGAAGGCCCCGTTCCAGTTGAGGCACAGCGGGCGCTGCAAGCCCAGGACCGGGAAGTTGTCCGTGGCGATGTCCTGGTCGAGCATGTTGCCGTTCATGTCATAGAGGCGCAGGTCCAGGTCCTGGACGCCGGGGCCGCCCACGCCGAGGACCCGGTAGCACCGGCCCGCGGAGGCCGTCACCGTCACCCGGATGTGCTGGCCCTGGTACATCTGCGAGCGGTAGATGTCCGTCACCGGGATGTACCCCGCGGCGAACTGCCGGGCCCGCAGGGTCATGTTGTACGCCACGTAGTCCGCCTCGGCGTAGCCCGTGGTCATCCACCCCGCGCCCACCGGGGAGTACACCGACGGCGGCGGCGCCGTGATCACCCCGCCGCCCGCGTAGACCGCCGGGGGCGCGACCTGGGCGGGCTGGGTGTACACCGTGGCCTGGGCGGGCTGGGCGTACGCCGTGGTGGTGGCCTGGGCCGTGGCCGTGCCCCCACCCTGGACCGTGATGGTCCCCGAGGGCCGGGCCTGGGCCTGCCCCGTCACCACGCACCCCGCGTAGTAGAGCCCCGCCAGCGGCAGGATGGCCCGAAATGCAAGCGAAACCATGGATGCGCGGTTCATCGTGTCGTCCTTCTCCCTCTGGTGATCCGTTGTGTTGGATCGCTGGACTGGCGCGGGATCTTGGAGGCAAACCCGCCCGAGCGCAACCACCAGGGCCTCCTTGAGCACCCACACCGGTCCCAGCGGGAGGCTACGCCCGCCGGGCCTGAAAAGTTCCCTTCACGCCCCGAGGACGGAGGCCACCGTGCGGAGCGCCACCCCCGCCGCCCCGAGGGCCTCCAGGGCCTGGCGCCCTCCCTCGGGGGTCACCGCGGCCACGGCGTCGGTGCAGACCGTGACCGTGGAGCCCTCCCTCCCGGGGCGCGACCGGGCCCAGTCCAGGAGCCCCAGCGCCGCGGCCTTGACGCAATAATCCGTCGCCACCCCGAAGACCACGAAGGCCAGGGGCCCCGGGGGGCAGCGCGCGTCCAGCACCGCCGCCGCGTTGGGGTTGGCGAAGAGCGAGTACACCTCCTTCTCGAAGTACACCGCCTGGGTGCCCTCGGGGACCCTCCGGGCGGCGTCTGGATCGGGCACCACCGGGACGAAATAGAAGCGCTCCGGCAAGGTCTCCGGGAGCTTGAGCCAGCCCGCCGTGCCCTTCACGCAGTGGGGGGGGAAGCCCGGCTTCTCCCCCGCGGGGCCGCGGTTGCCGTTGGTGTGGAACTCCCAGGCGTCGTGGGCGTGCGAGTCCACGGAGCCCACGACCACGCTCCCGGAGCCCCAGGCCGCGGCCAGGAGCCTGGCGCTCGCCGCCACCGCCTCGGGGGCGCCCTGGACAAAGAGGCTCCCCTTCGGCGCGCAGAAATCCACCTGCGTGTCCACGTCCACGAAGACCTTTTCCATGCCCGGAAAAGACTCGCAAACCGTGTCCCTGTCAAGGTCTCGGGGCCGCCGCCAGTCGCAGGCGTCCCTACGTGGCGGTACTCAGGGCAGGGCGGTGATCCGGCCGTCGGTGGCGGGCATCACCCCGCCGCGCATGCGGATGTACCCGAGCACCACCGCGGCCATGAGCTCGCGCGTGGCGCCGGAGCCGTCGGCGAGCATCGTGTACCCGTCGCCGCCGGAGTTGGTGAAATCGCTGGTGGCGAGGGTGTAGGTGGCGTCGTTGGGCGGCACCGCGGTGCCGTCGGCGAGGGTCACCGCGCGGACGCGCATCCCCATGGGGGCGGCGGCGCTGTAGGTGAAACGGATGCCCGACACGTGCAAGAAGCCTCCGAAGGCCGCGGGGAGCATCCCGACGCTGCGCTCGAGGACCTGGTGCAGCAGGCGACCGGTGATGGTGCGGGTCACCACGACATTGCCGAAGGGCAGCACCTCGAAGACGTCTCCCGCGACGATGTCGTAGGGCGGCCCCATGCGGTAGCCCATGGTCGTGCGGCGGAGGCTCATGTCGGCCGGGGCGTAGGTCCCCGGGATCGGCGCCCGCAGCCCGCCGCCGTTCACGAAGGCGAGCTGGGTGTTGTACTGCGCGCGGATGGCATCGGCGACCAGGTTGCCCAGGGCGATCTCGCGCAGGCGTTCGACGTTCATCCCGCGCTCGAGCACCGCGCTGGTGGTGCCGATCACCCCGTCGAGCTGGGCGCGCAGCCGGTCGCGGAAGGGCATCAACGCGGAGGCCACGGCGGGGTCCGGCGTGACGTCCGAGACCCAGGGCTGCACGAACTCGGCGCGGACCGCCGAGGCAGCGCCCGTGGCCGGGTCCACCGTGAGCTGGATGCGCCCGTAGGAGAGCCCCTTGCTGCGGGCCTCGACCACGAGCTGGCCGTTCACCATGGTGTTGACCTCGATGTCCGTGTGGTCGCCCAGGATCACCGCGAAGCCGCTGACCCCGCGGGCGAAATCCAGCAGGGGCCCGGTGGGGTTCATCGTCGCGTCGCGGCCCGTGGCGCCGAGGTGGCAGAGCGCGATCACCACGTGCGCGCCGGCGGCGCGCGCCATGCGCTGGGCGTCCATCGCCGCCGCCGCCGGGGCGCGCACGGTGATCGTCCCGAGGCGCCCGGGCGAGGTGAGCATCGCCGCGTCGGGGTTGGTGATCCCCACGATGCCCACGCGCAGCCCGCCCACCGTCTCGATGTGGAAGGGCGCCCGTACGCCCATCAGGTTCGCGGCCACGTTGTCGAGGTTCGACGCCACGTACTGGTACCGCGCGCGGCCGATCATGGTCTGCAGGTGCATCACCCCGCGGTCGAAGTTGTGGTTCCCCAGGGTGCTGAACTGCAGCCCTAGCGCGTTGAGCGCCAGCACCGCGGGCTCCTCCTCGAAGAACGACGCCAGCGGCGGCGAGGCCCCGAACTCGTCGCCCGCGGTGAGCGTCAGCGTCGCCGGTACCATCATCCGGTCGCGCCGGAAGTGCGCCGCCAGCGCCGCCGCCCCGCCGATGGGCTGATTGGTCATCCCCCCGTCAGCCGTCGCCCGCGACGCCGTGAGCGGGTCGATCTGCCCGTGCCAGTCGGAGAGCTGCAGGAGCTGGAGCCGCACCGGGGGACCCGCGTCGGCCGGGGCGTCCATCGCCGCGTCCGGACGCGCGTCGGCGACCGCGTCCTGACGCGCGTCCGCGGCCGTGTCCGCGGCCGTATCCGCCGCCGTGTCCGCCGCCGTGTCCGCGGCCGTGTCCGCGGCGACATCCGCCGCTGCATCACCCGCGGGCGGCGCCGGCGTCGAGTCGCACGAGGCCAGCATCCAGCCACCAGCGGCAAGGAGCCATCGAAGTCTCATCACATTGCTCTCCTGCGGCGCCCTGTGGTGCGCGCGCCGCAGGATCCTCGCCCAGGAGCGCCGTTATCGGCAAGAGCCTTCTCGGGGGTTGGCGCGCGGGTGCATTCCAGCCCGTGCCCGGGCCCGTGCCCGTGCCCGATCGTCGCACCGCCGCGTCGTCGCTCCCTGACTCCCACCTGACGACGGGCAGCGATCGGGCACGGGCACGGGCACGGGCAC
>JACRDB010000032.1 GCA_016218725.1 Deltaproteobacteria bacterium
GCGGGCGACGGCGACGCCGCGAGCGCCGCCCTGGCGCCCTCGCGGTCCGCGTCGCGCAGGCGCTCGTCGAGGCGCCGGGCGAGGGCGCTGAGGTCGTCGCCCAGGGAGGCGAAGTACCGCGCCCGCTCGATCATGACGCCGATGGAGGCCACGGAGAGTGCGACCAGCACCCACATCACCCACTCGGCGCCGAGCATGGCGAAGGAGGTGAACAGCTTGATCAGCGAGACGTGGTGCATCCCTTCGGATCCTTTCGCGAGGGGCCGCGCGCGGCCCCGCTGTCCAAGGGATACCGTGGCCCCTGCGGGGGTGTGTGAGGTCGCCGTGACAACGCCGAAACAGCCGCGAGTCCACCACGCGCCGCGCCTCCGCGCTGCGCGTGACGAGGGTGAAGGGACGGTGACGAAGGTGTCAGGGCGGTGACGGCGGCCCTCGCTTCGGGTAGAACCTCGCTCCTCCCATGGCGGCACGC
Organism: Deltaproteobacteria bacterium; assembly: GCA_016218725.1. Classification (GTDB taxonomy): domain Bacteria; phylum Myxococcota_A; class Polyangia; order Polyangiales; genus JACRDB01. The sequence goes on from JACRDB010000032.1 coordinate 473, forward strand.
GTACTGATCCCATTGCCAGACCGCGATTTCGACGTCACCGAGGTCGCCGTCCCCTGGGGCCTCCTGACCCGCGCGGGGCACACGGTGGACTTCGCCACGGAGCGGGGCGGAGCGCCTGCGCAGGCGGACCCGTTGTTGCTCACGGGGGTGCTCTTCGGGCAGCTCGGCGCCGAGCCGGAGCCGCGGGCGTTCTACCAGACCATGACCGAGGACCGGGCCTTCCGCGCGCCGATATCATGGTCGTCGGTGGACCCGTCGGAGTGGGACGCCCTGGTGCTCCCCGGGGGCCACGCGCCTGGGATGCGTCAGTACCTCGGGAGCGCGGTGCTACAGGAGAAGGCCGCAGCGATCCTGGCGAGGGCGGTGCCCGTCGGGGCCATCTGCCACGGGGTGCTGGTGCTCGCCAGGGCGCGGGCCGCCGCCACCGGGCGGAGCGCGCTCCACGGGCGGCGCACCACGTGCCTGCCGAGGTACCTGGAGCGCGCGGCGTATTACCTGACCGCGTGGAGGCTCGGGCGCTACTACCGCACCTACGACGCCTACGTGGAGGACGAGGTGCGCGCGGCCCTCGCCTCGCCCGGGGATTTTGTCCGCGGACCGCTCACGCTCTCGCGCCGGGGCACGTACACGGACGACCGGGGCGCCTTCGTGGTGGAGGACGGGAGCTACGTGTCGGCGCGCTGGCCGGGGGACGCGTACCTCTTCACCAAGGCCCTCCTGGCGCGCCTCTCGGCGTAGCGCCCCTTTGGGGACGCTCAGGCTCCATCCTCTTCACGGTGAGTGGCCGCGACGAGCTCGCTCAGCTCGCCGAAGAAGCGCACGGTGAAGGCGAGGTACGCTGCGAAGCCGGCGAGCTGCGCCAGGGCCAGGGCGACGTGCCAGCCGTCGTCGAGGAAGATCGTCGGCCAGCGGCGTACCGCGAGGGCTCCGGCCACCCAGCTCGCCACGGCGGCGGGCAGGAGGCGCCGCACGTGGAGGCGCTGGTCGGCCTCCAGGGCGCGGCGGAGCCGCTCCCCGGCGGGGCCGACGGCGCCGACGAAGCGGGCCCGGAGCAGCCGGAAGTCGTAGAGGAAGGTGAGCCACACCAGGCTCATGTACGCGGCCCCGAGGGGGTACCAGCCGCGGTGATCGGCGACGCGGCTGAAGAGCAGCACCTCCAGGAGCGCCGCGGAGAGGTACAGGAAGTTGTGGCCGAGCTCCAGAGGCCACCGCACCACCGTCAGCGCGTGCAGGACCGTGCGGGACCACGCCATGAAGATCACCAGGAGCCCCACGAGGACGTAGGGCAGCGACGCGACGCGGAGCTCGAAGAGCACCGGTCGCGAGGCGTCGGCCAGGTACGACAGCGCCACGCCCTGCACGATGCTGATCAGCGTCATCTCGACGTTGGCGACCATCGCGTCGAGGTCGCGGGAGCGCTCGGGGCCAGGGCGCGGGGCGTTCGCCATGGAGCCATCGCAGCCCACGTACCCGGCTGCTGTCAATGCCCGGCGTACGACGCGCTACCGCCAGACCAGCGTGGGCATGTCCCGGTCCGTGGTGGTCCCATCGGCCAGCTCGCCGTTGCCGTTGCGGCCCCAGCACCAGAGCGTGCCGCCGCCCAGGAGCGCGCACGAGGAGCCCCCGCCCGCGCGCACCGACGTGAAGATCGTCCGCGGGAAGGAAGGGCTCCGCACGTAGCGCCCGCGGTCCATGCGGTCCCCGACGCCGAGCTGCCCCTGGCGGTTGTCCCCCACGCACAGGAGGTTCATGTCGTCCTGGAGCGCGCACCCGTGGGAGTCCCCCGCGGAGAGCTCCACCACCCGGGGCAGCGAGCCCACCGCGCGCGGGCGGTCCATGGTGCTGCCGTCGCCGAGCTGCCCCCGGTCGTTGGCCCCCCAGCACGCGAGCCCCGAGCTGGTGGCCGCGCAGGCGAAGTTCGCCCCGAGCGCCAGCGCCGTGGCGCCGGGCACGTCCTCCACGGCCACCGGCGCGCTGCGGTCCATGGTGGTGCCGTCCCCGAGCTGCCCTCGGTCGTTGGCCCCCCAGCACCGCGGCGCCTGCGTCGCGATGGCCGCGCAGGTGTGGGCCTCGCCGAGGCCGAGCGCCGTGGGCACGAAGCCCACGGCCACCGCCACCGGCGTCGTGCTGGGCGCGCGCATGCCGTGGCCGAGCTGCCCTCGCGCGCCGTCGCCGACGCACCGGAGGCCCCCCGCGCCCAGGACGCAGGTGTGCCGCCCCCCGGCCACGGCCAGCGTCACCCCGGTGAAGCGCGACGCCACGGGCCTCGGCTGGTCGCTCGTGCTGCCGTCGCCGAGCTGCCCCTGGGCGTTGGCCCCCCAGCACCACAGGCTCCCGTCCATGCGCCACGCGCAGGCGTGGGAGGCCCCCGCGGTGAGCCCCACCGCGCCCGCGACGCCCTCCACGGGTGCGGGTGTCGGGCGGTCCATGGTGGTGCCGTCGCCGAGCTGCCCTCGGTCGTTGGCCCCCCAGCACCACACCGAGCCGTCGCTCCGGCGCCCACACCCGAAGCGCCCCCCGAGGCGAACCTCGACGATCACCCCGGCGGGCACCCTCGGGGCATCGCTGGGTGTGCTGTCCGGGCGCGTGTCCGCGGTGACCGTGTCCGGTGCGGTGGTGTCCGCCCGCGAAGTGTCGGGTGCAGTAGTGTCAGGTAGGGTGGTGTCGGGAGAGGTGGTGTCCTGTGGGCGGTCCGGCGGCGTCGTGTCCTCGCGGGTGTCGGTGGGGGAGGGGCCATCGGCGAGGCCACCGTCCGCGGCGAGGGCCGCGCGGTCGCTGCCCAGGAGGAGCACGGGCTCGCACCCCACCGCGCCCGCGACGAGCGCCATCGCAGGCCAGGGGCATTTCACGGCGCGCCGCACGAGGACCTCACCCGCGAAGCCTGCGGTGACCGCGGCCAGGTGGCCAGGAAGCGCGCTGCCACGGCCCGGGCCTCGGCGTCCCGGTGGAGGGCGCAGAGAGCGAGCACCCTCAGGGCCTCGCGCTCCTCGCGGAGGGCGCCCCGGGGGAAGCGCTGCCGGTGCGTGCCCAGGGCCGTCAAGGCCCCTCCGGGGTCCCCACGGCGGAGCCTCCCGTTGGCCTCCGTCAGGAGCCGGAGCTCCGCCTCGGGGTCCCGGGCCTCGGGCCTCGCGGGCGCCGGAGACGGCGCAGGCACGGCCGCTGGCGGCGTCGGGGGCTCGGCGGGCGCCACGGTCGGGGCGGGGGCCTCAGGAGCGGGGATCGTGGGTGCACGAACGATCGCGTCCTGACGCTCGGAAATGTCTGTGGCGACAATGTTCCGTGGCGCGGGCACCACCACCGCCTCGGGAGGTCGTACGGTACCGTACCATCCTCCGGCGGCGGCCAGGGCTCCGAGGACCCCGAGCACCGTCAGAGGCAGCCTCCAGCGCCAGGGGCGCGCGGCCTCGACCTGGAGGCGCTTCGCCAGGAGGGCCCGGACGCGCGCCCGGTCGGCCTCCGTCGGGTCCTGGGTGTCCCGCAGGAGCGAGAGCGCCTGGCGGGCCTCGGGGGGTAGCTCGTTCATGGTGCCCTCCGCTGATAGCGCGCCAGGGCGCGGGTGAACTCTTCACGGGCCACGCGGAGCCGGGAGTACACGGTGTTCACCGGCACCCGTAGCGCCTCCGAGGCCTCCGGCGCCGAGAGCTGCTCAAGCTCCACGGCAATGAACACCGCGCGGCGCTCCTCGGGGATCGCGTCCAGGAGCTGGTCCAGCACCGCGGCGGCCTCGCGGCGCTCCAGCGCGTCCAGTGGGCCGGGGCCCGGGTCCGCCACGACGTCCGGCAGCGCCTCGTGGGGGTCCTTGCGGCGCAGCCACCGCCGGTGCTCCTGGGCCACCCGGAGGGCGATCCCAAAGAGCCAGGTGCGCAGGGTGCTGCGCCCCTCGAAGTCCCCGAGGCGCCGGTGCACCACCACGAAGACCTCCTGGGCGGCGTCGTCCAGGTGCGCCTCGCGCACGCCCAGGCGCCGGAGGCTCCGCCACACGAAGGCGAAGTGGGCGGTGTACACCGCGTCGAAATCCGTGGCCTCCATGGGTTCCCGCAGGGACCAGTGTGAGCCAGCTGGGAGCGCCAGGGCGAACATCCTGGGCGGTGGGTGGCCGGCTCCTGACGAAACCCGTCACGGAAAACGCCATAGCACCCCCAGGGACCCCCGGAGCACCACCGCCGAGGGCTGGTGCAAGGTCCCCAGGTCCTCCACGGCCAGCCTGGGCCGTACCAGCGGCGCGAGGGCCTCCAGGTCCAGGGTCACCCCCGCGGCGTGGGTGAGCCTCGCCTGGAGCCGCACGCCAGCGCCCGGCGCGACCCACGGCGCCACCCCGGAGCCGGGGGAGCGAACACCCTCGGAGACCGCACCAAAGGCGCCTCCCGACACTACACCACATATCGCAGGTGAGACCATACCCACCCACAGAAACCCACAGCCCCGGAGCTCGGCTTCGAGGAGCCACGCCCGGACAAACGTACCCTGCCTGGGACCGGGGATCTCCTGCGGCAGCGTGCCGCGGAGCGCGAGCTCGGCCTGCCAGCGACGCCCCGTGAGGCCCAGCGCGAAGCCCACGCCCGGCGCAGCCCGAGGGAGCGCGCCGAGGTCCAGCA
>JACRDB010000033.1 GCA_016218725.1 Deltaproteobacteria bacterium
CCAGGCCAACCACGACGGCGACCCCCAGGGCGACGTCTGCGACCCCGACGACGACGACGACACGGTGAGCGACGCCGCGGACAACTGCCCCTTCACGGCCAACAGCGACCAGGCCAACCTGGACGGCGACAGCCTCGGCGACGCCTGCGACCCCGACCGCGACGGCGACGGCGTGCTCAACGGCCTCGACAACTGCGCGGACACCGCCAACGCCGACCAGGCGGACCTCGACGGCGACGCCCTCGGGGACGTGTGCGACGGCGACCTCGACGGCGACGGCGTGCTCAACGGCCTCGACAACTGCACCCACGCCGCCAACGCCGACCAGGCGGACCTCGACGGCGACACCCAGGGCGACGCCTGCGACGCGGACATCGACGGCGACACCGTGGACAACACCGCGGACAACTGCGTGCGCGTGGTGAACACCAACCAGGCCAACAACGACGGCGACAGCCTCGGCGACCTGTGCGACAGCGACGACGACAACGACGGCGTGGCGGACACCGGCGACAACTGCCAGTACATCTCCAACGCCAGCCAGACCAACTACGACGGCGACGCCCTCGGCGACGCCTGCGACCCCGACGACGACAACGACGGCGTCAACGACGCCGCGGACGTCTGCCCGCGGACGGCCCTCGGGGCCCGGGTGGACCCGGCCTCGGGCTGCTCCGTCGCGCAGCTCTGCCCCTGCGCCGGCCCGCGCGGCACCTCCATCGCCTGGCGCAACCACGGCCAGTACGTCTCCTGTGTGGCCCACTCGACCACCGCCATGGTCACCGCGGGCGTGCTCACGGAGACCGAGAAGGGCGCCATCGTGTCCGACGCGGCCCGCTCCACCTGCGGCAACCGCTAGGCACTCCCCTCGCGCGCCTCCCCGTCGGCGGTGTCCGCCACCGGCGGGGGGGACCGTGCTAGACACCTCCCCCACCCAATGGACCCCTCGCGCTCGCGCCTCGTCCTCGCTGGCGTCGGCGTCGCCGCGGCGCTCGCCCTGGTGGCGCTCGCCCGCCGCCCCGCGCCCTCCCTCGGTCACCCCGCGGGGCACCACCGGCCCGCGACGGACCACGCCCCCACCGACGCCTCCGCCCGCGCGCCCGCCAGCGCTCCGGCCCACGGCGCCCCCACCGCCCGCCCCGACGGCGCCACCACGGACGCCGGGGCCTCGGGGCTCGACTGCGCCAACGCCTCGGGGCTGGCCGCCGTGGCGGGGGACCAGGCCGTCCCGGTGGAGCGCGTGTGCGACCGCCTCCGGCGCCTCGGGGGCCTCCGGGGGACCACCGTCGATCGCGCCCAGGCACGCCTGGTGCTCGACCAGCTCGTGGTCGCGGCCCTCGTCCGCGGGGCCCTCCAGGCCGAGCGGCTGGAGGTCTCCGACACCGAGCTCGACCAGCGCCTGCGCGAACGCCTCGGCGACGGGGGCGCGGGCCCCGGCGCCGAGGTCCTGCGCGAGCAGCTCCGCGAGCGCCTGGAGCTCGAAGCCCTCAGCGCCCACCGCAACGCCGCGTCCCTCGCGGTCTCCGACGCCGAGGTCGACGCCGAGCTCGCCCGCGGGGCCCCCGGCATCGACCGCGGCCAGGGCATGCGCGTCGAGGGGTGGCTCTCGCGCGTCTCCCCGCAGGCCGACGCCGACGCCCTGGGGCGCTCCCAGCGCGCCGCCGAGGCCTTCGCCGAGGCCGTCCTCCGCGAGGCCCCGGAGCCCGCCGCGGCGAGGCTCCGGCTCACGCACCTGGCGCCCTTTGTCGTCGGCGCCAACGGCGTCGAGCCGGACCTGGAGAGCGCCGCCGGGGGCCTCTCCGAGGGTCATTGGTCCTCGGCCGCGCGCACCCGCGTCGGCTGGGTCGTGCTCCGCGGCCTCGGGCGCTCCGCCGGGGACGAGCTCCCCGCGGGAGAGCTCCGCGCCCGCGTGCGCCAGGCCCTCGAACGCCGCGCCCGGCAGCGCGCCCAGCAGGACGTGGTCGCAGCCCTCCGGAGCAACACCCGCGTCGAGCTACGCGTCACCCCGTAGCGCCAGGGACAAGAGCACCCCCGCCGCCACGGCCACGTTGAGCGACTCCAGCGCCCCTCCCCCGGCGATGGACAGCACCCCGTCACAACCCGCCAACACCCGCTCCGAGAGCCCCTCCCGCTCGTTGCCCAGCACCACCACGCACGGGCGCTTGAACACCCAGGTGTGGGCGCTTGTGGGCGCGCTCCCTACAGCACCCAGCACGGACACACCGCGGGTGCGTAGCCGTTGGAGCCAGGGGACCAGGTCCGTGGTGCGCGCCAGGTGCAGGTGCTCGGCGCCGCCCTCGGCCACGCGTACGGCCAACGGCGGGAGGCCCGGGTCCGGCGCCGGGGCCCCGAGGAGCACGGCCTTCGCGCCAAAGAACGCCGCGCTCCGGAGGACGGCCCCCACGTTGTAGGGGTTTCGCACCTGGGAGAGCGCCAGGGCCACGCCGCGCTCCCTGAGGAGCGTGGCCTCGAGCTCCGGGAGCTTCACCCAGCGGCGGGGCTTGACCTGCATGCATACGCCCTCGTGGGTGGGGGATGCAGCCAGGCGGGTGAGCTCGGCCTCGGGGCGCTCGTCCCAGGGGACGCCTCGGGCGGACACCCGGCGCACGAGCTCGGCCAGCTCCGGGGTTGAGCCCCGGAGCCCGGGCTGGAGCGCCAGGCGGGCGATGGCCTCGGGGCGCACCGCGCCCACGGCCAGGCAGGCCCGCAGGCCGTAGAGGGTCTCGAAGGGCTCCGGCGCGGGCTTCAACGGAAGCCGTAGAGCTCGCGGAGCACCTGGGCCAGGCGCTCGTACTGCTCGGGGTGGTTGTAGAGCTGGGCGCTCACCCGGAGGAGCTTGCGGGAGGGCCCACTCCAGGGGATCACCGGCACCTGGATCCGGTGGCGCTCCAGGAGCAGCCCCTGGAGGGCGTCCATGCCGTGCGTCCCGGAGGGCGTGAGGTGCGCCAGCGCCGCGCTCTCGGGCAGGGGGATGGTGGCCATGGAGCCGAGCATCCCGTCGGGGGCGGGGGGCGGCACGCCCAGGGCCTGGCAGAGCGTGTCCCGCGCGGCCAGGGCCGTGGCGCGGTTTCTCCGGAGCACGTCGTCCCAGCCGCCCGGCAGGAGCGAGGCCAGCACCCTCAGGGCCTCGGCGGCGCAGAGGTAGGCCGTGGGATCATCGGTGCCGGTCCAGCCGAACTCGAGCTGGAAGCGCGAGCGGTCCCTCCGGGGGGCGTTGGCCCCGTGGGAAATCACCAGGGGCCTCACGCCCGCCTGGCGGTCCTTGCGGACATACAGAAAGCCCGCCCCCTTCGGCGCGCATACCCATTTATGCAGGTTGCCGGTGTAGTACGCCGCCCCGAGGCCCTCGACGTCGAGCGGGAGCATCCCCGGCGCGTGGGCGCCGTCCACCAGCACGTCCACCCCGCGGGAGGACAGCTCCCGCACGAGGGTCTCCAGGGGTAGCCGCAGCGCCGTGGGGCTGGTGACATGATCCAAGAGAGCCAGCGTGGTGCGCTCGGTGACCGCGTCCAGCACGGCGTCCACGACCACCCCGGGCCCCGCGAGGGGGAACGGGAGGTGCACGGTGACCACCCGGGCCCCGGCCTGCTCGGCCACGAAGCGCAGGGCATTGGCGCAGGCGTTGTACGCGTGGTCCGTGGTGAGGAGCTCGTCCCCCGGCGCCAGGCGCAGCGAACGCAGCACCGTGTTCACCCCGCTGGTGGCGTTGGGCACGAAGGCCAGGTCGTCCGCCTCGGCGCCCACGAAGAGCGCCAGGGCCACCCGGGCGCTGTCCAGCAGGCCCTCCAGGTCCTTGAGGAAGAAGCGCACGGGCTCGCGCTCCATGCGAGCACGCATACGGCCCTGGGCCTCCAGCACCGCCGTGGGACACGCCCCGTAGGAGCCGTGGTTCAGGAAGTCCACGGCCGCATCCAACGACCAGTGGAGCGCGAGCGCTGCCGCGGGCGGCGGGGTGGTCAGGGTCACGGGGTCCATTGTAGACTCTCCAGAGTTCCGGTGGAGGATTACTCCTCAAGCCCCGGAAACGGAGGTGGCGCGGCCTCGGTCTCGATGACCCTCCGGGGGGTCCAGGCCTCCGGAGGGGGCGACGGGGCCACGCCCGCGGGCCCGTCGGCGATGACAAACTCGATCCGGCGGTTGCCGGCTCGGGTGACCTCGTCGTGGAGCTCCCCGAGGGGGCGCAGGTCCCCGTAGCCTACGGGCTCCAGCCTGGAGGGGTCCACGCCGCGCTCCACCAGGAAGGTCACCACGCTCTGTGCCCGGCGCAGGGAGAGCTCGAGCCCGTGGCGCCGGGTGCCCCGGTCGTCCGAGTGGCCCTCGATGCGCAGGCGACGGATTTCCGGGTGCGCGTCCAGGAAGCGGGCGAGCTCCGTGAGGATGGGCTGGGCGCTGGCGGGCACGCGCACCCGCTCCACGGTGTAGTACACGCGCTGTTGAAGCCGGAGCTGGTCCCCGCGGAACTCGATGCGCTCGCGCTGGGCGGGCACGGCGTCCGCGCAGCCGTCGTCGTCTTCGTAGTTGTTGACCGTCTCCGGGTCCCTGGGGCAGCGGTCTTCGACGTCGGGGATGCGGTCGTTGTCGTCGTCCAGGTCCGGGCAGCCGTCCTCGTCCTGGAAGCCGTCGTGGTCCTCGACGACCCTGGGGCACTGGTCGTCCACGTCCGGGACGCCGTCGTAGTCCTCGTCCGGGAGGTTGAGCGGGTTGATCGCCAGGAGGCTCCCCTGGCGGAGCCTGGGCGGCGGCGAGGGGCGCAGCATCAACACCAGCGAGAGCGACAGATAGTGCGCGTCCCGCGGGTCATCGAAGGGGATGTCATCGGGCTGGAAGATATGCACGTACCTGACGACGGGGCCGAGGTAGAGCGCGCGGGTGACCGCCAGCTCCCAGCCCACGCCCAGCTCCAGCCCCGCCCGGGGGTTGATCCCGGTTTGCACGAAGCCCGCGCCGGCCTCGACGAAGAGCCTCCCCTCCGGGGCCACGGTGCGGGGCTCCAGCCGCAGCCCCGCGAGGTAGAAGGTATTGAGCGAGTTGGCCACCAGGGTGGACGGGAAGATCGCCTCGGTGACGGACACCTGGAGGCTCAGGGGCTCAAACAGCAGGAGCCCCACCCTGCCGGAGATGGTCAGCCCCGCGGAGTAGCGGTTGATGTTGGGCTCCCCCAGCACGTGGGCCACGCCGATTTCCCCCCGGAGCGTGAGCCTCCGCCCGAAGGGGATGGCCTCCGAGGGCGGGGCGCCGAGTCCCAGCGCCAGACCCAGGGCCGCGGTGGCGAGAGCCTTTCGGGGGACGGAGGACACCGAAGGCAGAGTGTGCCACGTCCGGGGGGTGGCTCCCAATGGCGATCTGTTACCATCCCTCCCTGCGATGAAGCCCGACCGCGCCCAGGACCGTCCGCCCCGCCACGCCCGGGCGCTCTGCGGGACCCTGGCGCTCGCGCTCCAGGCGCTCCTCCCGGGGTGCGGGGAGGCGCTTCCCCCGGACGGGGACTCCGGCGCCAGGGACACGGCGGCTCCCATGGACACCACCACGCCCGCGGACACGACCATGGCCCCCACGGACACCGGGACGCCGCCGCGGGATACCACCGTGCCGCCCGCGGACACGGGGCGCGACGCGGACCGGCCGGACACCGCCCCGGCGGGCCCCACGCTGGTGGTGGGCGTGCCCAACGCCCTTGACCCCGCCACCGTGGCCCACGTGCAGGAGGTCCGCCGCCGGGGGGTGACCATGGGCAACCGGCCGGACGTCTTCGCCAAGATCGGCGACTCGATCACCGAGAGCCGGAGCTTCCTCGGGGACATCGGCGATGGCTTCTACATGCTCGGGCGCTTCAGCGGGCTCCAGCCGACGATAGATTTCTTCGGCCGGGTGATGCTCTTCAAGGGCAACTCCTTCCGGCACCCGAGCGCCAGCGCCACCGCGGGCTGGACCAGCGACGACGCGCTGGCCGGGCCGCTGCTCACGGAGCTCTCGGCGCTGCGGCCCATGTACGCGATCGTGATGTACGGGACCAACGACATCGACCGCAGCAACATCACGCGCTACACGGCCAACATGAACCGCATCGTGGACCTGTGCGAGGCCCGCGGGACCGTGGTGCTCCTGAGCACCATCCCGGACCGCACTGACGGCGCCAACGAGGGCCGCCTCGCGCTGCAGTTCAACGACGTGCTCCGGCGCCTCGCGGCCACCCGGCGCGTCCCCTTGATTGACTTCTGGCAGGCGCTCCAGCCCCTGCCCCGGCGGGGCCTCGACGAGGACGGCATCCACCCGAACATCTTCCGCGACGAGGGCGACCCGCAGAGCGCGACCTTCACCGACGAGTCCCTGCGCTTCGGGTACAACCAGCGGAACCTCACGGCGCTCGTGATGCTGGAGCGCATACGCGCGATCCCGTGACGGCGCTCACGCTGGACCCGTCGCGCTCCGAGCTCCGGGTGCGCACCGGGGCCGAGGGGCTCCTCGGGGCCCTGGCCCACAGCCTGGAGCTCGTCGGGGACGCGCTCCAGGGCACCCTCGACGGGGAGCGCGCCACGGTGACCCTCGCCACGGACGCGCTCCGGGTGGACGGCGCGGTGCGCCACGGGGCCGTGGACCCCGCGGTGCTCTCCCCCCAGGACCGCGCGGAGATCACCCGGAGGCTGCGCCAGGAGGTCTTCGCGGGCGGCGGGGCCCTCACGCTCACGCTCCGGCGCGAGGCCGGGGCCTTGCGGGGTGAGCTCCGAACACCACGCGGCGCGCAGGCCGTGACCGTACGCGCCACGGAGCGCCAGGAGGCGAGCGGCGCGCGCGTCTTCCAGGGCGCGCTCACGGCCTCGCTCCGGGCCCTCGGGGTGCCCGCCCTCAGAGGGCCCCTCGGGGCCTTCCGCGTGGCCGACGCGCTCCAGGCGCGCTTTACAGCGGTGTTCGTGCCCCCGGGAGGGTGACCGCCGTTGGGAAACCGTGCTCGATGCGGGTGGGCGCCGTTGGGTAACCGTGTTCGATGCGGGTTGGCGCCGTTGGGAAACCGTGTTCGATGCGGCCCACCGGCCCGTTGGGCCGGCCTGTGCACGAATGCCAGCCCCCCTGCCGGGGGGCGCTCACGTAAGGTGCAAGGAGGTCGGCGCAGCAAGGGTTTGGAGCGTTGAGGGATTCGGCCCGAGCAC
>JACRDB010000038.1 GCA_016218725.1 Deltaproteobacteria bacterium
ACGTATGCGCCCCCCGGCAGGGGGGCTGGCATTCGTGCACAGGCCGGCCCAACGGGCCGGTGACCCGCATCGAGGGCGGTCATCCAACGGGGCGAACCCGCATCGAGGGCGGTCATCCAACGGGGCGAACCCGCATCGAGGGCGGTCGTCCAACGGGGCGAACCCGCATCGAGGACGGTCGCACAACGGCGCCCTCCCGCATCGAGGACGGTCGTCCAACGGGGCGAACCCGCATCGAGGGCGGTCGTTCAACGGGGCGAACCCGCGGAGATCTTTTCCCTAGCGCCAGGAGCCGCAGCATGAGTGTCTTCAAGGACGGGTTGTTGAAGGGCAGGACCGCGTTCATCACCGGCGGGGGCAGCGGTATCGGCGCGGGGATCGCCCGGCGCTTCGCCGCCCAGGGGGCGCGCGTGGCGCTCCTCGGGCGCACTCCCGAGAAGCTGGAGGCCGTGGCCCAGGAGCTCCGCGCCGCGGGCGCCGAGGCGAGCTGCCACCCCGCGGACGTGCGCCAGTACGGCGCCGTCGACGCGGCGTTGTGCGACGCAGCAAAGATCCACGGCGGCATCGATATCCTCGTGAACAGCGCGGCCGGGAACTTCCTCGCGCCCGCAGCGAGCTTGAGCGCCAACGGCTTCCGCGCCGTGGTGGACATTGACCTGTGCGGCACCTTCAACGCGTGCCGGGCGGCCTTCGCGCACCTGACGGCCACCCGCGGGTGCGTGGTGAGCATCACCGCGACGCAGGCCACGGTCCCGATGCCGCTCCAGTGCCACGCGGGCGCTGCCAAGGCCGGGATCGAGAAGCTCACCCGGGACCTGGCCCTGGAGTGGGGCAGGCTCGGCGTGCGCGTGAACTCCGTAGCCCCCGGCCCCATCGAGGGCACCGAGGGCATGACCCGCCTGGCGCCCGGGGACACCAGGAGCCACCTCGATCGCCGGGTCCCGCTGGGGCGCTACGGCCGCATCGATGAGGTCGCCGACGCGGTGCTGTACCTGGTGTCCCCGGCGGCGGCGTACATCACCGGCGCGAGCCTCACCATCGACGGCGGGGCCGCGCTGCTGGGTGCCGGCCCCTTCCTGGACCTCATGGGGGAGTGACCCGGTGGAGCTGCGACGGGCGGAGCCCTCGGACGCCCGGGCCATCGCCGAGGTGCACGTGCTCGCCTGGCAGGTGGCCTACGCGGGCCTCCTCCCTGCGGAGTTCCTGGCGAGGCTCTCGGTGGACGAGCGCGAGGCCCGGTGGCACTGGAACCTCGGCCGGGGCGCCCTCGCGCGGGTGACGCTGCTGGTGGACCAGGGCGCGGTGCTGGGCTTCAGCTCCGTGGGCGCCACCCGCGAACGGGACGTCCCCGAGGGCTACGGCGAGCTGTACGCGCTGTACCTGCACCCGGACCGCTGGCGCGGGGGCCTGGGCGCGCGGCTCCATGACGCAGCGATGGACGAGGGGCGGGCGCTGGGCTTCCGGGCGCTGACCCTCTGGGTGCTGGAGGGCAACGCGCGCGCCCGCGCGTTCTATGAAGCGAAGGGGTGGGCGCCCGAGGGCAAGCGCGCGGAGTTCACCGCGGCGCCGGGCGTGGCGGCCCCGGAGCTGCGCTACCACCGGACGCTGGGGTAGGCGCGCCGTCAGGGAGCGCAGGGGCCCGTGGGGCTGCAGGCGCAACAGCCACGACGCTGCTGGAGGACAGCGGTGTGAACGGGAATCACAGCGTTCGCCCTGGACAACGCCTATACCCTTGAAATTCCATACCATGATCTGTGGCACAGGTGATGCACGACCACCCTCCAGGCCCTGAAGGAGGGTCTTGCGATGGCAGCACGGACCTTGTCGGTAGGGATGAAGTTCCTGGTCGGGGTGGCGGTGTTTGGGGGGTGTGGTCCGTGGGTGAACCCCGCGGAGCCCAGGGTGGAGCCGCTGCCGCGCTTTACGGTGCTGCGGAGCCAGGGGTGCTCGGGGCTCTTCGCAGTCGGCTGTCCCTTGGATCGGCCGCTGCTGACGGGCGTCCACGAGACCATCAATGTGCGTGTGCCCGGGTCCCTCACCGTGGGGGATGTCCGCGTCGAGAGCACGAGCCCCTCGGTGCTCTCCGTGGACGGCGTCAACGTCGCGGTCCGGGACTCCACGACGACCGTCGCGGTCGACGTCACGGCCCGGGCGACGGGCGCCACGCGGTTGAAGGTATGGTTCACGTCCGGGTCCCTGGTGGACCAGGTGGACGTCCGCGTCGCCGACGCGACGTCGATCGAGGTCGTCGAGACCGATCCCCCTCGGCTCCTGTCGCCGGACGGAGGCACCTTCACCCTCCGAATGCCGGTCGCGACGGCTGCCAGCGGCGCTCGCCCCACCGAGGACCGCAGCGTCGGTTCCCTGGTCGGGTGGGCGAGGGACGCCTCTGGCAGGCTCTATGGCAATGACGCTGTCGTGTGGACCATCGCCGATCCGTCCATCGCGAGGTTGTCCTGGCTCTTCATGGGTGGTGCGGAGGTGCGCGACGACAGGGTGTTGCTCCAGGCCCTGCGGCCCGGGACCACCATCGCCACGGTGCGGGCGGGCAGCGTGTCCCGCACCGTCACCGTGGTGGTGCTCCCGTAGCGCTCAGTACGGCAGCTTGTCGCCCAGGTGTTGGAACTGCCCGTGGGGGAACTTCTCCCGCGCGATGGTCACCAGGCCCACCACGGTCTTTGCCCCGTCGGCCACCTCCATGGGCGCTGCCTCGGACCCGAGGTCCGTCTTCACCCAGCCCGGGTGCGCCGCCGCCACCGCGATCTTCTTGTCCGCCAGCGCGTGGCTCTGGATCATCGTCAGCATGTTGAGCCCCGCCTTGGACGTCGAGTACGCCGGCGAGAAGTAGCCCCCCATCTGCTCCCAGGCCGCGTCGCACGTCGCGATGGACCCGAGGACCGACGTGTGGTTGATCACCCGCGCGTCGCTGCTCTTCGCCAGGAGCGGCACCAACGCCTGGGTCACCGCCCAGGGGGCCACCAGGTTCACGTCCAGGGTCTTGCGGAAGCGCTCCACCGTGGTGCCCTTGGCGTCCCACTCCAGCGCCACCCCGGCGTTGTTCACCAGCACGTCCAGCCGGCCGAAGGTCTTGTCCAGCCACGCCACCGTGCTCGCGAGCTGGTCCATGTCCGTGACCTCCAGCCGCACCGCGTGGGCGTCCACGCCCTCCTTCACCATCGCGTCGGCCACCGCCCGCCCCGACGCCTCGTCCCGCGCCGCCAGCACCACCGTGTACCCCTGGCGACCGAGCTGCCAGGCGATCTCCTTGCCCAGCCCCTTGTTCGCTCCCGTGATCAGCGCCACCCGGTTGTTCTTTGTGATCGACATGTCAACTCCATTGTCCACCGCGCACCGGCGCGGCGTTGTTCCGGCCCGCATGGATGCACACGGTTCCTTGCCCTGGCAACCCCCCCAAAGGGTCAGGTGCTGGCGGACGGAGACCCGGGGCGTACGCTACGCGTCCCAAAGGGACCACTGAAAGGGAGGTTTCTGGTGAAGAACGCGTGGAGCTGGAGTCTGGGGTTCGCGCTGCTCGGGGGCTGCGCCCACGAGGGGCCCTCGTCGCTGCTCACCCTCCGGAGGGTGGTGCTCAACCAGAGCGGGAGCGGGTACTTCGAGCGCACCGGGCGGGTGGAGGGCGATCGCCTCGCCCTGAGGCTGCGCTCCCACGAGGTGAACGATGTCCTGGCCACGCTCACGGTGCTGGAGCAGGGGCCCAACCCCCGGCAGACCGTGGTGGCCGCGGGGGTGCCCCACGCCCCGGCCAACGGCGGCCGGGAGCGCACCGCGGAGCTGGACCTTCGTCTTCCCGACGCGCGGCCCAGGGAGCTCCTGGTGGCCTACGCGGTGCCCACCGCCAACTGGCGGGCCACCTACCGGGTGGTGCTCCCGGACCGGGCCGGGAGCCCCGCCCTCCTGCAGCTCTGGGCCCTGGTGCACAACTCCTCGGACGAGGACTGGAACCAGGTGCAGCTCACCCTCGCCACGGGGGCGCCCCTGTCCTTTGCGTTCAACCTCCGGCAGCCGAGCTTCACGTCGCGCCCGGACGCCACCGGGAGGCTCACGGAGCCCGTGGTCAACGCCCCGGTGGTGTCCGAGGAGACCCACCGGGAGCTGCTCCTCCGCGCGGGCGGCGGCAGCGGCGGAGAGGTCACCGCGACCGGTTCCAACGGTCCCCCCGAGGACTCCAACGGCTACGAGGACAGCGAAAGCGAGAACCGCTGGGCCAGCCGTGGTGAGGACTCGGACCGCGACGGGATCCCCGACCAGAGCGACCGCTGCCCCGACCAGAGCGAGGTGCGCAACGGCGTGGACGACACCGACGGCTGCCCCGACAACGCCCAGGTGCGCGTCCAGGCCCAGACCATACACATCACCCAGAGCGTGGGCTTCGACGCCAACGCCTTCGCGGTGCTCCCGAGGCACCAGGCGCTCGTGCAGGCCGTGGCCCAGACGCTCCAGGCCCACCCCGCGCTGCGCCTGGAGGTGCAGGGCCACGCCTCCAGCGAGGAGACCGACCCGTGGTCCCTCGGCCTGAACCGCGCCGCGGCCGTGAGGGCGAGGCTCCTGGCCCTCGGGGTGGGCGCCGACAGGCTCTCCGTGCGGTCGTTCTCCAGCGCCAGGCCCCGGGACGCGGAGAGCTCCCCGGAGGGCCGGGCACGCAACCGCGTGGTCACCTTCGAGGTGCGCGCCGAGGGCTCCGACGCGGGCGGGGGCGACGCGCCCCGAGGGCCCATGACCGTGGCCAACCTCAACGCGCGCGACAACGCCACCACCCACGAGTCCGTCGGGGACACGCGCCTCGTGGTGAGCGAGCCGGTGTCCATCCGCGCGGGCTCCGCCGCGCTGGTCACCATCGCCAGCCGCGAGGTGCCCGGCGAGGACGTGTACCTCTTCCGCCCGGAGGCCGCAGCGCCCTCCAGCCGGACGCACCCCTACCGCGCCGCGAGGCTCCGGAACCAGACCGGGCTCACGCTCCTGCCCGGCCCCGTGGCCCTCTTCGCGGGTGGGACCTTCGCCGGCGAGGGCCTCCTCCAGCGCCTGAACAACGAAGAGAACACCTTCGTCCCCTATGCCATCGACCCCAGCACCACCGTCACCCTGCGCGAAGAAGACCAGCGCGAGCCCCACCGGGTGCTGTCGGTCCTGCGCAACGTCATCACCCTGGAGGACACCCAGGTCCACCGCTCGGTGTACCGCATCGAGCCGGGCGCCCAGAGCCTCCCGAGGATCTTCGTGCGCAGCCCGCGGCTGCCGGGCTACACCCCCCGAGCGCTCCCCGCCGAGAGCGAGCCCGGCCGCGAGGCCGACCTCGTCCCCGTGGTGCTCTCCGCCCGCCAGGAGACCAGCCTCACCCTGGAGCAGACCTCCCCCTCGCAGCGGACCCTCTCGCTCCTGGACGACTGCACCACGGACCTCGCCCCCTACCTCCAGGGCTCCCCCGAGGGGGTGCGGCAGACACTCCGCACCGTGCTGGACGACCGGGCGGCGCTGGCGCGGGTGGAGCGGGAGGCCTCGGAGCTCCGGGAGCAGCTCGGCGACGTGGCCTCGCGCAACGCGGAGCTACGGGAGACGCTGGCCACGCTGCGCACGGCCACGGACGCGCCGAGGGTGGCGCTGCGGACCACCTTCACCCGGCAGCTCCAGGAGTCCATGACGCGGCACGGGGCGCTCTCGCGGGACCTGGCCACCCGCACCGGGGACGCCTCGGCGCTGCGCACGCGCCTCGCCGACGCGCTGCGCACGCTGCGCATCGACCCGGAGCCCGCGGCCCCCGCGGCCCCGGCGGCGCCGCCTTCGCGGCCGTGAACGCGAGGTTCCATCGCACACAGGGTGTGTCTAGGCGACGGCGGGCAACGGGCCCCGGAGTGAGAGCCAGCCCGCGGCGGTGACCGCGGCCAGGAGGGCCACGCCCGCGGTGGGGGACCCGAGGCCCTCGACGGAGAGGGCGGCCAGGAGCGCGCCCACGGTCATGGAGACGGTGAAGCCCAGGCCGCTGGTGGCCATCATGCGTCCGCGGAGGGCGTCCTCGGTGCCCGCTTGGATCTCCATGGAGAGCACGGTCCAGAGGACCCCGGCGCCGCAGCCCCAGGCGAAGGCCGCCAGCGCTGCGGTGAGGAAGCTCCCGGCCAGGGCCATCCCGACGCCACCCAGCACGAAGGCCAGCACCGCCAGGTGGGCGCTCACGGCCCGGGGCATGCTGGAGGCCCCGAGGCCCAGGGGGCCCACGGCGGTGCCAAAGCCCCGGATGGCCTGGAGGAAGCCCAGCGTGGCAGCGCCTCCCGTGGCGAGGGGGTGGTGCTCCGCGGCGAGGTTCATGGCGAGCCAGCCCGCGCCGTGGACGAGCCCCACGGGCGTGTGACCGAACACCGACCCGCGCCGCGAGGGGCTCCAGGCCGCGCGGAGGCCCTCCTTGAGGTCCCTGGCGAGGAGCCGGAGGCCACGGGCTCCAGGGGCGTCATCCCGGTCCACGGCGATGGGCGGGAGGCGAGCCAGGAGCGCCACGGCGCCGAAGAAGCTCAGCGCGTCGAGAGAGAAGGCCACGGCGGGGCCGAGCTCGGTGACCAGGCCCCCGAGGCCCATGCCCAGGGTGAACGCGAGGCTCCAGGTGAAGCCCCCGAGGGCGTTGGCGTCCTCGAGCTCGTCCGTGGCCACGAGCCTCGGGAGGGCCGCGGCGCTGGCGGGCTCGCGGGCGGCGCTGCACATGGAGCGCACGGCCACGAGGGCCGTCAAGACCGCCACCTGGCGCCCGAGGGCCGCCAGGAGCATCCCGACGGTGAGCACGCCCTCCAGGAGGTTGCCGTACAGCAGCACCTTCCTGCGGTCCACGCGGTCGGCGACGAGGCCCCCCAGCGGGGCCATGAAGGCGCTCGGCAGGAGGTGCGCGGCGAGGGCCAGGGCCAGCGTGAGGGCGCCGCCGCCGGGGCCTCGGAGGGCCACCACGCTGACGGCCACGATGGAGAACCAGTCGCCGGTCATGGAGACGAGCTCCGCCAGCCAGAGCGAGCGGTAGGCGGGCCGACGTCGGAGGAGCGCGAGGAAGCGTCTTGCCATGACCGTCACGGTGGTCACCCCCTGCCCGGCGGCCTCGCCGGGCGCCACTGGAATGGACAAAAATCCAACAGACGGGAATGCGCTACCGGGGCGGCCGGGGGATGCCCCCGTGGGGGATGGCGAGGGTCTCGACGCCGAGGCCGCCGTCGTCGTCGTCCTCGGACTGGAAGACCAGCTCCATGATGCCCGAGAGGTGGATCAGGGAGCCGGCCCGGATGGGGAGCTCGGCGCCGCGGGCGAGGGACTGGCCGTCCACGGTGATGGGCTGGTTGCTCACGGCGCGGACCGAGAACCCGTCGCCGGCGCGGTGCAGCTCGAAGTGCCAGCGCGAGAGCTGCTGCGTGAGGTTGCGGTCCGGGAGCGAGAGCACCACGTCATTGGCGACCACGCCGTTCTGCTCCCGCAGGCGCCCGAAGGAGATCACGTCCTTGTCGGGCAGGGGGAAGCGCTCGCCGGTCTCCCGGATGCGTACGTGCGTGGGGAGCTTGCGCTTGACCTGCCACACCAGGCTCACCAGGTGCACGGGGTCGGGCATGCCCTTCAGGGCCACGGCCCCTAGCTGCCGGCACCGCAGGCGCCACTCCTTGGACAGCTCGTGGAAGGCGTCCCGCGTGCAGCGAAGCTCCGCGCCCTCGCCCGTTCCCGCCACGCGGGCGCAGAGGTTCACGGCGTCGCCCGAGACCAGGGCGCCGTCGGTGAGCACCTTGCCCCAGTGGAGGCCCGCCCGGATGGCCATCTTGTGCTCCGGGTCGTAGCCCGTGTTGTGCTGGGCGATGAGCTCCAGCAAGCGCACCAGCGCGCCGGCGGCCCCCTCCACCGTGGGGAACACGGTGAAGGCCCCGTCCCCGGCGGTGTCCACCACCCGGCCCTGCTGGGCGGGGAGCACCGACGCCAGGAGGTCCAGGTGGCGCTGCTGGAGCGCGCGGCCCGCGGCGTCCCCGTGGCGGGCGAAGTACGCCGTGGAGCCCACCACGTCCGTGAACACCAGGGCCAGCGTGCGCTCGAAGCGGCGCTTCAAGGTCTCCGTGAGCTGCCCCTGCAGCCGGATGATCTCCACCAGGGAGAGCGCCTCCAGGTCCATCGTCATCGCGAGCGCCCCCACTATAACCACCGCGGGCACCCCCTGCAATCGCCCGTGCACACCGTTCGGGGTCCGAGGGGGGCCGACCGGCTCGCGCGGGCGCTGGGGAGGTGAGGGACTCTAGAGGTCGTCGTGGTGCGAGGTGTTGGTCGCCGCCGAGGGGTCCAGCGTGACGATGTCAAAGCCGCCCATCTCGCGGCCGTCGTAGGTGAGCACGAGGCGCTGGTCCTTCTCGTGGGGGACCATGCGGCCCGCGTAGTGCCGGGCGTCGGTCCCGAGGCCCTGGAAGCGCACCTCGCCCTGGAACACCGTGGCGCGGGCGAGGTAGATTACCGGGTCGGCCATGGACACGCGGTTCACGGTCACGCTCGCCGAGAGGTGCGCCACGCCGCGCTCGTCCAGCTCGCGGGTGAACGCGAAGGCCGTATTGATCATCCCCTGGACGGCCACGACGCTGGCGGCCACCGCGGCGGTGATGTCCGAGCCGTCGTTCGCCAGCATGGGCCGCCCTGACAAGAGCGCGTAGTTCTCCTCGCCGAGGTCCGCGCGGATCCTGCGGTGGACGCCGTTCTCGATGTTGAAGTGCCCCAGGGTGCCCACGATGGCCCCGCAGGCGGCCCGGGGCTCGCGCCAGGGGCTCTCCGTGGCGCGGCCGTAGCGGGTGCCCTCCCGGGGGTCGTCCAGGCGGCCGACGTGGGTCTGCAGGTCCACGCAGGCCAGCACGTACGACAACGGGTTGCCGTCGTAGATCCTCCGGCGCAGGAGGGGGTCGAGCTGGTGGGCCACGGTGACGTGGGCCAGCGTGGTGCCGTCGTCGGTGCCGCCTCCCGCGGGCGAGAAGCTCTCGAGCTTCAGCTCGCCGATCTCGCTCAGCGTGGCGAAGCGCGTGCCCACCACCTGGTGGTACGCGATGGTGGCCTCGCCCTGGTGGATCCGGTCGCCGCAGTTGGTGTGGGCCTGCGTGGTGCACACCGACGGCACGGAGAAATCCGCCCCGCACGCGACGATGTCCGAGGTGACGTCCTCGTCGGCGAACTGCAGCTCGTCCCGCAGGAGCTGCAGGCCGTTGACCAGGGTGTACCGGTCGCTCACGATCTCGTTGAGGTACGTGTAGTACGCGCTCCGCTCCATCCCGAAGCGCGCCTTCAGGCCCCAGAAGCGCGCCAGGCGCAGCCGCACCGCCGTAGGGTCGAAATTCATGCGCGGCACCATGCCCCAACCCGGGGTGCCTTGTCACGCCCTACGTTGGACCACCATCACCGTCATGTCGTCTACCTGCGGTGCACCTGCGGCGAAGTGGTCCACGGTGGTATAGAGCCCCTGGACGATTTCCAGGGCGCTCCCCTCGGCGAGGCGCACCTGGGTGGCCTTGAGGCGCTCTAGGCCGAAGGGCTCCCCGGTGGGGGAGGCGTACTCGAAGAAGCCGTCGGTGATGAGGGCCAGGTGGTCCCCCGGGGCGAGCTGGAGGGCCTTGGGGGCGTCCAAAAGCACCTCCGCGAGGATCCCGAGGGGGAGCGTGGTGGAGTCCACCAGGTGACAGCTCCGGGTCTCGTGACGATAATGAAAGAGAGGGCCCTGGCCGCCGGAGTGGAAGCGCACGCGGTGCTGGCGCGGGTCGAGCTCACCGAGGAAGGCCGTGACGAAGCGCTCGCCGCCGAGGTCATCGGTGAGCTGGTGGTTGATGTGCAGGAAGGTCTGGTCGAGGTTCGCGCCGAGGCGCAGGGCCATACGAAACATGGCCCGCACCTGGGTGACCGAGAGGGCGGGGCCGATGCCGTGGCCGGTGGCGTCCCCGAGGAGGAGCATGAGCGAGCCGTCCTCCCTGGGGACGCAGTCATAGATGTCCCCGCCGGTCTGGTCCGCGGGGCGGCTTGAGCCCGCGAGGTCATAGCCGGGCACCGAGGGCAGGTCCGCGGGGAGCACCCGGAGCTGGATGTCCCGGGCCAGGGCGAGGTCGCGCTCCAGCTTCTGCTGGCGCAGCACGCCCTCCAGGAGCCTGGCGCGCTGCAGGGCCACGGCGCACTGGGCGGCGAAGACCATGGCGATGCGCTCGTCCCGCGGGACAAAGACCCCGTCGACCTTGTTGAGCACCTGCATCACGCCCACCAGGGCGTCGTCGAAGCCGATGAGGGGGATGGCCATCAGGCACCGGGTGCGGTAGCCCGTGCGGCGGTCGATCTCCGGGTTGAAGCGCGGGTCGGCGTAGCAGTCCGGCACGTTGATGAGCTTGCGCTCGCGGGCGCACTGGCCGGCGATGCCTCGGTCCGCGGGGAAGCGGATCTGGTCGGCGCCGGTGGCCACGGTGGCGAAGAGCTCGTGGGCCTTGGGGTCGTACAAGAGCACGGTGCCCCGCTCGGCGTGGAGCACGTCCCGGGCGGCGTCCACCACCTGACCGAGGATGGTCCCGAGGTCCGTGTTGGCCCCGAGCTGGCGGCTGACGTCGAGAATGCGCCAGAGCGCCTCCGGGTCGATGTCGTCCAGGTGGGTCATGGTGAGGGCGGGTCGGTGTACTGCACCACGGTGCCTACCATCCGGCGCACGCCCGCGGCGATGCGGTCGGTGACCTCGATGACGGCGTCGCCCCCGGCGTCGCAGACCCCGAGCTGCAGGTGCCTGCGGCACTCCTCGGGGCGCCCTCGGGCGCACTCGGCGGTCACGATGGCCAGGGTCTCCCGGGGGCGCTCGGGGCCCCGGTCGGTGTAGATCGTGGGGCTGGTGCACGCCTCCGGGCGGGGGCCGGTGCGGTTCCCGATGCGCTGGAGGTGGTGCGAGGCGCTCACGCACGCCATGCACAGGGCAAGCACGGCGAGGGTACCAAGGCGGCGTCGGGCGTCCACCGGGGCATTGGCACCACGGAGCCCATGGGTCCGTCAAGCCCCGAAGGGCGTAGACTGGGGGCGAAGGAGGCCCCACAACCATCTCATGGACATCGATCGCATGCTTGGAATGTGTCGCCGGGACCAGTGGACCCTCGGGGAGCTGGACTGGTCCCAGGCGCCTCGGGCGCTCTCCCGCGAGGACGAGGAGACCGTGGTCCAGCTCTTCACGGACATGGCCGAGATCGAGCTCCTGGCCGGGGCCCTCTTCGAGGAGCAGGAGCGCCGGGCCGAGGACCCGAGGCTCAAGGAGATCTTTCGGAGCTTCGTGGTGGACGAGGTGCGCCACAGCGCGGTGGCGAAGCGCCTGGCGAGGCACTACGACCTGCACCACTACCGGGAGTACCACCCGAACGAGGCGCTCCAGCGCTTCGTGCCGCATTTTCGCCGGGCCGTGGGGCTCTTCTCCGATGACGTGGCCAACGCGTACATCACCGGCGGGGAGATCATCCTGGACGTGGCGCTCCTGCGGGCCCTGGATGACTTCGTCAAGGACGACATGAGCGCCGACGCCATGCGGCTCATCAACCGGGACGAGTCCCGGCACATCGCCGTGGACTTCCACATGGTGGGCTACTATGCCTCGGACGCCTACGCCGAGCGCCTCCGGGCGCGCCCCGCGCCGGGCCTGCGGACCCGCGTGTGGGGCGCCTGGACCTTCGCCATGATGCTCTACCACGCCCAGCCCTTCTTCAAGGCGATGTTCTTCGCCCCGATGGACCGGCTGGACCCGAGCGGGCGGCGCCTCCGCGAGGCCTTCCGCCGGATGCAGCTCCTCGGGGCGCGCTCGGACACCACGCGCCGGCCCTTCTCGCGCTTCCTGCAGGTGTCCTTCGATGTGTTCAACCACCCCTGGGCGGGGCCCCTCCTGGGCGGGGTGGCCTCGCGCCTCCTGGGCATTGATCCCCGGTACCTCAAGCGCCTGACCACCGACGACGAGTGGACCACCGCCAGCCAGATGTCCTTCGACGAGCACGCCGAGGCCACCCTCGCCGCCAAGCTTATGGCGTAGTCCGCCGACCAGCGAGGAGCAGCCGCTCGGCCAACACCAGCGCGTCCACCGGCCAGAAGGTCACGGGCCTGGGATGATGGACATTTCCTGTCACTACCGTGGGGCGGCAGGAGAGCACGGCCCGCTGCCACCGCCGGGGCACGGCCTCGCGGCCGTGGACCGCTCCCAGGAGGGCTCCGGCGATGGCGCCGTTGGTGTCCGTGTCCCCGCCGCGGCCCACGGTGGCGACGAGGGCGTCCTCCAGAGAGGGGCCCGAAGCGAGCGCGTGGAAGGCGTTCTGGAGCGCCACGAGGACCCAGCCCTGGCGACGCTGGAAGTCCTCCGGGGCGCCCGCCTCGGCGCGCTCCAGGGCCTCCTGTACGGAGGGCGCGAGGTTCATCCTCCGGGCCTCGCCGCGGGCGAAGCCGTAAACCTCCCGGGCGGGGGCGCCAGTTCGGAGGGCGAAGGCGATGGCCGTGGTGAACGCGGCGCAGGCGTCCTGGCAGACGGCGTTGGGGTGCGAGAGGGCGCTGTCCTCGCGGGCGAGGCGGGCGAGGTGGTCGGGCTCGAGGGCGTGGCCGAAGACCCCGAGGGGGGACGCGCGCATGAGGGAGCCGTTGGACTGGCTGTCCTGCAAAGGGTCTCCGCGCAGCCCCGCGCGGGTGGTGGTGCCGGCGTCGAAGGGCCCCGAGGCGAGCCAGGCGCGGTAGCCCTCGGCCACCCTCTCGGGGACGAAGGCCCCGTCGCGGGCGATGCACCGGGCGAGGGTGAGGGCGAGCTCGGAGTCATCCGTGGGCTGGCCCGCGAGGGTGTCCCAGGTGCCGCCGTCGAGAAGGTCCCGGACCCCGCCGGGGTGCTCGCGGGCGATGGCGCGCTCGGACTGGAACTCCACCCGCGAGCCCAGGGCGTCCCCCGCGAGCTGCCCGAGGAGGCAGCCCTGGGCCCGGGAGAGGAGCCCGGGGTCCCCGATGGCCTCGGCGCGCACGGGCGCCACGAGCCCGAGGCCCAGGATCGTGGGGAGCTCCGTGGCCTTCTGGTTCACGCGACCTCGTGAGGCCAGCACCCTCGCGACGGCGGGGTCGCCGCCGTAGACGTTGTCCGCGAAGCTGTGGCGGTAGCGCACGGGCGCCCCGCGGGAGTCCACCAGGTCACCGCCGACGCCCCGCAGGAGGGCGTGGCCGCCGGCGACGTCCCAGTCCGTGGGGCCGCCCGTGGACACCGCGGCCTCGGCGTCGCCGACGGCGACGAGGGCGAGGCGGTACGCGACGCTGGGCACACACCGGAAGCGCGCGGGGTGGACGTACTCCTGGGTCCTGACGGGGAAGCCTTCGTGCTCGTGGTTCAGGAGCACGATGGCGTCGCGGGCGAGGGCCGCGGGGAGCTTCGCGCGCTCGACGGGGAGGCCGTTGCGGGTTAGGGGCGCTCCCTCGGTCCAGGCGATGAGGTCGCCCCGGTCGTCCGGCGCGCAGGGCGCGTAGACCACGCCCAGGACGGGCTCTCCGCCGTCGATCAGGGCGATGGACACGGCGCTGCCGCGGTGGCCCTTGAGGAAGGCGCTGGTGCCGTCGTTGGGGTCCACGAGCCAGAAGGGCTTGCGGCGGTCCGGGGAGAGCGCGAGGGTCTCCTCGCCGCGGTAGCCGAACTGGGGAAAGTCGCGCTCCAGGAAGGCGCGCAGGGCCATCTCGGCCTCCTCGTCCACGGCGGCGTGGCTCCCGTGGCCCTGGGGGCCTCCGGGGAGGTGGAAGTCCTTGCGGATGCGCTCGCCGGCCGCGCGGGCGGCTTCAACGGCGCAGGCGAGGGCGGCGGCGCGGGTGGTATTGTCCAGGGTCTTCAAGGTCTATACCCATAACCATCCAACAGTGTAGGTGCTTTCACCACATCAAGACCCCCTGCAGGCGCGTTGGGTGCCGGTGAGGCGGCACAGCCCGGTGCAGCAGCCAGTGTCGGCCTCGCACGCTTCGCCGTCCAGGGCGCAGCGGGCTTCGCGGCACACGCCCCCGACGCAGCGCGAGGAGGCGCAGGCTTCGGCCACGTCGCAGGCCGCGCCAGGGCCGGCGGGCATGGGCGCGACGGGCGGGGGCGCGCCGCGGGCGCAGCGGGGAAAGGTGCAGCGGGAGGCGCAGCAGTCGCCGTCCTCGGCGCAGCCCTCGCTGCCCGCGGCGAGGCACCCCGGGGGGAGGCAGCGCGAGGCCATGCAGAAGAGGCCGGGGCAGCAGTCGTCGTGGGCGGCGCAGGGGGCGCCTCGGGGCTCGCAGCGAGCGCACACGCGCGCCACGCAGGGGCGCAGGCCGCAGCAGTCATCGGTGGTGGAGCAGGCTCCGGCGCGGGGGACGCACGCGGCGTCCGCGGGCACCGTCCGGGAGGCGTCCGCGGCGCTCGCGGGGAGGGCGCGCTCGGCGCATGCGATGGCGGTGACGGCGAGGGCGAGGGTCCAGGGCGCGGAGGCGTCCGGCGGGCGCAGCCAGCGCCACGCCGCGGAGAGCGCGGTCAGCGTGTGCACGGGCCCGTGCAGCGGCCTTCGTAACAGATGCCACCGGAGCACTGCTCCGGGGTGGTGCAGGGAGCGTCCTGGGCGAGGAGGGGCGCGCAGCGCCCGGCCTGGCAGCTCTGTCCGTCCACGCAGGAGCCCGGTCCCGCCACGCAGGCGGCGCCCGCGGCGGCGCGGGGCGCGCAGCGGTCATCCATGCCGCAGAAGACGCCGACGGCGCACGAGAGGCTGAAGCCGAAGCGGCAGGTGGTGCCGGCGCCGCCTCCGAGGCGGCAGGTGCCGTCGGCGGGGCAGAAGGCGGGCTGGGCGCAGCTCTGGTAGGTGTTCGTGGGGTCGCAGGGCCCGCCCACGGGGGAGGGGTTGGAGCAGGTCCCGGCGCGGCACCAGAGGCCGTTGGCGCAGACCCCTTCGCGGCAGGGCTGGCCTGCGACGGGCTCCCCGACGACGCAACGCCCGGCCATGCAGAGGAGGCCGGGGCCGCAGCGAGAGCGCTCGGCGTCGCAGGCCGCGCCGAGGGCGAGGTCTGGCTGGCACTCGCCGACGAAGACCCCGCCGGCCTTGGTGTCGTAGCAGCCATGGCCGACGGGGCACTGGTACGACGCGGAGCAGAGCCGCCCCTGCATGACGCGGTTCTGGCAGCGCCGGTCCACGCAGAGGAGCGAGAGGCAGTCCGTCGCTCCGTCGCAGGGCTCGTTGGGCAGGCCGAGCTCGCCGCACACCTGGGGCAGGGCGAGGCCGCCCCGGCAGACCAGGAAGGGCCCACAGCCCGGGCGCCCGTCGCCGCAGGGCTGCCCTCGCGCGCCGAGGGCCCGGCAGGTACCCATGACGCAGGAGAACCCGGGGGCGCAGCGGGAGCGCGCGAAGGGGCCGGGCATCTCGCAGGGCATGGACTCCCCTGCGAAGGCCTGACAGGTGGCGGGGCAGGACGCCGGGCAGTACCCGTCTGCGCAGGTGTCGAAGGTGCCTGCGCCGAACTCCGCGGTGCAGGGCATGCCCAGCGGAACGGTGCCGACGAAGATCCTCGCGCACTGGGGGGAGCCGGCGCCCTCGGTGTTGTTGCGGCAGTAGGCGTCCACCGGCGCGGAGAAGCACGCCATCGCGGCGGCGGCGTCGTAGCGCGCCCGCCCCGTCGAGAGGGGCGCCTGCAGGCTGCGCACGCTGGAGGAGAGGCACTCGGCACGCTCCCTCGGGAGGCACACCTCGGCGGGCGTGGTGGTGCGGCGGCACTGGAAGCGCCACGCGCAGACGGCCCGGGACCGGAGCTCGCAGTACGCCACGAGGTCCGGGTGCGGCGCCTGCGGGGCGTCCGAGGGCGCGTCCCCCGGGGAGCCGTCCGCGACGGCGTCCTGCGCGGGCGCGTCGGGGCCGGCGGCGTCGGGCGCGAGGGTGCTGTCCGCGGAGCCGGCGTCCGTGGGGGAGGGGGCGCCGGAGCATGCGAGGCCCAGGAGACCGACCAGGGTCAGGAGACCAGGGCGCGGCGCGAGCGGGGTAGGGGAACGCTGATGCATGTGAGGAGCTCCGGTGTGAGGTGGGAGGCCGCACGCCCGGTGGCTCCACCGCGCGGTGTCCTTGCGCCCCAGAGGAAGAAACAACCTAGCCGACCCGCGAGAAGAGAGTCAAGGCGCGCGGCGGGTGCGAACGATCGCGTGCGCAGGTTCGTCTCTCGTTGGGCTGTGGAGGTACGCGTAGGCGGGACGATGGTGGAAGGGGGGCGGGGCGCGTGGTAGGGTTCTCAGGGTGAACGGAGCAGCACCAGGCCTCGCGCTTCGGTTGCAGACGGTACCCGACGGATGGGAGCTGGAGGACGGGTTCCGGATGCCGGAGAGCCGCAGTCAAGATCAGTCCATCGTGGTGCTGGTCTCCGTGCTGGAGCGCCATGTGGTCCGTCAGGGAGCGGGCTTCGCGGCGAGGAACATGGCCTTGCGGTGGCGGCCGGACGCGCCGCAGGTAGGGGTAGACCCGGACGTGATGCTCCTCCCGGAGGAACCCCCCGACGCGGAGCTCCTACGGAGCATCCGGACATGGATGCCCGGGCACCACCCGCCGAGGGTGGCCTTCGAGGTGGTGAGCGAGGGCACCGCGGAGAAAGACTACGGTGTGGGTCCCGCGAAGTACGCAGACAGCGGCACGAGGGAGGCGTGGATCTTCGACCCGCTGAGGCTGGGCCCCGCGGAGCCCGTGGTACTGCAGGTCTACCGGAGGACGAAGCGCGGTCGCTTCCCGAGGGTGTACGCAGGGGATGGCCCGGCGTGGAGCGAGGAGCTCGGGGCATGGCTCGTGGTGACGGATGGCGGGCAGAGGCTCCGGCTTGCGGACGACCGCGAGGGCTGCTCCCTGTGGCCCACCGCGCTGGAGGTCGAGCG
>JACRDB010000030.1 GCA_016218725.1 Deltaproteobacteria bacterium
ACGTATGCGCCCCCCGGCAGGGGGGCTGGCATTCGTGCACAGGCCGGCCCAACGGGCCGGTGACCCGCATCGAGGGCGGTCATCCAACGGGGCGAACCCGCATCGAGGGCGGTCATCCAACGGGGCGAACCCGCATCGAGGACGGTCATCCAACGGGGCGAACCCGCATCGAGGGCGGTCATCCAACGGGGCGAACCCGCATCGAGGGCGGTCGTCCAACGGGGCGAACCCGCATCGAGGGCGGTCGCACAACGGCGCCCTCCCGCATCGAAAACATCGCGGCGACGGGGCCATTCCGCGCCGAGAGCGATCGCCTTGGGTCACTCGGTGCGCTCGACCTTCCAGCGGCCGTCCTCGCGCACCAGCAGCGCCTGGGCCTGGCCCCCCGGGCCGTAGACCATGGTGGCGCGGTCCCCCACGACCTCGATGGGCCTGCGGTTGTTCAGGGCCTCCAGGAGCCGCGTGAGCGTGTGCTGGACGGCGTCCGCCTCGCGGCCGCTCCAGGCCTCCCGCAGGCGCTCGGCGGCCGAGGGGACGGGCCCCGTGGCGCCCTCCGGCGGCGAGGCCAGGGCCTCGGCCACACTGCGCGGCGCGAGGCGCAGGAGCACGTCCCAGCGCTGGCGCTCCAGGGCGCGGACAAAAGACCGCAGGGCCTGCCGAGGCGTGCCCTGGCCGTAGAACTCCAGGGCGCTGGGGTCGAGCCGCCACTGCCCGCCCTCCAGGGTGAGCGTAAGGGTCTCCCCGGAGTCCAGGTCCAGCGTGGCGGTCACCTCCCCGCGGGGGTCCACCCGCGAGAGCGCCTCCACCGCGTCCCGGGCCTCCTCGGGGTGCTCCCTCACGGTCCGCGCGAAGTCTTCGTAGGGGAGCGCCTCGCGGGCCTCCGCGGAGAGGGTCCTCCAGGCGTCTATGAGGCGCCCCTCGCGCAGCGCCGAGGCGTAGCCCGCGACCACGTCCGGCGGCGAGGGCTGCGCCGTCGCGCAGCCACCAAGGACCACCACCAGGAGCACGATCCGTCGCATGGGACGCGCGAAGCTACACCACCCCGCGAGCGCGCGGCAACCCTACAATCCGAGCCGTCGGAACTCCTGCGCCTCGCGGTAGTCGGGCTCCAGCTCGCCGTCGCGAGAGGTCGTGCGGGCCACCTCGCCGTAGCACTCCGCCAGCCACAGGTACTGGATCCGCCGCGTCCCCGGGCCCGCCGGGAAGCGCTGGGTGACCTCCACCCGCACCCTCAGCGCCTGGGCGAAGGTGATCGCCGGGAGCCTCACGCTCCCCACCGCGTCCACGGTCACCTCGTAGCGGTCCCGCGACGCCACCGGGGCGTGCTCCACCGTGGCGTCCACGGTGGTGGCCTCGGCGGTCCAGGTCATCCCGAGCGCCAGCGGGAAGCGCAGGAGCGCGATCGGGTTGTCGTAGCGCACCAGGGTCCCCACCATGGACGTCGCCCCGGCCACGCCCAGGAGCCTCACCTCGCGCTCGTCCACGGCGTACACCCCGAGCGCCGGCGCCCTGGGGTCCAGCCGGGCCGCATACCGCGCGGACGGAAAGCTCGCCTCGAACCACTGCCCTCGGGACTCCACAAGGGACAACGGGACCAGCTCCCCCGCGGGGTCCGAGAAGTCCCAGGCCCGGGTCCCGTTGGCCTGCGCGCTCCCTCGGGTGTCCACCCGCGCCACGGTGCCGCTCGGGTTCACCCGATACCGCACCTCCACCCCCGGGGCGAAGAGCACCTCGTCGCGCTGGAGCACGCCGTCCCGGTTCCCGCGGCACTGCACCGTGGACCCATCCAGCACCGGGAAGAAGCCCCCTCCGTCCGTCGGAGGGTCTCCCCGGGGCTCCACGGGCCCCGCGGCGCAGCCCACGAGAAACAACGCCGCCAGAGACCTCACCATCACAGCCTCCATGCGAGCACCAGGTGCAGCGCGTGGGCCACCGAAGGGTCAATCCCCCGGGGCTCGTTGCGCAGGCCCGACAGCGGGATCAAGAGCCCATAATCAAGTCGGGAGAAGAACCCGTGCTCCTGCTCATAGGTCAACGCCAGGTCCGCCTCCACCCCCAGCGGCGCCCGGCCCGACGGCGTGGAGTTCGGCTGCAGCGCCGTGGACGCCACCACCGCCGCCTCCGCGGTGAACATCCCCGCGAAGCGCCACCGCACCATCGGCCGAAGGTAGCCCGCGTCCGTCACCGTGCCAAGGAGCCGCCGGAACAAGAGCAGGTCGATCCGGTAGTTCGGGTGAAACCGGAAGTTCTGGATGTCCGAGTCCCTCGGCGTGCGCGTGAGGTCAAACTGCGCCCCGTCCAGGTCCCCGGCCCGAGGCGGCGCCGCGGAGGCCACCCTCGCGCCGAAACCCGGGCGGTCGTCCCCCGAGGCGAAGCCCGCCTCGAGCCTCGCGTACCACCGCGGAGAGGCCCGCCACTCCAGCTTCGCCAGGCCCCCCAGCTGCTGCCCGGAGATCGCGCTGTTCACCGTGATCGCCGGGTCCAGCGAGGCGTTCCCGAGGGAGAAGCCCAGGAAGGCCACCTCCGCCTCGAAGGTGAAGCGCCCCAGGTCCACCCTGGCCCAGGCGTCCGCCAGGAAGGCCCCGAGGTCCCTGCGCTGGGCGCTGCGGGGCGACGGGCTCGTCCCCGGGGCCAGGTCCCACTCCTGCCAGCGCCAGGCCCCGAGGAGCCCGAAATTGATCGCCGTGCGCGACGCCTGGAGCCTCCGCTGCCGCGCCGCGGCGTTGTCCCAGCGCGCCACGGAGAAGGCCACCGTGCGCGTGTCGTCCGACGGGTCCAGGTCCAGCGCGGGACGAATGTCCGGCCGCACAGCCTCCGTCGATGGCCCCGAGGAGGCCACCTCGTACACCGCCGTCCAGAGCATGCCCGCCAGCGGGGTGGTGAAGGCGATCCGGTCGCCCACGTCCCCGAAGTCGTCGTCGATGCCGTTGCCGGCGTTCAGGAAGAAGCCCGTCCCCCAGTCGATGAGCGCCCCCATGCGCCCCGCCGAGAGCACCCCGAAGGGCAGGAGCACGCTCCCATACGCCTGGCGCACATCGATGGGCCGGTCGGGGCTGCGCTGGTTCACGGCCACGCCCGGCAGGTCCGCGTCCGGCAGGCTCCCGAAGCGGAGGTTGTCCAGCACGTGCAACCGGGTAAAGAGCGTCACCCCCCAGCCCACCTCCACGGTGGTGTCCAGCCGCAGGCGCATGTCCAGGTTGGTGAGGCTCCGCCCCAGGCCCCGATCGGTGTAGGGCGCGGGCCAGAAGGGAGCTCCCGAGGGCGTCGGTCCCCGGTTCAGGTCCCAGCCGTGGCCGTAGTCCCCACGGGTGCGCAAAAAGCCCCCGAAGCGCACCTCCCGGTCCGGGGCCTCCGCCGTGGACCGGGGGGCCTGGTCCACCGGCGTCACCCCCGGAGCGTCCCGCGAGGGCTCCCTCCCCACGGCCCTGCGGTCGGGCTGGGCCAGGGCGATCTTGCTGCAAAGCAACATGGCGCAAACAGCGACTGCTCCGCGCTTCATGGGGTCCCCTCACCCAGGAACTCCCGCACCAGCGAACGGGTGCGCCCGGGGGCCTCCAACATGGGGAAATGCCCCACGCCCTGGAGCACCTCGAGCCTGGCGTCCGGCAGCTCCCGCGCGAGGCGCTCGCCGTGGCGCAGCCTCGCCACGCGGTCCTGGGCGCCCCAGACCAGGAGCGTGGGCTGGCGCACCGAGGGGTAGCGCCCTTCGAGCTGGAGGAAGCACTGGCCCCGGGCCGCGGCCAGCGCCGCGCGGGAGGTGCCCGGGCGCCGGAAGCTCTCCTCGATGGCGTCCACCAGCTCCTGGGGGATCCCCGAGGCGTCTTCGAAGGCCTGTGGAAAGCGCTCCCCCGGGCGCTCTTGATAGAAGCCCGTGAACAGCGCCTCGCCCACGCCCGGGGCGCGCGCCCAGCGGAAGAAGGGCGGGAGCTGGGCGTCGTAGACCCAGGCGCCCACGAGCACGAGGCGCCGCACGCGCTGCGGGTGCGCGAGGGCGAGCGCCAGGGCCACGGCGCTCCCCCAGGAGTGGGCCACCACGTCCACCACGGGCGCCCGGGCCTGGTCCAGCACCTCCGCGAGGGCGCCGGCCAGGGCCTCGGGGCTGTAGTCCCCCTCCCGCCGTGAGGACCACCCGAAGCCCGGGAGGTCCACGTTGAGCGTCCGTCGCGTCGCGCGGAGGGACGGCTCCAGCGTCTCCCAGACCTCGTGGTTGCTGGCGAAGCCGTGGACGAGCAGCACCGGCGGCAGAGCCGTGTCCTCCCCGCGGGTCTCGACGTAGAGGGTGTGCCCCTGGCGGGTGTTGACGAAGCCCCCTCCGGGCCTTGGGCGGGCGCCGACGAGCTCCCCGGGAGACTGCCACCCGGCGCAGCCCGAGAGCGCCAGGAGCGCACCGACGCAAGCGCGGAGGGCCCTCACCCTACAACCCAAGGCGGCGATATTCCGCGGCGCGGTTGAACTCCACCATCGCCTCGTTGTCTACGCTGGCCACGCGCGCCACCACGCCCCAGCACTCGGTCACGAAGACGTAGCTGCGCTGCGTGCGACGCAGGAGCGTGAGCGGGATCCGCTGGTCGAGCTCCACCCTCACCCGCAGCGAGGGGAAGCGCCCCGCGGGCGTCCGCGCCTCCCCCTGACCGTCCACCCGGAAGACATAGTCCGTGATGTTCACCAGGGGCATGAAGTTCACAAACCCACGGCCCGTGACGCTCTGGCTCCAGGTGCTGCCCTCCCGCAGGGGGAAGCGCAGGGCGTCCACCGGCGGGTCGAAGAGCAGGAGCGTGCGGTTGGCCTCCGTGGACACCGCCGCCAGGAGCTGCAGGGCCTCCGCGGTGGCGCGGTACACCCCGAGGGTGCCCTGCTCACGGTCCAGCGCCGTGGCGAACTCCGCGCCGGGCACCCTGGACGCCCACCACTGCCCCGCCGCGGGGGTGACCTCGTCGAGCACCCGGTGGTCGTCCAGGGCGGGCCTGGAGAAATCCCAGAGGCGCCCGGCGTCCCCCGCGCGCCCCGCGGTGTCCACTGGCGTCACCACGGTGCCCCCGCGGTTCACGATGTAGATCACGCTCGCCCCGAGGACGAAGGGCACCTCCGCGCGCGTGACCACCCCGTCCCAGTTGGGCAGGCACCCGAGGGACCCGTCCATCATCGGCCTCGTGGTGTCCTGCGCCGCGTCCGTGGTCTGCGTGTCCGCCAGGGCCGCCTCGGGCGCGTCGGCGACGGCGTCCGAGGCCACGACGGTGTCCCTCGCGGCGTCCACGGCGGGGGGTGGCGCGGGGTCCACCCGCTGGCCCGCGCAGCCAACGACCAGCGAGAGGAACACCCAACACCTCGTCCACGGCGCGCGTGCCACGGGCACTCTCTACGCCCCCGACGACGCCGCGTCGAGGCGGGGCCCGAGCCAGGACACCAGGGCGGGGTAGAGCTCCCTCGCGGCGCGGCTGCCCACCACGGCCCCGACGTGACCCCCGGGGACCCTCAGCGACGCCGTGTCCCGCGAGCCCGAGAGCGCCACCAGCGCCTCCGCCGCGGGCAGCGGGCAGATGGTGTCCCGCGTGGCGCCGAGGGTGAGGACGGGCATGGTCAAGGCCTTGAGGTCCACCCTGCGGCCCCCCACGCGGTGCTCGCCCCTCGCCAGGAGGTTCTGCTGGTACAGCTCCGTGATGTACGTCTCGTAGGCCGCCGCGGGGAAGGGCACGTTGTCACTGCCCCAGGTCTCCAGCGCGTCAAAGGCCTCCCACGCCTCGCGGGTGGGCCCCCGGTCCAGGAGCCCCACGAGCTTGGAGAGGTTGAGCGTGGGGCGCAGGGCGGTGAACCCTTGCTGCATCTGCGAAGGGGCGACGTTCCCCGCCCTCGCCACGGCCCTGGCGTCAAACCACCGGGGGTCCACCAGCTCCCCGAGCACGCCCGCCTGGGAGAAATCAATGGGCCCCGCAAGGTTCACCAGGCACGCCACCCGCTCGGGGTGCAGCGCCGCGTGGATGGCCGCCAGCGTGGCCCCCATGCAGTATCCGAGCACCCCCACCCGAGGCGCCCCGGCGTCCCGACAGACCCTCCGGGCGCAGCGCGCGAGGCGCTCCAGCACCAGGTCCCAGGTGAGGTAGCGGTCCTCGTCGCGGCAGACGCCCCAGTCCAGGAGGTACGTGTCAATCCCCGCCGCGGTGAGCGCCTCCACCACGCTGGAACCGCGCCGCAGGTCCAGCACGTACCATCGGTTGATCATCGACGGCACCAGCAGCAGCGGCACGCCCCGGCGCAGCGGAGCCCCCTCCGGACGCCGGAAGCGGTACACCGCCGCGGTGCCGTCCCGGAACACCACGTCCCGCGCCGTGGGGCACAGCGCCGCCCGAGGCACCACCGGCTCGCCGCCCGTGACCACCCCGGCCAGGGCGCCTGCCCAGGCCTCCCACACCGCCCGAGGGTACCCCAGGAGCGCCTGCATCACGCGCCTCCCTGGATTTTGTGCACCGCAACACCGCTCACGGCGTACCCGTTGCCGCCGCGCCCGGCGCAGCGAAGGCGTCCGCCATGCCCTTGCACGCCTCCAGCGAGCGCTGCCTCCAGGCGGCCTGGAGCTGCGTCTGGTACGCCAGGAACTCCCGGGCCAGCCGCGCGCTCTCGTCCACCGCCGTCATGGCCTGGGCCTGCGAGAGCCCCTCCAGCCTTGCCGCCTCGCCGTAGAAGGCCCGCATGCGCTCCACCCCGTCGGTCATCGCCCGGCGCCAGGGCTCCATCACCGCCCCGAAGGGCACCGCCCCGAAGGTCCCCAGGGGCATCGCCGGGAAGGCCGTGAAGAACGAGAAGGGGCTCTGCTGCTGCGTCGTGTCCATGATGTTCACTCCCTGTCCGGCCGCGCCCGCGGCCTCGACGGGAGTGATACGCACGGCCTCACCCCCCGTCAAGGGATTTTTTGTGCGCTGCAACATTTCAGACCTTGCGAGCGCGCCTTCGAGGCTTTGCAGAAGGTGCAACGGGCTCTGCTGCGGGTGCGTTGTCCGGGGGCTCCGGGGGCCTCGGGGCGCCGGCGGCCACGGCCTGGCGCAGGGCCTCGAGCTCCAGCCTCAGGCGCTCGAGCTCGTCCGGCGGGGCCCTGGGCTCCGGCGGGGCGTAGGGCTGGTGGAAGGTGGGCGGGGCGAAGGGCGGGGCAAAGGCCGGCCCCCCCGCGGAGAACCAGGGGTTGGCGCCCTGGAGCATGCGGGACAGGGCCCCGGCGGCCTGCATGGGGGCCACCCCCAGGGGGTTGAAGGTGGCCATGGCGTGGGCCCCCTGGCGGGCCTGGAGGTAGAGCTCCAGGGCCAGCGTGAGGTAGCGCCCCAGGAACTCCGCCAGCACGTCGTCCCCCATGCGGATGAGCTGCTGCAGGAGCGGGGCCGGGAGGAGCCTTGCGGCGCCGCGGCCCTCGATGATCACCTGGGTGAGCGTGGCCTGCGTGAGGTCCGCCCCGGTGGTGGCGTCCAGGACCTTCACGTCCGCGCCCTCGCGCACCAGCGCCTCCAGCTCCTCCAGGGTGATGTAGCGGCTCGACTGCGTGTCATACAGCCGCCGGTTGTTGTACTTCTTGATGGTCCGTGGGGTGTCCGTGCGCATCGCGGTCTGGGACCGTACCGCAACGCGCCCCGGGACCGGAAGGGGCCCGATGGTGCAGTGCAACATTTTCCCTTGACGGGGGGGCGAGGCGGGACTATTTCCGGGCCAGCACAGGAGCAGAGGCCATGGACGCGTGGGCGGAGTGGAAGAAGAGCTTTGACGCCTGGGAGGGGGCGACGGCGCAGTACCTGGAGCACTGGCTCCGGAGCCCGCTGGTGCTGCTCCCGGCCGGGGCGATGCTCACGGCGGTGTTCAAGACCAAGGCCGCGGGGGACCAGGCGCTGGAGGCGTGGTGGTCGCTGGTGGGGCTGCCTACGCGCCGGGACCAGGAGCGCTCGCTCCACGCGCTCAACCAGCTCCAGAGCCGGATCCTGGACCTGGAGGAGGCCCTGGCGGAGCTCAAGGCCCGGCAGGGCCATGGCACCCAGCGGTAGGGGCGCCATGGACCCGTCGCCGTTCCTTGAGCTCAAGCCCGCCCCGAGGGCCATTTTTGACACCCTCGCGGAGCGTCGGAGCCGCCCGCGGTTCATGGTGCCCACGGCCGACGGGGACTGGCGCGCGGTCACCGTGGGGGCCTTCGCGGCCATGGTGCGGGAGGTCTCCCTGGCCCTGGGGGCGCTGGGGCTCGAGCCCGGCGACCGCGCGGCGGTCTTCGCCCCCAACCGGGTGGAGTGGGGCGCCGCGGCGCTGGCCATCCAGGCCGCGGGGGGCGTGCTCGTGCCGGTGTACCCGGCCTCCACGGGCGAGCAGGCGCGGTACATCCTCGCCCACGCCGACGCCAGGGTGGTCTTCGTGGACACGCCCGCGGCGCTCGCCAGGCTCTTCGAGGCGTGGGACGCGCTGCCCGCGCTCACCAGGGTGATCCTCTTGGAGGACGCCCCCGGGCTGGACCCCGC
Source organism: Deltaproteobacteria bacterium (assembly GCA_016218725.1). GTDB lineage: Bacteria > Myxococcota_A > Polyangia > Polyangiales > JACRDB01. The sequence continues at coordinate 8,478 of JACRDB010000030.1, forward strand.
GGCGGTGCTCCATGCTGCACGTGCGAAGGGGCTCTCGGTGCCGCCCTTCGCCCGGGTGGAGCGCGCGCTCATGACCTGGGCCCAGGCCCGCGCCCTCGGGCGCGCGGTGGACCGGGAGGAGCCCTCGCGCTTCGAGGCAATGCTGGACGCCATCGCCCTCGACGCGACGGGGCTCATGCTCTACACCAGCGGCACCACCGGGAACCCCAAGGGCGTGCCGTTGACGCACCGCAACGTAGGGGTCAACGGCCGGGACTGGCTCACCCTCAACGCGCCCTTGTTGGATGAGCCCGGCCGGGGGGTGGACCTCCTGTGGCTTCCCATGAGCCACATCTTCGGCTTCGGGGAGCTGTGCCTGGGCAACACCCTGGGCTTCACCAGCTACCTCTGCGACCCGTCGCAGGTGCTCCAGCGGCTGCCGGAGGTGCGGCCGGACGTGTTCATGAGCGTGCCCGCGTACTGGGAGAAGCTCGCCCAGGGCGCCCTGGGCGAGCCCGACCCCTCGCGGCGGCGCGAGAAGCTCGACGCCCTCACCGGCGGGAGGCTCAAGTTCTGCCTCTCCGGCGGGGCGGGGCTCAAGCGCGAGGTCAAGGAGTTGTTCCTCTCGTGCGGGGTGCTCCTGATCGAGGGCTACGGGCTCACGGAGACGTCCCCCACGCTCACGCTCAACCGCCAGGACGCCTACCGCTTCGACGCCGTGGGCAAGGCCCTCCCGTCGGTGGCGCTGCGCCTCGCGGAGGACGGGGAGATCCTGGCCCGGGGGCCGAGCGTCTTTGGCGGGTACCACAAAGACCCGGAGGCCACCCGCGAGGCCTTCACCGAGGACGGCTGGTTCAAGACCGGCGACGTGGGACGCTTCACCGACGATGGCTTCCTCCAGATCATTGATCGCAAGAAGGACATCCTGGTGACCGCCGGGGGCAAGAACGTGCCTCCCGCCAACATCGAGCTGCTCTTCCGGGACGACCCCTTGATCGCCCACGTGGTGGTCTATGGTGACGGGAAGCGCTACCTGGTGGCGGGCGTCTGGCCCGACCCGTCGCGCGCCGAGGCGCTGGGGCCTGAGGCCCTGCGCGAGGCGCTCCAGCGCTCCGTGGAGCGGGTGAACGCGCGCCTGGCGTCGTATGAGACCATCAAGCGCTTCGCGGTGCTGTCCCGCGCCCTCACGGTGGAGGACGGGTTCCTGACGGCCTCGCTCAAGGTGCGGCGGCGCAAGGTGTACGAAGCCTTCCGGGAGGCCTTCGAGGGGCTCTACGGGCCCTCCGAGGGGTCGTGACCGCGGACCCCGGGCGCGCCCGGAGGCGCTGGGAGAACCTCCTGGGCCTCCCGCGGAGGGGACGGCCCGGGGTGGGGGCGACCCCCGCGGACGCGGTGCTCCGGGAGAACAAATACACCCTCTGGCGCTACCGCCCGGGGCCCGAGGGCGTGCGCTTCGAGACCCCGGTGCTCCTGGTGCCGTCGCTCATCAACCGTCACTATGTGCTGGACCTGCAGCCCGGCAGGAGCTTCGCGGAGTACCTCGTGTCCCGCGGGCACGAGGTGTTCATCCTCGACTGGGGCACCCCGGGCCCCGAGGACCGCCACCTCACCTTCGACGACGTGTGCGACGGGTACCTCGGCCGCGCGGTGCGGTGGTGTGCAAAGGGCGCCCCTCGCGGCAAGGCGCACCTCCTGGGGTACTGCCTGGGCGGCACGCTGGCGGCGGTCCACGCCGCCGCCAGGCCCGAGCGGGTGGCGTCCCTGGTGGCCCTGGCGGCGCCGGTGCGCTTTGACGACACCGGGCTCCTGTCGCGCTGGTCCCGGGTGCCCACGGTGGACCTCGGGGCGCTGGTGGAGGCCCTGGGGAACGTGCCCTGGCAGCTCATGCAGTCGGCGTTTCACATGCTGCGCCCGACGCTCTCGCTCTCCAAGGCCGCCCAGCTGCTGGACCGGGCCTGGGACGACGAGTTCCTCGACGGGTTCCTGGCCCTGGAGACCTGGGGCAACGACAACGTGTCCTTCCCGGGGGCGGCCTTCCGGCAGTACATTCAACACCTCTACCGCGAGGACGCGCTGGTGAAGGGTACCCTCACCCTCGGGGGGCGCCCGGCCCGGCTTGAAGGCATCCGGTGCCCCACGCTGGCCATCACCTTCGAGCATGACACCATCGTGCCGGTGTCCAGCGCCGCGGCCCTGCTGGACCACCTCACGGTGCCCGACCGCGAGCGGATCCATCTCTCGGGGGGCCACGTGGGCGCGGTGGTGTCCCGCAAGGCCGCCCAGACCCTGTGGCCCAGGGTGTCCGCATGGTGGGCCGCCCGCGACCGGGAGACGCCCGAGGCGCCCCCTGCTCCACCCGAGGACCCTCGGCCGGTGAAGGCCCCTCGCCGTAAGCGCGCGCCCTCGCGGTAGGCTACGGGGCCGATGGCCCTTCGCGCCCGCACCATGGAGGACCTCCTCGGGCCGCTGGAGCGCCCGCGAGGGGGGGAGTTTCTCGTCCTCACGGCGCTGTGCGCGGCGTCCATCCTTGGGACGTACACGGGCCTGGACCGCCGGGACGCGGAGCTCCTGGCCCGGGGGCACCGCTTCTTCGCGCCTGCAACATTCCTCGACGCGTACATCCCGCTGTGGCCCTGGATGGTGTGGGTGTACCTCTCGTATTTTGTCTGCTTCTTCGTGATCATGGCGGTGACCCTCCGGGACCGGCGGGTGATGTACGAGGGCACCGTGGCGTACGTGGGCTGCGCCCTCGGGGCCACGGCGATCTTCGCGGCGCTCCCATCCCGGATGGACCAGCCGTCGCTCGTGGGCTGCCAGGGGGTGGACTGCGCGGTGCTCGGGTGGTTCTACCGGGTGGACAACGGGTTCCATATCTTCCCGAGCCTGCACGTGGCCTACCCCACGGTGGTGTGGCTCTTCCTCGCGCGCTACCTCCCTCGGGCGAGGGCGCCGGTGGGGCTCTGGGTCCTGGCCATCTGGGCCTCCACGGTGCTCCTCCGGAGGCACTACCTGTGGGACATCCCCGCGGGGGCCCTCCTGGCCGTGGGGGCCTACGCGCTGGGGCGCCGCGTGGGGGGGCCGGTCGCGCGGGCGTTGCAACGGGGAAAGGGGGCGTGACATCCTGCGCGCCCGTTGGAGACTCCCTGGTCCCACCTCGGCGCGGCGCTCCGGATCGGCGCGGACGTGGCGCTCTACCGCCTGCGCAAGCGCGAGGCCAACAACCTGGTGACCAGCATCTCCCTGGCCTGGGCGCTCGGGCTCGGGGCCGGGGAGCTCGCGCGCCGGGCGGCCTTCGGGGCGCTCCTGAACCTCTTCGTGTACCTGGTGAACGACTGCTTTGACGTTCGGATAGACCTCCAGGCCCCGGGGAGGGACAACGCCCGGACGCGCTTCCTGGCGGAGCACCTCGGGGCCGCGTGGGGGCTGGTGGCGGCGCTGGCCCTGGCGCTGCACGCCCTGGGGGCGCTGTGGGGCGGCGGGCTCCTGGCCGCGGCGGCGCTCAACACGGCGGTGATCGTGGTGTACTCCGCGGTGCTCAAGCACCGGCCCGGGATGGACCTCGTGGCCATGGGCCTCTGGGGCGTGTCCATGGCGATGGTGGGCTTCCCCCCGACGCGCCCCGAGGCGTGGCTCCACGCCGGGCTCCTGGGGATCCTCTGTATGGTGACCGAGGCCGTGCAGGTCCTTCGGGACGTGCCCTCGGACCGCCTCGCCGGGGTGCGCTCCACGGCCGTCGTGTGGGGCGTGCCCGCCACGGTGGCGCTCGCGAGGGTGCTCCTGGCCTCCGCGGCGAGCTACACCGCGGTCTTTCTTCACCCCCTGGCGTCCCTGGGGCTCCTGCCGGCGCTCCTGGTGCCGCTGGGAAGCAAGCGCGCAAACCGCGCCTGGGACGCGCTCCGGGTGCTCTTCGGGCTCACCTGGCTGGCGCTCATGCTGCTCCTGCGAAGGGGGTGAGCGTGGTACGGTCCCCGCCCATGACCGACGACGACGCGCTCGTCCTCCTCGCGAGCGATCACGCGGAGCCCGGGCGCTTCACCGTGCGGGCCCTGGGCGACGGGGTGGCCGCGGGCACCGGGCCCGGCTCGGGCCCGTGGAAGAACCGCAAGACCCACCCCAACGAGGACTCCGCAGTGGTCCTCCGGCGCGGCGACGCGGTGGTGGCCGCCGTCGCGGACGCCCACCACGGGAAGGGCTCCGGGGAGCGCATGGCGAGGGCCTTCGCCGACGCGGCGAGCGCCCGCTGGCCCGCGGACACGGACGCGCTCTTCGAGCTCCTGGTGCACGCCGCGGAGGCGTCCACCCAGGCCCGGGTCCTCGGGGACTACAGCGAGAGCACCTTCGTCGCGGCGCTGGTCGCGGGCTCCACGCTCCACTGGGCCTCGGTGGGCGATAGCCTGCTCGTCCTCCTGCGTGGAGGCTCTCCCGCGCGCCGCGTCGCGACGGAGACCTCGCACTTCGCGGGCGGGGCCACCTCCCTCCACGCCGCGAGGCAGTACCTCCGTGACGCCATGATCGTGGACGCCGGCGCCCTCCCGCTGCAACACAACGACCTCGTGCTCCTCGCCTCGGACGGTCTGGAGAGTGACGTCAGCGGCCTGGACATCGACGCCGCAGGCGCGCTCCTCCTCGGCGAGGACGCGCTCCTGACAGGTGTCCAGAAGCTCTTTGAAATCGCGACGTTACCCCCTGGAGGCAGGGACAACCTCACGGTGGTCGCGGTGGTGAACCGGGTGCGTACATGACATCCATGCCGCACCCTTGAAGACAGTGTACGAATTTGTGGCAGGGATGCTGGACAGGGAAATAGCACCGTCGGATCATCGCGGGACCAGAGGCCATCCAAGGTCGAGGTTCACCCGGAGGAGGCATCCCATGAGGTTCCGAGAGACGTTTCGCAGGCAGTGGCTGCGGGTTGCTGCGACGGCGCTCCTGGTGGGGGGGTGCGCGGGGGACGACGTGCTGGCGGACGACGACGACGGGGAGACCGACGCCGTCGGCGAGGCTGTGCGCCTGAGCGGCAGCTTCTTGATTGACATCCCCGCGGACGACGCGTGGTCGTCGTCGCTGCGGGACCAGGACTCGGCGCGGCCGGGGCTCCAGGTGCGCGTGGAGGTGCACCGGTACTTCTCCCTCGGGCGCCGCTGGGCGGACCTGGGCAACGCCCCGTGGGAGTACTACCGGGTGATCACCACGGGGGAGGAGGCCCGCAGCGGGATCCCGCGCACGGTGGCGTCGGCGCGCTCGGGCGTGCTCCACGGGCTCAACGGGGCCTTCGTGCGGGACGGGCGCTTGCATCTGATCGGGACGTCCACGGGCGGCTCCAACCGCGGCGGCGTGCGGCGCAACCCCAAGAACGTGGTGGCGGGCATTCACTTCAACGGCCACCCGCGGGTGGACCGGATCCTCCCGGTGGCGGACATCGTCCCCGTGGACGACCCCGTGGAGGGGCGCATCCTGGTGGACGTTCCCACGGGGGAGGGCTTCCCCCTGGAGCGCGACCAGGACCGCGGTCGGCCGGGCTTCCAGGCCTACGCCTGGATCGACCAGGTGTCCTTCGCGCAGCGCTGGACCACCGGCGAGGCCTTCGCCTGCTACAACTTCGTGACCACCGGGGCCGAGCGCCACGACGGGCGGTCCACGATGCTCGGCGGCAGCACGCCGGACCAGGTCCGCGCGCCGGAGGGGGCCTTCGGCCTGGGGGGCGTGGCCTTCGTGCTGGGTGAGCGCACCGGGGGGAACTCCGGCGGCGCCGCCTCGGCGCCCGCGCGCGCGCTCCTCCGCGTGGCCTTCGACGGCCTGGCCAACGGGAACAACCCCGTGGACGCCAGCCTCACCGTCACCAACCTGCGCTAGCGCCAAGGCCCCTCCGTGAGGGGCAAATCTCGGCGGTGACCTCACCCCCCCAGCCCCATAGGCGTTAAGGGCCATCACGTAGCGGTGTCGTCGGGACCGATCCCCCAAGGCACCGCGGAGCTCGGACTTCGCCAGGGGTTGGGCGGTAGAGGCAGGGGTTCGCCAGGCGTAGGGTCCATGAGGTCGCGTCGCTC
>JACRDB010000040.1 GCA_016218725.1 Deltaproteobacteria bacterium
CCGGGGTGAGCGACGCGACCTCAGGGACCACGGCTCGGCGAACCCCGGCCTCCACCGCCCAAACCCCAGGCGACTGCGACCGCCACGGCACCTTTGGGGGATCGGTCCCGACGACACCACAACGTGGTGGCGCTTAACGCCTATGGGGCCGGGGGGTGAGGTCACCCGTCGCGCAGGGCGTCGTGGGGCCCGGTGGGGATCTCCACCACCTCGGGGCCGCGCTTCTGCGCCAGGATGATCAGCTCCCGGGAGGCCGCGCCGAAGAACGCCCCCGGCGTGCGGGCCGAGCCCGACACCTCGAGGATCCGGAAGCCCGCCGTGTGCAGGATCTGCCCGAGCTCGTGCAGGGAGTACAGCCGCAGGGAGTACTCCAGCTCGCGCTGGCGCCCGTCGTCGAAGATCACCGTGCGCTTCACGTTCAGCCGCGACGTGATGTAGTTGAACGACGTCTCCTCCATGCAGACGCAGGCCTCGGCCTCGAACCACGCCATGCCGGGCTGCCGCGCCAGCACGTGGTCCCGGTTGGCCACCTCCAGGAGGAAGGTCCCGTGGGGCTTGAGCGCGTGGTGGATCTTCTGCGCCAGCTCCACGTTCTTCGGGTCGTCGAAGTACCCGAAGGAGCTCCCGATGCAGTACGCCGCGTCGAAGGCCTCGGAGTACTCCATGGTGCAGAGGTCCCCCTGCACGAAATTGATCTTGGCCCCGCGCTCCTGGGCCAGCTCCGCGCCGCGGGCCAGCATCGCCAGGGAGAGGTCCAGCGCCAGGAGGTCGTAGCCCCGGCGCGAGAGCTCCACCGCCTGGCGCCCCGTCCCACACGCCGCGTCAAGGATCGTCGCGCCGGTCTCCACCCCGAGGGCATGCTCGATCCAGTCGGCCTCGGCCCGGGCCTGCTCGGGCGAGAGCTTCTCCATCGTCCGGAGGTAGTCCTCGTTGAAGAGCTCCTCCCACCAGAGCTTGCGCTTGCGGCGGTCAGGGATGGTCACCGCCGCCGCGCGGGCCGCCGCCGCGGCGCTCACCGTCGGCACCTGGAGCCCGGTGGGCACCGGCGCGCTCCCGAGCCTGCCCAGCGCCTTGGCCGCGTCCGGCGGCGGCGGAGGTGGCACCGAGCTCTTGGCCTTCGGCGCCTCGGCCTCCGGCAGGGGATGCGCGCCCGGCAGCTCCGCCAGGGCGTCCAAGAGGGCCAGCGACGGGTCGCTCTTGCGCTCCTGGAGCTCCGCCTCGTCCAGGGAGATCTCCACCCCGTCGTCGTCGGGCTGCGAGGGGCGCGAGGGCACTGGCGTGAGGAGCCTGGGCGCCACCGCCGGAGGGATCGCCCCCAGCGGCGTGGGCGGCGGCACCGAGCGCGTCGGCGGCGCCGACGAGGGCGCGGTCACCACGGTCACCGCGGGCGGCGGGGCCGAGAGGTTCGGCGCGGACATCCTCCCCGGGGGCAGCGTCGGGAGCGCGTCCACCTGCGTGTCCCGGGCGCCCACCGTGGCGATCTCCGTGGTGGGATCCTCGTCCATGGGCGGGACGTCAAAGTCGTCCGACGCGGCGAGCTCCACCCCGGGCGCGTCGGGCTCCAGCGTGGGCTCGTCGGCGGCGAAGGTCACCGCCGGGGCCTCGCTCCGGGGGTGGGCCCTGGGCGGCTCTTGGGGGCGGGCGACGGCTTCGGGCACCCTCGCCGGGACCGGAGGCTCCGGCGGGCGAGGGGCGGGCGGCGGGGTCAGGCCCCGGAGGCTCCCGGTGACGGGCCCCGAGAAGGGCCTCGGGAGGGCCTCGGGCACGCCGCCGACCATCGCTGGCGACGGCGGGCCCTGAGCCTGGAGCGGGACCTGGGCCTGGAGCGGCAGGTCCTCGCCGCCGAGGTTCCGAATCCGACGGCGCACCACCCGCATGGCCGCGCCGCCCGTGGTGGCCGCCGGGGGCGGCTCTTCCGTGGCCGTGGCCGCGGCGGGCCCTGGCACGGGGCGGGGCGCGACGGGCGCCATGGGCGCCATGGGCACCGGGGGGGCCTCGGCGGGAGCCCTGGGGCGCATGGTCTGCGTGGGGGAAGGCTCCGCCGGGGTGGGCTCCGGGGTCGGGCGCGGGACCTCATCACCTGGCACGCGCAGGCTCCGGCGGCTCCTGCGGCGGCGAGGGCCGTTGTCCTCCGCGGCGAAGGCCTGGACGTTGACGGGCACCGTGGGGTCCACGGGCGTGGGGGCCCTCATGGGGTCCTCGGGGCCACCGCGGCCTTCCGGCGGGCTCACGACGCGCTCCAGCGAGCCAGCACCTGGCCCATTCGAAGGGGCCCGGGCACGGTGATGTCCGGGGCCATCCAATGGCCGCCGTCGCGTGGTGGCAGGAGCACCACCACGGTGCTCCCGAGGAGGAAGGCCCCGAGGTCCCCCCCGCGGGTGAGCGAGGGCGCCTCCTGGTCGCGGTAGCGCCGCTCGATCACCGGGCCGCCGTGGGGGGGCCTCGGGGGGCCGTCGAAGGCCAGGGAGATCTTCCCCACCACGAAGGCCCCGACGAAGACCACGGCCACGGGGCCAAAGGGGCTGTCCACCTCGACCACGACCCGCTCGTTGCGGGCGAACAACTGCGGGACATGCTGAATCCCGAGGGCGTTCACCGGGAAGAGCGTCCCGGGGAGGTGCCGGGCCATGCGCACCCGGCCCTCCACGGGGCTGTGCACCCGGTGGTAGTCCCTGGGCGAGAGGTACACCACGGAGAACCACCCGCCGCGGTAGCGCTCGGCTTCGGCCTCGCTCCCGAGGAGGCTGGCGGTGTCATAGCGTTGGCCCTTCACCAGGAAGGCGCTCTGGGGGTCGATGGACCCGTGGTCCTCCAGGCGCCCGTCCGCCGGGGAGACCACCGCCGAGGGGTCCTGGGCGACGGAGTGCACCCCCGGGCGAAGCTCCCGGGTGAAGTACTGGTTGAAGCTCCGGAAGCCCTCCGGGGGGATCACGGCCTCGTCCAGGGCGACCCGAAACGCCCGGGTATAGAGCGCCAGGATGGGCTGGAGCAGGGCCCTGGGGACCTCGGCCTCGGTGACCCTACCTACAAGTCGGGTAAGGCGCTCCCTGGGGAGCACCCGAAGGAGGTTCACGGCGGTTCGGGCGGTCACCGAAGCGGTCATTGGGGGAGGGGCAGAGCCTTGGCCTGAGATGATCACAGGGTCAAGCGACCGTCCCGAGCGTAGACCGCCCGCGTTCGCGCGGTCAACCACTCGTGGCCTGGGAGCCCTCGGAAAACAGCGCCCTCACGGCCCCTTCGGTGCGGGACCGCAGGTGCTCCACCAGCGCGAGGTCCGTGAGGCCCGTCCGTTTCGACTCTTCCTCCACCAGAAGGGCGTCCCCGACGCGAAGCTCCACGGGGCCGGGGCGAATGGCCCCGAAGGTGTCTCCCCACACCCGGAACGTGCCGCGGAGGGCCGCCGGGAGGAGCGCGCAGCCCTCGCAGGCGGCGCCCATCACGAAGGCCCCCTTCTTGAACGGGTGGACCTTCCCGTCCCGGGAGCGGGTGCCCTCGGGGAAGATGGCCACCACGCCGCCGTCACGGCCGAGGTCCCGGGCGGCGCGCTGGAGGGCCTCGTAGGCCCCCCTGGCGCGGGCGCGGTTGATGGACACCATGCCCGTGGCCTTGAGCGCCGGGCCCAGCACCGGAGACCGGAAGAGCTCCTCCTTGGCGATGAACCGCAGGGGCATGCGGGCCTCGGTGAAGAGCACCAGGGAGTCCAGGTACGAGCTATGGGTGGCGCAGAGGATCACCGGGCGCTTGTCCCGGGTGAGGTCCCGGAGGGTGTCCCCGAGGCGGCCGTCGTGCCGGAGCTCCACGCCGGCGGCGGCGAGGAAGCCCCGGGCCCAGGCGTCGGCCTCGGGGTACCAGGGGCCCTGGGAGGCCAGGCGGGTGATCCGGGCGAAGGCCCCGGGGGTGACGGCGGTGGTGTAGCCCAGCACCCGGAGCGTGGCCTTGACGGTCGCGAGGTCCATCGCGGGCGGAGCCTACCGTGTCACCCGAGGCCGAAGAAGGCCTTGATCCGCCGCAGGACCGCGTCCGGGTCTTCGTCGGCCGTGGGGGGGCGGGTGGCGCCGTGGTCTCGGCGCACCTGGAGGAGCTGGCCCTGGCGCGCGGCGATCACCGCGGAGACCTCCTGGGCGATGGCGGGCCGCTCGGCGATGAGGGACTGGAACGCGTCCCGCTCCAGCTTGTAGCACCGTACCGGTCCCAGGGCGCGCACCGTGGCGCTCCGTGGGGCGCCGGTCATGCAGCCCATCTCACCGAAATAGTTCGGCGCCGTAAGGGTCTGCACGTGGGCCTCGCGGCCGTCTTCGAGGCGCACGACCACGTCCACCCGGCCCTCGGTGAGGAGGTAGAGCCAGTGGGCGGTGCGGCCCTGCTCGGTGATGCGCTCGCCGTCGGCGTAGGGGGCGGGGACCAGCCACGGGGCCAGGGCCGAGCGCTCCTCGCGGGTGAAGGTGTCAAAGAGGGCCACCCGGTGCAGGAGGGCCATCCGTCGGGAGAGCTCCTCGGACTCCAGGCGGGTGTGGTCCTGGGCGGTCCGGGGGACGAGCTCCAGCACGGACCGGGGCGCCTCCAGGAGGAAGCCCCCGCGGCAGAGCCCCGCGTGGATGCGGGCGCGCACCCTGGAGCTGGTGGTCTCGTCGTGTTCGAGCTCGTCGCCCTGGAGCCAGTAGCGCACGGCGTAGAGGGTGCGCCCGGGGTGGGACCCCTGAGGGAGCTCCAGGCACACGGCGTGGGGAGCCGGGAGCGGCGCCACCCGGGGCACCGGCGCGCCAGAGAGGGCCTCGTCCACCGCCCGCTGGACGGCCTCCGGAGGGTGCCTCGCGTCAAGCTCGAAGGGCACCTGGTAGCGCTTTCGCCGCGGGTCCTCGGAGCGCCTCCCGAGGACGGTGATATGCCCCTGGAGGAGCACGGCGTTGGGCACCACCACGGTGTCCCAGCCGCGGGTCTCCACCAGGGTGTGGCGCCAGCGGATGGCGGTGACGCGCCCGGCGGTCTGGGCGTCAAGCTGGATCCAGTCGCCCTCGCGGAGGGAGTCATCGAGCTGGAGGGCGAAGCCCCCGAGGAGGTTCCCGAGGGTGGGGGCGAGGGAGAGCCCCACGACCCCGCTGACCACGGCGCTGGTGGCCAGGAGGCTGGAGGTGTTCAGGCCGTACTCATGGAGCCGGTGCAGGAGGGCGAAGAGGTACGCGAGGCCCGCGGCCACGTCGGACACGAACACGGGCACCCGGAGCCGGACCACCGGGAGGATCCCGTGGAAGAACGCGGTGTTCAGGAGCCCGATGGCGCACAGGGCCTCCAGCACCCCGGCCACCCAGTGGAGCTCCTGGGAGCGGGCGCTCCACCCCAGGGCCGCGGCGGCCCAGGAGCCCAGGGAGGCGCCCGCGAAGCCCAGGAACGTGATGGCGCTCGGCCGTAGCTTCACCCTCTTGTCGGGCTGCACCCGACCGACCAGGAAGGCCGTGGCCACGAGCCCGAGGAGGAGCGGGAGGAGGTGGAGCTTCACCATCGGGTGCATTGCCCTCGGGAGGATAGACCGACCGGCGGGGGTTGCGCCGCGGGGAGCGGTGCGCTAGCGCAGCGCCACCATGGAGCTCACGCGCGGCACGAAGGTTCTGATCACCGGCGCCAACGGCGGCCTCGGCCAGGCGATGGCGCGGGCCTTCCACGCCCTGGGGGCGTCGCTGGTCCTGAGCGGTCGCCGGGCGGACGCGCTGGCCCAGGTGGCCGAGGAGACGGGCGCCCGGGTGGTCGTGGCGGACCTGGGCCGCCGGGAGGACCTGGACCGGCTCCACCAGACCACGGAGGACATGGACGTGGTGGTGTTCAACGCGGCCCTCCCTGGCTCCGGCGCCCTCCTGGAGTACACCCCGGAGCAGATCGATAAGGTGCTGGAGGTGAACCTCCGGGGGCCCGTCCAGGGCGGGCGCCACTACGCCGAGCGCATGGTGGCCCGGGGCCGCGGGAGCCTGGTGTTCATCTCGTCCATTTCGGGCAAGGTGGCCACCCAGGGCCAGAGCCTCTACAACGCGACGAAGTTTGGCCTCCGGGGCTTTGCGCTGGCCCTGCGGGAGGATCTTCGCGGCACCGGGGTGGGGGTGAGCACGGTGTTCCCGGGCTTCATCCGTGACGCGGGGATGTTCGCGGACACGGGCGTCAAGCTCCCGGCGGGGGCGGGCACCCGCACGCCCGAGGACGTGGCCCGCGCGGTGCTCCGGGCCGTGCGCGACGACGTGGCCGAGGTCGACGTAGCGGCCTTCGAGCAGGTCCTGGGCGGGTACCTCTTCCCGCTGGCCCCGGGGCTGGTCAACGCCATCCAGCGGGCCTCCGGCGGCGGCGCCATCGCCCAGCGCATGGCCGACGCCCAGCGCGCCAAGCGCTGACAACTCCAGTGGACGGCAGGTTTTCGCTCCCGGTGCTCGGGAAGAAGAAGCGCCATACCTGGCTTGAAGAAGCGCGCAACGCCGTCACCACCCTGGAAGCCATGGAGCGACAACTGGAGTTGACGCCCTCGGAGCGCGAGGGGGCGCGTCGGGCGCTGGCGTCGGGCTTCCCGATGGCGATCACGCCGTACTACCTGTCGTTGTGTGACCGTCGGGACCCGAGCTGTCCGATCCGGCGGCAGTGTGTGCCGCGGGCGGAGGAGGCGCTGGAGGTGCCCGGGGACCTTCGGGACCCGCTGGGGGAGGAGGCCCACACGGTGGCGCCGGAGCTGTTCCAGCGGTACCCCGACCGGGCGCTCCTTGTGGTGACCGACCGGTGCTCGGTGTATTGCCGGTTCTGCACGCGGTCGCGGATGGTGGGGCAGGACGGCGGGGCCCGGAGCGTGGAGCGTCTGCGTCCTGCGGTGGCGTGGCTCCGGGCGCACCCCGCGGTGCGGGACGTGATTGTCTCTGGCGGCGACCCGCTGGTGATGTCCACGGCGCGGCTGGTGAGGGTGCTGTCCATGGTGCGGGAGGTGCCCTCGGTGGAGACCGTGCGCCTGGCGACCCGGGCGCCGGTGGTGCTCCCGTCGCGGGTGACGCCGGGGCTGTGCCGGGCCCTGCGGCGCTTCAATCCCCTGTGGGTGATGACCCATTTCAACCACCCGAAGGAGCTCACGGAGGCCTCCCGCCGGGCGTGCGAGTTGTTGGCAGACCACGGGCTGCCGGTGATGAACCAGACGGTGCTCCTTCGGGGCGTCAACGACGACCCTTCCACGCTGGAGGCGCTCTTCCGGGGGCTGGTGAGGGTGCGGGTGAGGCCCTACTACCTCCTCCAGGCGGACCCGGTGAGGGGCACCGGACACCTGCGCACGCCCCTGGCCACGGGCCTCGCCGTGATGGAGGCGCTCCAGGGGAGGCTCACGGGCATCGCCCTGCCGAAGTTCATCGTGGACACGCCCGGGGGTCTGGGGAAGGTGCCGCTGTTGCCGGACTATGTGGTCTCTCGCGCGCCGGGGGCCACCACCCTGCGCACCTTCCGCGGGGAGACGGTCACCTACCTCGACCCGTAGGGTTTGTGCGACGCCTAAATAAGCCCGCGCACGGCGACCTCACCCCCCGGCCCCCATAGGCGTCAAGCGCCATCACGTTGTGGTCTGGTCGGGACCGATCCCCCAAGGCGCCGGGGAGCTCGGACTTCGCCAGGGGTTGGGCGGTGGAGGCCGGGGTTCGCCGAGCCATGGTCCCTGAAGTCGCGTCGCTCACCCCGGGCAACCGAAGGCGGTCACCGCGCCTCCGCGCGGTTGAAAGGAGCACGGTCCCTGTGTTCTCAGGCGCCGAGGGGGTTTCGGCGCGAGGAGTGCACCCGCGGGCGCAGCATTTGCTTCTCCTGTCGGCCTCGCCGTGCCGCCCCACCCCGCTTCCCCGCGAGTTCGCTCCCTGCAACCGCGCGGAGGCGCGGTGACCGCCTTCGGTTGCCCGGGGTGAGCGACGCGACCTCAGGGACCCCACGCCTGGCGAACCCCGGCCTCCACCGCCCAACCCCTGGCGAAGTCCGAGCTCCCTGGTGTCTTGGGGGATCGGTCCCGACGACAACGCCACGCGATGGCGCTTAACGCCTATAGGGCCGGGGGGTGAGGTCGCCGTGCGCGGGCTTATGTTGGTGGTCGGTCTGTGCGACGCCTACATCCGGCGCTGGAGCTCGGAGTTGGGGGCGTTGGGGTCGCCCGGCGCGCGGCGGTACGTGAACGAATCCCGGAGGCGGAAGCTACGGCCCTCGGACGTGAGGATGAACATGTCCAGCGGGTGACCCTGGTCGGCGTCGCGCGCGTCGGGGGTGGTCAAGACGATGGTCTCATCGTCGGCGATGCCCACGTTGGTCGCGGGGCGGCCGCCGATGCGAATCTCCAGGTTGCCCAGGGTCTTGAACCCGGAGCCCCGAAGCCGCACCTCCTCCCCGCCCGAGGCCCTGCCCTGCGAGGGGTTCAGCGCCTGGAAGAACACCCCCTCGCGCTTGCACCCCGTCGCCGTCACCAGAAGGCCCATCAGGGCGAGCTTGCTCCACCATCGGTTCATGGGTCCCTCAAGGCCTCCTGCGCGTTGGCGCCCGGCACTCTAGGCCCCGGCGCCTCCACGGGTCAAGCGACACCCCCCCGCGCCCGGCGGTCTGGTAACGTCCTGGACCATCGGAGGTGGGCGCCCACGCAAAGCACCTCGCGCTCGCGAGGGGAGCATGGCTCCTGGGCGCCGCGGCCCTCCTCCTGGGCGCCTTCACGCACCGCCACGACGACCCCTGGGACTACGACGAAGGCCCGCTCCTGCAGGCCTCGGCCCTCTGGCGCGAGGGGGACGAGCTGTATGTCACGGTGCCCTTCAACAAGCCCCCGGTGCTGGCCCTGTGGCTGCGCCTGGTGTTCGCCCTCGGAGGGCAGAGCGTCCCCGCGGTCAGGCTGTCCCTCGCGGCGCTCTCGGCCCTCGGGGTGCTGTGCCTCGGGGCCCTCACCGAGGGGGCCTTCGGGGCCCTGGCGTCGGTGGTGTGCGTGGCCCTCTGGTGCCTCCTCCCGGAGGTGCCCGCCCGCGCCGGGGCGGTAATGCCCGACTTCGCCGCCCTGGCCCTGGGCCTCGGCGCCCTGGTCGCCCTGGAGCGCGCACAGCAGCGCCCGGGGTGGCGCCCCTCGGTGCTGGCGGGCGCGCTCCTCGCGCTCTCCCTGGGCTGCCAGACCGCCATGGTCACGCTCCTCCCGGTGTTCGTCCTGAGCGCTCTCTGGCGCCCACCGGGGGCCCTCCACGCGCCCTCCCGGGTCCTCGGGACGAGCGCCCTGGCCGCCGCGGTCACCGCCCTGGGGATCCTTCTGCCCTTTGACACGGCCGCCCTCCTGCGCTGGGTGCTCGGCTACAACCTCGCGGGGCGAGAGGTCGCCGGAGCCCTCGCGGGGCGCTCCGGGGCGCTGGTGCTGGCCACCCTGGTCCAGCACCGCTGGCTTGCGCTCCTCGGGGCCCTTGGGGCGGTCCTGGCCTGGCGGGAGCGGGCCCTGCGCCGGGAGGTCGCCCGCGTGGGGCTCTGGTGGGCGACCACCGCCCTGGCCCTGTGCCTCTGGAGGCCCCTCTGGGGGAGCTACCTCGTATTGCTCCTCTTGCCCCTCGCGGTGCTGGCGGGCGCCGCCGTCGGACAGGTCGTACGGTACCGTACCAACGGCGGGCGCTGGGCCCTGGTGGTGGTGTCCGTGCTCTCCATCGCATTGCTGTGGCAGCGCGCCGGGGACCACGTCCCCTGGACCGGGAGATCGTATGAGGCCCTACGACTCCGGAGGGACCTGCGGGCGCGGGTGCGCCCCGGGGAGCGCGTGCTGACGGACGCCCAGTTCGAGGTCTTCGCCGCGGGCCGGAGGGTCCCGGCGCGCCTGGCGGACACGTCCTTCAAGCGGGTGCGCACCGGGCTCCTGACCATGCGAGACCTGGAGCGGGAGCTCCGTCGCCCGGAGGTGCGCTGGGCGCTCCTGGCCACCGGGCGCCTGGAGGAGCTCCCGGGGCTCGTCCCCTGGCTCGAAGCGCGGAGCGTGGGCCGCTGGCGCTACGGGGGCGCCACGCTCTACGCGCTGCCGCCGCCCTGAGGGGGCTCTTCGGGCTCGCGCGAGAGGCGGTGGAGCCACAGGCCCGGCAGCGCGTCGGTGACCTCCCGGGCCATGACCTGGCGCGAGGTCCCGAAGACAAAGTCCTCAAGCTCCAACGGCGAGGGCCTGGAGGTGGACAGCGGGGGCTCGAAGCGCAGGACCCTCACCACCGGGGGCGTGCGCTCCTCGCGGGCGCTGCGCAGGCGGTCGCGCAGGAGCGCCTCCAGCGAGGCCCCTCGGGGCGACGGGAGCACCCTCACCTGGAGGATCACCGGCGGCGCCGAGAGCGAGTGCCACACATGGATGCCGTCCTCCGGGGCGTAGAAGTCCCTCACGCCGATGCCCACGACACGCGCGAGCACCCGCGGCATGGCGCCGGGGTGACCCCGGGGCTTGAGCTTGATGGTGGACACCAGCCACCCGTCGGGGCCGTCCCCCGGGCGGGCGAAGGCGAGCTCCTCCAGGGCGCCGCGGGCGCGGGCGTAGGCCTGGAGCATCAGCGACAGGAGGTTCTTCCCGCGGGGCCCGAGGGGGACTCGCTGGGTCTCGTCGGCGTCGGTGCCGAGGCCCGGGTACGACAGCTCCAGGAGCACCGCATGCTGATCGGGGTCCGCGGCGCAGGAGAGCACCCTGCGCAGGGCGTTCACCTCGGCAAGGGCCCCGAGGAGCTCCTCGCGGTCCGGGGCGCTACGGGTGCTGCCCACGCTCCGGCGATCAAAGACCCGCCAGGAGTACAGGTCCCCGCGCCAGCCAGGGACCGTGGTCTGGAGCCCCTGGCCCAGCACCTCCAGGTCGTAGAGCTCCCAGGCGTCGCGCTGGTCCGCGGCGCGGGAGAGCTCCTCCAGGCGCTCGCGCAGGGAGGAGAGGTGGGCCCTCACGGTGTCCAGCGTGAAGATGGTGTCCGCGTGGCCCGTCTCCCCGCGCTGATGGCCCTCAAGGTGTGCCTGGAGCGCCTCCGAGAGGCCCTCCAGCGAGGGCGACCGCGCCAGGGCGTCCAGGGTCCCGAGGGCGGTGGTCAGCTCCCCGAGGAGGGCTTCACGGCCGAGGCTCTGGAGCCGGTCCAGGGCGTACACCCCGGGCTCCGGCTGGGCCTCCTGGAGGGCGCGTACCTCGAGCCCGAGGCCGCGCTCGCGGGTGACGAGCCGCACGAGCTGGAGCTCCCCCGGGGAGGGGCCCGCCAGGTGCTCCGTGAGCGCGGAGCCCACCACGTCCTCGAGGTACCGCTTGAGCGAGCGGGCTCCGTCCGCCGCGCGGAAGGCCTCGGCCACGATGCGGTCGAGCACCGCCGGGGCCGCGGTGGCGAAGACGTTACGGTCCACGAGCCCGCGACGCTGGAGGAGCCTCGCCAGCTCCTTGCGGGCGACCTCCCGGGCCACCTCCGGGTCCAGGGCTCGGAAGGCCACCACGCGGTCGATGCGGTTGAACAGCTCCGGGGCGAAGAACTCCCGCACCGCCCGGAGGTGGTCGTGGGCGTCGGCCACGTCGTGGTCGCCGAAGCCCGAGGGCCCTCTGGGGCGCGCCCCGAGGTTCGAGGTCATCACCAGCACGCAGTGGGTGAAGCTCGCGGTGTTGCCCGCGGCGTCCGTGAGCCGTCCCTCGTCGAAGACCTGCAGGAGGAGGTTATGCACCAGCGGGTGGGCCTTCTCGATCTCGTCGAGGAGCACCACGGAGAAGGGCTGCTCGCGGGCGGCGCGGGTGAGGGCTCCCTCCGGGGTCCAGCGGTCCCCGAGGAGCCTCGCGGCGGCGTCGGGGCCGGAGTACTCGCCCATGTCAAAGCGCACCAGGCGCTCGCTGGCGCCGTAGAGGTACTCCGCCAGGGCGCGGGCCAGCTCGGTCTTGCCGGTGCCCGTCGGGCCCGTAAATAGAAACACCCCGAAGGGCCTCCGGGGGTCCGTGAGGCCCGTACGAATCCGTAGGATCAGCCCCGCCGCGGCGGTGACGGCCTCGGCCTGGCCGAGCACGCGGCTGCGCAGCTCGTCGGCGACCTCCTCCAGGGAGTAGCTCTCGGCGGCCTCCAGGAAGCTCCTTGAGATCCCCGTGCGCTCCTCCAGGAGCTCCAGCACCTGCGAGACGTTCACGGTGTTCGGCCGTCCGCTCTTGTCCTCCGAGGCGTTGGCCCGGCACAGGCTCCGCAGGAGGTCCAGGGCCTTGCCCGGGAAGGCCCGGGTCGGAAAGAGCGACCCGCCCAGCTCCAGGATCGCCCGCAGCGCCAACGGATCCACCACCACATGGTGCAGGGGCTCCAGGGCCCTCACCTCCTGCACCATCATCCGGAAGGTCTCCGCCGCGTCCGTGGCGGGCACCGACACCCGGGTGAAGAGCCCCGCAAACGACGGAGCCTCTTCCTCCAACTGCCGGAGCTGTTCGGGCGTACATTCCCCTACAAGTACTACCTCGCCGCGGGCCAGCGCCGGGGCGAAGAACTCCGCGAGGTTGCGCTCGGAGTCCCGGCTCTGGCCGATGCGACCCCAGAGGTGCAGGTCCTCGACGGCGAGGATGGCGCGGGCCTCGCGGGCGTCCTCCAGGAGGTCCAGGCAGCGCTTCTCCCAGTCCCCGAGGTAGCTCATCCCGGCGATGATGCGCTTGCCGGCGATGCGCCAGACGTGGTGTACGCGGTCGATGTTGCGGTGCTGGGGGTACTCGTCCTCGTCGAGGAGGTCATGGACCCAGCGCTCAAGCACCGTGGTGCGCCCGCTGCCGGAGGGACCGAGGAGGAGCACCGGGCGCTTGGGTCTGCCGCCCAGGAGCAGGAGGAGCTGCTCGCGGGCGGGCGACCTGGGCGCGCCGCCGGTGAACTGGCCCTGGATGGCCAGGGCGGTGAGGTCCACCCCGAGTTGCGGGAGCACCCGGCGGCCGCCGCCCTTGGGCTTTTTGTCATCCCGGGTGGGGCCATCGTTGCGCAGGTCATCCCAGAGGCCCTGAGGGCGGTTGGGGAGCTCCTCCAGGAGCGAGCGGGGCTGCACCGCGAGGCTCAGGGCCTTGAGGGTGCCCTTGGCCTTTGCGCGCAGCGCGTCCAGCTCCTCGTCGGAGAGCTGGGCCCAGTCCTCCTGGAAGAACGCCGTGGCCTGCGGGGCGAGGGGCGCGGAGGGGTCCACCGGGAACCAGCGCTCCTGGCGCGAGGGGTGGTAGCCCACGATGAAGCGCACGGTCTCCGAGGCCCAGCGGGGCTCCAGGATGATCGGGCAGAACAGGCTGATCTTACGCCTTCGACCGTCGCCGTGGAGGGCGAGCTCCAGCTTGACCATCTCCGCGCTGGTGCCGCGGAGGAACTGCACCTGGGCGAGCTCCCTGGGGGTGAGCTTCGCGAGCTTCTGGCGCACGCCGGCGAGGAACTGCTGCTGGAGCTTGCCGGGGTGGTAGCCCTGGAGCGTGACCGTGTGGGGCCCCAGGCCCACGCTGGTCCAGACCAGCGAGCTGCGGTGGCGTACCTGGTAGACTGCGACGGTGAGGTTCACGCGGGGTGCGGCACCATAGCGCGCGAGGCCCAGCGGCTCCACCCGCTCACGCCGGGGCGGTCCAGGCCCTCTCCGGGTCGATGCCCAGCTTGCGGAAGCGCGGGAGCCAGTCGCGCTCGAAGGTGCGCTCCAGCACCCGCGCGTACTCCGCCGGGGCCATGAGCCCCCAGGCCCGGTCCTCGTCGGGGGTCGCCCGCGTGCTCCCGGCGCCGACCCCGTAGGACGCGCGGATACGCCGGAACCACGTCGGCAGCTCCCGGTCGATCAGCGCGCGCAGGGCGTCGCCGTGGGGCGTGTCCGTGAGCATCCACCCGAGGAGCGTCCAGCCGAAGTCCCGGTGGCGCACCTCGTCGCGGAGGATCCGGTCCAGGGCCCTTCGAGCGACCTTGACGGTGCAGCCCTCGCGCAGGTGCTTGAAGAGCGGCACGGCCACGGTCTCTCCCAGGCAGAACACGTCCACGCCTACGCGCAGGACGTCCCACTCCAGGGGGTCGCCCTCGCGGCGGCGGAGGCCCAGGGACTCGCGGGCCAGCGTGGGCCCGCCGGTGCCGCCCGCGGCCAGGTACGTGTCCATGGAGAGCTCGGCATGCACCAGCTCGTCCTCGGCGATGCGCAGGCCCGCGTGGAGGAGGTCGGGGGACGCGGCCACCTGCATGAGCCAGAGCGTCAGGTGCTGGGTGATGGTGGCCGAGCGGTACTCGGCCTCGACCCGTCGGAGCCACTCGTTGCGTACGGCGTCGGAGCCTGTAGGGACAGCGTCGGGCATGCGTTGCTCAGTGGCAGGGGGTGGAGCCCCGGTCGGTGAAGGTCCTGCCCGCCACGGGGAAGAACTCCCACTCGTAGCGGTCCGGGCGGAGCACCATGCGCAGGACGCCGTGGGACGTGTTGTTGCGCACCTCGCTGTTGGCGAGCGCCGTGGAGAAGCTCCTCAGGCCCGCTCCGCCGGTGCCCACCACGAACTGCCGGACGCCCCTCGGGAGGTCCACCCTGCCCTCGGCGGTGGACGGCGCGAAGCGCTCATAGTCGTGGTCGTGGCCCGTGAGCACCACGTCCGCGCCCGCCTCGTAGAGCGCGCGCCAGATGGCGTTCATGGACAGGGGCGAGCCGTGGGAGCCCGACGAGAACCGCGGGTGGTGCCAGAAGGCCAGGGTGCACCGGGCGGGGTGCGCGGCCAGGTCCGCCCGGACCCAGCGCTCCTGGGCGCTCCCGGCGTTGCACCCGCCCACCTGCTCGCAGTTCGAATTGATCGCCAGGAGGTGCCACGCCCCGAGGTCAAAGCTGTACCAGCCCTGCCGCGGGGTCCCCGCGACGGCCCCGAAATACCGGAAGTACGGCGCCGCCCCCGAGGAGCCGTATTCGTGGTTGCCCACCACGGGCCGGGTGCGCGCGCGGTGGCGCCCCCAGGTGGGCTCGTAGCAGCGCGCGAACTCGCTCTCGGTGCCGCGCTCGTAGACGTTGTCTCCCAGCACCAGCACGGTGCCCGGCAGCGCGTCCACGAGGCGCGCCGTGGCCTCGTCGTAGCCGTTGCTGCACGAGGAGATGTCCCCCGCCGTCACGATCACCGGGTCGGGACCCGCGTCCGCCGTAGGTGTGGTGTCCGCGGGTGCGTCCGTGGGAGCGCCGTCCCGGGGGGCGTCCGCGGCGCCGTCCCTCGGCGCATCGCGGGGCGCGTCCTGGGGTACGTCCCGGGCGCCGTCGAGGTTACCGTCCCGGCCGGTGTCCGGGGCCCCGCGGTCGGCCGTCCCAGCGTCGGAGCGTGCGTCCGGGGCGCTCGTTGCGTCCCCCGGAGGTGCCCCCTTGGGCAGGCCGGTTTCCAAAAGACCCGCCATGGAGTCCAAGGGAATGGCGGCGTCCAGGGTCTCCTCGGCGTCCGGCGGGCCTCCCGGGTCCTCCGGGTCGGGCTCCCAGAGAGGGTCGGGCTCCTTGAGGACCTCGGTCGGGACGTCGGAGCAGCCCACGAGGGCCCCCGCGAGGAGCCACCCCAGGCTGTGGTATCCGCGCCGCACGCCCCGAAGGGTAGCGCGAAACCCTCGCGCGTCTAGCGATGTCCGCGCAGCCCCAGGCGGTGGGTCCCCGGGCGGCCCTTCCAGCGCACGGTGACCTCCACCGTGGACGAGTCCAGCGCGCGGCCAAAGTATGGGAAGTCTTCATCCGAGGGCACCGTGTCCTCGTGGTGCAGGCCCGAGGCGGTGAGCCACAGGAGGTCCACGGCGTGAGGGTGGTCGCCGCCCGCGCCCTGCTGACCATGGAGGCAGAGCACCCTCCCGTCGTGCATTGGCTCGAAGGAGAGCGCCCGGTACGCGCGCTGCGTGAACAGCGCGGGGGAGGGGAAGGCCCCGCCGAGGTCCCGGAGCTCCGGGAGGTGGCGCCGCAGGTGCTTCACCAACAGGTCATAGGTAGGGGCCTTGAGCTGCGGAGGCCTCGCCTCGGAGGCGATGCGAGGGAGGACCTCGGGTACGGCGTCGGCGAGGACCACGTGGACCTGCCAGCGCCACGCGAGGGTGCCCGAGTCCACGGCGTCGTCGGCCAGGGCCTTCAAGAGCCAGTGGAAGGGCGCGATGGAGCCGCCCCCTCGGCGCTCCACCAGGGACTCCCAGAGGGGGTTGCGCGCGCTCCAGCGACCTCCGTGGGCCCTCACGCAGCACTCGCCCACAAAGGCCGCCGCGTGCACCACGGCGTTGAAGAAGGGGTTCCCAGGGTCCCAGGGCGCTCCCGCCGCGAGGATGCGATCCCTCCAGGCGCGGTCGAGGCTCCTGGCCAGGGTGTCCACGCCATGGTCGTCCATGGTGAGGGAGACCCCCAGGAGCTCCGGGGCCATCCCAACGAACACCTCGGCCGTCTCCGCGAGGGCCCGCGGGAAGCGAGGGTTCCCGCCGGGGTTGGCGTCCCGAGCGCGCGCCCCGGCGAGGTCCGCCAGGGCCTCCGGGGGATAGTGGGGCCAGAACCAGCGCGCAAAGAGTCCCTCGGCGGTGACGCTCTCCATGGCCGACATCCCGCGGGACCATACCCGATCCACGAGGGACGGAGACATGGTCGGGTTGACCGAACGGGCCCCATGCAAGCACCCTCCACGGGAGCCGCCGATGCTCCCGTCCTTCCCCTTCACGCACACCGCCCGGGTGGAGTTCCGGCCCCTCGGCGCGGGGGACGCCAGGGAGCTCCTCGCGGTGGTGGCTACTTCAAGGGCCCAGCTCGGGCGCTTCATGTCCTGGCCCCGGGAGATGCTGGAGCTCGAACAGGCGCGGCGCTTCGTGCGCCTGGGGAGGGACGGCTGGCTGGCGGAGCGAACGGTGCGCCTCGGGCTCTTCGAGCGCAGCTCCGGCGCGCTCCTCGGGAGCATCGAGCTGGACGGCGTGGACCTGCGGCGCTCGCAGGCGGAGCTCGGGTACTGGGTGCGCACGGACCGCCAGGGCCTCGGGTACGCCACGGAGGCGGCGTTCTTCGCGCTGCGCTACGGCTTCGAGACGCTCCGGCTCCACAAGGTCCGCGCCGACGTGGCCGTGGGCAACGGCGCCAGCGCCCGCGTCCTGGAGAAGCTCGGCTTCAAGCGCGAGGGCCTCCTTCGCGAAGACCGCACCGTGGGCGGCGTCTTCACGGACCACTGGCGCTACGGGCTCCTGTCCCGGGAGTTCCTGGAGAGCCTCCGGGCCTGGCGCTGATGGCGGACCTCGCCCTTCCCGACGCCCAGGGGAGTGCCGCTACGCCGCGAACTCCGTGTGCGGGCGCACCTCCGGGGGTTGGAAGCCTAGCACGATGCGGTCCTTTGGGACGCCCGCAGCGACGAGTTCCCAGGCTACGCCGCGCTCGGTGCCGTCGTACTGGATCCAGAACCGACCGGCGATAATGTCCACATGCACCAGCGCGCCATGCACCCGCTCGCCGCCGCGCCAGCCCACGTCCACCAGGAGGTATCGGTCGTTCCGGCGGTCAAACACGGCCTCCGAGTGGATCTCTCCATTGGCGTAGGGGATCGCCGCGTGCTCTCTCAGGATTCGTTCGAGTTCGTCGCGCCAGGTGTCGAGGGGATCCATCGGTCAATGACCTCCTTCTGCGTGTCGATGACCACCAACCGTAAGGAGCCGTCCGCCAGGAGCAGCTCTCCCAGGGCTTCCTGCAGCAACCCGCGATGGATCCGCAGGGGGATCGCGAGCCAGAGCAGCCGGTCCGGCTGCGTGGCGCGCAGCGCTCGGTCGTACAACATGAACTGCCCGAGGGCGTGTTCGAGGTCGTTGACCTCCGAAGCGCCGGAGAAGCTCTTGACCTCCACCGCGATCTTTGTCGGGCCCCGCACGGCTCCCAGAAGCTGTTCGGCGCCGAGGTCTACGTACACCATTCGCCGCCCCACCTGGAGCCGCAACGGGTCGTCGGTGACGCTCCAACCATCGGACTCCAGGGCCCGCCGAACGGCCCCGTGGATGGCGTCCCGCGCAGGCATCGCCGTCGACCCTAGCGCGCGTCGATGGAGGTGGCAACACGCCCTGGTTCCCCTTAGGGAGCGCCGCCGGAACCACGCCCGCTGACCTCGATGAGCGTCGCAGTGAATTGAGCTACCTCGCGAGCGGCACGTCGGCGTAGAGCGCGTCATGCCCGCAGCGACGGGAGCCGGGGAGGGTGCGCGAACTTCGCCAGGAGGTGGCTCGAGCCACTCCAGAGCCAGGGGACCTCCCCGCGTGGATGCAGCGGACCCACCCATCCCGCAGGCGCCGTCCCTGCCGACGCCCGATCCCTGCTACGCTCGGAGGTGTTATGAGAACCCCGCGTACAGCACACGGAACCACCCTCCTGCCCGCCTTCCTGGCCGTGGCGAGCCTCTCCTGTCGGCGCTCCATCGAGGAGCCCACGCGCAACCCCCCGGGGCCCCTGGAGCCCGCCACGGACGCCGGCGGCTCCGTCCAGAACCCCCCGGTGCAGCGCGTGGACCCCCAGAACCCGCCCGTCCATATGATGGGCGCCGTCGCCCCCGTGAGGGTGACGCCTCCGCCTCCGCCGTCGTCGGCGCTGCCCTCGCCCGCCGCCGCGCCCAGCGCCGCCGCGCCCGCGCTGGGGCAGGTGCAGCGGGACCAGGCCGCCGCGGCCGTGGGGGTGCCCTCCTCGGGCCTCCCCTCGGCGCTCGCGGCCAACGCTGCTCCCTCGCACCCGGCCCTCGCGGGCCGAGAGCCCGGCGTGTACCTCGTGCACAATCACCCTCCGGGGACGCCTTGCCGCCCGGTGGCCGTCACCGACGTCCAGGCCGCGGCCGGCGCCGTGGGGGCCCCGCGTTGATCGAACCGGTCCCCTGTCGCCACTGCGGCGCTGCCCTGGACTCCTCGGGACAGTGCACCGTGTGCGAACTCCCCCAGGACGCCGTGGGGGCCCCCCCGGCCTCGCCCCGCGCCGACGAGGCCCCCTCCGGGCTCCTGCGCCTGTGGCGCAGCGGCCAGGGGCCCGTCGGGGCGGCGGTGCTCTGCCACCTCCTGGCCCTGGTGCTCCCCTTTGTCACGGTCGCCTCCGGGGGCTCTTCCCGCACCGTCTCGCCCCTGGCGCTGATGCTCGGCAACGACCCGCTCCTCCGCGGAAAAATGATCTGGCTGGTGCCCGCCACCGCGGCCTTCCTCACGCAGATGCTGGCCTCGCGCCGCACCCGGCCCGTGATGGAGGCCTCGCGGCCCCTGGTGCTGGTGGTGTCCCTCGCGCCCCTGGTGGGCGTCGCGCTCCCGTACCTGCTCTTCCAGAAGCGACACCTGGAGCCCGCCCTCGGACCCTCGGCGCTGATGGTGCTCGTCGGCGTCGCCCTGGGCGTGCTCGGGGCCCTGCGCTTCGGCGTCGGGGCCCCCGAGGAGAAGCCCCGGCGGCGCCGCGACGACGAGGACTGAGCCCCTGGGATGGTATACACCATGTATACTCTATTGAAGACACAGGAGCGCTTGTGGGTACTGTGTTTTTTCGTGGGTGCGTGTTCGCCCTCGGAGCCTGGTGAAGAGGTCCAGCCCCGGGAGGACGCAGGGCAGGATGGGGCCTCGGCGGACGCCGTGGAGGAGGGACCGCCACCGGCGCCGGACGCTCCTCCCCCGGAGGACCGACCGCCGCCGCCGGACACGGCCCCGCCGCCGGACACCGCCCTGGTGGACGCCGGGTCGCCGGACGCCCGCGACGTGGTGGTGGCGATGGACACGAGGGTCGTGGACACCGCGAGCGCGGACCGGGGGCCGGAGGTGGCGCCGGACACCGTGTCTCCGGAGCCCTGCGCGGCGATCCCTGGAGCGCGCTACGGGTCCCTGTCCATCGCCGGGAGCGTGACGGACCGGCCCGCGGCGGTGCACGGGGACATCAACCTCAGGCTCCGGACCTGGGTGAGCGTGCCCAGGGCGGCGCGGGGGCTCATCATGATCGACGGCCCCACCGACGACCGCGCCCCGAGGCTCAACCCGATGTTCACCGACGACCGCATCCCGCTCTTCGCCGGGGTGTACGCGGTGCAGGGCTGGGATTGGGGCTGCAACTGCCCCCGGGCGCCCATGACCTCGCCGGAGGTGACCCTGGCGGGCTTCACCACCCGCGCCGGCGAGGTGCTGGAGGCCCCCACCAGCGGGTACGACATCGGTGAGGGATATTTCGCGATGGTGCTCTACGCGGGGGGAGACACCCTCACGCTGAAGCTCACCCGGGAGGACAACGTGGTGCGGGGCTACACGCTGCACTTCGCGGGGGTGTGCGTGGAGCCGTCGCTGCTGTCGGCCTACGAGGCCGCCAACCGCGGGGGGCGCCGGAGCCTCCCGGCGCTGCGGCCGAACCAGCCCTTCGGGCGCGCGAGGGGCGCCGAGGTCTTTGTCGCCGTGAGGGACACCGGCGCGTGGATGGACCCTCGCTCGCGCAAGGACTGGTGGCCCAGGATGTAGGGTCTCGTCGGTTTCTTGGCAGGGCACCTCGGGACGGTCTATGGCCGGGGCATGCGAAGCCCAACACGCATGAGGGTGGTGGTCGGGGCCGCGGTGGTGATCGGAGGCGCGGTGCCCCTGGTGCTCGCCTCGCTCCCCGGGGGGGACCACGGGGCCGTGGCCACGGCGGTGGCGGCGCCGGTGCGGGAGCCCTGCCCGGCGGGCACCGTGCAGGTTCACGTCGGGGTGCCGTCCGTCGGGGACGTGGCCGCGCGGGAGACCGCGACGGTGCGCGTGATCGCTGGCGCAGGCGCGCTCTGCGTGCTCGGCGAGCGCACCGCGGTGGTGCCCCCGGGGTCCACGCTGGACGTGCGCG
This sequence comes from Deltaproteobacteria bacterium, assembly GCA_016218725.1. GTDB lineage: Bacteria > Myxococcota_A > Polyangia > Polyangiales > JACRDB01. The sequence continues at coordinate 20,707 of JACRDB010000040.1, forward strand.
TACACGCCAGCTCCGCGGAGCTCCAGCGGATCCAGGTGGGGACCCAGGTGTCGCTCCTCAGGCTCCCCCCGGGGCGCACCGTGGTCCTCAAGGAAGATCCCACTTCGGGTTGGAGGATCGAGGCCCCGTGGCTCGACCCCTGGAACGCCACGGCGTCCGACGCCCTGTGCGCGAGGGACCCCTCCCGCGCTGGGGCGCTCCCGTGCAGGGACGGGTTCTCGCCCACCTCGGGCCCGGACGCCGATCCCCTGTGCCGCGGGGCCACCACCCGCGCCCGCTGCGTGCGCTCGGCCCTGGTGCGCCTGGTGCGGCGAGGGAGCGGGAACTTCCCGACGGACCGCCCGCTGGCGCTGTGCAGGCTTCCTCCTCCGGGCTCGGCGCTGGCGCTGCGCAACCTCCGTCGCTGGTGCGAAGTGCACACGACCATCGACCACTGCGCCGACGGGGCGGCGTGCCCGGGCCTGGAGGTGGACACGGGCCACGGCCGAGCGCGGCTGCTCGTGGGCTACGGCGAGCGCTGGACCGTGACCTTCGACGACACCGGCGACGTGGACGGCGTCGCGGAGCCCGCGAGGGCGCCTAGCCCGGGATCGTGAGGCAGCCGAACTGCACCTCCACGCCGGCCCGGCCCCCCGCCGCGAGGAGCGCCTGGGCCCTGGCGCAGGAGGCAGGGCACAGGTGCACCCGGTCGGGCCTCCGCGGGTCGTTGTAGTACCAACCGCCGGCGGGGCCACACGCGGCGACGCTCCCCACCCGCCCGAGGGCGGTGCGCGCTTCACCCACCAGGGCGACGTTCACCCGGTCGGGGTCCAGCACGCTCCCGTCCGGCGGGGCGGGGATCGCCAGGTCGCATGCCAGCATGGACGTGCGCTCGACGGCGGTGGCCACCGCGTCGAAGAAGGGCCCCCAGGCGCGCGCTCCGTCGCAGAGCCGGGCCCTCACCCCGCGGGTGGAGCCCACCAGGGCGGTGTACTCCGCCCCCGAGGCCGGGGCCATGGTGCCGTCGGGGAAGCGGCACGGCACCGACGGGTCCGTGTCCGAGCCGTAGCCATAGATGCCCGAGAAGGTGTATGCCTCGAAGAGCCCACCGTAGGAGGGGTCCAGGACGCCGGGCGGCAGCCTCAGGGTGGACGAGCGGGGGTTCACGCCCCCCGGGAAGCGCTCGAACTCCCGGGCGGGCATGCGGGAGTTGTCGTCGGTGACCACCACGAAGGTCTTGCTCGCGCCCGCCCGGAGGAAGGCCCTCCAGGGCTCGCCTCCGCGGCTCTCCCCGGCGGCGTAGCCCTGGGTCTGCATGAGGCTCCCGAGGAGCTGCTCCAGGGGCTGGGTGCTGCGCACGTCCATGGACGCATGGAGGAAGCGCGGGCCGTTGCCGCAGCGGTCGTCGCCCGCGAGGGGCCTCGGGATGCAGAGCCCATAGCGCCGGGTGCCGTCCGCGAGGCGCACGTCCCGGGTGGGGCTCCGGAGGGAGAGCAGCGCCACCCGGTAGTCAATCCCTCGGGTGCCCACCCTCCCCGCGAAGGTGTTGAGCCCCAGGATCACCTGGTCAATGGCCGGGGCCATGCTCACCGAGTTGTCCACGATCCACACGATGTCTACCGGCCTGCGCTCGATCACCCCCTGGGCCATGGTGCCCACACACGCCGCGTCCGGCGCGAGGGAGAGGTCCGCCGTGCCCGTATCCCGGCGCACCACCGGCGCGTCCGTCGGGGGCGGAGTATACACCGTGTCTACCGCGGTGGCGTCCCTGGGAGAGTCGGTTGTGGCCTGGGCGTCCTCGGGGGCGAAGGCGGGCGGTCGGGGCCCGCAGGCCGAGAGCGCGGCCAGGGCGAGCGCCTCCCGCCGGGGGATCACCGCGCGCCGACCTCTTCCGCGAGGGCGTAGATGGCGGGCATGCCGCAGCGGGCCCGGCCCTCGGCGATGGCGTGGACGGCGGCCTGGGCGGCGGCGTTGACCTCCGTGGGGACGCCCACGGCGCGGCCTCGGGTGACCACCTCGCCGTTTAGGTAGTCCACCGCGGGGGTGCGGCCCCGCTCGATGGCCGACAGCATGGACGAGCGCATGCGCCGGTACCGGGCCCCGACGGCCAGGAGCATGGCGTGGCGGGTGACCAGGGCGGGGCTGGCGGGGCTGGCGAGCTCCTCGTCGGTGAGGGCCATCCACTCCAGGTCCAGGGTGCCGGAGACCTTCTCCAGGCGGACCTCCAGCTTGCGGGCCACGCGGACGGTCTCCGCCATGATGCGCAGGGCCAGGCGCCGCACGGACAGGTGCATCATGAGCGCGCCCAGGCGATCCCCGCCGATGGTGCCCAGGGTGCTGATGGCGCAGTTGATGGCGAGCTTGCTCCAGCGGGCCCCGAGGAGGTTGGGGGTGATCTCCGTGGGCCCGACGACCTCCAGGAGCATGCGCAGCGTGGGGAGCCTGGGGTCCTGACGGCCGTCCAGGCGCCCGAGGGTGAAGCCCCCGTGGGCGGTGCGCTCGTAGAGCCCGGGCTCGGGCATGGCGGCGCCCCAGGAGACCACCGCGCCCAGGACCCGGTCCGGGCCGACGATCTTCTCCACGCGCTCTTCACACAAGCCGTTCTGGAGGCACACCATGGCCCCGTCGGGCGCCAGCCACGGGAGCGTGTCCCGGACGGCGCCCTCCACCTGCGGGGGCTGCACCGCGAGCATCACGAAATCAAAGGGGGGGTCCTCGCCGGAGAGCTTCGTGCGGCAGGCTCCGCGTACGGTGCGGGCGCCGTCCACGCCGCAGACCCGGAAGCCCCGCTCGGACACCGCGCGGGCGATCTCCTGGTTGGTGGTCAGGGCGCAGACCTCCGAGGCGCCATGCTCCAACAGGGCGGCGGTCACGATCCCGCCGATCCCTCCGGAGCCGACGATCAATACGCGAGGCCTGGGCGCGGGGGCATCCACAATCACGCAGTGTGCCACAGCTCCCATCCCCTGCGGAGGGTGGCCCCGGGTCCCAGGGACCCCTCTGGGCGCACGAAGGGCGCTCCCCGAGGAGGGTCGGGCGCCGCCTGTGGCGGGGGGACCGCACCCGCAGGATGATGCGCCGGGGGCGGATTTCTGGCACCGTGGGAGCATCTGGAGGTGCTTGCATGCGGTTCCCTGCGCTGGTGCTGGTGGTCTTGGCGGCGGCGCTCGGGTGCAGCGACGCGAGCTCGCTCCTCGGGGGCACCCGCCGGGCGCTGGACGGCAGCGTCGACACGGCCTTTGCGCTGGACCTGCCGCGCTTTGACGTGGTGCCCATCGAGGTCCCCACGGAGGACACGGCGCCCATGGACGCGGACGCGGGCCTCGGGGCCCGCTGCCCGGACGACCGGTTCTGCCCTCCGGGGCTGCGGTGCCTCGGGGGGCGGTGCCAGCAGGACCCCTGCGCCTCCATGGAGAACACCTGCGGGGCGGAGTCGTGCTTCGCGGCCTGCGTGCCCCTGCGGGACCCCTGCGCGGGCCTCACCTGCATGCCGGGGCACACCTGCATCGACGGCCGCTGCGTGGCGGGCTGCTACCCGGTGCCCTGCGCGGGGGTGAATTGCCCGGCGGGGCAGTTCTGCGACCCGGGCACCGGCGCCTGCCTTCCGGTGCAGCCGTGCACGTCCATGTGCCCGGAGGGCTTCGGGTGCCACATCCAGTGCGTGCCCAGGGGTCCCTGCGACGGGGTGACCTGCGCCTCCGGGCAGTTCTGCGTGGACGGCCGCTGCGAGGACAACCCCTGCGCGGCGACCACCTGCCCCACGGGCCAGGCCTGCGTGAACGGGCGCTGCATTGACACCTGCACCTGCAACCCGCCCTGCAACCGCGGCCCCGGGGACCGCTGCGTCTTCGGCGCGTGCATGTGCACCCCGAACTGCCCCCCGGGCGTGGCCTGCGGCGCGGACGACGGCTGCGGCGGCCGCTGCGCGGGGGCCTGCGCCGAGCGCAGCCACGTCTGCGACCCCATGACCCGCGCATGCGTCTGCCGCCCGAGCTGCCCGCCCGGCGTCGCCTGCGGCGCGGACGACGGCTGCGGCGGCCGCTGCGCGCCGGACTGCGCCGAGGGCTTCCGCTGTGACCCGGACCTCGGGCGCTGCATCTGCATCAACGAGTGCCCGCCGGCCTCCACCGCGGACTCCATCGCCTGCGGCCTGCCGATCCCCAACCGCTGCCCCACGGGGCCGTCCTGCGGTACGGGCCTGCGCTGCCCGGCGGGCGAGGTGTGCCGCGACGGCCGCTGCCAGTGCACCTCCACCTGCCCGGACCCGGCCACCGTGGACTGCGGCGGCCCCCTGCGGATCTCCTGCACCGGCGCCTCGTGCCCCGGGTCCGGCACCCGCTGCCCCGACGGCCAGCGCTGCGCCGACGGCCGCTGCGTCTGCGTCCCCCGCTGCCCCACCACCAACCCCGCGACCCTGGCGTGTGGGACACCCATCGCCAATGTATGCCCAGGTGGGCCCATGTGTGGAACGGGCACCATGTGCCCCTCCGGGGAGGTGTGCCTTGGGGGCCGCTGCCAGTGCGTGCCGCGGTGTCCGCCGGTGAGCCCGTCGATCATCACGTGCGGGACGAACATCCCGAACGTGTGCTCCGGAGGGCCGTCCTGCGGCACCGGGACGCGCTGCCCCGCGGGGCAGATTTGCATGGGTGGGGCCTGCGCGTGCAACCCGATGTGCCCGGCGCCGTCCACGGTGATGTGCGGGGCGCCCATCGTGAACACCTGCCCCGGGGTCACCTGCGCGGGCAGCGGGACGCGCTGTCCTCCGGGGATGATCTGCCGCATGGGCGAGTGCGTGTGCAACCCGAGCTGCCCGGCGGCATTCACGGTGGCGTGCGGGGCGCCCATTCCCAATGTGTGCCCGGGGGCCACCTGCGTGGGCACCGGGACCCAGTGCCCTGCCGGGCAGGTGTGCACGGGCGGGGCTTGCGTGTGCGCGCCGCGGTGTCCGTCCACGCCCGCGTCCGCGGTGCCGTGCGGGAGGCCCATCGCCAACGTGTGCCCCGGGGGACCGGGTTGCGGGAGCGGGACCATGTGCCCCGCGGGGCAGGTGTGCACGGGCGGGGCCTGCGTGTGCGCGCCGTCGTGTCCGGCGGCGTCCACGGTGACCTGCGGGTCGCCGCTCCTGAACCGCTGCCCCGGGGCCACCTGTCCGGGCAGCGGCACGCTGTGCCCCGCGGGCAACACCTGCGTGGGCGGGAGCTGCGTGTGCACCCCGCGGTGCCCGGGCACGCCCCTGTCGTCCCTGCCGTGCGGAACGCCGCTGGCGAATGTGTGCCCGGGGGGGCCGTCCTGTGGGAGCGGGACCCTGTGCCCCTCGGGGCAGCTCTGCTCCGGGGGCGTGTGCGTGTGCGCGCCGCGGTGCCCCGTGATCGACCCGGCCAGCGTGGAGTGCGGCCGGAGCATCGAGAACATCTGCCCGGGGGGGCCTTCGTGCGGCCTGGGGACCCGCTGCGGGACCGGCCAGCGCTGCGTCTCCGGGCGCTGCGAGTGCATCGCGACCTGTCCCCCGCCGTCCACCGTCGCGTGCGGCTCGCCCATCCCCGGCGGGTGCATGGGCCTCGTGTGCCCGGGCACCGGGACCCAGTGCCCCGCGGGGGACACCTGCATGGAGGGCCGTTGCTGCCACCGGACGTGCTCGACCACCCTCGCCTGCGGGGCCGTGGCGAGCGATACGTGTGGGGGTGTCTGCCGCGGCACCACCTGCCCGATGAGCCAGGTTTGCAACGGCAGCACCGGCGTGTGCGAGTGCATCCCGCGGTGCCCCATGGACGCCACCTGCGGCCAGGCCGACGGCTGCGGCGGGCAGTGCCCCGGGGAGTGCCCCACGGGCCGCACCTGCGCCAGGGACCCCACGGAGATGGGCCGCTTCGTGTGTTCGCCCGCGGCGTGCCCCGGGGGCTGCCCCTGCGGCCAGGTGTGCAGCTTCGGCACCTGCGTGGCCCTGTGCCGCGCGGGTACCCGCCTGTGCGGCTGCAACAGCTGCTGTAACACCGGCCAGCTCTGCATCGCCGGGGTGTGCATGGGCCCGCCCGGATGAGCCAGGAGCGAGCGCGGGAGGCCGCGGCCGCCCTGGAGGACGCCCGCGAGGACCTGGTCACCGCGGGGATGCTCGTCTTCGCCGAGGTCGGCGTGGAGGACGCCACCACCGATCGTGTGTGCCACCGCGCCGGGCGCTCGCCGGGGGAGTTCGCGAGGCTCTTCGCGGACCGGGACGCCGTCCTCGCGGAGGTCATGGACCGCGCCGTCCGGGCCTTCCTGGCCGCCGTGGTGGGCGACGGCGGGGACATCGTCCGGAGCTGCGAGGTCTTCGTCGAGTGCCTCTCCGCGGGGGGCGTGTACCCCGCCGCCAGCGGCGGGGCGCCGCACCTTCACGCGGTCCTCGCGGCGTGCGCGCGCTCGGAGCGCTTCCGCGGGCGCTACGTGGTCCTCCTGGAGGAGTGCCGGGGCGCCCTGGAGGGGCTCCTCCGCACGGCCCAGGCCCAGGGGAGGGTGCGCGCCGACACGGACCCCGCGGCGCTGGCCAGGCTCCTCCTGGCGGGCACCATGGGCCTCCAGATGATGGTCGAGACCGGCTCCGGGGTGGACGTCCGTAGCCTCGTCGCCGCGGCGGCCCGGCTCTTCCAGGGCCCTCCCGGGGACAACGCCTGATTTCTGGACCAGCGCCCGGGACCTCGTCCACGCTGTCCCCAGCGAGGGAGCCCCCGCGGATGGTGGTCAACGGTGATCGTCCCTGCCGGGGATGGGGGAATTCCCCGCGCAACGTGGCCGACTTGCTCTGCGCTGTCATCAGGCCGGGGTAGTGTCCCCAAGCCTCGCCAACGGAGGGACGGCCATCGGGGTCGGGCCGATCACCCCGAGGGGTCCGCCGAAGCGAGTCGCGAGGCTGTACACCCGAACGCTGTCTGTGGTGACCTGCACTCGACCCCCCAGGGCCTCGGTGCCGTCGGAAGCAGGGGGACCCTCGGAAGGGAGCCAGGTGCAGGCCCGAAGCTGCAAAGCCTGCACGGTGCGAGCGTCCCACGACACCGCGGGAGGATCCGGGTCCGTCGCGACACGCCGGAGGGTGTTCTGGTGAACGACGCCCACAAGCTCGAGGTCGGCCCCGGTGCGGGCAGAAACACCGACGCTCCGCAAGTACTGCGCGCTGCGCGACTGACTCGCGCGATCCAACAACGAAGGCGCACGCGCCGAGGCCACGGCGTCCAGCAGGAGGTCCGTACAGGCGCGCGGGAGGCCGTCTTCAAGGTAGCTCGCACGCCGGTTCTCAAACGCACATCCGCGGAGGTGCAGCCGACCCTGAGAGGACCTCACCAGGGTCGGCGCCGCGGCGACAAAGCGACACCCACGAAACGCAGCTTCGACGCCAGGGAGGGCGCTGTCGATCAGGGAGGCGAGTCTCGCGGAGAAGCCCTCGAAGGAGGTACCCTCGACCACGACCCAGGCCCTTGCGGGGAAGCCCCCGGCGGCGCCTGGAAGCTCCGGGTCTGCTACCAGTGAGAGCAGCGTCCGGGTCGCGCCTCGCATTGCACACTGCGAGATGCGCAACGGTCCCCGCGTACCGTCTCGTGCCCCACGCGCCCGGAGCACCTGCGAGACCGCGGCGGAGCCGTCCAGCCCCAGGCGTTCCAGTGTGAGGGTGACCGAGGGCGCCACCTCCAGCAGCGTGTCCCCGAGGAACCCCTCCCCTGCATGCAGCGTCGCAGGAAGCGATCTGCGAGGATCGGGGCTCGCCTGGCTCCAGCGCCCTCGAAGGCGCAGCGCCACGGTCGTCCGATCGACCGTCGTCGGCGCCCGAACACGGACGGTCTCCGCGAGGATGTAGCTTCCTACGCACTCCACCGTCGTCAGGTCCCGGTCAGCGGTTCGGAGCGACGCGACCCGGGCGGCGCTATCGAGACATGCCTGCAAGGCCGCGACGTTTACGATCCCACTCGCGGTCGAGGTCGCCCCCCACCACTCTGGGAACAAGGTCGTGACGCCAGCCCCGAGCTCCACCGTACTCACATCCGCAGGCCGGAGCCTCGAACCCGGCAGCCGCGCTCGCTCCGTGGCCCAGGTGCCAAAGATCTGTCGAGGGCCGGCCTGCACCTCGCCCTCGACGCGGAGTCGCAGCGGCGCCAACGAAGGCAGTGGGCGCAGCTCCTCGATGCGCGTCAACGAGGTCTCAAACAAGTCCGCAAGTGTTACCGGGTCCGACGCGCCAGGATGTCGTATGGTCGTCTCGACCGAGGGCGCCTGAGCGACCAGCACCAGGACCGCGCCTGGGGCGAAGCGGAGCGCGATGGAGGGCGGAATCGTCAGCGAGCGAAGCGCCTCGGTGGGCCCTGGCCGAACAAGGTAGACGCCCGGCGCGAAGTACAGGGTCCCTCCCGCGCCGCGACCGGGCCCAGGAGACTCCAGAGACCGGATGAGCTCAAGCAGCAACGCCGCGGACAAGCTCCGGACGGAGGGCGCCAGCGCCGGCTCCATTCCCGCCGTGATGTCGCCAAAGCCCACCGAGCGCCGGGAGTCAATCTCTTGAGCTACATGGACAAACTCAGGCCCGAAGGTCCCCATCGCGTCACCCGAACTGCGCGAGAGAGGTGAGGGGCTCGCAGCTGCCGCGGGGCAGGCAGTCGATCGCGAAGAGAGCTCCTCCAGTGGTCCGCGTGCCGATGCTCACCACGCTCCCAAGAGGGAGACCCGTCCCGAGCAACACCCGCGCGTCCGAGGGGATGAGCCTGCCATCCAGCGCCGCGCCCGCCTGGAGCAGGCAACCGTCCAGGAGGAGCTTCGCGCCCCGCCGCGCAGGTCCACGCCACACGATCGCAGGTGGATAGAGTGTGATGAGAGGTGCCTCCGACAGGTCGGCTACAGGGGCGTGATGGAGGTTTGTGATCACCGAGCTGAAGGTTGGACCTGCGGAGGGTCCTTGGTCGTGCGTCAGCAGGAACCGCCAGCTCTGCGACTCACAACCCACCGCGGTGAAGCTGCTCGAACCCTGCCCCACCGCCGCAGCGCCCCCAGCCATGCGCTCCGGGACCACGACCTCGAACACCACGTCGCAGCCGTTGCTCAGGGGCTCGTCTTCGCTCATCGGGCCGAAGCCATCAAAGACTCGCAGCGTGTGAAACACACACGCGGTCAACAGAAAGGAGCCCCCGAAGGCGCGGAGCATGGCACGGGCGTGACCCCCGAAGGCACAACTGTCGAACTCGACCCCAAATGACTGGTTGGCACGAAACACCACCCCATCGGCCTGCAACGCGCCGCGGTCCGCAGGGGAGGCGCTGATCCCGGCGCCCCCAGCGAGGAAGTTGCACCCCTCGAAGCGCAGGCCATACAGGTCGTGTCCGCCGCTGTTGGTCCGGGCGGCATCCAGCACGACCTCCGAGGGTCGCTCGAGGCGATCCCTGTCTCCGGAGGAGGGCACCGCCTCCGGAGGAGGAGGCCCAAGCTGCACTAGCGCCCGCGCTGCTCGGAGGAAGGTGCAGCGACGGAACAGGTTCATCTGCGAGACCGTCATGCCATCTACCAGCACACCACGGGCGGGACGATGGGTGCTGGCCGCGCCGGTGCCGGCGTCTACACTGACGTCCTCCACGGTGAACCCATAGCTCCCACGCACTACCAGCATGGCCTCCATGGAGGATGGTATGGGGACCGTGTTGTCCCAGACAAGCGTCGGACGGCCACTCCCTTCGCTCCCCACCGGTGAACTGCCGCGGAGGATGAACCCATCCGGGTTACGAGGCGTGGCTTCCCCGGGCTTCTGGCCGAGGTACAACGCATCTCGCAGGAGGTAGGGACCGCGCAGGGCGATCGGGATCGTCGGACGAAGCACCTCAAACCCGAAGCCCCCCACCAGGCCGGAACCGCTGAAGTGCCGATCGTTGTGCGCGGCGTCGAAGGCCGCTTGGAGCGCTGCCGTGTCTACCTCGGAGGGTACAAGGCTCATGAGGGACTGTGCCGCACCCCACCACTCGGGATACACGACGGGGATCTGGTTGCTGGTCAGAAAGATGCGACCCACTGGGGTTCTCGCAGTGGCTGCCGTATCGAAGATCCGGGTGGGCCCGGCCTCGATCCCGCCGTGAATCTGGATCACCGCCACCCTGCTCCCTACCATGGTGGGTCGCAGTACAGCCCCTGGGGAGAAGATCATGGTCACCGTGGGCGGGACGTAGAGGTCCGTGGCGTCGGTGCCGACTCGCGCACCGGGTTCGACCGGATCTACCAGGTAGGTCCCCGGCGGAAAATACACGTACCCACTACGCCTCGAAAAGTGCGCCATGATCTCGCGGAGCCGCGGCCCGATTAGAAGCGAACCATCACGCTCTACATTGTACGGCTTCCAAGTCGGCTCGCCAGGCGAACTCTCTCTGGCGTTCACAAACTCCAGCCCAAAAGATCCCATACGCTCGTGACTCCTAGCGGTTCAACCTGGAAAATCAGCACTCAATAGCATCCCTGAGCCACCGAAAAACAACCCGGCGATCCGTCCTCCCAGACCCTCAAATTCATTCGCTAGATTGTTGCGAATTCGCACATTTGCCGTGCCAGGAATGCCCGCCGACGAACCGTGATAGATCAACAAGGTGCCTCCATAGATGGGGCCTTCAGAACGGTAGCCGCCGCTCGGGAACCCCACCACGAGGTCGTCCAGTCCGTCACCATTCATGTCGCTACTGCAGGTCAAATCAAAGCCAAAATCGGCCCCCTCACCCGTTGGTGGTTCCAGCGTGAAGGATGGTGACCGTGGGGGACCTCGCTCGGATCCAAGATACACAAAGACTCGTCCCCCGTGAACGTCGGGTCCAAGAGGTCGCGTGTTGGTGATGCCGAGCGCAAGGTCCGTAAAGCCGTCTCCATTGAGGTCACCGGGCGTCGCCGCGTGGTCGCCCAGGAGCTGGTCTGCCATGATGGCAGGTTGTGTGAGCAGAACCGCCGTTTCCGACAGGACCGAGTCCCGGTTGCCCAACCACACCTCGGCATTTGCAGAAGCTCCAGCCACGACGTCTGCCAGGCCATCGCCGTTGACATCACCAATGCCATGGACGTAACCCAGGAACGGAGCACCGTGGACGGCTACCCGTCTAACTTGGTCGACGGCGTCGCGGGGTAGAGCTCCGGGCGGCGGTGCTGGACGCACGGTCCGAAGTGGGGCAGCAAGGCGGTTCTCTACGCCATCCCACCGCCCACCCGGACCATGCCGCCCGAGACTGCCCCACCGCCCGTTGCGCCGCAAGCCCGTCGGCGCTCCACCCGCCCCGGTTCTCCTGCGCGTCGCGCCGACCTGCTGCATCGCGCCCGCGAGGAGCGCCCCGCTTCGCAGCGAGCTTTCGCCCGGCGCCAGCGCGTTCCCCGCTCCACCCTCC
>JACRDB010000036.1 GCA_016218725.1 Deltaproteobacteria bacterium
ACGCGGACTAGAGAGGCACGTGCTGCGCCCGCGGGAGCACCCCTCGCGCGGAAACCCCCTCGCTGCTTGAGAACGCACGGACCGCACTCCTTGCAACCGCGCGGAGGCGCGGTGACCGCCTTCCGTAGCCCGGGGTGAGCGACGCGACATCATGGACCCTGATTCTGGCGAACCCCGGCCTCCACCGCCCGACCCCAGCCTCCACCGCCCAACCTCGGCCTCCACCGCCCAACCTCGGCCTCCACCGCCCGACCTCGGCCTCCACCGCCCGACCCCGGCCTCCACCGCCCGACCCCGGCCTCCACCGCCCAAACCCAGGCGAAGTCCGAGCTCCGCGGCGCCTTGGAGGAACGGTCCCGACAAGACCGCAACGTGATGGCGCTTAACGCCTATGGGGCCGGGAGGTGAGGTCGCCGTGCGCGGGCTTATGTCGGTGGCCGATGTTCAGAGAGAGGAAACCGCAAGGGGCGCAAGGGGCGCAAGAAGAAGGCGTCCTCAAGGGCAGCCAGGACCTTCGAGTTGCAGTGATGACTTGCAAGAGAGCAGCCGCTCTTTGAGGACTCCTTCTTCCCCTTGTGCCCCTTGCGGTTTCTTCTCTCTGACATCCACCTTGGAGGGGCTGGCATAGACCCGTGGGCGTCTGAAGTGTGCCTGTCTGGAGGACCTCCCCCGCCCGGCCTTGGTGGGGTGCGGGTGTCGGGCGCGGGTGGTACCCTTAGCCAGCACACAGGGCGGGTGCACGCCATGGGCAGTCTCGGGTTTGAAGAACTGTCGGAGTTCGCCGCGTGGCGCGAGGTCGCCGCGAGGGACCGGGCCGGGCGCCGGAGGGTGGCCGCGGGGTTGGCGGGCGCGCTCACCGCGGCGGGGCTCTTCGCGCTCCTGGCGGTGCTGCGGGGAGCGGGCTTCTACGTCGCGGCGGCGGCGGCGAGCGCGGCGGTGAGCGCCGTGTTGGCAGGGCTCTGGTGGCGCGACCGGTCGCCGGGACGGCGCGCCTTGCGCGACGCGTACGAGCGGCACCTGTACGCCGAGGCGGCGGTGGGGACCTTCCAGGCGGCGCTCGGCGCGTTCTCCGTGGCGCTGCGCGAGGCCCGCGCGAGGGACGGCGCCCCGGGCGGGCGGGTCTGCGAGCACGAGGCGCTGGCGGAGGTGCTGCGTGCGGCGCAGTTCGACACGAGCGAGCCGGACCTCGCGGCGCTCCTCCTGCGTTTCGAGGAGTCCTTCCAGGCCGAGCTCGGGCGGCGTCACGCGGCGTGGACGGCAGGGCGCGATGACCTGGCAGCGCGGATCGAAGAGCTGGAGGCCGCGCGTGAGGGCGTCGCGGAGGACCTCCAGCGGGTGCTATCCCTGCGGGTGCAGCTCGGAGAGACCTACGCGTCGCTTCGGGCGCGGTGCGAGGCGATCCCCGAGGCCGAGGCGCTGCTCTACGGCGCAGACACACCGGGGCCGGAGACCACCCTCAGGATCGGGAAGCTCCGGGCCATGGTGGACGAGGCCCAGGCCGCCGCCGCGAGGGGGCAGGTCACCGAGTCCCGGGTGGCGGGGGTGGTGCTTCGCGAGGAGACCCGCTGGTCTACGGTGGCGCCCGTCGGGGGGATCACCCGCGAGCTCCTGGCGCTGCTGGAGCCCGAGGCGCCCACGGAGGACGCCGACCCTGGAGAGCGGCGGGCGCGCTGAACGGCGCTTCAGTCCCCGCCGGCGTCCTTGGCGTTTGTGTAGAGGTCGCTCAGCGTGCCCTCGTAGTGGGCCACGATGTTCTTGCGCTTCAGGCTCATCTTCGGGGTCATCATCCCGTTGTCGATGGTGAAGTCCTCGGCGATCAGGGCGAAGGCGCGCACCCGCTCGTACCCCTTGATCTCCTTGGTGAAGGCCGCCAGCTCCTCGCGGTAGCGCGCGACCACCTTGGGGTCCTTGAGCATCGCCGGGAGCGGGTCCGTGGCCACGCCCTTGTCCTGGGCGATCTTCTTCGCCGCCTCCAGGTCCGGCACCACCAGCGCCACGTTGAAGGGCCGGTTCTGCCCGTATACCATCACGTTGGACACCAGCGGCGACAGCTTGATCGCCTCTTCAATCGGCACCGGCACCACGTACTTGCCGTTCTCCAGCTTGTACTGCTCCTTGATGCGCCCGGTGATGTACAAATACCCCTCGTCGTCCACGTACCCGAGGTCCCCCGTGCGGAAGCCGCCGTCCGCGGTGAACACCTTGGCGTTCTCCTCCGGGAGGTTGTGGTAGCCCTGCATCACGTTGTGGCCGTACACCACCACCTCGCCGTGCACCGGGTCCCCGCTGGCCTCCTTGTCGATGACAATCCGCGTGCCTGGGATTGCCCGCCCCACGGCGCCGATCTTGCGCCCCTTGGGGGAGTTGGCCGTCGCGATGGGAGACGTCTCCGTCAGGCCGTAGCCCTCGTACACCGTGACCCCGATGTTATCAATGAACTCCGCCACCTCGCGGGAGATCGCCGCGCCGCCGGAGAACGCATAGCGCAGGCGCCCGCCGAAGAAGGTCTCCCGCACCTTGGACAGCACCAGCTTGTCCAGGACCAGGTGCTTGAGCTCCAGGAAGGGCGAGTGCCGCCCCTGGCCCCGCAGGTCCCGCCGCGCCGCGGCGTTCTTGAGCGCGGCCTGGAGGAGCCCCCGGCGGCGCGGGGTCATCGCCTCCATCTTCTTGTGGAGCCCCGCGTAGAGCTTGTTGAACACCCTCGGCACCGCGAAGAGCACCGTGGGGCGGATCTCCTGCATGTTCGCCAGGAGCTTGTCCACCCCCTCGGCGATGGCCAGCGAGGCCCCCAGCGAGAACAGCGCGTGGAGCTCCACGGTCTGTCCGAAGGAGTGCGCCCACGGCAGGAACGACAGGGACCGGTCGCCCTCTCGGATGTCAATCTCCTCGTGGAGGGCGCTCACGTTGGCCGCCAGGTTGTTGTGCGACAGCTTCACCCCCTTGGGGTTGCCCGTGGTGCCCGACGTGTAGATCAGCCCCGCCAGGTCGCCCTTGTCCGCGCGGCGCAAAGGCGCCGGGGTCTCCGCCCCGCGGCGCAGGAGCGCCGCGTAGCTCCCGGGCTCCGAGTCCCCGGCCCCGAGGGTCACCACGTGCTGGAGCGCAGGGCACTCGGCCCGCAGCGCCTCGACGCGCTTCGCGATCTTCTCGTTGGCCGCGAAGAGCACCTTGGCGTCGCAGTCCTTGAGGATGTACGCCCACTCCTTGTCGTGCTGGGCCTCGTACATGGGCACGTAGGCCGCCCCGAGGGTGTACGCCGCGTACGCCGCCACGGCCCACTCGGAGCGGTTGTTGGCGATGATCGCGACCTTGTCCCCGACGGTCACCCCGAGGCCCACCAGGCCCCCGCGGAGGTTGTCCACCGCGTCCTTGAACTGCCCGTAGGTCATCCAGCGCCAGGCGCCGTCGCGCTTCTCGCCGAAGAGCTCCGTCCCCGGCGCGCGCCGGGTGGTCTCCGTGAACACGTCCACAAGGGTGTCGAACTTTGTCGCCATCGCAGCCATCCGTAGCCTCCAGCGTGGGGCGCCACCCTACAGGCTCCCCCAGCCCGACGCTACCCACATCACCCCACGTCCGCGTCCTCGAAGGCAAAGAGCCTCTCGTGCGGGGAAGAGAGCGCCAGTTGCAGCGCGTCCAGCGCCCGCACCCCGCCGTGCTGCTCCGCCAGTGAAGACAAAACGGCCATCATGGCCGATGGAAGCTCTGCCGGGGGTGGTGTATTCCGAGGTGGGGAAATGAGCACCGGGTCGTCGTGGAAGCGTCCACCAGCGAGCTCGCGGGCGCGGGCGATGGCGGTGTCCAGGCCCCCGAGGGCGTCCACGAGGCCGACGTCCCGCGCGTCCGAGCCGGCCCACACGCGCCCCCGGGCGACGGGCTCGACGTCCTCCGGGGAGCGCTTGCGCCCGCGGGCGACGGTGGCCACGAAATCGTTGTAGAAGCCGTCGATTTCGCGCTCGACGGCGGCGCGGTCGCCCTCGTCCCAGCGGCGGTACGGGGACATGAGGTCCGCGCGGGCGCCGCGGCGCAGGGTCTCCTGGCCGACGCCCAGGAGCCCGAGGGTGCCCGAGGCCAGGAAGCGCATGGCGATCACACCGATGGAGCCCGTGACCGTGGTGGGCTGCGCCACGATGGCCCGGGTGGGGGCGGCGACGTAGTACCCGCCGGAGGCGGCCACGTCGGAGAAGTACGCCACCACGGGCTTCTCTTCCTGCACGCGCTCGACCTCGCGGGCGATCACGTCGCTGGCCAGGGCGCTGCCCCCGCGGGAGTCTACGTAGAGCACCACGGCGCCGATGCGGGGCACCGCCCGGGCCACGCGCAGCGCCCCCACGATGCGCTCGGCGTCGGCCACGGACCCGAAGGCGTAGCGCGACTGCGGGACGATGGCCCCACGCACCTCGACCACGCCCACCCGCTGGGCGGGGAGCACGGGCGAGAAGCGCAACGCGCGGCGCAGGCGAAGGTACACCGGCGCGGAGACGACCTTTGTCCCTTTGGGGCCGAGGTGCGAGGGCACCTGGTCTTCGTAGGCCAGGGCGTCCACCAGGCCGTCCCTCACGCCGTCCGAGGGGCGGTAGGGGCCGTTGTCCACCAGGCTCCGGGCGCGGTCCAGGTCCACCCGGCGCCCGTCGGAAATGGCTTGCAGGAACGCGCCCTGGAAGCGGTCGAGGAGCGCGTCGAGCTGCTGGCGGTTGGCTTCGGAGAAGCCGTCCCGGGAGAAGCTCTCCCCGGCGCTCTTGAACTCCTTGCGGGCGAGCACCTCGGCCTCGATGCCCCCGCGGGCCAGGAGGCCCTTGAGGAAGGTGCTCCCCGCGGCCACGCCCAGCGGGGCCAGGGACGCCTGCGGGGCGATGAGCACCGTGTCGCACGCCACCGCGAGGTGGTACTCCCGGGTGGAGGCCCCGAAGGGCAGGTACGCCACGGTCTTCTTGCCGGCCGCGCGCAGGGCGCCCACCACGTCCCTGACGCTCTGGGCGGTGGCCCAGCCACACGCCACGCCCCGGAGCTCGAAGAGCACGCCCGCCACGTGGTCGTCCTGGGCCACGGCCTCCGCCAGCATGCGCAGGCCCGCCACGGACACCTGCGGGCGCACCGCGCGGAGCCAGCGCTGCGCCGGAGGGCTGAGCTCCGTCAAGGGCCCTTCGAGCTTCACCCGGACCCAGCTCCCCTTTGGGACGAGGGTCCGGTGGCGCAGGTGCAGGAGCGGCAGGAGCGCGAGGCGCAGCGAGTTGGCGGCGAGCGGGAGCAGCATCGCCGGGGGTCATACCACCGCTGGCCTTCGGCGCACGCCCGGAACGTGCTATTCGCCCCGGCGGTGAGACCCCGATGGCTTGCTCTGGGCGCGCTCCTGGCGTGTCGTCCCCGCGCCCACAGCGACCGCAGCGACGGGCGCCTGCCCTCGCTGGCGGTCAAGCGCGCGCCGGAGGGCTCCCTACGGGTGGACGGCGCGCTCGACGAGGCCCCGTGGGCCACCGCGGGGCGCACGGGCCCATTGGTGCACCCGGGCACCGGTCGGGAAGAGCCCGCCTCCAGGGTGCAGGCCGAGGCCCGCCTCCTGTGGGACGCCACGGGGCTCTACCTGGGCATCCGGGTGCGGGACCCCTCGCCGGACCGGCCCTTCACGAACACCGCGCGGGACCCCCATGTGTGGGAGCGCTCGTCGGGGGTGGAGCTCATGCTCCAGCCCGGGGACCCGGGGGACAACCGGGACTACTTCGAGCTCCAGGTGGACACCGCGGGGGCCGTCTGGAGCACGCGCTTCGAGGACTACAACCGCCCCATCTCCCGAGGCCCCGACGGGGCCACGCGCTACGGCCACCAGGACTGGGACCCCGCGGTGAGCGTCGCTTCCAGGGCGGACCGCGAGGGCTACACCCTGGAGCTGCGCCTGCCCTGGAGCGCCCTCACGGGCGTGGGCGCCCAGGTCCCTCCCAGGAACGGAGACGCTTGGCGCGCCAACGTGTACACCTTCCGGGACGGGCAGCGGGACTCGCTGGCGTGGTCGCCGCTCCTGGGCCAGGGGAACTTCCACCGGGCCTCGCGTTGGGGGCGCCTGCGCTTCGAGTAACGAAAGGTATACATGGTGTATACCCTGGCGTTCCGCCTGGCCATGGAGACGAAATGGACCTGCCGCCGTACCACACGATCGAGGGCTTGATCGAGCTGATCGATGAGCCAAACCGGGCCGCCTGCAAGGGGTTCCTGGCGACGAACCTCGCGCTCATGGAGCGCACTCAGGGCTCCACGAACAACCATCAGGCGTGGCCTGGCGGGTACAAGGACCACGTCCAGGAGATCATGAACATCGCGCGGGTGCTGTACCGGACCTACGAGGCGCTGCGCCCCCTCCCGTTCTCCCTGTCCGACGCCCTGCTGGTGGTGTTCCTCCACGACGTCGAGAAGCTCTGGAAGTATGTAGAGGGGGACGACGGCGCCCTGCACCGGGTCCCCTCCATGCAGACCAAGGAGGGCGAGCACGCCTTCCGCGCCGAGAAATTCAGGGAGTACGGGTTCGTTCTGAGCGAGGAGCAGCGCAACGGCCTCAAGTACGCCGAGGGCGAGCTCCGGGACTACAGCAACCGCGAGCGTAGGATGGGCCCCCTGGCGGCGCTCTGCCACTGCGCCGACGTGACGAGCGCGCGGCTCTGGTTTGATCACCCGCTCGCGACCGCCGCCGACCCCTGGGAGGGCGCGCGACGCGTCCGCCGCGCCACCTGATCCCCTTGCGCGGGCCTACGACGCGGAGCGCGCCCTGACGCGCTGCCAGAGCACCCTGGCGGGCACCCCGAGGGCCACCACGGCCAGGGCCAGCCAGGCCGAGGCCGTGGCCGCGGAGAAGGCCCCCACCAGCAGCGCCGAGGCGCCCACGAGGAACACCGCGGGGACCCAGGGGTAGCCCGGCACCCGGAAGGGCCTCGGGAGCGAGGGCTCCCGGCGACGGAGGACATACACCGCCGCCACGCCCAGCATGTAGAACGGGAACATCCCCGCCACGAAGGCGTCGGTGAGCTCCTCGAAGGACCGGAAGGTCACGTACCCGATCCCGAGGAGCGCGCTCACCAGCACCGCCGTGGTGGGCACCCCGGTGCGCGGGGACACCCTCCCCAGGGCCTCCGGGAACTCCCCGTCGGCGCTCAGCGGGACAAAGACCCTCGGCCCCGTCATGAGCCCGTTCATGCACGCCCCTACGCACGAGACCAGCACCAGCGCCGTCAGGAACGTGCGCCCGCCGGGGCCCAGCACCGCGCTCGCCAGGAGCGCCGCGGGCATGCGCTCGCCGCCCGTCGCGCGGCGCAGGCCCTCTACGCCCAGCACCCTCGCGTAGCCCGCGTTGGCCAGGAGGTACACCGCGCAGATCGCCAGCGTGCCCAAGACCAGCGCCCTCGGGAGCGCGCGCGAGGGGTCCTTCACCTCGCCCCCGAGGCTGGAGAGGTCCGCCCAGCCGTCGTAGGCCCACATCACCGACACCAGGGCCCCGAAGCACCCGAGGGCCGTCACCTCCGTGGCGTACGGCACCGGAGGCGCCGGGGGCGGCACCACCACGCCCCCCTCGGGCAGCGCGAGGCAGAGCCCCGCCACGCCAAGGAACGCGACCCCGGCGTACTTCGCGACGGTGAGCGCGGCCTGCTGCCGGGCCGACGCGCGCACCCCCACGAGGTTCGTCGCCGCGCACAGCGCGATGAAGCCCACGGAGAGCGCCGTGGCCACCCGCGGCGAGGCGGGCCGGCCGTAGAGCCCCAGCGCAGCCTCCGAGGCCAGCCGCGCGAAGCTCCCCACGGAGCTCGGGAGCAGCAGCACCAGGCGCGTCCACGCCAGCAGGAACGACCCGTAGGGCCCGTACGCCCGGCGCAGGTGCTCGTAGAGCCCGCCCGTCCGGGGCAAGGCCGCGGAGAGCTCCGCGAGGCTCAGGGCCCCCGCCAGGGCGATCACCCCGCCCAGCACCCAGAGCCCCAGCGCCGCCCGGAGCGAGCCCGAGAGCCTCACCACCCCCGCGGGCACCTTGAAGATCCCCGTCCCGATGGTGCCGTTGATCACCACCACCACCCCGAGGGCCACCCCGAGCTCGCGCCGCAGGGCGCCTTCATTGTTGGCTTGCGCGCCCACCGCTCAGCCGCTCAGGCGGTGCCGCGAGGGCGGCTCCGGGCCCCGCCAGGCCTCCGCGGGGAGGGCGCCCGCGCGGCGCTGGTAGCGCGCGGAGAAGAGCTGCCACACCCGCCCGCGCGCCGCCTGGGTCTCCTCCCCGAGGGCCTCCAGCGCCGAGGCCAGGACCGCCAGGACCCGCGGCGCCACCATCGCCGCGTGGGTGGGGTACTGCATCAACCGGCCCCTGCCCGCGGCCAGGGCGTTGGAGGCATGCTCCAGCCTCGCCCAGGGCCGGGCGTTCTCCTCCGGCGCGCGGAGCCTCCAGGCCTCCTCGTCGAGGCCCCTCCGGGCCGCCCCCAGCGCCGCGGGGGTGAGCGCCCCGTCCACCCAGCGCACCAGCGCCTGGGCATAGACCCTCGGGCGGTCGTCCCGCTCCTCGCCCGCCGCGGAGAGGAGGTCCAGCACGTCCAACAGCGCCTCGGAGAGCGCGCCCAGCAGGGGGAAGACCCCGTGGCGGTCTTTCTCTCGCGTGACCGGCATCCGCGGGTACCATCACGACAACGGCCCCGCCCCGTCAAGGATCGCTCCGCCCGCCGGGTCCCACCCGCCAGACACCACCTCACAAAGAGAACCCTCCCATGTCCCACCGCCTCCCGCTGAAACGAGCCTTCGTGGCCGTGCTGGCGCTCGCCAGCCCCGCCCCCTCCCTCGCCGACCGCGCCCCGCCGAACCAGGCCCGCTGCCCCGGGAGGCTCCCGCAGGGCGGCACCCCCTGCGCCGTGCCCCGCATGCGGTGCTTCTACCCAGCGTGTGGCATGCCCAGGCACGCCAGCGCCACCTGCGCCCCCAACCGGCGCTGGACCGTCTCCATCGGGACCTGCAACCCGCCGCGCAATCCAAACCCGGAGCTGCCCCTCTAGAGGTGGGTGAGTGTAGGTCTCGGTAACCGTCCGAGGGGTCTTGACAGGAGGGCCGTGGGGGGACACAGTCCCGCCCCTCGCACGGGGTACCGTTTTGGCGTACCTCTTCGCGGAGCGCAGGAGCCCAGAGGTTCGATGCCGACGATCAACCAGCTTGTCCGCAAGGGGCGCAACCCCAAGCGATGGAAGACCGCCTCCCCGGCGCTGCGGGAGTGTCCGCAGAAGCGCGGGGTGTGCGTGAGGGTGTACACCACCACGCCCAAGAAGCCGAACTCGGCCTTGCGCAAGGTGGCGCGCGTGCGGCTGACCAACGGCATGGAGGTCACGGCGTACATCCCGGGCGAGGGGCACAACCTGCAGGAGCACTCGGTGGTGCTGATCCGCGGGGGCCGCGTGAAGGACCTCCCCGGCGTGCGCTACCACATCGTGCGCGGCAGCCTGGACGCGGTGGGCGCCGCGGGGCCCTCCAGCACCAACAAGAAGGAGCGGTCGCAGGGCCGGTCCAAGTACGGCGTCAAGCGGAAGAAGGGTTGATCGATGCCTCGTCGCGGTGAAGTCCCCAAGCGCAAGATCGTCGCCGACCCCAAGTACAAGGACCGGCTGGTGGCCAAGCTCACCAACACGGTGATGCTGGACGGCAAGAAGGCCATCGCCGAGGGTATCGTGTACGGGGCCTTCGACCTCGTGCAGGAGAAGTTCAAGGAGGACTCGCTGGAGGTCTTCCGCAAGGCGCTGGACAACGTCAAGCCCAAGGTGGAGGTCAAGAGCCGCCGCGTGGGCGGGGCGACGTACCAGGTGCCCGTGGAGGTGCGCCCGGAGCGCCGGGTGTCCCTGGCCATGCGCTGGATCGTGGGTTACTCCCGCTCCCGCGGGGAGAAGACCATGGCCGAGCGCCTCGCCGCGGAGCTCGTCGAGGCCGCCCAGGGCCGCGGCAACGCCGTCAAGAAGAAGGACGACACGCACAAGATGGCGGACGCCAACAAGGCCTTCGCCCACTACCGCTGGTAACAACAAGGAACTGCGGGGCGCCCACAGCACCCTACAGCACCACATAAGAGACCTATCGGGTAATGCACACCACGACATAGATCGATCAGGACGGCGCGACCTGCGCCACCGGGGTGGAGACACCCCAAAGGGCCCCCGCCGCGGGCGGGGATGCACAAAGCAGGACGAGACAGCTTCGGCTCCCTGATCGAGACCCTCTCGGGCACAAGCAACCTTCGCGGCAGAGGCGCCGCGGGTCGGTGCCCGGGGGGGTTTTGTCTGTAGGCACCGCCCAGTCACCCATTGAACCCTAAGAGACCTCACAGGAGCTTGAGCAGTGCCCCGCGACCTCCCGATTGATCGGTACCGGAACATCGGCATCATGGCCCACATTGATGCCGGGAAGACCACCGTCACGGAACGGATCCTGTTCTACACCGGCCGCATCCACCGCACCGGCGAGGTCCACGAGGGCGCCGCCACCATGGACTGGATGGAGCAGGAGCAGGAGCGGGGGATCACCATCACGTCCGCGGCGACCACGGCGTTCTGGGCCGCCACCGCGGGGCCCTACAAGGACAGCAAGACCCGGGTGAACATCATTGACACCCCGGGGCACGTGGACTTCACCATCGAGGTGGAGCGCTCCCTGCGCGTGCTCGACGGCGCCGTGGCGGTGTTCGACGGCGGCAACGGCGTGGAGCCCCAGAGCGAGACCGTGTGGCGCCAGGCGGACCGGTACAAGGTCCCGCGCATCGCGTTCATGAACAAGATGGACAAGATCGGCGCGGACTTCGCCATGTGCGTGCAGTCCATGCGGGACCGCCTGGGGACCAACCCGGTCCCGGTGCAGCTCCCGCTCGGCGAGGAGGAGAAGCACCGCGGGGTGATTGACCTCATCCGGATGAAGGCCGTGATCTTCGACGAGGAGTCCAAGGGCGCGCGCTTCAAGGTGGAGGAGATCCCCGCGGAGTTCCGTGAGGCGGCGGACGAGGCCCGGGCGAAGCTCATCGAGGCCGTGGCCGACGTGGACGACGCCGTCGGCGAGAAGTTCCTGAACGACGCCGTGGCGACCATCACCGAGGACGAGATCCACGCGGCGCTGCGGGCCGGGACCATCTCCTTCAAGCTGGTGCCGGTGCTCTGCGGGTCGGCGTTCAAGAACAAGGGCGTGCAGCTCCTTTTGGACGCGGTGGTGACGTACCTGCCGTCGCCGGTGGACATCCCGGTGAAGAAGGGCAAGCACCCGGACAAGCCCGACGTGGAGCTGGAGCGCCCGGCGGAGGACGGCGCGCCCTTCAGCGCGCTGGCCTTCAAGCTCATGAACGACAAGTTCGTGGGCAACCTCACCTTCATCCGGGTGTACTCGGGCACGCTGGAGAGCGGTGGGGCGGTGCTCAACTCCACCCGCGGGAAGACCGAGCGCATCGGGCGGCTGCTGCTCATGCACGCCAACGACCGGGAGGACATCAAGGACGTCTTCGCGGGGGTCATCGCCGCGGCGGTGGGCCTGCGGGACACCCGCACCGGGGACACGCTCTGCGACGAGCGGCAGCCCGTGGTGCTGGAGCGCATGACCTTCCCGGACCCGGTGATCTCCATCGCCATCGAGCCGAAGACCAAGGTGGACCAGGACAAGATGGGCGTCGGGCTCCAGAAGCTCGCCGCCGAGGACCCGTCCTTCCGGGTGAACACCGACGAGGAGAGCGGCCAGACCATCATCAACGGGATGGGCGAGCTGCACCTGGAGATCATCGTGGACCGGCTCCGCCGGGAGTTCAAGGTGGAGGCCAACACCGGGCGCCCGGAGGTGGCCTACCGCGAGTGGATCCGGCACAAGGCCCAGGCGGACTACAAGCACGTCAAGCAGACCGGCGGCCGCGGGCAGTACGGGCACGTCTCCCTGGAGCTGGAGCCCAACGAGCGCGGCAAGGGCTTCGAGTTCATTGACGACATCAAGGGCGGGATCATCCCGCGGGAGTTCATCCCCGCGGTGGAGAAGGGCGTGCGCGGCGCCATGGTGGGCGGCGTGCTCGCGGGCTACCCCCTGGTGGACATCAAGTGCCGGCTCTTCTTCGGGAGCTACCACGACGTGGACTCCAGCACGACGGCCTTCGAGATCGCCGGCTCGGTGTGCTTCAAGGAGGCCTGCCACAAGGCGGGGCTCCTGCTCCTGGAGCCCATCATGGCGGTGGAGGTGGTGACCCCGGAGGAGTTCACCGGAGACGTCATCGGGGATCTCAACTCCCGCCGCGGGCAGATCCGCGAGATGAACGAGCGCGGCAAGAAGACCAAGGTCATCGAGGCCTTCGTGCCGCTCGCGACGATGTTCGGCTACGTGACGGACCTGCGGAGCAAGACGCAGGGGCGCGCCGTCTCCACGATGCAGTTCGCCCACTACGACCCGACGCCCAACGCCGTGCAGGAAGAGGTCGTCGCGAAGTCTCGCGGCAAGTGATGTCCCGGAACCCCTGAGGAGCAGCGATCATGGCCAAGGAGAAGTTCAACCGTTCCAAGCCCCACGTGAACGTGGGCACCATCGGTCACATCGACCATGGGAAGACCACGCTGACGGCGGCGATCTCGTCGGTGCTGTCCAAGCGGGGCAACGGCAAGGTCAAGGCGATCTCCTACAAGGACATCGCCAAGGGCGGCATCGAGCGCGACGCCACCAAGACCGTGACCATCGCGGCGGCGCACGTGGAGTACGAGAGCGAGAAGCGCCACTACGCCCACGTGGACTGCCCGGGGCACGCGGACTACATCAAGAACATGATCACCGGCGCCGCGCAGATGGACGGGGCGATCCTGGTGGTGAGCGCGCTGGACTCGGTGATGCCGCAGACCCGCGAGCACGTGCTCCTGGCCCGCCAGGTGGGCGTGCCGAAGATCGTGGTCTTCCTGAACAAGTGCGACGCGGTGGACGACCTGGAGATCCTGGACCTGGTGGAGATGGAGGTGCGCGAGCTCCTCAACAAGTACCAGTTCCCGGGGGACGACACGCCGGTGATCCGCGGCGCGGCGCTCCCGGCGCTCCAGGGGGACGCCAAGTGGGAGGAGAAGATCCACGAGCTGGCGGCGGCGCTGGACAGCTTCATCCCGGAGCCCCTGCGCGAGATCGACAAGCCCTTCCTGCTCTCCGTGGAGGACGTGTTCTCCATCAAGGGCCGCGGCACCGTGGCCACCGGGCGCATCGAGCGCGGGGTGGTCAAGGTGAACGAGGACGTGGAGATCATCGGGTTCACCCCGACGCGCAAGACCACGGTGACGGGCGTGGAGATGTTCCGCAAGCTCCTGGACCAGGGGCAGGCGGGGGACAACGTGGGGCTCCTGCTCCGCGGGGTCGAGAAGGAGGACGTGGAGCGCGGGCAGGTGCTGGCCAAGCCCGCGAGCATCACGCCGCACAAGCACTTCCACGGCCAGGTGTACATCCTGAAGAAGGAGGAGGGCGGCCGCCACACGCCGTTCTTCACCAACTACCGGCCGCAGTTCTACCTCCGGACCACGGACGTCACCGGCACCGTGAAGCTCCAGGAGGACGTCAAGATGGTGATGCCCGGCGACAACGTCACCGTGGACGTCGAGCTCATCACCCCCGTCGCCCTGGAGGAGCAGATGCGCTTCGCCATCCGCGAGGGCGGCAAGACCGTCGGCGCGGGGGTGGTGACGAAGATCATCGAGTAGCACAACGGGAGCGCGCCCGGGGCGGCGGGGGAATACCCCTGAGGCCCCGGGCGGTTTCCATGAGGACCGAGAAGGAGAGCGATGGGTACGCGCGTGAAGGTGGTGCTGGTCTGCAAGGAGTGCGACGCGAGGAACTACGAGGCCTCTCGGCCGAGTACCCCCGGCACGGCCCCCTTGAGCTTCCGGAAGCACTGCGCGACCTGCAACAAGCACACGGAGCACCACGAGGCGAAGTGACTCACAGGGGACTAGCTCAGTTGGTAGAGCAGCGGATTCCAAATCCGCAGGTCGTGGGTTCGAGTCCCTCGTCCCCTGCCCACACGGAAAGTGACGGAGATTGAACGTGTCCACACCCCAGGAACGCGCCGGAGGTTCGCTGCTGCTCGGCACCGCGAAATACCTGTACACCGCGTATTTCATGGGCGGGGTGCTGGTGGCCTACCTCGCCGCCAACGCCGTGGACATGGCCTGGGGCGAGGGCCACGAGCAGACCACCAACGCCATCGGCGTGGCGGTGGGCGTGGTGGCCACGTACCTGGGCTGGCGGCACCTGAGGCTCCGCACGCTGACCATGGAGGTCATCGACGAGCTGTCCGCGGTGACCTGGCCCACGCGCCAGGAGATCCAGACCAACACCATCCTGGTGATCATCACGAGCCTCTCGGCGTCGCTCCTGGTGTTCCTCCTGGACCGGATGTGGAACTTCCTCACGGACAAGATCTTCCTGGGCTAGAAGGCACGGCTGTCATGACACTCAAGTACTTTATTGTCCAGGCGCACTCGGGCTACGAGGAGAAGGTCCGGGCGTCGCTCCAGGAGCGGGTCAAGAACAACGGGCTGGAGGGCTCCTTCGGGGAGATCCTGGTGCCCGTGGAGAACGTCGTCGGGAGCGCCGCGGGGAGGCCCCGGAACGAGCGGCGGAAGTTCTACCCGGGCTACGTCTTCGTGCAGATGGAGATGAACGACCGCACCTGGCACCTGGTGAAGGACACGCCCAAGGTGTCGGGCTTCCTGGGGGACCAGAACCCCACGCCGGTGCCCGAGCGCGAGATCAAGAACATCAAGGACCAGATCGACAAGGGCTCGGTCCAGCAGAAGCCGCGGGTGAACTTCGAGGTCAGCGACCAGGTCAAGGTGGTCGACGGGGCCTTCGCGAATTTCACCGGCGTGGTGGAGGAGGTGCGCCCGGAGCGCCAGAAGCTCAAGGTGCTCGTCACCATCTTCGGGCGGCCCACGGCGGTGGAGCTAGGCTACAACCAGGTCGAGAAGATCACGACCTGACGGGTACGAGGACGCGATGGCAAAGAAGATCGTCGGACAGGTGAAGCTCCAGTGCCCGGGCGGCGAGGCCAAGCCCGGCCCGCCCATCGGGCCGGTGCTGGGCCAGCACGGGGTGAACATCCCCAATTTCATCAAGGACTTCAACGCCCGCACCGCGGGGCAGAAGGGGTACGTCATCCCGGTGGTGATCACCGTGTACTCCGACAAGTCCTTCACGTTCATCACCAAGACGCCCCCCACGTCCATCCTTCTCATGAAGGCCGTCGGGGCGGACAAGGGCTCGCCCAAGCCCAACAAGGACAAGATCGGCACGGTCCCGCTGGCCAAGGTCGTCGAGATCGCCAAGGCCAAGCTCGAGGACCTCAACACCGAGGACCTGGAGGCCGCCGTGCGCACCGTGCGCGGCACCGCCAGGAGCATGGGCATCGAGGTCGAAGGCTAGAGACTCCCGAGGTCTGCTCAACCCACAACCCACAACCAAGAGCCCCGGTCGCACCCGACCGGCGGCGCCGACACCACCGCGGCAGGACATCGGTGGGAGGCCGCGCGGCGGGGAGAGCGCCCCGCGAGCGGCCGCGAGGAGGTAGCGAATGGCGAAGATCCCCAAGCGACGCCAGACCATCAACAAGGTGGTCGAGGGCGTGAAGCGCTACGGCCTGGACGAGGCCGTGACGCTCGTCAAACAATGCGCGACGGCGAAGTTCGACGAGACCGTCGAGCTGGCCGTCCGGCTCGGGGTGAACCCCAAGCATGCCGACCAGATGGTCCGAGGTGCCCTCGTGCTGCCGCACGGCACCGGCCAGAAGGTCCGCGTGCTGGTGTTCGCCAAGGGTGAGAAGGAGCGCGAGGCCCAGGCCGCCGGCGCGGACCACGTGGGCGCCGAGGAGCTCGTCGCCAAGGTGGCCGAGGGGACCTTCCTGGACTTCGAGCGGGTGATCGCGACGCCCGACATGATGGGCCAGGTGGGCAAGCTGGGGCGCATCCTGGGGCCCCGGGGGCTCATGCCCAACCCCAAGGTGGGCACCGTGACCTTCGACGTCGCCAACGCCGTGCGCGAGGCCAAGGGCGGCAAGATCGAGTACCGCACGGAGAAGGCCGGCGTCGTGCAGGCGCGCATCGGGAAGGCCTCGTTCAAGCCCGAGGAGCTGCGGGACAACGCCTCGGCGCTGGTCAAGGCCCTGGTGCGGGCCAAGCCCGCGACGGCCAAGGGCACGTACCTCCGGAGCATCACCCTGAGCTCCACCATGGGCCCGGGCGTGCGCATCGACCCCAACGCCTTCATCGAGAAGGCCGAGGAGGCGTGACATGAACAAGACGCAGAAGACCGCGGCGATTGATGACGCCCGGGCGCGCTTCGACGGCGCCGTCGCGGCGGTGCTGATCAACTTCCAGGGCACCAACGTGCAGACCGTGACGGCCCTGCGCAGGGCCTTCAAGAAGGCCGGCGTGGACTACCGGGTGGTGAAGAACACCATCATCCGGCACGCCCTCAAGGACGGGGCCTTCAAGGGCTTCGTGGGCGACCTGGAGAGCAAGGCCAAGGGCGACCCGCACCCGAGCATGCGCGGCATGACCGGCGTGGCCTGGTGCAGGGAGGACCCCTCGGCGGCCGCCAAGGTGCTGGTGAAGTTCAAGAGCGACCTCGGCGCCAAGGCCGAGAAGCTCACCGTCAAGGCCGGCCTCCTCGGGGGCCAGGTCAAGGACGCCCTCTGGGTGGAGAAGGAAATGAGCGCCCTGCCGGGCCTCAAGGAGACCCAGGCCATGGTGCTCGCCACGGTGAGCGCCCCGGCGCAGAACGTGGTGGCCACGCTCAACGCCCCGGCGCAGAACCTGGTCTACCTCCTGGCCAACTGGATCGACGCCCGCAAGGCCCCCGCGGGCGACGGAGACGGCGCCAGCGCCGCCACCTGAACCACAAACAACCGCGACAACGACAACAACAACCGTCTAGAGAAGAGAGAGCACGCAAATGGAAACCGTCAACAACCTGGTCGAGAGCATCAGCAAGCTCACCCTCATCGAGGCCTCGGAGCTCGTCAAGGCGCTGGAGAACAAGCTCGGCGTCAAGGCCGCCCCGGTGGCCGTCGCCGGCCCCGCCCCGGCCGCCGCGGAGAAGAAGGAAGAGAAGGTCGAGCCCACGGAGTTCACCGTGGAGCTCACCGCCGCGGGCCCCAACAAGATCAACGTGATCAAGGCCGTCCGGGAGATCACCGGCCTGGGCCTCGCCGAGGCCAAGGCCCTGGTCGAGGGCGCCCCCAAGACCCTCAAGGAGGGCCTCGCCAAGGCCGAGTCCGAGGAGGTCAAGAAGAAGCTCACGGACGCCGGCGCCACGGTCACCGTCAAGGGCACCAACTGATCGAAATCACTCTCCTTTCCGTGACCGCGGGGGTCACCTTCACCCACCTGTGGGTGCGATCCCCGCGGAATCGGGCTTGCATTCTGTTTCCTCTTCTGGCAAATACTCCCCCCCTTTGCCGCCGCTCCTGCGGCGGCGTGAGGGGAGTCCCCACAACCCGCACCTGACGAGGGCGCCACACCGGAGAATCTGACGCACACAGCAGAACCTCCCGGAGCACGAAGGCCCCAGCAGCGGGGCGCGTCGCGCGGACCGGACGGTTCGGATCCGCCCCCCTCCTGTTACGCGGTCCTTGCAGGCGTTGTCACTCCGTCCAAGCGGGGTGAGCGCCCTGCGGCCGCGACCGAGAACCCCTCGGCCACCCTGGAGGAGCCCCGACCGTCCCCGCGGACCGCAAGAGACCGCTCGAAGGCCCGAAGGAGCCCCACGGAGGCACCGTCCGGCGGAGCCCCGCCACGCGGGTCACCCTCCAGCCCCCAGGAGCGCACGCTCCGGGGCCCAAAGGGGACCGGCGCGGCGGTGTCCGTCGGCGTTCCGCGTGCGGGCGATGGTTGCCCGGGCGTGCAGATTTTCCACCGACGGCGCCCCTTGAGGGGCGTCGAGGAGAGACGATGGGCACGATCATTCAGAGCAATTTCCGCGCGCGCAAGAATTTCGGATCCATCGCCAAGATCATTGACGTCCCCAACCTGATCCAGATCCAGAAGGCCTCCTACGAGAAGTTCCTCCAGGCGGACACGGCCCCGAACGACCGCAAGGACTACGGGCTCCAGGGGGTGTTCCGGTCGGTGTTCCCGATCAAGAGCTTCGACGAGAACGCGGAGCTGGTGTTCCGGGAGTACCAGCTTGAGAAGCCCAAGTACGACGTGGACGAGTGCCGCCAGCGGGGGATGACCTTCGCGGCGCCGATCAAGGTGACCATCGAGCTGATCACCTACGAGCCCTCGGGCACGGGGGGCGACCGCGCGGTGCGGGACATCAAGCAGCAGGAGGTGTACTTCGGCGAGATCCCGTTGATGACGGACACGGGGACGTTCATCATCAACGGGACCGAGCGGGTGGTGGTGTCGCAGCTGCACCGCTCGCCGGGGGTGTTCTTCGACCACGACAAGGGCAAGACGCACTCCTCGGCGAAGCTCCTGTACAGCGCGCGGGTGATCCCGTACCGGGGCTCCTGGCTGGACTTCGAGTTCGACCCCAAGGACATCATCTACGTGCGCATCGACCGCCGGAGGAAGCTCCACGCGACGGTGCTCCTGCGGGCCCTCGGGTACACCACCGAGCAGCTCCTGAACTACTACTACGACGTCGAGACGGTGTTCCTGGAGGGCAAGGGCCAGCTGGCCAAGAGCGTGGAGTACAACATCCTCGCGGGGCAGCGCGCCACGGCGGACATCAAGGTCGGCCAGGACGTCCTGGTGAAGAAGGGCACCAAGTTCACCAAGGCCGCGGTCAAGCGCCTGAAGGAGGCCAAGGTCGAGCACCTCGCGGTGGACCGCACGGAGGTCGTGGGGCGCGTGGCCGCCCGGGACATCATCGACCCGGAGACCGGCGAGGTGCTGGTGTCCTGCAACGAGACCATCACCGAGACGCGCCTGGACGCGCTGGAGCGGGCCAGCATCCAGAGCTTCAAGGTGCTCTTCATGGACGGGCTCGTGGTGGGCACCTACCTCCGGGACACCCTCGTCCAGGACAAGTACGACGACCCCGACGGGCCCATGGCGCCCTTCATCCGGCAGTACGGCCACGCCGTGGCCGCGCAGATTGACATCTACCGCAAGCTCCGCCCCGGGGACATCCCCGAGCCCAAGGAGGCCACCAAGCTCCTGGAGAACCTGTTCTTCAACGCCGAGCGCTACGACCTGTCGCGCGTGGGGCGGCTCAAGCTCAACTACAAGTTCTACAAGGAGCGGGCCCACACGCACCAGCCCAAGCTCGACCTCCAGGTGCTCACCAAGGAGGACATCCTCCTGACGGTGAAGCACCTCATCGAGATCAAGAACGGCCGCGGGAGCGTGGACGACATCGACCACCTCGGCAACCGCCGCGTGCGCGCCGTGGGCGAGCTCCTGGAGAACCAGTACCGCATCGGCCTGGTGCGCATGGAGCGCGCCATCAAGGAGCGCATGAGCATCTCGCCGGAGCTCGACGCGCTCATGCCCCACGACCTGATCAACGCCAAGCCCGTCTCCGCGGTGGTCAAGGAGTACTTCGGCAGCTCGCAGCTCTCGCAGTTCATGGACCAGACCAACCCCCTGAGCGAGGTGACGCACAAGCGCCGGCTCTCGGCCCTGGGGCCCGGGGGCCTGACCCGCGAGCGCGCGGGCTTCGAGGTCCGCGACGTGCACGCCACGCACTACGGGCGCATCTGCCCGATCGAGACGCCCGAGGGGCCGAACATCGGGCTCATCGCGTCGCTCAGCACCTACGCGCGGGTGAACGAGTACGGCTTCGTCGAGACGCCGTACCGCCGGGTGGAGAACGGGGCGGTCAAGGCCGAGGTGATCTGGCTGTCGGCCCTGGAGGAGGAGGGGCAGCACATCGCCCAGGCCACGGCCGCCACGGACGAGCACGGCAAGCTCACGGAGCAGCTCGTGTCCTCGCGGTACAACGGCGAGTTCAAGCTCATGCCGCCGGACTCCATCACCCTGATGGACGTGTCGCCGAACCAGCTCGTGAGCGTGGCCGCCGCGCTGATCCCGTTCCTGGAGCACGACGACGCCAACCGCGCGCTCATGGGGGCGAACATGCAGCGCCAGGCGGTGCCGCTGATCCGCACCATGGCGCCGATGGTGGGCACCGGGCTCGAGGGCCAGGTGGCCCGGGACTCCGGCGTGTGCGTCACGGCCAAGCGCCCGGGCGTGGTGGAGAGCTCGGACTCCGCGCGCATCGTGGTGCGCGCCGAGGGGCGCCGCGGCGAGGAGCCGGACATCTACAACCTCACCAAGTACCAGCGGTCCAACCAGAACACCTGCTGGAACCAGAAGCCCATCGTGAAGCCCGGCGAGCGCGTCGAGGTGGGGGACGTGCTGGCCGACGGGCCCGCCACGGACACCGGCGAGCTGGCCCTCGGGAGCAACGCCCTGGTGGCCTTCATGCCCTGGGGCGGGTACAACTTCGAGGACTCGATTCTTATCTCCGAGCGCATCGCCAAGCAGGACATCTTCACGAGCATCCACATCGAGGAGTTCGAGTGCGTCGCGCGTGACACCAAGCTCGGCAAGGAGGAGATCACCCGGGACATCCCCAACGTGGGGGAGGAGGCCCTCAAGGACCTGGACGACTCGGGGATCGTGCGCATCGGCGCGGAGGTCAAGCCCGGGGACATCCTCGTGGGGAAGATCACCCCCAAGGGCGAGACGCAGCTGTCCCCCGAGGAGAAGCTCCTGCGGGCGATCTTCGGCGAGAAGGCCGGGGACGTGCGGGACACCTCGCTCCGGGTGCCGCCCGGCGTGGCGGGGATCGTGATCAACGCGCGCGTCTTCGCCCGCAAGGGCACCGAGAAGGACGACCGCGCCCGGGACATCGAAGACCAGGAGCGCGCGCGGCTTGAGAAGGACCGGGACGTCCAGGTGAAGATCGTCCGGGAGAGCTACTACCGCCGGATCCGGGGGATTTTGGTCGGTCGGAGCGCCCAGGCCAAGCTCGTGGACGACAAGGGCAAGGTGCTGCTCACCAAGGGCGCGGCCATCGACGAGGCCGCGCTGGACCAGGTGCCACGCAAGCTCTGGCAGAGCGTGAGCCTGGACGACGCGGGCTCCGCGGAGCTCCGGGAGGTGTACCTGGAGCTGGAGGACCGCGTCGCGCAGATCGAGCGCAACTGCGCGGAGAAGGTCGAGCGCCTGGCCAAGGGGGACGAGCTCCCGCCGGGCGTGATCAAGATGGTCAAGGTGTACGTGGCCATCAAGCGCAAGCTCCAGGTCGGCGACAAGATGGCCGGCCGCCACGGGAACAAGGGCGTGGTGTCGCGCATCCTCCCGGAGGAGGACATGCCGTACCTGCCCGACGGCACGCCGGTGGACCTGGTGCTCAACCCCCTGGGGGTGCCCTCGCGCATGAACGTAGGGCAGATCCTGGAGGTGCACCTGGGCTGGGCCGCCTACGAGCTCGGCCGCAAGCTCCAGCGCCTGCTGGACACGCGCGCCCCGATGGAGGGCGTCCGGGCCCTCCTCCTGAGCGTGTTCCAGACGGACACGGACGCCCGGCGCATCCTCAAGGACGCCGACGAGGAGAACCTCCGGCGCTTCGCCGCGGGGCTCCAGGAGGGCGTGTTCTTCGCCTCGCCGGTGTTCAACGGCGCGCCGGAGACGCAGATCAAGAAGCACCTGGACCTGGCGCACCTCCCGGTCGGCGGGCAGACGATCCTCTTCGACGGCCGCAGCGGCGACGCCTTCGAGCACGACGTCACCGTCGGGGTGATGTACATGCTCAAGCTCCACCACCTGGTGGACGACAAGATCCACGCCCGGTCCATCGGGCCGTACTCCCTGGTGACGCAGCAGCCCCTCGGCGGCAAGGCCCAGTTCGGCGGCCAGCGCCTCGGCGAGATGGAGGTCTGGGCCATGGAGGCCTACGGCGCCGCGTACGCCCTCCAGGAGTTCCTCACCGTCAAGAGCGACGACGTGCAGGGCCGCACCCGGATGTACGAGGCCATCGTCAAGGGCGAGTACACCCTGGAGCCCGGCGTGCCCGAGAGCTTCAACGTGCTCGTGAAGGAGCTGCAGTCCCTGTGCCTCAACGTGGAGCTCGTCGAGGACGAGACCCGCGCGGCGGGCGACGGGCAGGCCGCGGAGTGAGCGATTTGTCATACCTTTCCACACCGTTCACCACAGGCAACCACTTCCCCGGAGGGACGCCATGAAGGACATCTTCAGCTTCTTCGACAAGCCCAAGGACCCGCTGTCGTTCAGCGCGATCCGGATCTCGCTGGCCTCGCCGGAGAAGATCCGGGAGTGGTCCCGCGGCGAGGTGAAGAAGCCCGAGACCATCAACTACCGCACCTTCAAGCCGGAGCGGGACGGGCTCTTCTGCGCCAAGATCTTCGGCCCGGTGAAGGACTACGAGTGCAACTGCGGCAAGTACAAGCGCATGAAGCACCGGAACATCGTGTGCGAGAAGTGCGGCGTGGAGGTGATCCAGTCCAAGGTGCGCCGGGAGCGCCTGGGGCACATCACCCTGGCCACGCCGGTGGCGCACATCTGGTTCCTGAAGAGCCTGCCGTCGCGCATCGGCGCGGTGCTGGACATGACGCTCCGGGACCTGGAGAAGATCCTGTACTGCGAGGCCTACGTGGTCACGGACCCGAAGAGCTCGCAGCTCCACAAGGGGGACCTGCTCTCCGAGGACCTCCTGGCGCAGAAGCAGGACGAGTACGGCGAGGACGCCTTCACGGCCAAGATGGGCGGCGAGGCGGTGCTCGAGCTCCTGGAGGGGGTGGACATCACGTCCCTGGCGGAGGAGCTCCGCGGGGAGATGCGCGCGGCCCAGAGCGACGCCAAGAAGAAGAAGTACGCCAAGCGGCTCAAGGTGATCGAGGCCTTCCGGGAGAGCGCCAACCGCCCGGAGTGGATGATGCTGGAGGTGATCCCGGTGCTGCCGCCGGACCTGCGGCCGCTGGTGCCGCTGGACGGCGGGCGCTTCGCCACGAGCGACCTGAACGACCTGTACCGCAGGGTGATCAACCGGAACAACCGGCTCAAGCGCCTGCAGGAGCTCAACGCGCCGGAGATCATCATCCGGAACGAGAAGCGCATGCTCCAGGAGGCCGTGGACGCGCTCTTTGACAACGGCCGCCGCGGCAAGACCATCACCGGCCCCAACAAGCGCCCGCTCAAGAGCCTGAGCGACATGCTCAAGGGCAAGCAGGGGCGCTTCCGGCAGAACCTCCTCGGCAAGCGCGTGGACTACTCGGGCCGCAGCGTGATCGTGGTGGGGCCGACGCTCAAGCTCCACCAGTGCGGCCTCCCGAAGAAGATGGCCATCGAGCTGTTCAAGCCGTTCATCTACAACAAGCTGGAGGAGCGGGGCCTGGCGCCGACGATCAAGAGCGCCAAGAAGCTCGTGGAGAAGGAGCGCCCGGAGGTCTGGGACATCCTTGAGGAGGTGATCTCCGAGCACCCGGTGATGCTCAACCGCGCGCCCACGCTGCACCGGCTGGGCATCCAGGCCTTCGAGCCAGTGCTCATCGAGGGCAAGGCCATCCAGCTCCACCCGCTGGTGTGCGCGGCCTTCAACGCGGACTTCGACGGCGACCAGATGGCCGTGCACATCCCGCTCTCCATCGAGGCGCAGATGGAGGCGCGGGTGCTCATGATGTCCACGAACAACATCCTGAGCCCGGCCAGCGGCAAGCCCATCATCAACCCCACGCAGGACATCGTGCTGGGGCTGTACTTCTTGACCCGCGCCCGCAAGTTCGCCCGCGGGTGCTACCGCCCGGAGAGCGTCGGCAGCGGGCGCATGCAGGGCGTGTACAGCTCCCCCGCGGAGGTGCGCGCGGCCTTCGACTCGGGCGAGGTGGACCTCCACGCGGAGCTCCTGGTGCGCATCCCCGCGCGGCGCGTGAAGGACGGCGGCGAGACCCGCTACGCCGTGGGGGACGTGGTGGAGGCCGCGGAGCTCGACGCGGCCAACCGCCAGGCCCGGCGCGAGAAGCGCAAGCCCGCGGACGGCGAGCCGACGAGCCTGCGGGTGGAGACCACCACGGGCCGCGTGCTCCTGGCCGCGGAGCTCAACGAGACCCTGGGCCGCGACGCGTCGCTGCCCTTCAGCATCATCAACAAGGTGATGGACAAGAAGGCCCTGACGGCGCTGATCGACGCGTGCTACCGGGCGCACCGGAACAAGGCCACGGTGCTCCTGGCGGACAAGCTCCGGAGCCTGGGCTACGAGTACGCCACCCGCGCGGGCGTGAGCGTGTGCATGGACAACATGCGCATCCCCGCCCGCAAGGTGGACCTGGTCCGCGGCGCGCAGGACGCCGTGGCCAAGGTGACCGAGCAGTACCAGGAGGGGGTCATCACCGACGGCGAGCGCTACAACAAGATCGTGGACATCTGGGCCGAGGTGGCCGAGACCGTCGCCGCGGAGATGATGGACGGCGTGGGCAAGGAGGACGTCACGGACCCG
This sequence comes from Deltaproteobacteria bacterium, assembly GCA_016218725.1. Classification (GTDB taxonomy): domain Bacteria; phylum Myxococcota_A; class Polyangia; order Polyangiales; genus JACRDB01. The sequence continues at coordinate 24,436 of JACRDB010000036.1, forward strand.
GTGACGGGGCAGACGGTGCGCATCCCGAGCTTCAACCCGATCTTCATGATGGCGGACTCCGGGGCCCGCGGGAGCCCGGCGCAGATCCGGCAGCTCGCCGGGATGCGCGGGCTGATGGCGAAGCCCAGCGGGGAGATCATCGAGACGCCCATCACGGCGAACTTCCGCGAGGGGCTCTCGGTGCTGGAGTACTTCATCTCCACGCACGGCGCCCGCAAGGGCCTTGCGGACACGGCGCTCAAGACGGCCAACAGCGGGTACCTCACCCGGCGCCTGGTGGACGTGGCCCAGGACGCATGCGTCACGGAGTACGACTGCGGCACGCTCGACGGGATTCTTACCACCAAGCTGGAGGAGGGCGGGGACGTGATCCAGCGCCTCGGGGACCGGATCCTGGGCCGCGTGGCCCTGCACCCGGTGGTGGACCCGATCTCCGGCGAGATCCTGGTGAAGGACGGCGAGGTCTTCGACGAGGAGGCCGTGCGCACCGTGGAGGAGGCGGGCATTGACGAGATCGTGATCCGGAGCGTGCTCACCTGCACGGCCCGGCGCGGCATCTGCGCGATGTGCTACGGCCGGGACCTGGCCCGCGGGTACATGGTGAACATGGGCGAGGCCGTGGGGATCATCGCGGCGCAGTCCATCGGCGAGCCCGGCACGCAGCTCACGATGCGCACGTTCCACATTGGTGGTGTGGCGAGCAAGCAGGCGGCGGAGAGCTCGCTCACGGCGCGCTACGAGGGGAGGGTGAAGTTCGACAAGGTCGAGCACGTCACCCGCAAGGACGGCAAGCTCGTGGTGATGAACCGCCACGGGGAGATCGTGGTGGTGGACGCCACGGGCCGCGAGCGCGAGCGCACGCACCTGGTGTACGGCGCGGAGCTCCAGGTGAAGGAGGGCGACCAGGTGAGCGTGAACACGCCGCTGGCCCGCTGGGACGCGCACTCGGTGCCGATCCTGACGGAGGTCCACGGGGTGGTGAAGTACGCGGACCTGATCGAGAACGTGACCCTGGAGGAGAAGGTCGACGAGGTCACGGGGCTCTCGCGCAAGATCGTGATCGAGAGCCGGGACGGGTCGCTCCGCCCGCGGATCGAGATCCGGGACTCGCACACGGGGCACATCCGGAAGATGGAGAGCGGCGCCGAGGGGCGCTACAACCTCCCGGCCGGGTGCAACATCACGGTGCACGACGGCAGCTCCGTGGAGGCCGGCGACCCCATCGGGAAGATGACCCGCGCGGCGGCCAAGAACAAGGACATCACCGGCGGGCTCCCGCGGGTGGCGGAGCTCTTCGAGGCGCGCAAGCCCAAGGACAGCGCGGTGATCTCGCCCATTGACGGGTACGTGAAGCTCGGCAAGGAGATGAAGGGCAAGCGGCAGGTGTACATCGTCCCGAAGGGGAACGAGGCCTTCCTGAACACGCCCCTGGAGACCGACGAGCCGAAGAGCAAGCGCAAGAAGTCCGCGGCGCCGGTGGTGCCCGTGGGCGACGGGCCCTCGCCGATCGAGTTCCTGGTGCCCAAGGGCAAGCTCATGATCGTCCGCGAGGGCGAGTACGTGCGCGCCGGGGAGCCCCTGAACGACGGCCCGGTGAACCCGCACGACATCCTCCGGGTGAAGGGCGAGAAGGACCTGGCGGCGTGGCTGGTGAACGAGATCCAGCAGGTGTACCGGCTCCAGGGCGTGGCCATCAACGACAAGCACATCGAGGTGATCGTGCGGCAGATGCTCCGCCGGGTGAAGATCACCAGCGTGGGCGAGACGGACTTCCTGGTGGACGAGCAGGTCGAGAAGTGGAAGTTCGAGCAGGAGAACCTGAAGGCCGCGCGCAAGGTGCTGCACCGCAAGCTCGACGAGGGCAAGGTGAAGACCTCCGCGGTGGCCGAGGCGCTGCGCCGGGCGATCGAGGGCAACCTCGCGGAGATGCTGAACACCCTCAACGACCGGCTGGCGGACGTGGGGCGGCGGCATGCCACGGACGGTGTGGTGTCGCACGAGATCGAGGAGGTCTTGAAGGACGTGCAGAACAGCTACGCGGTGGCCGAGCCCCTGCTCCTGGGGATCACCAAGGCGTCGCTGTCCACGGACTCGTTCATCTCCGCGAGCTCCTTCCAGGAGACCACCAAGGTGCTCACCGAGGCGGCCATCTCTGGCAAGGTGGACGACCTGCGGGGCCTGAAGGAGAACGTGATCATGGGACGCCTGATCCCCGCGGGCACGGGCCTGCCGGCCTACCGCACGCTGGACGTCACCCTCACGGACGACCACGACGACGGCCCCGCCCCGCGCCGCGAGGCGTCCCGGGCGGCCTTCGCCCCGCACTGAGCCATCGCGCCGACCCCACGCGCTAGTCGAGGGGGCCCACGCGGGCCCCCTCGAGCGTATCGAACGCGACGACGAAGCCTCGGCTGCGCGGGTCCCTGCCCACACAACGGAACAGGAGCTCGTGGGGCCCTGGCAGGAGCGCCCTGGGCTCGGCGTCGGGCCCTCGGCGGCGCTCGACCACGGGGTGGTAGCCCTCCCAGCGGGGGAGGGCCACGCCGTCCAGGAGCGCCTCCCAGTCGCCGTAGTCGGGCGCGACCAGGCCCTCCAGGTGGAAGACGTAGCGCCCGCCGTCGGGGGCGTCGAAGGGCACCCGGAGCGTGGCCCCGGGGCCGGTGACGGCGAAGAGGAAGAGCACGTGCTCGCCGCTGGAGGGCACCGCGCAGCACGAGGGGCTATGGAGAATGGCCGTGCCGAGGCCCCGGGGGCGCACGAAGCTCGGCCAGGCGCGCTCCAGCTCCAGGTGGAGCCCGGGGCCCGGCTGCGGAGAGCGCGAGCGCACCAGGAGGTCCGGGGGCTGGAAGTAGTGAATGGGCTGCCCTGGATGCTCGCGGCGCAGGTCGAGCACCCCGGCGCCGTCGTCCATGATCATCCACGAGCGGGCCTGCCAGGGGTCCATCCCGCGCAGGTAGGTGTGCATGTCCCGGACGACCACCAGGCCCTCGTCCACGCCGTCGCGCTCCAGCGTGGGCCGGGCCTCGACGCGGTGGCCCTGCCACGCCCGGGAGGCCGCCACGCCCGCCCGCCAGAGCGGGACCGAGGCGACGACGCAGGCGCCCAGAACGCCCAGGAGGGCCGCCCCCTCCACGTGGGCGCGGTCCCCCCAGGGGCCCTCGGCGCGGCGGGGCAGGGCCCTCAGGGCCACCGCCAGGAGGAGGTAGAGGGCCGGGGCCAGCGGGAAGACGTGCCGCGCGCCGTAGATGTCCGCGTTGCCATAATAGAACAGCCCATACAACAAGGTAAAGCCTACACACCACAAGGCTAGGACCACGGAGGAGGCGCTGGGTACGAGTGCAATGGAGGCGAAGGTGAGCGTCGCGAGGGCGCTCAGGCCGAGGAGGTCCCGGCCCAGGACGCCCGTGCGCGCGCGCACGACGCGGAGGGCGTCGTCCGGGGTGTAGCCATCGGGGCCGAAGGCGTGGACCTCGTCGGTGTGCTCGACGACGCAGCCGATGCCGCGGCCGAAGCCGAGCCGGAGGCAGTCCGGGGGGTGGTCCGCGCGGCGGGCGTACTCCACGGCCATGGGTGTACGATAGGAGCCCGTGGCGACCTTCTGTTGCAGGGCTACCAGGCCCAGGAAGGGGGCCGCGGCCAGGGCCATGGCGAGCACCGTGGGGGCCTTGAGGCGGCGCCCGAGGAGCGGCCCGAGGAGCAGCGCGGCGGTGAGGACGGCGAGGCCGAGGCCGTCCAGGGCGCGCGCCGCGAGGGTCCAGCCGACGCAGACACCGAGGGCCAGGGCCTTGCGCAGGGGGCGCTCGGTGGGCGCTCGGAGCTCCCAGGCCAGGGCGATGCCGAGGGAGGCCAGGGCGGCGACGAAGGCGTGGGACAGGAGGTCCGCGGTCTCGACGGCGCGGGCGAAGGACGGCAGGGACAGGAGCACCCCGAGGCGCGCGGCGCCCTCGTCGCGGGTGAGGGCGCGGCCCAGGCGGTGCTGGGCGTACACCAGCATGGCGGAGGCCACGGGGCCCACGAGCCACGCGGCGCCCAGGAGCGCGAAGGGCGCGAGGAACAACGGGTACCCGGGCCCGAAGACACCATGGAGCCTCCCGTCGGCGCCTTCAAAGAGGAAGTGAACACCGAAGAACTGCCTCGGGTGTTGCAAGGGTATCCCGAAGGAGCCGTGGGCGAGGGCGCGGGCCTGGAGGTGGTACACGCAGGAGTCGCGGGCCATGGGGTACCCGAGGAGGGCCTTGTGCCACACCGCGAGGGACACCGCGGAGGCGCCGAGGGCGCTCACGACCACGAAGGCCCAGGGGGGGCCCGCGGTGAGCGCGCGCTGGAGGCGCCGGGAGCCCCACGGGAGGAGGGCGCCCGCGAGGGCGCCGAGGGCGCCGGCGCCCAGGGCCTTCCAGGTGGCGCCGGCGGTGGCCTCCGCGCGGAGCGTGGGCCAGGAGAGGTAGGCCCACGCGAGGGCCAGGAGCGCGCCTCCGACCCGGTACCCGACCGACAGACGACCCACGGCCCACCGGAAGCTATCACCGAGCCAGTGGTTGGTGGCACCTTTCGGGGCCATGGCGACTCCGGCGCGGTGGTGGCCCCTGGCGGTGGGGTGCGTGCTGGCGCTAGGCGCGCTCCTCCGGGTGGAGGCGCTCCTGGCGCCGCGCTGGCTCGACGACCACGCGCACCTGGCGATGCTCGAAGGCCGCTGGGTGGTGCCCCGGAGCCCGCTGGACCTGTTCAGCTTCGTGCGCCGGGACCCGCTGGAGCACGCGGCCCTGCGCGACGCGGGGGTCCTGCCCTGGTGGTCCTCCGGGGGGCTCTACCTGTCGTTCTTCCGGCCCGTGTCCAGCGCGCTCCTGTGGCTGGACCACGCGCTCTTCGGCCGGGGGGTGCTGGGGCCACACCTGCACAGCCTCGGGTGGTGGGCGTTGCTGGTGCTGGCCGCCGCGGCGCTCCTGCGGGAGCTCCTCCCGCCCGGGGCGGCGCTGGTGGCGCTGGCGCTCTTCGCCCTCGACGAGAGCGCCACGATGCCCATCGGGTGGCTGGCGGGGCGCAACGCCCTGGTGGCGCTAGCCTTCGCGGTGCTGGGCCTCGGTTCCTGGCGGCGCTGGGTCACCGCGAGACAGCCCCGCGACGGTTGGCGCGCGGCGCTCTGGTGGGTCCTCGCGCTGCTGGCCGGAGAGTACGCCTGGACCGCCCTCGGCTACGCCCTGGTGCTCGCCTGGGACGCGCCCAGTGCGCGCGGCAGGGAGCGCCTCCGGGTGTGGGCCCCGCTGGCGTTGCCGGCGCTGGCGCACCTCGCGCTGTGGGTGCTGCGCGGCAGCGGCACCCTGGCCGTAGGAGGCTACCTGGACCCGGTGCATGCGCCCGCGGGCTTCCTGCGGGAGGCCCCCTCGCGGCTCTGGGGGCTCGGCCTGGAGCTCCTGGTACCGGGGAGGGGCTTGTGGCTGGGACCAAAGGGGGTCGCCGGGGTGGTGGTGTGTACGGCGCTGTGGGTCCTACACCGACAGCGTACCCTGGAGGGGTCGTCGCGGCGGGTGTTGTGGGGGGCGCTCCTGGGGGCGCTCCTGGCGCTGCTTCCGGTGTTGGGGGGGCTGTACTCGCAGCGGCTGCTTCTGGGCGCGGAGCTGGGCTTCGCGTGTGCGCTCGGGCTCGTGGTGGCGGAGGGGTGGGCGCGCGGGGGGGCTGCGGGCAAGGCGGTGGCGCTGGCGCTGGTGGCGCTGCACGGTGGCGTAGCGGGCGCCTGGAGCGTGGGCTACGGGCATTTGATGCATGCGTGGGGGAGGGACCAGTCGCGCTTCACGCCGCCGGCGGCGCCCTGGGAGGAGAGGCTGGTGGTGGCGCTGTGCGTGTCGGACCTGGAGCTCACGTACTACACGGCGCAGGTGTGGAGCGCCGCCCACGGGGGTCGGGTGGAGGCCTGGAGGGTGCTCTCGCACCCCGCGGGGAGCGCGCTATTGGTGCGGGTGTCCGAGGACGCGATCGAGCTGCGGGCCAAGGACGCGCCGCTCCTGGACCTGGCGGGGATCTCGAACGTGCGCCGGCCCGAGGACGCCTTCCAGGTAGGCTCCTTGGTGGACCTGCGGGGGATGCAGGTGAGGGTGCTGGAGCTGGACCACGGGGCGCCCTCGCGGGTGCTCTTCACCTTTGACCGGCCGGTGACGGACCCGTCGGTGCTCTTTGTCCGGAGCACGCCCGCGGGCTTTGTCCCGGTGCACCTCCCCGCGGTCCACGGCGCGCTGGAGTTCGGCCGGGGGTATTGATCGGCGGGATTGCCTTCACCACTGCAACGGTCCCGCGCGAGGACGGTCACTCCACGGCGTTCACCCGCACCAGCCCCGCGAGGCACTCGGCGCAGCGCAGCGCGTGGGTCGGGTCCTCGCCGTCCATTTCCGACCAGCAGGCCGACAGGCCCGCATGCGCCAGCCCGAAGGCCAGGAGCCTCGGCGGGTCCAGCCCGAGCCTCGCGCCGTAGAGCGCAGCCAGGCGCTCCATGCGCGACGGGTCCAGCACCAGCCCCGGGTGCTCCACCGGGTTGCAGAGCAGGTTCGCCACCTCGTACGCCGCCTCGCCGACGACCCCCTTCGGGTCGATCGCCAGCCAGCCGCGCGGGCCGCCGTCCAGCACGTTGTCGTGGTGCAGGTCGCCGTGCAGCGGCACGCGGCCTCGAGGCGCCGCCAGCAGCCCTCGGGCCACCGCCGCGCAGCGCCCCAGGAGCCCCGCGGCCGTCCCGGTGACCAACGGCCGGAAGCGCGCCTCCAGCGCCTCCAACCCCTCCGGCGCAGGGCTCGCCCGCGGCGCGAGGAGCCTCGTCACCACCCCCGCCAGCGCCTCCGCGGCGCCTTCGTCATCGCCCCCCGCCGCGCGCGCCGCGAGCGATCGCCCCCCGTCCGCCCGCTCCAGTACGCACGCCCCGCCCTCTTCCGCGCGGAGCACCCTCACCGCCCCGTCGCCATCGTAGTACCGCAGCATCGCCGCCCCGAGATGCTCGTCGCTCCCGGGCTTCGGCGCCTTGAGCACCGCGGGCTCGCCGTCACAGCGCACCCGCTGGAGCCAGCTCGAGGCCGTCTCCCAGGGCTCACCCTCGGGCTCCAGCCCCCAACGTCGAAGATGCCTCGCCAGCACCCCGTCAGCGTACCCGGTCTCGGAAGGATACACCGTGTATACTCTACGCCCCCAAGAAAGGGACGGCCCTGGGTGTCCAACGCTCCATGCGCCGACCGATCACCGCCGCGGAGCCGTGCACCATCCCCTCGCTGGAGGGCCTCGCCCTGGGTCTGGCCGTGGTCGCGGCGCCAGTGGGGCTGGTGGCGCTCGGAGGGCGGGTCCAGAGCCCTCAGTGTGGCTCGACCCGCGCCTCGGAGCTGGACGCCCATGGCCCCGCGGCGCGCGCCCACGCCTCTCGCGGCGAGGTCGCTCCGGCCCTCCGGGAGCTGGGCATCGCCCTCGGGTTTCTTGAGCACCCCAGCGCCACAAGCGTCCCGGAACCCCCGAGGATGTACCCCGGCGCGGCGCCGCCGGTGACGTCCGTGCCGTCCCTGCCGCCGCAGAGCCAGCCCATCCAGGGAGGGGTCACCCCGGTGACGCCCTCGCCCCCGGGAGGCATCCGTGCGGTGTCCCCGCGGGACCTGGCCCCTTCGCCTCGCCATGGAGAGCCCCGGTCCCGGCGACACCACAGCGGGCGCTGAGCGCGCCCGGCACGGTCACCCTCGGCGGCGCGGGCGGCGCGGGCGCGGGGGCCTCGACGGCGCGGGAGCCGTACGCAGCGGCTGCCAGAAGGCCTCCATGCTCACCACCTGGTAGGGCTGCTCGCCGCGGGCCACGAGCTCCGCGCTCCGGCGCTCCAGCTCGTCTACGATCAACGGGAAAGCCGCCACGCTCCAGGGCAGCGTGTCGTGCATCAGGAGCACGCCCCCGCGAGGGGAGCGCTCCAGCTCCGCCCGCACGTTGGCCAGGACGCCCTCCGGGGTGTTCACCCGCCAGTCGTTGGAGTCCATCCCCCAGAAGACGGGCGTGTAACCCCGGGAGAACACCGCCCTCACCGCCGTGGGGTGATGCAACGCCCCGAAGGGCGCCCGGAAGAGCCACACCCGCGTCCCCAGCGCCTCTTCGATGAGGGCGCTCGTGCGATCCAGCTCGAAGCGCAGCTGCGCCTCGTTCATGGTGTCCAGGAGGTCGTGGTTGTAGGTGTGGTTGCCCACCAGGTACCCCCGCGCCCAGGTCCGTTGGAGCACCTCGCGGTTGCGCCGAGCGACCTCGCCGCGACCGTCGAGCCGGTGCCCGGTCACGAAGAACGTCGCCGGGAGCCCCCGGCGGTCCAGCTCGTCCAGGAGCCTCGGGGTGGTCTCCCAGGAGGGCCCGTCGTCAAAGGTGAAGGCCACGCAGCGCCGCCTTGGAGGGCAGTGTCCGTCGATCATGCGCCCGTGGCCGTAGCGCGACGACCAGAGGTTGCCGTCGGCGGGCTTCACCTTGTGGTCCACCTCGTCCAGGTCCCCGGTGGCCCCGGCCACGAGCGGCGCCAGCACCAGGGTCAGCGCCAGCGCCGCGAGGGCCCTCGGCCGGGCCAGGGCGCTACTCATCGCCCTGCACGAAGCGCCAGCCGAAGCGCCCCTTGATGCACAGATGCCCCCGCGTCACCTCGTTCTCCGCGGGGCTCGTGGCCTTCACGATGCGACCGTCCTGGGCGTGGAGCGTCAGCGTACAACCCACGCCGCAGTACGGGCAGATCGTGTCCGCCCGGGTCTGCTGCGTCTCGTCCCAGGCGCCCTCCGCCCGGAGCGCGAACTCCGTCTTGAACACCAGCGCCCCGGTGGGGCACACCCCGATGCAGTTGCCACAATACACACACGCCGACGACGTCAGCGGGACCTCGAACTCCGTCGCGATCCGCGCGTGGAAGCCCCTCCCGGCCACCGCGATGGCGAAGGTCCCCTGGGCCTCCTCACCGCACGCCTCCACGCACTTGTAACAGAGTATACACCTCGCATAATCCCTTACATAGAGGGCGTTGTCGTCCTTCGGGGGCTGCGCCACGGTCTCGGCCTCGGGGCCGAAGCGCGAGGGGTCGGCGTTGTAGCGCTCCAGCCACTGCCGCACCTTGGGGGCGTGGTCCAGGTCCACGCTGGAGCCCAGGAGCTCCAGGACGAGCTTGCGGGCGTGGCGCACGCGGGGCGAGTCCGTGCGGACCTTCATGCCGGGCTCGACCTTGCGCGAACACGCGGGCACCAGCGTGCGGGCCCCTTCGAGCTCCACCACGCACACCCGGCATGCGTTCACCGGCCGGAGGTTGTCTGCCTGGCAGAGCGTGGGCGTGTCCACCCCGAGGGCGCGGCATGCGGCCAGGAGCGTCGAGCCCTCGGGCACCTCCACGGGCTGGTCGTCCACCGTGAGGGCCACGGGGCGAGGGATAAACACCGGGAGCCGTACGGTCATCAAAGCACCTTGAGCTTTCGCACAGCGCTCTCGATCGCGCTCGACGCCGTCTGCCCGAGGCCGCAGATGGAAGCGTCTCTTAGCACCTGGCCTAGCGCCCCGAGGCGCTCCAGCTCCGCCTCGCGGGAGTCCAGAGGGCGCCCCTCGCAGAGCCTGTGGAGGAGCTCCTCCTGGCGCACGGTGCCCACCCGACACGGCACGCACTGCCCGCAGGACTCGTCCCGGAAGAACGCCGCGATGCGCCGGAGGAGCGGCGCCAGAGGCGTGGCCGTGTCCACCACCAGCACCACGCCACTCCCCAGCGTCGCCCCCGCCTTGCGAGTGTCCTCGAAGGTGAGCGGCAGGTCCAGCTCGTCGGGCCCGACGAAGGTCCCCGCGGCGCCTCCGAGGAGCACCGCCTGCACGCCCCCGCCGTTCTTTACTCCCCCGGCGCGGTCGATCACCGCCCGGAGCGTGACCCCGAAGGGGTGCTCGTAGAGCCCCGGAGCCTGCACCGCGCCGGAGAGACAGAAGAGCCTGGTGCCGGGCGACCCCTGGGTGCCTACGGAGCGCCACCAGCGGGCCCCGTGGAGGATGATGTCCGGCACGTTCACCAGGGTCTCCACGTTGTTGATCACCGTGGGACACCCGAAGAGCCCGCTCTCCACCGGGAACGGAGGCTTGCTCCGGGGCTCTCCCCGGAAGCCCTCCAGGGAGTTGAAGAGCGCCGTCTCCTCCCCGCAGATGTACGCCCCGGCGCCGCGCCGCACCTCGATGTCAAAGGTGAGCCCCCGCCCGAGGATGTCCTCCCCGAGGAGCCCCCGGGCGCGGCACGCGGCGATCGCCTGGTGCACCCTCTCGGCCCCGCGAGGGTACTCCGCGCGCACGTACACCCAGCCCTTGTGAGAGCCCGTGGCGAAGCCCGCCAGGGTCATGGCCTCCACCAGCGCGAAGGGATCCTCCTCCAGCACCACCCGGTCTTTGAAGGTCCCGGGCTCGCTCTCATCGGCGTTGCATACAACGTAGTGGGGCCGTCGCGTGGCGCGGGCCACGGCCTCCCACTTGCGCCCCGTGGGGAAGGCCGCGCCGCCTCGGCCCACGAGCCCCGCCTCGGAGACCTCCCGCAGCACCGCGTCGGGGCCCACCTCCAGCGCCCGACGCAGGGCCTGGAAGCCCCCGTGGGCGCGGTAGTCATCCAGGGAAGACGGGTCCACCCGGCCCACGCGCCGCAGGAGCCTCAAGCCCTCTTCGCCGTACTGCGGTAGCCTGGGGTGCGGCGTGGAACCCGCAGGCAGGGCGAGCACCCCCTCGGCGGTGACGTGGCCGAAGGAGTGCTCCTCGGGGGAGGCTCCGGCGCGCGTCCGGAGCACCGCGGGGGCCTGCTCGCAGAGCCCGAGGCAGGGGCTGCGGAACCAGGTCTTGCGCTCGGAGTCCGCGCCCAGGGCCTGGGTGAGCGCGGGGGCGCCGCGCATGCCACACGCGAGGTCATCGCACACATGGAGCACCTCCCGGGGGCGCTCGGAGAGGGCGAAGAGGGCGTAGAAGCTGGCCACGCCGAAGACCTCCGCGGGGGCGAGCTCCAGGCGGCGGCAGAGGTACCCGAGGCCCCCGCGGGAGACCCACCCCACGCGACCCTGGAGCGCGTGGAGGCACGGCAGGAGCAGGTGCCTCGGGGCCGGCTCGGCCTGCCCTTGAAGGCAGCGGTCCACGGCGTCTCGCTCGTCCTCCGAGGGGGCGTCGTCCAGGTGTCGCAGGTCCATCGTGGCGATACTACTCCGCGGCGTCGGGCGCGGTGCTGGCGATGCGCTCGACGCGCACCGCGGCGGCCTTGAACTCCGCGGTGCCGCTCTTGGGGTCGTGGGCGTCCACGGTGAGCACGTTGGTGTCCACCTCGTCGGGGAAATGCAGGGTCATGAACACCAGCCCCGGCTGGAGCCCCGGGTCCTCGCGCACCGGCGCCACCACGCTCCCGCGGCGAGAGGTCACCCGCACGCGCTCGCCCTCGGAGAGCCCCAGGGCCCGCACGTCGTGCGGCGAGAGGTCCACGGTCTCCCCGCGGCGCAGGGGCGAGGGGAACGCGCTGGTCTGCACGCCGGTGTTGTACGAATCGAGCCGCCGCCCGGTGGTGAGGCGCAGGGGATAGGCGTCGTCAAGGGCTTCCACGGGCGGGTCATGGGCCACGGGCGAGAAGGGCGCCCGAGGGCCCTGGACGGGGTCCTCCCAGAGCCTCCCATGGAGGAAGGTGGCGCCGGGGTGGGCCTCGTCGGGGCAGGGCCATTGGATGCCCCCGAGGGCCTCGAGCCTCGCGTAGGACATGCCTCCGTGCATGGGAGAGAGGGCCCGGAGCTCGTCCCAGAGGGCCTGTGGTGTGGGGTGCCCGAGGTCCCTCCCGAGCCTGCGCGAGAGCTCCGCGAGAATCCAGAGGTCGTCCCGGGTGCCGGGTGGGGGCTCGACCACCTTGCGGCAGCGCTGCACGCGGCGCTCGGAGCTGGTGACGGTGCCCTCGCTCTCGCACCAGCTCACGGTGGCCGGGAGCACCACGTGGGCGAGCTCCGCGGTGCGGGTGCGAAACAGGTCTTGTACGATGAGGCACTCCAACCCCCGGAGGCGCCGGAGGGTGCGGGTGCCGTCGGCCTCGGACTGGGCGGGGTTCTCGCCGAGGCAGTAGAGCCCGGTGAGCTGTCCGTGGTCCATGGCCTCGAACATCTCCGTGAGGTGCCAGCCCTTCTTCGGCGGGATGGTGGCGCCCCAGGCGCGCTCGAAGCGCGCGCGCACGGCGGGGTCTTCGACGTCTTGAAAGCCCGTGAGCTTGTGGGGGAGGGCGCCCATGTCCCCGCCGCCCTGGACGTTGTTCTGCCCTCGGAGGGGGTTCAACCCACAACCGTAGCGCCCGACGTGGCCCCCCAGGAGCGCCAGGTTGATGAGCGCCAGGACGTTGTCCACGGCGTTGTGGTGCTCGGTGATCCCGAGGGTCCAGCAGAGCTGGGCGCGGTCCGCGCGGGCCCAGTCCCGGGCCAGCGCCACCACCAGCGCCCGGGGCACGCCGGTGACCTCCTCCACCCGCTCCAGGGTCCAGGGCTCCACGGCCTCCCGGAGGGCCTCCAGGCCCGTGGTGGCGCGGGCGATGAAGGTCTTGTTCTCCAGGCCCTCGTCGAGGATCACCCGGGCCACGCCGTGGGCCAGGGCGATGTCCGTACCTACTTGTACGGGGAGGTGGGCGTGGGCCCAGCGGGCGGTGGGGGTGCGCCGGGGGTCTACGACGTAGAGTCTGGCGCCCTTGCGGCGGGCGACCATGACGTGGTGGAAGAAGATCGGGTGGGTCTCCCGGGCGTTGGAGCCCCAGAGGACGACCACGTCGGCGTCTTCGAGCTCCTTGTAGGAGCTGGTGCCTCCGCCCGCGCCGAACACCGTCGCCAGACCGACGACGCTGGGGGCGTGTCAGGTTCGGTTGCAACTGTCGATGTGGTTGCTCCCGACGGCGGTGCGCAGGACCTTCATGGCGAGGTAGTTCACCTCGTTGGTGGCCTTGGAGCACGAGAACACCCCGACCGTCCCGGGCCCGTGGCGCGCGACGCAGCCCTTCAGCCCGAGGGCGGCGCGGTCCAGGGCCTCCTCCCAGGATGCCGGTCGCAGGGTGTCTCCGTCACGAACCAGCGGCTCCGTCAGGCGCTTCATGGGTGTCAGTGTACCCCTCCTGCGCCCGCGTGGTGTAGTCAAGCCACCCCTCCCCTGACGCCGCCACGGCGCGGGCCTGGGCGAGCTCGTCCTCGGGCCAGGGCTCCAGGTAGCTCTCGAAGCGCGCGTGATCAAAGGGCTCGTTGCTGGCCGGGGCCACGCGCTGCAGGCGCTCGCGGAGGCCCTCACGGAGGTACTCCAGGGCCCGGTGGTGGCAGAAGGGGTTGTTCCCCGTGCGCCCCGCCAGGACGTGGCAGGTCATGGAGCACCCGCTGCGGCATACGTCGCTGTAGTAGCACTCCCGACAGTAGCCCCAGAGGTCCTCGGTGGTGCGGTCGCGGGTGAAGCGCAGGGCCCGGGTGCGCTCCCAGATGTCTTGAACGCTGTGGTCGCGCACGTTGCCGCCGACGTAGGCCTTGGAGGGGAGCGAGAGGCAGCCCTTCAGGTCCCCGTTTGCCTCGATGCCGAGGATGGCGCGCCCGGCGCCGCAGGAGGCCATGTGCCCGCGGGGGAGCATGCCCCGGAAGAGGGTCTCATAGGGGCCGAAGTAGCCCACGTCGTTGCCGGGCCAGAAGCGCACCTTGCGCTCCCTCATGCGCCGCGCGACGCGGGCCAGCATGGGGAGCACGTCCAGCACCTGGAAGGGCTCCAGGATGAGCTCCGGCAGGTCCGCCGCGCGCCCCAGGGGCACCGTGAGCGACGGCTGCCAGGAGTGGATGCCCGCGTCCATGAGCACCTCCGTGAGGGCCTCGATCTCCAGGGCGCCGGCGCGGGAGATCTGCGTGTTGGCGCTCACGGGCACGCCCGCGTCCTGGAGGTTCTTGAGCGCGCCCATGGCGCTCTTGAAGGTCCCGGGGATGCCCCGGAGGCGGTCGTGGGTGGCCTCCAGGCCCTCGAAGGACACGGACGCGCTCTGGAACCCGGCCTGGGCGGCCTGGCGGGCGCGCTCGGCGGTCATTCCACGGCCGCCGGTGACCATGGTGAGCTCCATCCCGGCGTCCCGGATGGCCCTCCCGACGGTGGTCCAGTCCTCGCGCAGGTAGGCCTCGCCGCCGATGAGGGTGACCTCCGGGACCCCGAGGGCGGCGAGCTGTCGCACGACGTCCAGGGCCTCCTCGGTGGAGAGCTCATCGGGGCGCGCCCGCCCCGCGCGGGAGCCGCAGTGGCGGCACGCCAGGTCGCACCGGAGGGTGAACTCCCACACGACGTAGATGGGCCTCCAGGCGCGGTCTACGGGCCTGGCGACGTCGTCCAGCGGGCGCTGGCGCAGGGCGGGTTCGGCCACGGGAGCGAGCGGGAGCGAGCGGGCGCGGGCGTGGGGGTCGGCCATGGACCCAGGCAAGCACCGGCCGCGGGACGCGACTTGCCGAGGGTCAAGCCGCGGTAGCGTTCGCTCAGTGCCAGGGCGAGGCGACCTTGACCGAGGCGCCGCTGCGGTCGTGCTCGTCGAGCCTCCGGCGCGCGTCCGTCACGCAGCCGAGGCATGCGAAGAACGGGGAGCCATGGGCGCAGCGCACGGTGGCCCAGAGCGCGTCGAAGCCGCCCTTGCGGCTGCGGGCCTCGCCCACGGTGTCCAGGTGCTTGCCGCAGGCGATGCAGTGCAGGTGGTCGCCGTCCTTCATCGTGGCGAGCGCCTCGCGGGTGGAGGGCGCCTCCGCGGCCGCAGTGCGGGGCGTCCCCGAGGGCCCCTTGCCGAAGCGCTCCTGGCGCTCCTTCTTTGTCAACCGTGGTGCCTTGCCAGCCATGAGGCACGGGACCCTAGAGCACCCTCCGCCCGCCGTAAAGTCCCCCTACGGCGTGCTGTCCAGCGTGGCGCGGTCGCGCTGGCGCTGGGGCCCGAGGAGCGCGCAGCGGGTCAGGTGCACCGAGGCGTCGCCGCTCGCGTCGAGGGCGAAGGCCGTCCCGGTCACCCGGCAGCGGGAGAGGTGCACCGTGGCCCGGCCGCTGGCCAGCACGCCCACGCTGCCCCGGAGCGTGCAGTTCGAGAGCCGCACCGCGCAGCTCCCGGAGGCCCTCACCGCGGGGCCCGTGGGGTTGTCAATGGACACCCGGTCCAGGTAGATCACCCGGTCCCCGCTGCACGACACGGGCTGCGCGGGCACGTCCGCGAGGCCCCCGGGCCTGGGCTGGTCCGGCTCCGCCTGCAGCGGGTCCATCCTCGGCGGGGGAGGGACCGCCACGTCCGGGGGCCTCACCGCGGGCGGAGGCGGGGTCACGTCCGGCGGCCGCTCCGCGGGGCGCTCCGGGGGCACGTCCGCCCGGGGCGGGACCCGGTCCGGAGCGGCGTCCAGCGCGCGCGTGGTGAACACCACCCGAGGGTCCTGGGAGGACCTGCACCGGGCCCCCGGGATGGCCACCAGCGCCAGGAGCGCGAGGCTAGCGCGCCACACAGCGCCCCGTGGGACGGTCACAGCGCGCGCCCGCGCCGCAGGACGCGTCATCGATGCACTGGCAGGTGGTGGTGGCGACGTTGCACGCGCGGCCCGCCCCGCAGGCCGTGGAGCCCGAGCACACGCAGCGCCCGCCGGTGCAGGCGCTCCCGGCGGAGCACTCCATGGAGGTCCTGCACGCCGTGGCGCAGCGCTCCGAGGCCGCGTCGCAGCGGTACGACCCGCAGGACAGCGCCGGGTTCGCCGCGCACGAGGGCACGCACAGGGACACCATGCTCCCGGGCACCGGCGAGCACACATAGCCCGCGCGGCAGTCCCCTCGGGTCATGCACGTCCGGATGCAGAGACGCCCGAGGTTCGACGCCACGCACACGCCCGTGGCCCCGCAGTCCCCGGTGGCCGCGCACGAGTACGTGCAGTACCCCATGGGCCAGCCCGCCGCCGCGAGCTGGCACACCCCCTCGGCCCCGCAGTCCGCGTTGGCCGCGCACGGGATCCCGGGCATCACCCGCCGCCGAGGGTTCTCCACCGCGCAGGTGTTGGCCACGCACGTCTCCCCAGGTTGGCATACGTTCCCGCAACGGCCGCAGTTACGCGGGTCCCGGAACACCTCCGCGCACAGCGCCCCACACCGCAGGAGAGGTGGTTCACAGCCTCCGTCCGCGAGGGGCGTGGTGTCCACGGTGGGGGGCGCGTCCGGGGGGGGCGTGTCTGGGGGGGGAGGAAGGGCGCTGTCCGCGCGGACGTCCACGGAGACGTCGGGGGCGCTGCCGTCGGGCTCTTCGGTGATGGGGGTGGACGAGCAGCCCAAGGCCCCGAGGAGCACCACCGCCGAGGCCCGAGGCGCCATGGGGGTACTTCGTACCACAGGTTACGCGCCGTGGTGGGACTCTCGCGCGGCTTCTTCGATGAGCCCCTGGGCCTCGCGGCCGAGGTAGCGGTCGATGGCGGCGTGGGCGGCGTAGATGAGCGGCGTGAGCCCGAGGGCGAGGAGCAGCTTGTAGCTGTAACTGGTGAGGGCCAGGCCCCAGAAGTCCCGGCCGGTGATCTTCCCTGGGAGCCAGAAGGCGATGCCGAGGACCACCACCGTGTCGATCACCTGGGACACCATGGTGGAGCCCGTGGCGCGGAGCCAGAGGTGCCTCCCGCCGGTGCGGTCCCGCAGGAGCCAGAAGACCACCACGTCCACGAGCTGGCTCAGGGCGAAGGCCGTGACGCTCCCGGCGATGATCCAGAGGGACTGGCCGAAGACCGCCGCGAAGGGACCGTCCTGCACCGGTGAGATCCCCGCGGCCGGCACCCGGATGGCCGCGAAGAGCACGGTGAACGCGTAGAGGATCAGCCCCACGGTGATGAACGTGAGCCTCCGCACGCCGCCGCGGCCGAAGTACTCGTTGATGAGGTCCGTGGTGATGAACACCACGGGCCAGGGCAAGACCCCGATGGACATCACCCAGGGGCCCACCTGGAACAGCTTGCCGCCGATGAGCTCCGCCAGGACGGCGTTGCACACAAACACCCCGGCCAGCACCAGGTACACCAGGTCCTTGCGAGCGTTCAGGTTCACCGTGGGCGCAAGGTAACACAGCCCCCGCGCACGGGTTGCACGGTCCCATGGGGGTGGTCAGGGACCTGTGCTACCCAATGGGGCTACGATGGCCGCGCCCGAAGCCGAGGTCCGCCCGAGCCGCTCGCTCTTCCCGAAGGAGCACGGGGCCTACGGGCAGTTTACGTTCCCGCTGGTGACGGCGCTCCTCCTCGGGCGGGCAAGCGCCGCGGCGTGGGCGCTGGCGCTGGCGGGGGTGCTTGGTTTCTTCGCCCACGAGCCGTTGCTTGTGCGCCTGGGGCACCGCGGCGCGAAGGCCCTGCGCGAGGACGGGGCGCGGGCCGCGAGGCTCCTGGGGGCGCTGACGGCGGCGGCGCTCGCGGCGGGGATCTTCGGGCTCCTGCGAGGGGGCGAGGCCGCGAGGGAGGGGGCGCTCCTGCCCGGGGCGCTGGGGCTCCTGCTCGCCCCGTTGGTCTGGACACGGCGGGAGAAGACGCTCCCCGGCGAGGCGCTGGCGGCGGCGACGCTGGCGGCGCTGGCGGCGCCCGTGGCGAGGGCGGCGGGCGTGGGGCGTGGGGTGACGCTCGGGTGCTGGGCGCTGTGGGGCGTGGCGTTCCTGCTCACCACCACGGGGGTGCGGGCGGTGACGCAGCTGCGCCGGGACGCCGCGGCCGCGAGGCGCGCGCGCCTGGCGACGTACGCGCTGGCGCCGGTGGCGCTGGGGGTCTTCGCGGCGGCGGGCGCCTGGGGCGTGGCGCGGTGGGGCTACGCGGTCGCGCTCTTGCCGATGACGGCGGTGTCCCTGGCGGCGACCAGGGCGCAGCCCACGAGGGTGCGGTCCCTGGGCTGGACGCTCATGGCCGCGGGGGCGTTGACCGTGGGGCTCCTGGCGGCGCTCCTGCGCGGGGCGGGGTGAGCGGGAGGTACGCTCCGACGTGCCTGACCGCCAGGGCTAACGCCGATGCCCCTCAGTGAGGGGCGCTGGGGCTAACGCTACCGGCAGGTGCCGCCGACGCAGCGCGCCTCGGTGCCGCAGCAGCCGTCGTTGGCGGTGCATGCGCCGCCCGTGGCGTTGCAGCACGTCATGCCGAAGCCCCGGCTGCGCCCGCAGGTGCGGCCCATGGCGCAGCACAGCGGGGCCGGGAGGCCCTCGCGGCAGGTGACGCCCTCCCCCAGGACGCAGCCCGTCATGGTGGAGGTGGTGCACACCCCGCTCACGCAGCGCGTGCCCGAGCAGCAGTTCAGGTCGAGCAGGCAGCGGCCGCCCGCGGGCGTGCAGAGCCCCGTCCCGCGGCACATGCCGAGCAGGCACAGCGCGCCGCTGCAGCAGTCCGTGGGGCTCGCGCAGCGCTCACCCTCGCCGGAGCACATCGGCGCGGCGGCGCAGGTGCCCCGGGTGCACGTGAGCCCCGTGCAGCACGCCGCGTCGGTGGAGCACGCCCCGCCCGCCGGGGCGCACATGGAGCTGGTCTGGCAGGTCCCGCGCAGGCACGCGAGCCCCGTGCAGCAGGCCGAGGTGGCGGCGCAGGCGGCCCCGGCGGCGGCGCACATGGTGGCCGCCCGGCACCGCCCCGCGGTGCAGGTGGTGCCCATGCAACAGTCCGCGCTGGTGGTGCAGACGCTCCCGCTCGCCTGGCACGCGCAGCGGCCCGACGCGCACGTCATGGACCCGCAGCAGTCCTCGCTGGTGCGGCACGCGGCGGCGGCCTCGGCGCAGCAGGTGGCCACCGTGGGGTTGGCCCTGCACGACAGCCCCCCGCAGCACAGCGGCGCCCCCGTCGGGCACGGGGCCCCGGGGGCCGTGCACGCCGCCGGGCGGCACACCCCGCCCTCGCAGCCGAGGCCCGTGCAGCAGTCCGCGCTCGTGGCGCAGCGAGAGCCGCTCGCCTGACACGCGCAGCGTCCCCGCTGGCAGGTCATCTGCCCGCAGCAGTCGGTGTCCCCGCCGCAGACACCCCCCGCCTCCAGGCAGCAGGTCGGCGTCGTCGGGTTGCCGCGGCAGCTGAGCCCCGCGCAGCAGCGAGAGGACCCCGCCGTGCACGCCGTCCCCGTCGCGGTGCACATCCCGTCGGAGCGCGCGCACACCCCCATGGCGCATGCCAGCCCCGCGTTGCAGGTGCCCGTGCCGCAGCACGGCTGCCCCGCCGCCCCGCATGCGGGCGCCTCCGCGCAGCGGCCCATCACACACGCCCGCCCCGTCGGGCATGCGTTGCCGCAGCGGCCGCAGTTGCGCGCGCTGGTGCTGGGGTCCTGGCAGGACCCGTCGCAGCACAGGACCCCGGCGTTGCAGGTGCCCATGCCGCAGCACGGCTGCCCCGCCGCCCCGCAGGCGGACATCGGCCGCCCGCAGCGCCCCGCCTGGCACGTGAGGCCAGACATGCACGGCGGGTCCGTCGCGCAGCAGCCCTGGCCGTCCCCGCCGCACGCTGTGGTGGCGCGGCAGGAGCCCGCCTCGCACATGGTCCCCAGGGCGCAGCGATTGCCCTCGCAGCACGGCTGCCCCACGGCCCCGCACGCCCCGGCGTCCGGCGTCCCCCCATCGCCCACGGGCGCGTCCCCCACCGGCGCGTCCATGGCCGGCACGTCCATGGTCGGCGCGTCGGTGGTGGGTGTGTCCGTGGTGGGTGCGTCGGTGGTGGGTGCGTCCGTGGTGGCGCTGTCGGTCCCCGGTGGCTGGTCCTCGGTGCTGCCGTCGCTTGCTCCGTCCGGCGCGGCGCTGTCTGGGGTGGTGGTGTCCGTGGGCTCGCCCGTGTCCTCCACGCTGGTGTCAGGCTCCATCACGCTCGGAGGGCTGTCCCCGCAGCCCGGCGAGAAGAGCGCCAACACCGCCAGCAGCGCGGTCGTTCGAAGACGGGACCAGGAACCCATGGGAGAGCACTCCTCGCGGTGGTGGAGCCCCACCGTACCGCAGTTCCTCGTCGCTGTGTGGGCGCTAGCGGGGATGTGTGGGTGAATGTAGGAGGTGCTCTGTCCAAGGGCGGGCGGCTCCCAGGGGAGCGGCAGGCGGGCGCTACTCGCAGGTGTTGGGGGCGAGGCGGGTGAACACGAAGGGGTCGCCGATGATGGCGCAGTCGTTGTTCATGCCCGCGAGGATCCCGGCCCGCTCGTCGATGTTCATGGTGAAGCGGCCGGTGTTGGCGTTGAAGGTCAGGTCCGCCTCGACGTTGCCGTAGGGGGGCACCGGGATCTCGATGCGCTCGGTGTGGGTGGCGGCGGTGGTGATCCACGGGAGGGTGCCGATCTCGTAGGTCCCGGTGAAGTCCACCGGGGTGAAGAACACCTCGCAGGTCTGGCCATTGCGGGTGGCGCGCATCCTGGCGTCCTCCAGCATGGTGACCGTGAGGGTGCCCGCGCCGCTGTCCCACAGGACCGAGACGTCAAAGGGCTGGCCGCCCGAGTCCGTGGAGGTCCAGGTGCCCGAGAGCGGGTCCGAGGCTCCCCCCGGCGAGCGCGCCTGCGAGAGCGAGAAGCTCCCGCGGTTGCCGTTGTAGAGCGGCGACCCGATGGCCAGGTCCTCGTGGACCGTGCGCTGGACGAAGTCCGCCGCGAGGGCGCGCCCGAAGAGCTGGTTGCTGCGCGTGCCCCAGAGGACCATCCCCCCGCTGGCGGCCACCTCGGCGCCGTCGAGCCCCGCGGGGATGATCTTCACGGCCCCCGCGTTGATCACCGCTGGGAGGAGGCTGGTGTGGTCCTCGCCGGGGATCCCGACGGCGACCTCCTCGCCCGCCGCGCAGGACCCGGTGGTGCCCTGGGTGCCGTTGGAGCCGAAGAAGTTCCCCACGGCGACGGCGTGGGCGTAGCGGTCGTCGGCCACCGGCGTGGGGTTGCGGTCGCAGCGCTGCCACGCCACCTGCAGCGGCGCCCCGGTGGCGCCCGTGAACTGGTACTGGCACAGGGCCCCGACGTCCCGGGAGCCGTTGTAGTCCATCCCCGGCGCGCCCACCGCCAGGCCCGGTCGGGCGCCGTCGTTCCGTCGGAGGAAGCCCGCGGCGAGGGAGAAGCCGAACTCGCCGCCCGCGGCGGCCGCGCCGGAGGGCGCCAGGGTCACCATGGAGTTCGGGTTCACGGGCGTAAAGCCCACCTGGCCGGTGAACAGGTACACCCTCCCGGCGCCGCCGCTGGCCGAGGGGCCCCCCACCGCCAGGTCCATCATCCCGTCCAGGTTGAAGTCCGCGATGGCCAGCCGCGTCCCGAAGCCCGTCCCCGCCGGACCGTTGATGGTCTGGAGCAGCGTGAAGGGCTGCGCCGCGCTCGGGATCACCATGTACAGGTACACCCGGCTGCGCCCCGGCGCGCCCACGGCGATCCAGGCCGGCGGCTGCGTGCTCACGTCGTCCGGGTAGCGCGCGTCCAGCGTGTGCGGCGCCGCAATGGCCGCGCCGAAGCGCTCGCCCGCGAGGCCCCCGGCGGGCCGCAGCTCCCCGCCGCGCTGCCAGCCGTTCTGGTCCGAGCCCTGGTTCTCGTACCACTCGATGGCCCCGACGTTGTCGTAGCTCCCCGGCGCCCCGACGAGCATCTCCTCGCCGTAGGCCACCGGGCGCAGCTCCATCGCGTTGTTGGGCTGCGGGATCGAGAGCGTCCGCCCGCTGCGCACGTCCGACGCCAGGAGCGCGTAGCCGAGCTCCCGCACGCTGGCGTTCGGCGGGTTCAGGAGCCACGTCGGGGCCGTGGTGTTCAGGTTCCCGGAGCCCATGTTCGTGCGGTTCATCCATACCCGCCCGGTGCCCGGCACCCCCGCCGCGACGTAGTACGGCGCCCCCGCCCCGACGGTGCGCTGGTTCTTGTCCACCGTGTAGTTGAAGAGCCCGCTCTGGCCCCAGGCGGCGATCTCCACCGCGAAGCCGAGCTGCTCCGTGTACGCCGTGGAGTTGTCCTGCGTGTTGTTGAGCACCACGTCGCAGGAGTGCTCGCACACCGACGGGTTGCTGATCTCGTAGAGCGTGTACTCGCTGGTGCAGCCCCCGAGGAGGACCGCCAGCGCGCCCAGGCGGGCGGCCAGGGGAGAGTTTCGTGAGCCCATGACAGATCCTCGCGGCAGGCGCGGAGCGCGCGGGCGCTGGAGCGCGCCCGGGCGAGAGGTCGCCGCCGCGAGCCTCTCCTGGTGCAACGGCGGTACCACCGAGGCCCCGCCTGCGTTCCCGCGCGCCGCGGGTGTGGCCTCGCGGCGGCACTGTTGCGGTGCCTCTACATGGCGCCCGCGGTAGCCACCCTGGCGTTACGTCAGGTCCCGGTCCTGCACCACCCGCGCGCCCACCGCCAGGGGCCCGAGGCCGTACGCCGCGAGCACCAGCGCCGTCACCGCCGCGCTCGTCGGCGCCGCGCCGCCACCGCCGGCGTCCTGGGCCTCCGACGCCACCCGCGCCAGGTGCCCGATGTGTGTGGTGAGCGACGCATGCTGGAGCGCCCCCGGCGCCACCGAGAGGGCGCCCTCGGTGAGCGTCAGGAGCCCCACCGTGGCCACCAGCGGGTGCCGCGGGAAGAGCAGCGCCACCCCCGTCGAGAAGCCCGCCAGGACCACGCCCTCCAGGCCCAGCGCCAGGGGGATCCGCCAGAGGGAGCCCAGGTCCCCGTTGGCCACCAGCGCGTTGGCGATGGCCAGGAAGCCCCCGGCGATGCCGAGCATCAGCCCCGCCACGACGGCCATCCCCAGGAACTCCCCGAGCACCACCGCCGCCCGGGACACCGGACGGGTGAAGGGGTACACCACCGTGCGGTGCTCCAGCGCCTCGCCCACCGGGCCCGCCACCAGCGCCGCCACCAGGAGCGGCCCGAGCACCCTCAGCGCCAGGGGCCCCGCCACCGCGATGCCCCCGAGGTCCGCGTAGCCGAGCGCCCCGCACAGCACCGCCGGCAGCAGCGAGAGCCCCAGCATGGTGTACGTGCTCACCCTCCGCGCCGCCCGCGAGAGCGTCACCCCCGCCATCACCTGCACCGTGTCCATCATGGCGCTGTGCCCCCCTTGCGCTCCGCCGTGAGGTACCGGAACACCGCCGCCAGGTTGTCGTCCGGCGAGGTGAGCGCGCGGAGCTTCACGCCCTTCTCCAGCGCCACCCGCGGGATCGCGCTGTAGGCCTCGTCCGGCTGCCGGGTCTCCAGCTCCACCCGGTGCTCCCCCGCGAAGCGCAGGGTCACCACCCAGGGCTCCCTCGCCAGCGCCGCGCCCAGGTCCCGCGGGCGGTCGCACTCCAGCGCCACGTGGTGCGGGTGCCGGTCGATCATCGCCCGGATCACGTGCACGTTGCCCTGCGCCAGGAGCTGCCCCTGGTACAAGAGCACGATCTCCCGGGTCATGGTCTCCACCTCGTCCAACAAGTGCGAAGACACCAGCACCGAGCGCCCTCGCTTGCCCAGGTCCGTCACCACGTCCAGCACCTTGGCCCGCGCCAGCGGGTCCAGGCCCGTCATGGGCTCATCGAGGATCACCACCTCCGGGTCGTGCACCAGGGCCTGGGCCAGCTTGGTGCGCTGGCGCATGCCCTTGGAGTACGTGGACAGCGGCCGGTCCATCGCCGCCGTGAGCCCCACCCGCTCCAGCTCCTCGCCCGCGCGCGCATGCGCGCGCGCAGGGTCGAGGCCCCCGAGCCGCGCCAGCGCCGTCACGAACTCCCGGCCCGTGAGCTCTTCATAGAACACCTCGATCTCCGGCGCGTACCCCAGCCGCCGGAAGACCTCCTCCGAGGGAACCCGCCGCCCGAGCATGCGCGCCTCCCCACGCGAGGGGGACACCTCCCCGGTGAGCACCTTCATCAGCGTGCTCTTGCCCGCGCCGTTGGGACCCAGGAGCCCGGTCACACCTACACCCACCGACACCGTCACGTCCCGCAGTCCCAGGACGGGGCCGTACCATTTGGACACGCCCTTGAGCTCCAGCACCGGCTCGCTCATCCCCGTACGACCTCCGCCCGCGAGAGCCTCCAGGCCGCGACGCCCAGCCCGAGGCCGAGCCACAGCGCGCAGGCCACGGCGGGCACGGCGTCGTACCAGCCGCCGAAGCGGCGGTGGAGCACCAGCATGTCCCCGAGGGCCTCGGCGGAGCCCGTGACGTGCAGGGCTTCGAGCCAGGGCTTGTGGGCCACGCGGGCCACCCCGAAGAGGAGCACCCAGCTGCCGGCCACGAGCCCCGCGAACATCGCCTGGGCCAGGCCCTTCCTGCGGGTGAGGGACGACAGCCCCAGGGCCACGGCGGTCATGGCCAGCACCCGCAGCCCCAGGGGGCCCGCCGAGAGGGCCGCGGTCTTGAGCACCGTCAGGGCCTCGCCTCCCAGCACCAGGCGCACGGACATCAACACCGCGAAGGTCCCGTAGGACAGGACCAGGCTCCAGCCCGCGGAGCCCAGG
Organism: Deltaproteobacteria bacterium; assembly: GCA_016218725.1. GTDB lineage: Bacteria > Myxococcota_A > Polyangia > Polyangiales > JACRDB01. Next base: position 48,781 of record JACRDB010000036.1, read on the forward strand.
AGCCTCCCCAGGAGGTACTGCCCCACCCCGATGGGACGGGCGAAATGGAACTGGAACGCCCCGGCGTTCAGGTCCGCCGCCAGCGCCGGGGCCCCGCAGGCGAGGACCAGGAGGAACGTCGGCCCCTGCTGCGCCTCGATGGCCGTGATGCCCACCTCGCGGTCCAGGTTGGCGAGGAGCCCCGACGCCGCGCTCCCCAGGCCGCTATTGCCGAAGAGCGACAGCATCGCCAGCTTGAGGATGCTCACCGTGGCCCAGATGATCCCCAGGCCGAAGAGCACCTTCACCCAGCGCTGGCGGAGCTGCAGGACCATGGCCCAGCGGGCCACCACCAGCGCTCGCAGCCACGGGTTGCCGCGCCCACCGGTGTAGCGCTTGTACTTGAGGTCGTGGATCGCGCCTTCGGCCATTGGGCTATTCCAGGAGCTTGAGGAAGGTCTCGTCCAGAGTGTTCGCCTTGGGGGCCAGGTGGCGCACCTGCGTGTGCGTGTCCACCGCGCAGCGCCACACGACGTCCAGGTCGCCGTCGGGCAGGGCCAGGAGCAGCGTGGAGCCCGCCGCGTCGCCGCCCGGGGTCACCGCCACGCCCTTGTCCGTGAGGGCCCGCGAGAGCGCCCCCGCGTCGCCCTTGCAGCGCGCCAGGTAGCGCCCGTCCCCGCGCCCGAGGAGCTCCTTCAAGGGCGCGTCCGCCACGAGCCTCCCGGCGGAGAGCACCAGCACGTGGTCGCACACCCGCTCCACGTCCGAGAGCAGGTGCGTGGACAGCACCACGTCACAGCCCCGACGGTCCTTCAAGTCCGCGACAAGACTCAACATTTCTTCCCTCGACGGGGGGTCCAGGCCGTTCGTCGGCTCGTCCAGGAAGAGCAGGTCCGGGTCATGGACGATGGCCGCCGCGAGCTTGGTGCGCTGGCGCAACCCCGTGGAGTAGCCCTGCACCGGGAGGTAGCGCTTGTCGTCCACGCCCACGTGGAAGAGCGCGGCGTGGGCGCGCTCCACGGCCTCGTTGGGGGGGAGGCCCGCGAGCTCGGCCCCGTAGGCGCAGAGCTCCACGGCGGTCATGTCCGGCAGGAACGCGTCGTCCTCGGGCATGTAGCCCACGCGCGCGCGCACGCCCAGGGGGTCCGTCTGGGGGTCCACCCCGAGCACCTCCACGCTCCCGGAGGTGACCCGCGTGAGCCCGAGGAGGATCTTCAGGAGCGTGCTCTTGCCCGCCCCGTTGGGCCCGAGGAGGGCGGTCCTGCCCGCGGGGATCGTGAGGGACAGGTTGTCCAGCGCGGTGACGCCCTCGTAGCTGCGCGTGACCCCTTGGACCCGGACCTGCACCGGGCGCACCCTAGCACGTCTGTGTCGCCGTACTACCCCCGACGCGCGGCCGCGGCGAGGCTCCGGGCCAGCTCCGGGGCGTCGTCCCCCGCGGGCGAGGAGGGCCAGCGCACGCCGAGGCCCTGGCGCTCGTCGGGCGTGGGGATGATATGAAAATGTACGTGGAACACGGCCTGGTGGGCCAGCGGGCCGTTGTTCTGGAGGACATTGTACGCCTCGCAGCCGGTGACCTCCTTGATGGCCCGGCAGAGCCTGGGGAGCACCCTCCCCAGGGCCTCCGCCGAGGCGTCCGACAGCGCGTCCAGCGTGGCCGCGGGCTCCTTGGGGATCACCAGGGTGTGGCCCCGGGCCAGGGGGTATACGTCCAGGAAGGCCAGCACGTGGTCGTCCTCGTAGACCTTGTGGCAAGGGATCTCTCCCCGGAGGATCCTGCCGAAGATGGTGTCGGGCATGGCCCCGACGGTAGCGCCGCCGCCCGCCTGGGCGCCATGGGTGTACACTCCCTACCGTGCGGCATGCCGTAGCCCGCGTCCGCGGTCGCGCCCCGGAGGCCCCGAGCCGGGTGCGCTCGAGCTCCTTCGGCGTGCAGCGCTGGAGCACCGCGGGGGCCGTCACCGGGATGCTGTCGTGCATGTGCGTCGCCTGGGGGGGCGGGCCGGCGTCGTCCACCCAGGGCTTCGCCGTGCTCCTCGGGGCCTTCGGGGCCTGGGCGGGCTCGCGCCTCGGGAGGGTGCTCCATGACACGCGCCAGGCGCGCCGCTGGGGGCTCCTGGAGGCCCGGGCGGAGCCCTCCACGGTGCGCGCCGCGGGGGAGGGCTGGGTGCGCCTGGTGGGCGTGGTGCGCGCCCTGGAGCCCGTCCTGGGCCCCGGGGAGGTCCCCTGCGTGGCCTGGGCCTCGCGCTCCCTGGAGGGCGACGGCGCCGTCGCCTCGCGCTTCCACGACCTTGTCGAGGGCGGCTCCTTCGAACTGGACGACGGCTCCGGGGAGGTGGCCCGGGTGGACGCCCGGCACCTGCGCCTCCTCGGTGTGGACCTCGGGGACACGGATGAGGTGCTGCTGCGGGACGGCGCCCGCTGCGAGGTCACGGGCCTCGCGGCGCGGGTACCGCTGCCCGAGGCGCTGGGCCCCGTACCTCACCGGTCCATGGCCACGCGGCTGGAGCTCTACGGCACCGAGAGCCACCCCGTGGTGCTCCGGCCCGTAGGCTGGGCGCGCCACGGGGGGCGGTGACGGGAGGCCGCCGCACCCACATGTAGGTGGGATGATGTTCGAGAGCGTCTCTCCGCGGTGACCTCACCCCCCCGGCCCCATAGGCGCCAGGATAAGGGCTCCGAGGTCTGAATTTCGGGCACTTCAGGCAGCGGGTGGGGCTTCGAGGACGGCACGGTCGGCGACCGCGCCGCCGCGCCGCCCGAGCTCCTGACGCTCTTTCGCCCGGGGTTCGCCAGCGCAACGGCCTCCGAGGTCGCGTCGCTCACCCCGGGCTACGGAAGGCGGTCACCGCGCCTCCGCGCGGTTGCGGAGAGCGAGCTCTCGGGGAGGTGGGGTGGGGTGGCGTGCGACGCGGACGAGAGAGGCACGTGCTGCGCCCGCGGGAGCACCCCTCGCGCCGAAACCCCCTCGCTGCTTGAGAACGCACGGACCGCACTCCTTGCAACCGCGCGGAGGCGCGGTGACCGCCTTCCGTAGCCCGGGGTGAGCGACGCGACCTCGGA
>JACRDB010000037.1 GCA_016218725.1 Deltaproteobacteria bacterium
AGCCTGGCGAACCCCGGCCTCCACCGCCCAAACCCAGGCGAAGTCCGAGCTCCACGGCGCCTTTGGGGGATCGGTCCCGACGACACCGCTACCTGATGGCGCTTGACGCTTATGGGGCCTAGGGGGGTGAGGTCACCGCCGAGAGATGCTACCGAAACTGGCCCTGACTGAGGGGCATTGGGTCTAGTGCGCCCGGACCACCATGGGCGCGACCAGGGCGCGGTGCTCGTCGTAGCGGCGCCGCACGAGCGCCGCGAGGGCCACGAAGGGCACCTCCACCGGGCAGTGGCGCGAGAGGTCCCGGAGGCGCTCCGCGGTGGCCTCGGGGCCCACGGTGCCGTCGAGCCCCGGGCGCCTTGAGACGCCCTGCACGAAGGCCCTGGGGCCCCGGGGGCCCAGGGCGGTGAAGCTGTCGGTCTCCAGGGCGCGCACGTCACAGCGGCCGCAGTGGGTGCAGCGCCCCGCGGCCACGAGGGTCTCATGGTCGCCCGGCGTGGCGCTGAGCATCCCGTCGGGGCCGTACTGGGCCAGCACCCGCGGGAGCTGCGGGGCCTTCACCAACCGGTTCTTCACCACGGTCTTGCCGAAGGACCAGCCCAGGCGCAGGAGGCTCTCCAGGGAAATGAACACGCGCTACTCCTACCACGCCCGCGGGGGAGTACGCTCCCGGGGATGCGCAACCGAAGGATCCTGGGACTGCTCCTCGCGGGCGTGGCGCTCGGGGGGTGCCGGGCGAAGCTCACGGGCCAGCTCACGCTCAACGGGGCGACGTTTACGCCCACCTCGTGCCGCTCGGGGGCGGTGTTCGGCTTCGTGGGCGTGGACCTGATCAATGACGCCGGGGCGAAGCTCCGGCTGGTGGCCCTGCCGGACGGCCAGGCCGACGCGCTGTACTTCGCGCCGGGCGCCGCGACGGGGATCCACCTGGGCCCCTGCGGCCCGCTCACGGTGCAGCGGCAGAACAGCCGGATCAACAGTGTCTACAACGTCGAGGGGAGCGCCGCGCTCCAGTGCGCGGCCGCGGGCGGGACCCCGGCGGTGGCGGGCAGCGTGCAGTTCGCCAACTGCCACTGACCCGCCGACACCTCGGCCTACTTCGCCGCGAAACACTCCGCCACCCTGGAGCGCGCGCCGCGCAGCGCCGCGAGGGCCCTCCGGGCGGCGTCCATGGTGACCTCCCCGCGCGTGTGGAGCACCTGGGCCACTTCTTCCACCTCGGGGCCGTGGGCCCCCGCCGCCTGGGCCACGCTCCGCGCGTGGAGGGCCATGTGCCCCTTCTGGATCCCACACGTCGAGAGCGCCCGTAGCGCCGCGAGGTTCGACGCGAGCCCTACGGAGGCCGCCACCCCCGCGAGCTCCTGCGCGCTGTCCACGGCCAGGAGCCGCAGGGCCAGCCTCGCCCCGGGGTGCACCCGCAGCGTCCCGCCCACCACCCCGAGGGCCAGTGGCAGCGCCAGCTCCCCGTGGAGGTCGCCGTCGTCGCCCCGGCGCCAGACCGCCAGCGGCGCGTAGCGCCCGGAGCGCGCCGCCCAGGCGTGGGCCCCGGCCTCCACCGCGCGCCAGTCGTTGCCCGTGGCCAGCACCACCGCGTCCACCCCGTTCATGATACCCTTGTTGTGCGTGGCCGCGCGGTACGGGTCCCGCTCGGCGAAGCGCGAGGCCAGCACCACCCCGTCGCGCACGAGCTCCCCCGCGGTGTCCTCCGTGGCCAGCGCCGCCGCGGGCACCCGCGCGCTCACCCTCACGCACCGCCGGTCGCACAGGTTCGACAAGATCCGCAGGCCCGTGCGGCCGCCCGTGAGGGCCGCGAGCGTCGGCGCCAGCGCCTCGGCCACGGTGTTCACCAGGTTCGCCCCCATCGCGTCCCTCACGTCCACCAGGACGTGCACCACCAGGAGCCCCTCGCCCAGGTCCCGCACCTCCACGTCCCGGGCGCCGCCGCCCCGCTCCACCAGCGACGGCGTCGCCCGGTCCGCCAGGCGCAGGAGCTCCGCCCTCGCGCCCCAGACCCGCGCCGCCGCGAGGGCCGCGTCAGGCACGTCCCAGAACTGCACCTGCGCGATCATCACGGGCTCGTCCCAGGTGACCTCGAAGCCCCCGCCCTCGCGGATCATCCTCGCCGCGTTGGACGCCGCGGCCACCACCGAGGGCTCCTCCACCACCATGGGCACCAGGTAGTCCCGGCGGTTCATCCGCACGTTGAGCCCCACCGCCAGCGGCAGGGCGTACGTCCCCAGCACGTTCTCCACGGTCTTGTCCGCCGTGGCCACGTCCAGCCCCCCGTGGCCCACCGTGCGCGCGAGCTCCACCAGGTCCAGGTCCGAGGCCTCCGCCACCGCCCGCCGACGAGCCTCCACCGGGAGCTTGTAGAACCCCGGGATCCGTGAAGTGTGCGACATGTCAGTCCTCCGTGGGAAGCGCGTGGGCGCCCTCCTCCGACACCCCGAGGGGCACCCGGGAGAAGCCCCGGTCCTCGGCCGCGCGGAGGGCGCGCCCTAGCGCCCTTGCATCCTGCGCCACGAGCCACGCCACGTCCCCGCCCCCCGCGCCGGACGGCTTCACCGCCGCGCCGAACGGTTCGATCTCGACCCCGAGGCGTCGCACCCCCTCGGTCACGATGTTCGCTTCGCTCCCCCGACCGAGGCGGTCGAGGTGCGCCGCGTGGGCCCGGACGGCCTCCGTGGCCCGCGCGAAGTCCTTCGCCGCCAGGGCCTCGCCGAGGGCCTCCGTGGCCTCCTCGATGGCGTTCATGCATGCGGTATAGTCCCCGGGGTCCCGCGCCCGGAGCCCATGCACCTTCGCCAGGAGCTCGCTGGTCCGGGCGCTCTCCCCCGTCCAGAGCACGGCCCAGGGCAGCGCTGCGGGCAGCACCTTCTTGGCGACCCTGGGGTCCCGCGCCGGGGAGCTATGCAACTGTATGCGCAGGAGCCCCCCGTAGGCGCTGGCCAGCACGTCCACGCCGCTGCCTCCGCCCTGGGCCTCGCGGTGCCCCTGGCGGGCGATCCGCGCGAGCTCGTCCCAGTCCACGGGGACGCCCTCCGCCAGGAGGGCGCACAGGAGCCCCGCCACGCAGGCCGCCGCGGAGCTCCCCAGGCCGAGCTTGCGGCCGCCCTCACCGTAGAGGGCGCTGGTGTCAAAAGAGAGCGCCGGGGCCGCGCGCAGGAGGCCCTCCCGCACCGCCAGGGCCAGGGCGCTGGCGACCTCCCTCGGGGGCTCCGGGGCGGCGACGCCCGGGGCGAGGGCGCGCGCGGTGACGTAGCGGTCCACCGCGAGGACCAGCGCCGGGGCGCCCTCGAGCACCGCGTATTCGCCGGCCAGGACGAGCTTTCCAGGCGCCCGGGCGCGCGCTACCACGGCTCGATCCCGGGCCCCGGGCGCGAGACGCGGAGCTCCACCACGCCCTCCACGGCGCGCAGGGCGCGCTCCACCCTGGGGGCGTCGGCGGCCAGGCACAGGACCTTGACGTGGGGCCCGGCGTCCATGGTGCTCCAGGCCCCGATCCCTTCACGGCGCAGGGCCTCCACCCGGTCCAGGAGGGCCACCGTGGAGGGCTTGAAGTACCGCACCCCGGGCACCGCGGCCCAGGCGCTGGCATGCATCGCCGCGGTGCTGGCCTCCATGGCCCGGCCCACGCGCTCCAGGTCCCGAGCGGCGATGCCGTCGCGCACCTCGCGGGCGTAGCCCGGCGCGCAGCCCAGCCACGCGGCGTAGTACGGCGAGGTCTCCGCGGTGTGGCGCATCCCCGCGCGGGAGGCCACGTCCTTGGCGCCCAGGGTGGTCATCGCGATCACCACCCGCACGTCCCAGTGCTCGGGAGGGTGCAGCGCCCGCGCCGCCAGGGTCCCGTCCCCCGGCACCCCGGAGGGCAGCTCCACGAAGCCGCCGAAGAGGCTCCGGGCCGCCGACGCGCTCCCGCGCCGCGCCAGCGCGCTCTGGGCCTCCAGCGAGAGCCCGAGCCCGTAGGCCCGCTCCCCCGCGGCCACCAGCGCCGCGAAGCCCGACGCGCTCGACGCCAGCCCCGACGCGCTCGGGAAGAGGTTATGGGAGCTCACCCGGGTGTACACCCCGCTCCCGGACAGTGTACGTAACTCCGCGAGAAGACTACGGATTTTGTCCGCCTCGGGGCCGTCCCGCGGGGTGCCCTGGAGCAGCACCAGGTCGCGGTCGAGGGACGGGTCCAGGGCGACCTCGGTCTCGGTGACCAGGGCGTCCAGGGTGACGCTGACGCTGGGCACTGCGGGGAGGTTGTGCGCGGTGTCACACTTGCCCCAGTACTTGGCCAGGGCGATGTTGGCCCGGGCGCGCACCCTGCCCACGCCGGTCACGGCCCGAGCTCCACGACGCTGGTGCGGGCCCCGAGGGCCTCCCAGGCGCCCCTTACGGCGCCGCTGCGGTTGCCCGCCACGGCCACCACGCACCCGCCCCCGCCCGCGCCGGTGAGCTTGGCCCCGAAGGCCCCGGCCTCGCGGGCGGCGACGCAGAGGGCCTCCAGCCGCTCGGTGGACACCAGGAGCGAAGACAAGAGCGCCTGGTTCAGGTTCATGAGCTCCCCGAGGGTCAAGGGGTCCATGGCGGCCAGGGCCACCTCGGCGCGCCCCACCAGCGACGCGATGGCGTCGAAGGTCTGGTCCACGGCCTCGGGCCTGCGGGCGCGCTGCCGGGCGACGGACTCCACCATGGCGCGGGTGCTGGCCCGCTCGCCGGAGTCCGCCAGCACCAGCGAGAGGCGCTCGGGGACGCGCACCAGGGTGAGCCCCTCGCCCTTGACGTAGCGCCCGACGCCCCCGCGGGCGGCCAGCGTGTGGTCCACCCCCGAGGGGTTCCCGTGAAAGACCTTCTCCCACGCGAGCGCCAGCTCCAGCTCGCGCTCCGGGGTGAGGCCCATGCCCAGGTGCCCCGCCGCCGCGCGGAGGCACGCCACCCCGAGGGCCGCGGAGCTCCCGAGGCCGCCGCCGCCGGGGAGATGCATGGTCGCATCGAGGTGGAGGTCGGTCCCATGCATCACGGCCCCGAGGACCTGGAGGGCGCGGCCGAGGTCCGTGCCGTCCTCCGGGCGGAAGGTCTGGCCCCAGGGGGAGACGGTGAGCGAGAGGCCGTCCCCGTGGGAGGCGCTGGCGTCCACGCCGGGGCTGATGGCGGCGGCCAGGGCGGGGCGGCCGTAGACCACGGCGTGCTCGCCGAGGAGGATGACCTTGCCGCAGGCGCTGGCGCGGGTGGTCACCGGGCGCGCTCCGTGATGCGCCGGGCGAGGCCCGCCAGGAGCGAGGCCCCCTCGGGGTCCAGGGGGGCGCCCTGGAGCGCGTCCAGGCACTCGCGCCCCAGGAGCGCGACGCGCGCCTCGGCGGAGTCCCGGGCGCCGGCGCGCAGGAGGAGGGCGCGGACGGTGTCCGTGTCGGCGTCGGGGTGGCCGAGCATGCGGGAGAGCTGGAGCTTGTCCTCCGGGGGGAGGTGTTGCAGCGCGTGGCGGGTGAGCCAGGTCTGCTTGCCCTCGCGGAAGTCACCGCCGACGGGCTTGCCGGTCTCGGCCTCGGAGCCGAAGGCCCCGAGGAGGTCATCGCGGAGCTGGAACGCGAGCCCGAGGGGCCTGGCGAAGCGGGCGAGGTGCTCCCCCAGGCGCTCCGCGGCGCCGACGGCGGCGAGGCCGAGGGCGATGGGCCCCTGGACGGTGTAGCTCCCGGTCTTGAGGTCGTGGATCTTCTCGACGTCCGGGTGGTGGAGCACGTCCAGGCACTGCCCGACGATGACGTCCCGCTCGAGGGTGGCGAAGGCCTGGAGCACGGCGCGGTGGCGTTCTCCTGGGAGCTCCACGGTGGCCACCAGGTCATGGACGATGCCCGACAGCAGGTTCCCCGCGAGGATGGCGGTGCATGCCCCGACGTGGGGGTCCTTCCAGGTGTCCGCGAGGGCCGCGTGGACCGACGGGGCGCCGCGGCGCAGGGCGTCGCCGTCCATCCAGTCATCATGGATGAGCAGGTACGTCTGGAAGAGCTCCAGGGCGGCGCCCAGGTCCTCCAGGGCGCGGTCTGCGTCGCCCACGGGGCCGGCCGCGCGGGCGGCGGCGTGCAGGAGGGCGGGCCGCAGGCGCTTGCCTCCGCGGAGGGTGAGGTCCTCGGCGCTCTGGAGCATGGGGAGGGCGGCCGGGGCGCTGGCGGCGAGGTGCTCGCGGGAGGCGCCGAGGACCCTCCGGAGCCTCGCCTCGGTGCGGGCCCTCACGGCCCCGAGGAAGGCGTCCAGGTCCGCGCTCATGGCCCGGACAAGAGCCCGCCCGGGCACATTTTGTCAAGCGCCGCGCTCCTCAGGGAGCGTCCATGCAGCAGCGGAAACCCGCCTCGTAGGAGCGGAAGCTCCCCGGGTGGGCGGGGTTGGTGAAGGCGCAGCTCGGCGGCGCCCCGCCGTAGCACCCTGCCCAGTAGCAGCCCTTCATCACGTGGTCGTAGTTGTTGGCGTGGGGGAAGCTCCGCGCGACCCACTCGGCGACGTTGCCCGTGAGGTCCAGCACGCCCTCCTCCGAGACGCACCCGGGGCGCGCCCCCGAGGGGTCGGCCTGGTAGAGCCTGGCGGCCTCGCGCAGCGCCGCGTCCGACGGCCAGCGGCCCAGGGTGGCCCAGTCCGGCGAGCGCCAGACGCGGTCGTCGGTGCACCTCCCGCGGACGTAGCTCGCGCCGTACGGGAACGGCCGCAGCGAGGGTCCCTGGCAGGCCCGCACCCACTCGGCCTCGGTGCAGAGCCTCCGGCCTCGGGCGGCGCACCACCGCTCGCCGTTCTGGGCGGTCTGCATCGCCAGGGGCGCCGCGCCGGGCATGTTGGGGGCCTCGTAGCGGTCCATGCACGCGCGCCCGACCCTCGCCGTGTCCGCGGGGCAGCCCCCGGCGGGGGCCTCCGGCGAGAGGTCCCCGGGGCGCTCCCCCGGGGCGTCTCGCGCGGTGTCCGTTGGAGGCTCGCGAGAGGCGTCCCAGACATCTGTTACGGGCCCTGGACCGAGGTCCCTGGCGAGGTCCCGAGGGGCGTCCAGGGACCGGTCCGGCGGCGCGTCGATGGCGCCCCTGGCCTCCGGCGCATCGCCAGGGTCCGCGCGGTCCTCGATGCCCGTGTCGGAGCCGCCGTCGGGCGCGGGCGCGTCCCCGGGGTTCGGTGTGCCCGCGCACGCACCAAGGACCCACACCCACACGACGGCGCGGCAGGGGTGGAGCGCCGCGGATCGGTCAAAGAGAGCCATGCGGCAACCCGTATATACGTATATACGCATGAAGGTAAAAAGTCTCCCTCGAAGGCGCCGCTCACCCCGCGCCAGGTCTCTGGGGCGCTGCGTACGGCTCCGCGTTGGTGCTACGGTGCGCGGGCGATGGACCCGACGGTGGCGGACCCGGACGACGCGCAGACCCCCGAGGCCCAGGAGCTCGAGGCCGCCCTGCGCTGGCGGTTGATCCTCGGGCGCTACGCCGAGGACAGCCTTGGCTTTGACCGCCTGGGGCGGTGTTGTGGGGCCCTCGGGGACGGGGCCGGCGAGGGGGGCGCCGCGGGGGCGGGGCTGCGGGGGCTCCTGGACGAGGGGCGCACGCTGGACGCGCCGCTCAACTATATCTACGACCGGGCCTACGCCCAGCGGGCGCACCGGGCGGTGGGCACCGGCGGCAGCGGGGGGCTGAGCGTGCCCATGTGGCTCTCGCAGGTGCGGGAGCTCTTCCCCCGGGAGGCGGTGCAGGTCATCGAGCAGGACGCCCTGACGCGCTTCGGGATGACCGAGCTGGTGACGGACCCGGAGGTCCTGCGCCGCGCGACGCCCTCGGAGGAGCTCCTCAAGGCCATCTTGCAGTTCAAGCACATGATGAACCCGGAGGTGCTCAAGGCCGCCAAGGAGGTGGTGCGCGAGGTGGTGGAGAAGCTCCGGGACGACCTCCTCAAGGACTGCTCCGCCGCGCTCCACGGGGTCCACGACCCGGAGCAGCGCCCGCCGCAGCGCACCTTCCGCAACACCGACTGGCAGAAGACCGTGCGGCGCAACCTCAAGCACTGGGACGCCGACCACGACCGCCTGGTGGTCGAGCGGATCTTCTACCGCCACCGGCAGCGCCTGAAGCCCGGCTGGAGGATCATCGTCAGCGTGGACCAGTCCGGGAGCATGCTGGACAAGCTCCTGCACAGCGCCGTCATGGCCGCGATCTTCACGGCGCTCCCGGCGGTCACCGTGCACCTGGTGCTCTGGGACACGCGCATCGTGGACTACACCCACCTCGCGCACGACCCGCTGGAGGTCATGATGAGCGCCCAGCTCGGCGGCGGCAACGACGACCAGGCCGCGCTGGAGTACTGCGCCGCCCTCATCACCGAGCCCGCCAAGACCATCCTCATCACCATCTCCGACTGGTACATCTGCGTGCCGCCCAAACCCCTCCTGGCCCTGGCCCAGGAGCTCCACGCCGCGGGCGTGCGCTGCATCGGCTTGAGCGCCCTCGACACCGACTGCCGACCGGTCTACAACGAAGAGGTCGCCCGGGACCTGGCCGCCGCGGGGTGGTACGTCGCCGCCCTCACCCCAAAGCAGCTCGCCGAGCGCGTGGGGCGCCTCCTGGCGTAACTTTTCTAGTGTGACAGGGTATGTCACTCGCGCGTTGCGCGGGCCTGGAGCTCCATTACCTTTCGAGCATGGACCAAGGGCCTGGCGACGCGACCGAGGGCACCCCCACACCGCTCCCGCGCTTCGGGGAGTCGCAGGTGCGGGCGCTGGTGGGGGCGCGCAACCTGGAGCGCGGGAGGGCCTACCTGCGCTGGGGCGCGGTGTACGACGGGAGGCGCCAGGGGCGCGCGCTCAAGGCCCGCTGCGAGGGCTCCGGCGAGGAGACCTGGCGCGTGCGGGTGGAGTGTGACGTGCGGGCCATCACCCTGGCCCACTGCACCTGCCCGGCGGCGGAGGCGGGGCCCTGCAAGCATGCCGCGGCGGTGCTCCTGGCGTGGCTCTCGTCGCCGGAGGATTTCGCCGAGGTGGAGCCCTCGGAGCGGGCGCTGGCGCGGCGCTCGCGGGAGGAGCTCTTGAGCTTCTGCCTGGAGGTCCTCCGGCGGCGGCCGGAGCTGGAGCCGCTCTTCGAGACGCTCCTGGCCACGCCTCGGGGTGAGGGCACGGGCTGGAGCGCGAGGGCGGCGCGGGTGTTTCGCCGCCGGGGCGCGGGCGCGGAGGCGCTCGCCGGGGACCTCGGGGTGTTGCTTGACGAGGCGCAGAGCGCGCCTGGGACGGACTCTGGAGCGTTGCTTGAGGCGGCCTCGGCGGTGGCCTCGGCGGTGCTGGGGCGCTGGCCGAGGTGCGCCCACGCGGCCCTCGGCGCGGTGGTGGACCGCTGCGCGGAGGCGCTCCAAAACGTGGCGGGGGCAGTCCCCGCGGCGAGGCCCGAGGCGCTCTGGCGCCTGGTGGAGCTCTACCGCTTCGACGTGGAGGCGGGCCGCGCCACCGGGGCGGCGAGCGCGCGGGGGCCTGCGCGGCGGGCGCTCACGGCGCTGCGGGAGGAGGGCACGGCGGAGGAGCGGGCGGCGCTCGGTCGCCGGGTGCAGGCGCTGGCTGACGAGGCCGAGCCGTGGCTGGCGCGAGGCTGGGCGGCGCTCCGGGCGGAGCTGGAGGACGACACGCTGGACGAGGCCTCCTGGCGGGCGCTCCACGCCCAGACCGGGCGGGCGCTGCCGGTGGCCCGGAGGCTCCTCGCCGAGGGCCGCGGCGAGGAGGCCCTGGCGCTCGCCCGGGGCGTGCAGAACCACGAGCTCCTGGCGGTGGCGGAGCTCCTGGTGTCCTCCGGGCTGGCGCGCGAGGCCGAGGCCCTGGTGGGCGAGCGGGCGTCGCGCGGGGCGCACCCGGCGCAGCTCGCGTGGCTCCGTGCGCGGGCGGACCGCTCCGAGCCGGTGAGGGCCGTGGAGCTCCTGGAGCTGGTGCTGCGGGCGAAGCCCGAGCGCGCGGCGCTGGACGCGGTGCAGTCCCAGGCCCGGGTGGCGGGCGCCTGGGCGGAGGTGAGGCCCAGGGTGCAAGCCCTCTTGACCGAGCGGGCGCTGGCGCTCCTGGCCGAGTGGTTGTTGGATGAAGGGGACCTGCCCGGGGCGGTGCTGGCGGCGAGCCACGCGCGCTTCCCGGGCGCGCAGCACGGCCCCGTGCGGCTGCGGGTGGCCGAGGCCGCGGAGGCGCGGCACCCGGCGTGGGCGCAGGCGCTCTACGCGCGGCATGCGGAGGCCGTGGCGCGGGGGCGGGGCCGGGCGAACTACCGGGAGGCGCTCCGGGCGCTCGACAAGGTGCGGGCGCTGGAGGCGCGCTCCGGCGACCTCACGGCGCTCCGGACGGCGCTCGGGGCCCTGGAGGCGCAGCACGGCAAGGCCGCGGCCTTCCGCGAGGAGCTCGACGCGTGGCGCCAGGGGCGCGCCGCGTAGGGCCAGGTCCAGGACGAGCCCTCACCCCGCCTTGGCGGGGCCCGCGGACAGCGAGTCACGGGCGCTCCAGGCCTCGTGGAGCTTGTCGATGTCCACCTGACCGCCAGCCTTCTCGTACCCGAGGCGCCAGTTGTGGAGCGCCTCGAAGGCCGCGTGGTCCAGCGTGTCCACGTTGAGGTCCACGTCCACCGAGCGCCCCGGCGGGATCGCCGCGAGGGCGCCGGTGAGCTCCGGCACGCCCACGAAGGTGAGCGAGCCGGTGATCACCACATGCCAGCGCGAGGCCCGCTCCTCCACCGCCACGGAGATCCGCGTCAGGCGCCGCAGGAGGAGCAGCACCGCGAGGGCGACTCCGATCCCGATGCCCGCCAGGAGGTTGATCCCCACCACGCCCGCGAGCGTCGCGAGGTAGATCCCGAGCTGCCCGTGGCGCGACAGGTCCTTGAGGTGCCCGACGTCCACCAGGCGCACCCCTACCACCACCAGGAGCCCCGCCAGCGCCGCCAGGGGGATGGTCCGGAGCACGCCCCCGAGCTGCGTCACGAAGAGCACGATCCACGCGCCGTGCAGGACCGCCGACCAGCGCGTCCGGGCCCCCGCGGTGATGTTGGCCTTGCTCCGCACGATCACCCCGGTGATGGGCAATGCCCCGCAGGCCCCCGCGAGCACGTTGCCCACGCCCTGGGCGAGCAGCTCCCGGTCCAGGTCCGCGCGGCGGCCCCCGTGGAGCCGGTCCGTGGCCACCGCGGACAGGAGGCTCTCGGCGCTGGCCACGATGGCGATGGTCACCGCCGCCAGTGCCGCCGCGCCGAGGCGCTCCCCGGGCCACGACGGCGCGGACAGGGCGCTGGTCCAGGCCCCGGGGAGCGCCACCCGCGGCACGTCCATGCCCGCCAGGAGCCCCACCACCGTAGCGGTCACCACCGCCGCCAGGGGCGCCGGCACCACCCGCTGGACGCGCTCCGGCGCCCGGGACCACGCCAGGAGCACCCCCACGGTAAGCAACCCCAGCGCCGTCGCCGCGCCGTGCAGGTGCAGCACCTGCCCCGGGAGCTCCGCGATGTTCCGCAGCGCCGAGCTCTGAGGGCTCCCGCCCAGCACCACGTGGAGCTGCGCCAGGGCGATCTGCACCCCGATGCCGGCCAGCATCCCGTGGATGATCGCCGGCGAGATCGCCAGCGCCCCGCGCGCGATCCGCGCCGCCCCGAGCGCCACCTGGAGGAGCCCCGCCACCACCACGATGGCTCCGAGCTCGCGGAGACCAAACTGCTGCACGTACCCGAACACCAGCACCGCCAGGCCCGCCGCCGGGCCGCTCACCTGCAGCGGCGCCCCCGCCAGCGCGCCCACCACCACCCCGCCTAGCACCGCGGCGATGAGCCCCGCCATGATCGGCGCCCCGGACGCCAGCGCGATCCCCATGGAGAGCGGCACCGCCACCAGGAACACCACCAGCGACGGCGGTATCTCACGCAGGAAGAGCCCCAGCCCCCGAGGCTCGGGAGCCTGGTCAGGGTCTGGTTGGGGCGCTCCCTGCGGCGCCCGTTGCAGCGTAGACATCACCGCGCAGCGTAGTGCCGCTCCCCGTGCGGGGCAAGATGCCGCGGTCGGACAACTTCATAACTATCTGTAATTACTCATAAATTTGGCTTTCTGGCAAGCTGGGGGGAGTGTAAGGACAATTTGTCCCTATTTCGGGAGGGGCGTCGGGTCACTCGGTGACGAACCGGAAGCGGTTGCCCCCGATCGCGAGCTCGTCGCCGGAGCGCAGCTTCGCTTTTTTCGTCTTGGTTCCGTTGACCTTGAGGGCCGGGAACAGCATGCCGCTCGTGACGGTGAAGGCGCTGTCCTCCCATGCGATGGTGACCTCACCGAAGGTCAGCCCTCGGAGACAAAGGTCGGGGTTGGCGACCTTGCCCAGGAGCACGGGCTTGTCCTCGGTGAGCGCCGTGCGCGGCGCGGCGCTCGCGTGGGCGTCGATGCGCTCCAGGTGGCTCCCCTTGGCCGTCCTGAGCGCGTCGAACAGGTGCCTGGCGGCGGCGGGGTCGAGCATTGCGGTGGCCGCCTGGCGCGGCGCGGGCGCCTGGCTGGTCCCCTTGGTGTAGGTATCCACCGGGGTGAGCTCCTTGCACGCGCACTTGGGGCAGGCGGTGTTGCGCTTGAGCGTGCTGATCATCCCGCTCCAGTCGCAGCGGGTGCAGCGGTTCCTGGCGAAGGTCGGCTTGCTGTGGATGTAGCGATCCGCCTTGAACTCGTTCTCCGAGAACACGAGGAGGTGCGACGCGCCGATCAGCATCTCGCTGCCCTCGACGACGCCGAGGCCCTGGGAGGTCAGCTTCCCGTCCACGACGATGGGGTTGGTGTCCGACACGCAGCTCACCTGCCAGCGCCCGTCGGGCGAGCGGATCACCAGCGCGTGCTCGCGGGACACCGTCTCGTCCGACAGCACGATCTCGTTGGTGGGGTCGCGACCAATGCGGACCGGCGAGCTCTCGACGGTCACCTTCTGCGAGGCGCTGCCGAGGGAGTGGACGACGAAGGTGGGCATCGGGGGACTCTTTTCTTCGGGCGCTCAGTTCACGGTGGGGCGATCGGCGCGAGCAGGTCCTCGCGGCGGCGGCGGCGGTGGCGGCCGCGCGGCTCCGCGGGCTCTGCGGGCGTCGCGGGCGTCGCGGCGGCGGGCGCGGCAG
>JACRDB010000041.1 GCA_016218725.1 Deltaproteobacteria bacterium
GCTGCAAGGCCGGGAGCAGGCGCAGGAAGAAGCTGGCGCGGGCGCGTCACCGGATGCTGGCCAAGAGCGCCCGGAGGCTCCGGGACGTGCTCCACAAGGCGACGCGCGCCGTGGCCCGTGCCTTCCCCGAGCACCGCGTGGTGGTCGGTAAGCCCTTCAACGACGCAGCGCGGAAGCTAGGCCGCAGGCAAGCCCAACAGGTCTCCAACGCCAGCAACGCGAAGCTCATCGCGATGCTGGCCTCCAAGCTCCAAGGCGCCACCAAGGTGCCCGAACCCTACAGCTCGCAGACGTGTCCCGGCTGCGGGTGTCGGCAGGTGTGCCGACGTGTGTATAGGTGCGTGGCGTGTGGATGGACCGCACCGCGTGACGTGGTGGGCGCGGTGAACATCCGCTGCATCGGCATGCACGGGGGGATGCTCCCCGGCCAGCCGGTGCCGACGCGGATCGCGTTCGTGCGCCCTCTGCGAAAGTATCCTGGAGCGCCCCCCGTGGGCGCACCAGGTAGGCCCGGGGGAACCCCGGCTCCTGGGCGGGCGGCGTGAGCGCCAACGGCCTGGGTGTAGCTCGCAGGGCCGAAGGGCCCCCGAGAAGCCCCTCCCTTCAGGGCGGGGAGGTTCACGATGGCGCGATGCGTGCTCCGCGACGGTGGCCCTGGCCCTGGATCGGCGCCCTCGGGGGCGCCCTCGGGGGCGCGCTGGACTTCGCGCTCTTCACCTGGCTCGCCCCGGAGCTCGGGCGCTGGAACACCTCGGCCCTGGCGGCGGTGTTCCTCGCCAACATGGCCGTGCTGGGCTACGCCCTCGGGCGCCTGCACGAAGCCCGGCGCCGCGCCCGCGCCGACGCGGAGACCATCCGGGCGCAGCTCGACACGCTGGAGCGCACGGGGCGCGCGGCGGCGCAGGCGGAGAAGCTCGCGGCCCTCGGGCGCGTGGCCGCGGGGATCGCCCACGAGGTGCGAAACCCCCTCGGGGTGCTCCGGGCGTCGGCCTCACTCATTGATGAAGACCTCACCGAGGGACAGCCCGAGGCCCGCAAGGCATGCCAGTTCATCGTAGGCGAGTGCGACCGCCTGGACCGCCTGGTGGGGGCGCTCCTGGTGTTCGCGAGGCCCACGCGGGCGCAGTCCCGGACCTTCTCCCTGGGCGAGGCCGTGGAGCGCACCCTGAGGCTCAGCGGGCCCGCCGTGGGGCGCTCGGGCCCCGAGGTCACCAGCGAGGTGAGGGAGCCCTCGCCCGCGGTGGAGGGCGACGTGGAGCTGGTGCAGCAGGTGCTCTTCGGCCTGGTGCTCAACGCCGCGGAGGCCGGGGCGCGGCGCGTCACCCTGCGCGCGGGGGTCGACAAAAATAGCGCCTTCGTGGAGGTGGTGGACGACGGGCCGGGGGTGCCCGAGGCCGACGCCGAGCGGATCTTCGAGCCCTTCTTCACCACCAAGGAGACGGGCACGGGGCTGGGGCTGCCCACCGCCGCACGCATCGCCGAGGCCCACGGGGGCTCCCTCACCTTGCGCCCCGGGAGCGCCCGGGGGGCGTGCTTCCGGCTGGCGCTGCCCTCCGCGGAGGCGCCGTGACCGCCGCCCGGGTCGCCGTCCTCGACGACGAGCCGCGCATGCTCGACGTGCTGGTCATGATGCTCGGGCGGGATGGGCACCGGGTGGAGCCCTTCTCGGACCCGGTGGCCTTCCTCGCCGCCCACGAGGGCGACCCCTTCGATCTCCTGGTGACGGACCTGCGCATGCCAGGGATGGACGGGCTGGAGGTGCTGCGCCGGGCCCAGGCCCGGGCGCCCTCGCTGCCGGTGGTGCTGCTCACGGCGTACGCCTCGGTCCAGACCGCCGTGGGGGCCTTGAAGGACGGGGCCTTTGACTACGTGCAGAAGCCCTTTGACAACACCGACCTGCGGGCCGTGGTGCGCCGGGGCCTGGAGCTCACCCGGCTGGAGCGCGAGAACCGCTACCTCCGGGCGCAGCTCCGGAGCCGCTACGGCCCCGAGGGCATCGTCGCCGTGAGCCCGGCGATGGACCAGGTGCTGGCCCTGGTGCGCCGCGTGGCCCGCTCCGACGCAACGGTGCTCATCTCCGGCGAGAGCGGCACGGGCAAGGAGCTCGTGGCGCGGGCGGTGCATTTTCTCAGCGAGCGGGTGGGCGGCCCCTTCGAGGCGGTGAACGTCTCGGCGCTGGCCGAGGGCGTGCTGGAGAGCGAGCTCTTCGGCCATGAGAGGGGCGCCTTCACCGGCGCCGTGGGCGCGCGGGAGGGCCTCTTCGAGCGAGCGCATGGCGGCACGCTCTTCCTCGACGAGGTGGGCGAACTGGCGCCCGCGGCGCAGACCCGGCTCCTGCGGGTGCTCCAGGAGCGCGAGGTGACCCGCGTCGGGGGCTCCGGGGCGCGCAAGGTGGACGTGAGGGTGCTGTGCGCCACGCACCGGGACCTCGCGGCGGAGGTGAGCGCGGGGCGCTTCCGGGAGGATCTGTATTTCCGCCTCGCGGTGCTCCCGGTGCGGCTGCCGCCCCTGCGAGAGCGCCCGGAGGACATCCTCCCGCTGGCCGAGCACTTCCTCCGGAGGGCGGCGGTGCGGCTTCGGCGCGCGCTCGTGGGGTTCACGCCGGCGGCCCAGGAGACCCTTCGCGCGGGGCGCTGGCCGGGCAACGTCCGCGAGCTGGAGAACGCCGTGGAGCGCGGGGCGGTGCTCGCCGAGGGCGAGTGGATCACCCGCGAGGACCTCCAGTGGGCGGAGGCCCCCGCGTCGAGCACCTCGGTGGACGGCGTAGAGCCCATGGGGACGCTCCAGGCGTACCTGGACCGCGCCGCGGAGGTGCGCATCCGCGCGGCCCTGCGCCAGACTGGAGGGGCCCGCGCCGAGGCCGCGGTGCTCCTCGGCGTCGAGCGCACCACGCTCTACCGCTTGATGAAGCGCCTGGACATCGACGACGCGGTCTAGAGGGGCTCGCAGCCCGTGACGGTGATGGTGCAGAGGTCCACGGCGGCGCAGGGGTTCGGGAGCCAGGGGGGCGCGTCGAGGTTCGTGGGGCACACGCATCCCACCGGGGGCTGGTACCGGGCGTCGCCGCTGGCGGCGGTGCCTGCGCTGTCGGACCAGCCGCCGAAGACCAGGAGCTCCTGGCCGGTCCAGAGGTCCTGGGCGTTGTGGTGTGTCTGGTCGAGGAGCGGGAGGCGCTGCGCCGCCGGGCGGCTCATGGTGGGCAGCGAGCGCCAGACCGTGGTCCCGCTGGGCTCCAGGATCGCCGCGAAGCCCGAGTCAAAGAGCATGCCGCTGAGGCCACCGTAGAAGAGCACCGCGCGCCCGGTGAAGGCGATGTAGGCGTAGCGCCGGCCGCCGTAGGGAGGGTCGGTGATCCGGTTGGCACCCGAAGGCTCCAGGAGCCAGGCGCGGTTGGAGTCGTCGTCTACCACCAGGGCCCGCGCCCCGAGGGTGAGCAACGCGGGCTGGACCCAGCGGGTCACCGCGGGCTCCGGCGTGAGGGTCGTGACCGTGGATGACGGGGGCGTGCTGAAGACCACGGTCGGATCCCGCGGGTAGGCTCGATCGAGCCCGACGCCCCCGACGCTGACAAGGGTCCCGCCGTGGAGCGCCACAGTCGGCGCGAAGAGCCGGGGCCTCGACGCGGAGAGCGTGATCCTGCCGCTCCAGGTGAGCGAAGGGAGGTCGAAGACCAGCCCCTGCGGCGGCGGGGAGAAGGCCATGGTCGCGAGGCTCACGGCGCCGTGGGTCACGAAGAGGCGCCGGCCGTCATAGGCCAGGTCCGGGTGGTCCCGGCGCGGCTCTCCAGAGGGGAAGGGGTAGGGCCCAATCCAGGCGCCTCCGCCGGCCTCCGTGAAGATGAACAGCCGATCGGCGCTCCCGGGCGACCCCGTCGGGGCGCCGACGACCAGGAGCATCCCGCGGTCCGGCGCGGCGATGAACTGCGGTCCTCGTCCGCCGGTCTGGAACGGCGGGGGCCCGGACACCACCACGCTCCAGCGCTCCGTGGCCAGGTCGTAGCCCCGGGTGCCGTCGGCGCTCACCCAGAGGAAGCGCCGCCCGGTCCAGCCGTACGCCACGACGTCGCTAGGAGGGTCAGCCCCCATGGGGCGCCAGCCTGGCGAGGGGCGTCCCTCCACGCAGGAGCGACCGCCCACCGCGCGGTAACCGCAGGCTCCACAGTGGTTCGGGTCTGTCTGCAGGTCCACGCAGGCTCCAGCGCACAGCGCCCGCCCGCCATCGCAGGGACTCGCCTCGCGCACTAGGGCGTCGCAGCCGGGACCAGCGTCCCCGGGTGGTCCCTCGCCTCCCACATCCATGGACGCGGCGTCCGGAGGCGGCCCGTCGATCCCGAGGTCTACCGAGGGACCGTCCTGGTGCGTCCCATCGAGCCCGAGGTCCATGGGAGCCTCCGGGCCTCCGAGGTCCCTCGGTGGCAGGTCCGGCGGAGGACCGTCGGACCCGAGGTCCGCGGAGGTGTCCGGGCCTCCGAGGTCCGCCGGAGGCGAGTCCGCCGCCGCCGCTGCGACGCCGAGGTCCGCGCGGACCTCCGACGACGCGTCCGACGGTCCAGGCTCTCCGCGGGACCTGAAACTGTAGCACCCCCCCAGGACGGTCGCCGCGACGACCAGCCCTGACCACGCTGCGTTCCCTTGCTCCATTGCTGCCTCCGACCCGATCACACGACCCCACGACCGCCGCGCTTCGGAGACCGTACCCGCCGACGCCGGGGCGGCGCAATGGGCTCGCAATCGGTGCGGCGCAGAATGTGCGGCGCGCTCACCTCGCGCCTCCGTCGCGCGCTGGGAGGCGCCGGGATTTCTCGAAGAGAGCGGGCTCCTGGCCCGGAGCACGCCTCCTGCAAGGGTCGGGCGGTTCGAGTTCGGAAGGAGGCCTTACGATGAGAGTCAGTCGTTGGAGGGTAATGGCGTCCGCGCTGCTGGCGTGCGCGGTGGTGCTCGGCGGGTGCGGGGACGACCCGCAGCCGACGTCGAACTGCACCGTCCAGCGGAACACGGACGGGACCGCGACGATCCGGTGTACGGACGGCACCTCGGTCACGCTGCGCGGCGGCCTGGACGGCGCCAACGGGGCCAACGGGAGCAACGGGACCAACGGCACCGCCGGGATGAACGGGTCCTCGTGCTCCGTGGCCGCCGCGGACGGGGGCGACCGGGTGGTGACCTGCACCGACGGCACGCGGGTGACGGTCCCCGCGGGACGCGACGGCGTGGCCTGCACGGTCACCACGCAAATGGACTCCGGCGTGCGCACGATCCGCTGCAACGACGGCACCAGCGCCACGGTGAACAACGGCAGGGATGGGCTGAACACCCTGGTCCGGAGCTTCCATGGCACGCGCCACCTGCTCTCCAGCGGGAATTACCTGAACGGCAACAAGCGCAGGGTGCAGGCCACCATCACCGCGGCCACCGCCACGCCCGAGGGCCGCGTCACCGTGGACTTCCGCGTCGAGGAGCTCGACCGCAGGCCCGTGACCGACCTGGCCTCGGTCTCCGCCAACATCGCGAAGCTCCAGCCCCAGGGCCGGGACCAGGGCAGCAACCGCTGGGTCCCCTACATCTACCGACAGCAGGTGGTGACGGGCACCGGGAGCTGGCCGGCCCCTGCGGGCACCAGCGCCTGGCAGGCGAGCCGGGAGAACAACGGCACCTTCACCAACAACCGCGACGGGACCTACCGCTACGTCTTCGCGACGAACCTCACCACGGCCACCATGGGCACGACGCCCATCCCGTACGAGCGCAACCGCACGCACCGGATCGTGATCATGATGGGGGGCCGCGCGGGGCCCACGGACGACGCCCACTTTGACTTCGTGCCGGACGGGACTCCGCTCACGGAGCGCCGGGACGTGGTGGCCACCGCCACCTGCCAGGGCTGCCACGGGGAGACGCAGTTCGCCGCTCACGGCGGCGATCGGCTGAGCGTCGAGGCCTGCGGGAGCTGCCACGTGCCTGGAAACGTCGACCCCCACGGGGGCGAGAGCCTGGACCTCGCGGTGATGGTCCACCGCATCCACGCGGGGCGCGAGCGGTCGTCGATCGCGGGCCCCGACGGGGTGTTCTTTGACAACCCCGCGACGCCGGCCAACGAGGCCGCGGACAACGGGCGCTACGCCATCTGGGGCAACGGCAACACGCAGAACAACTTTGACCGCGGGAGCTTCCCCGCGGTGCTGGCCAACTGCACCGCGTGCCACCGGGGGAGCGTGCCGCAGGTGGACAACTGGCGCACCCGGCCGACGAGCGCGGCGTGCGGGAGCTGCCACGACCGGGTGAACTTTGTCACCGGCGCCAACCACGGCAACGCGGTCTCGCGCCCCGGCCCCAGCGTGGCCGACAGCCAGTGCAACACCTGCCACCGGCCCACCGAGGGCATCGCGCCCATCGTCACGGCCCACGCATGGACCACCCGGGACCCGAGGAACAACCCCGAGTTCGACGTGACCCTGACGATGACCCCGCCCGCCAACGGGCGCTTCTACGTGTCGGGAGAGGCCCCGACGGTGAGCGTGGTCCTGCGGGACCGCGTGACGGCGATGCCCATTGATCACAACACCGTCGCCGAGGACCCCACCGCGGAGGGGTGCCTGGCGCCCCCCGGGGTGTGCCCGCCGAGGGATGGGCTCTTCCGCGCTGCGCTGCTCTTCGTCCACGGGCCGAGGGCGCGGCGGATGCCGGTGCTCACCACCGCCGCGAGGAGCCAGGTCGTCGGCCCCACCACGGGGCCCTACGACCTGAGCGCCGCCGGCGCCACGCTGGTGCTGCGCTTTGACAGCGGCCAGGACCTGCGCGGTCGGGACGTCTCCGGCGGGGACGTGCTCCGCCCGGGGACCGTCACCGTGCCCGTCTCCGGCGGGACCTTCGCCCGGGTCGCGGCGGCCACCACCGATGAAGTCGTCACCTGGCTCAACGGCAACGCGGCCTTCCGCGCCCGGGGCGTCGCCTGGAACGAGGCGGGACGCGTGGGCGTGCGCAGCCGCAACCTCGGGGACGTCTTTGGCGTGCAGCTCACCGCGGGGCCCGTCACCACGGCGGTCTTCGGAGGTGACGTCGCCGCCCACCTCCCCACGGGCTTCACCCCGGGCAACACCATCAGCCGCAGGACCGTCGCCAGCAACAACGACCCGAGGGTCTCCTGGACCAGCGGGGCCATCACCTACCGGCTCGACCCCGTGGACGACCTCTCCCCCGGTACCTATGTGGTCTCCGTCGAGATCTCCGACCGCGGGCGCATCGACGGCAACAACTACCTCACCCCGAGCGTGGCGACCCTGGCCTTCCAGGTGAAGAGCGCCGACGCCGAGCCGCTCATCGCGGGCAACTGCAACAGCTGCCACCAGAACTCCATGGGGCAGGGGCTCATCATCGACCCGTCCCGGCACAACAAGCTCCTGACCACCAACGCCCTGGACCAGTGCGGAGCCTGCCACGACGCCCAGCCCCAGGCGGCCACCGGAGCGGCCTGGAGCGGCGCGAGGCCCATTGGCCGCAGGATCCACGCGATCCACAACGGGGCCAACCTCAACTACCCGCTGGCCACCGTGGACTACGGCAACGGGGACCCGGTGCCAGGGCGCAACTGGCGCATCACCTTCCCGCAGGACACCCGCAACTGCGAGACCACCTGCCACACCCCGGGGACCTCCGGCACCTGGGCGACGCTGCCCGCGAGGCTCCCATGCTCCGGCTGCCACGACTCCGAGGCGGCCATGAGCCACATGCGCCTGCAGACCTACGACCCCACCCCCGCGGACCCCTGGAGCGGCGACGAGCAGGAGTCCTGCGGGACCTGCCACTAGGGGTCCGGGAGCCACCCTGAGCACCACCATGCGCCTCGCCCTCGGCCCAAGCCTCGCTCTCCTCACGGCGTGCGCGGACCGGCCGAGGGCGCCGAGGGACCCCCCGGAGGCGGGGCTGGTGCAGGTGGTGCCGCGGACCCCGCTGCTCTCGGCGTGGCCCTGCTCCGAGGGCTGCCACGCGCGGCGCGCCCCGGACCCCACGCGCCGGCCGCTCCGAGAGTTCCACGCGGGCAGGACCCTGGACCACGGCCCCACGCTCCGGTGGTGCGACGCTTGCCATCCCTCGGACGACCTCGACCGGCTCCGGCTCCTGGGCGGTGACAGGGTGACCTTTGACAACGCGGACCAGCTCTGCGGCCAGTGCCACGCCGAGAGGCACCGGGACTGGTCCCGGGGCATCCACGGCGCCCAGAGCGGCTCCTGGGCGGGTCCTACGCTGCGCAGGAACTGCGTGGCCTGCCACGATCCGCATGCCCCGCAGAGGCCGATGTTCAACCCGCTGCCCCCCGCGGACCACGACCGCGCCTACGGCGGAGGAGCGCACCCATGAGCGACCCCGAGGACCCCGCCCTGGCCCGGGCCTTCGAGCGCGCGAGGCTCACCCGCAGGAGCTTCCTGGCGGCCTTCGGCGCGGCGGCGGCCGCGGGCTGCGCGGACCGCGCCGAGCGGTCGGCGCTCTGGGAGGCCTTTGTCCAGCAGCACTACAAGCGCCTCACGGAGGACGACAAGCGCGTGATCTTCGCGCGGCTGGAGGCCGAGGTGCGCCGCCGCCACGGCGTGCAGGTGACCATCGCGGACCCCGCGCCGCTGCGGGGGGTGGAGTTCGGCTACGCGCTCAACCTCTCGGCCTGCGTGGGCTGCAGGCGCTGCGAGCACGCCTGCGCCGTGGAGAACAACACGAGCCGCGACCCCACGGTGCGCTACCTCAAGGTGCTCCAGATGGAGTCCGGCTCCATGGACGTGGAGCGCTCCAGGGTGGGCTACCAGGGCCCGGTGCCCGCCGCGGGGCACTTCTACATGCCCGTGCAGTGCCAGCAGTGCAGGGACGCCCCGTGCGTCAGGGCCTGCCCCGTGGGCGCCACCTGGACCGAGCCCGACGGCATCACCGTGGTGGACTACAACTGGTGCATCGGGTGCCGCTACTGCGAGGCCGCATGCCCGTACTTCGCGCGGCGCTTCAATTTTTCCGAGCCTGACCTGCGCCCCTCGGAGATCAACCCGGACCAGGGCTACCTCTCCAACCGCCTCCGGCCTGTCGGGGTGGTCGAGAAGTGCACCTTCTGCCTCCACCGGGTACGCCGAGGGGAGTACCCCGCATGCCT
This sequence comes from Deltaproteobacteria bacterium, assembly GCA_016218725.1. Lineage (GTDB taxonomy): Bacteria > Myxococcota_A > Polyangia > Polyangiales > JACRDB01. The sequence continues at coordinate 9,127 of JACRDB010000041.1, forward strand.
GGAGGCATGCCCCACCGGGGCGCGCAAGTTTGGCAACCTCCTGGACCCCGCGAGCGAGGTGCGCCAGGTGCTCGACCACAAGCGCGTCTACGTCCTCCACGAGGACGCGGGCACCTCGCCGCGCTTCTACTACTTCTTCGACTGAGGGAGGCACCCATGCGAAGACGAGTCCGGGAGCTGGTCGCCTTCATCCGGGCCTCGGCCCGAGAGGTCCTCCGGGGTGGCCCGGAGTACCGCCGCTGGGTGGCCTTCCTGGCGCTCTGGATCGCCCTCGGCGGCGCCGCCTGGGTCGAGCAGCTCCTGGTCGGCATGAGCGTCACCGCCATGACCGACCAGGTCCCCTGGGGCGCCTACATCGCCAATTTCTCCTACACCGTGGGCCTTGCCTCCGCGGCCGTCGCGCTGGTCGCCCTGAGCTACCTTCGCGGCGACGAGGACGCCCGCGCGCTGGTGGTGGTGGGGCAGGTGGTCACCATCGCCGCCCTCACCATGGGGATGCTCTTCGTCGTGGTGGACATTGGTCGCCCGGACCGCGTGTGGCATTTCATCCCCCTCCTCGGGCGCTTCAATTTCCCGATCTCGCTCCTGTCCTGGGACGTGGTGGTGCTCAACGGCTACCTCGTCCTGAACTTCTATCTCGCGACGTACACGCTCCTCGCGCGCTTCCGGGGGCGGGAGATGAAGCGCCTGAAGTACCAGCCGGTGCTCGCCCTCGGGGTGCTCTTCGCCGTGGCGGTCCATGTGGTGGCGGCGTTCCTCTACTGCGGCCTGGCGGCCAGGCCCCACTGGCATGCCGCGGTGCTCGTCCCGAGGGTGCTGGCCTCGGCGTTCGGGTCCGGGCCCGCGCTCCTGATCCTGGTGCTCTCGGTCCTCCGAGACCGCATGGCGCTGCCCGTGAGCCCTCGCGTCCTGGCGTCCCTGAGGGTGGTGGTCACCGCCGCGCTCTGGGTCAACCTCTTCCTCTTCGGGGCCGAGGCCTTCACGGAGTTCTACGCCGGCTCCTCGCACGCCGCGCCGCTGCGGTACATGCTCTTCGGCCTCCACGGGCACCGCCTCCTGGTGCCCTACCTCTGGCTGGCCCTCGCGCTCAACGTGGGCGCCACGGCTGTCCTCTCCACCCCGAGGCTCTTCGCCCGCGAGGGCCTCCTGCGCGGCGCCTGCGGGGCCACCATCGTGGGCCTCTGGATCGAGAAGGGCATGGGCCACGTGGTGCCGGGCTTCATCCCAAGCTCCCTCGGGGAGATCGTGGAGTACAGCCCCTCGCTCCACGAGACCCTGGTGTGCGCGGGCGTCTGGGCCGCGGGGGCCCTGCTCCTCACGCTCATGCTGAAGGTCGCCGTGCCCGTGGAGTTCGGACAGCTCCGTTTGTACCCAACGCAGGGAGGTCCGTCGTGACGGCGCCGCGCCTCGCGGCCCTGGCGCTCGGCGCCCTCGCCTGCCGCGCGAGGGAGGTCCCCCGGAGCCGCGTGGACCCGGCCGCCATGGACCTCTCCGTGGCGCCCTCGGCGCCGGTGTCGGGCGCCGTGGACGGCGCGCCCTTCACGCTCCGCGACGCGTGGTTCCGGGTCGAGCGGAGACCCGGCCGCGAGCGCGTGGACCTGGTCCTCTCCGAGGGTCGCGCCACGCGCCTGTGCGCCACCTCGGAGCCCGAGGAGGCGCGCCACCTCTGGGTGCGCCTCGCGGGGACCGCCCTGCCCTCGACCGGCGAGTTCCAGGCGACCCCCTCCCACAACAGCTCGGTGACCGCCCACTGGGAGGCGCGCACCGGGGGACGCTGGCAGGGCCGCCCGGGAGCCCTCCGCATGCGCCTGGACACGGTCACCGAGGACCTCGCCGTGGGCGTGCTGCGCGCGTGCTTCGGCCCCGGTGACCAGGGCTGCGTGGCCGGGAGCTTCCAGGCCCGGCGCTGCGTGACCGAGCTCGACCCCGAGGGCCCCCTCGCGGGCAATGTCCGCAGGGTCGCCCGCGACGGAGGGCCCTCGCCGTGAAAGCGGTCCTCGCCGCGGTGGCCCTGGCGGCCTGTGGGGAGGTGCGGTCTGCGCCCCGCACCCCTCCGACGTGGGAGGACGACCTTCGACCGGCGCTGGAGGCGCGCTGCGGTCGGTGTCACCAGGGCGACGGCGCCGCCGGGGGGTGGAGCGTCGGGCGGTACACCGACGCGCTCTCGTGCCGGGAGGACGTCGCGGGGGAGGCGGTGTATGCGACCCGGCTCCTGCGCGCGTTGGAGCGCGAGGACCACCGGGACCACGTGGACGCCACGGTCCGCGCGAGGGTGACGGCGTGGCTGGCGGCGGGGGCCCTGGCGCGGGGAGGCTCGGCCCACGACCCTGGCGTGATCGACCCGCGGTCCTCGGCGTTTCATGGCCGTGTCCTCCGGGCCTCGCGCTGGGCGCCGATGCTCGACGGCGCGAGGCCCGACGCATGCGGTCGGTGCCATGACGGCGCTCCCGCGAGGCCGTCGGGGGTGACCCGCGCGGCGACGGCGGCCGGGGCGACGCCCTGCACGGACTGCCACCGCGGCCCCGAAGGGGCCCTGGGCTGCGACACCTGCCACCGCGGCGCCGGGGCGCCCTCCGCGGGGGGGTGCCTCCCCTGGCGAGCGCCGAGAGGGGACTCGCACGCCGCCCACACTGCCAGCGGTGCCCTGCTGCCCGCGGTCCTCGGCTGCCAGACCTGCCACCCGCCGCGCGCGACGGAGCTGGTCTCGGGAGCCCACGGCGACGGCGTGGTGGACGTGCGCTTCGACGCCGCGACGGCGGGCGAGGGGGCTCGCTTCGAGGGCGCCACGGGGCAGTGCTCCGTGCGCTGCCACGGAGGCCCCGCCAGCGCCCTCCCTCGCTGGGGCTCCGGGTCCCTCGGAGCGCCGTGCCAGGGCTGTCACCAGAGCCCCCCCAGGGACCACCCCTCGGGCACCTGCGACCGCTGCCACGCGGAGGTCAACGCCCGAGGCACCGCCCTCACCCGCGCGGGCCTCCACCTCAATGGCCGCGTGGACCTGGGGGACGGCTCCGGGACCTGCTCGGCGTGTCACGGCACCCCCGGCGATCCCTCTCCGACGGACCGGGTGCACCGCGCCCACTCCGGCACCCCCGTCACCCTCGCGGTCGCCTGCGCCGAATGCCACGAGGTCCCCGCTACGGTGAGAGCCCCGGGACACCTGGAGGACCGAGGCGTCGGTGACCTCCGCTTCGGCCCCCGCGCCGCTGCCAGGAGCGCCCTGCCCCGCTGGGATGGACACACCTGCTCTGCGGTCGCCTGCCACGGCGAGGGCCTCACCGGCCGGAGCGCCTCCGTCATCGCCTGGGACGCCCCCGCGCTGCGCTGCGATGGGTGCCATGGAGCCCCGCCTACATTTCCCCACACCACCGTGGAGTCGTGTGAGCTGGCCACCTGCCACGGGAGCACCTTCGAGCGCGTAGGGGGCGCCCTTCGGGCTCGGCGGGAGACGCGGCGGGCGCACATCGACGGCTTCCTCCAGGCGGGGCCCCCGTGAGGCGAGCGCTCACCCTCGCGCTGCTGGGGCTCCTCCATGCGCGCTCGGCGGGCGCCCAGGGGGCGCTGCCGGAGGCGCGCGTTCGGATGCGCCTGGACGCGCTCTTCCGCGGGGTGCCGAGGTATGTGCTCACGGCCTCGGAGCGCCAGGCCACCGCGGACGAGCGCTACTGGCGCGCCACCGCGCTGGCGCCGTGGGTCTCGCGCGCGGTGCTGGACGCGAGCGGGCTCTACCGCGGGCGCGTGGAGGCGCACCTGTCGGCGTGGGGGGCCGTGGACCTCGCGGTGAGCGACCCCGGGCACTTCGCCGCGGGTGACCTGGCGGTGGCCTGGGCCCGGGGGCGCGAGGGGCCGTGGTCTGTGTGGCTCGGCCGCCGCTTCGTCCCCTGGGGACCGCCGGGGGGCCTGCATGTTGATGGTGTCGGGGTGGAGGCCCGCGCGGGAGCCTTTGAGGCCGAGGCCATGGTCGGGCGCCCCGTGACACCCGCGTACGGCGGCGCGGCGGGCGCACAGCCCGGCTTCGACGGCGTCACGGCGACCTCCGGGGCGCGCCTCGGGTGGGCCTCGCCGGGGCGCGCTGCGGTCTCGGTCTCCTACGTCGAGCGCTGGGCCCGCGGCGTGGCCGGCGTCCGAGCGCTCTCCCTGGACGCCTCGGCCTCGCCCCACGCAAAGCTCGAGCTCCGAGGTTCCCTGGCCCTGGACGCGGCGGGCGTGGGGGTCTCGCAGGCCAGCGCAGACCTGGAGTGGTTCGCGCTCAGGGCGCTCACCGTGGGAGCGGGCTACGGCCACGTGGATCCCTCCCGGCTCCTGCCGCGGTGGAGCATCTTGAGCGTCTTCGCGACGGACGTCTTCGACGAGGCCAGGCTCTCCCTGGCGTGGCGCCCCTCCCGCGCCGTGAGCCTCCGCGTCGAGGGCGCCGGGCAGCGCTACGCCACCCCCGGCGCCGAGGAAGCCGCCCGCTGGGGCCACCGCGTCGAGGGCGCCCTGCGCGTCTCCTCCAGCGATCGAGCGCGGCAGTGCACCGTCTCCGCCAGCCGCCGGGACGACGGAGTCCGGCCCCTCACGGTGATCCGCGTCGCCGGGCTCTGGACCGTGGGCGGCGCCCTGGCCCTCGCCCTGGAGGCCGCCCTGGCCGTCGATGACGACGGACCCTCCTCCCCGCGCACGTCGGCCTACACCCGAGGGTCCGTGGAGGTGCCCCTGGGCGGCGCCTGGCGCCTGGGGGCCTCCGTCGACGGCGTGCGCTCGCCGCTGGCCGTCGCGGAGCTCCGGGGCCTCGTCCACGCGAGCTGGACCTTCGAGCGAGGAGGCCGCCCGTGAGGGCCCTCACCCTGGCGAGCCTCGCCCTGGCGCTCCTCGCGTGCCGCCAGGCCCCGGCGGTGCGCGAGGACCGGGTGCGCTTCTCCCACGGGCCCCACCTGCGCGCCGGGCAGACCTGCCTCCAGTGCCACGAGGGCCTCACATCGCAGCCGGGGGCGGGGGCGACCGCGCGGTCCGGGGCGCTCCCCTCGGAGGCCTCGTGCCAGCGGTGCCACACGCGCCCCGAGGAGCGCGCCTGCGGCTTCTGCCACACGGAGCCTCGGAACCCCGGAGGGTACCCCCGGAGGGACCGCGCCCTGGTGTTCTCGCACCCCTCGCACGTCACCCGCGAGCGCGGAGGCTGCGTGACCTGCCACGGCATGCAAGCGGACCCTCGCACGGTGCAGCGCTTCGAGCCGTCGATCCCCACGATGGACGGCTGCGCCTCGCGCTGCCACGCCGAGGACCTGCGGTCCCTGCGCTGCGCGCGCTGCCACCAGGACCTCGGGCGCTACGCCCTCGAAGAGCTCGCCGTGGTGCGCCACGGCCCGGGCTTCGCCCGGAGCCACGGGCCCCAGGCCCGCGCCGAGGGCGGCCTCTGCGCCCAGTGCCACGCTCCAACCTTCTGCGCGCGCTGCCACAACCCAAGCGCCGGGGCCCCGCTGGCCGACTTCGAGCTCCTGGGCGTCGCCCGGGACTTCGTCCACCGCGGGGACTTCCAGGCCCGCCACGCCGAGGAGGCCCGGCTCACGCAGAACACCTGCACCCGCTGCCACGGCGCCGAGGCCTGCAACGACTGCCACCGCGCCCGGGGCATCGGCGGCGGCGTCGGCCCCGGGGCGACGCACCCTCCGGGCTGGCTCGACCCGCTCTCGCCGCGAAACCACGGCCGCGAGGCCCGGAGGAACATCCTGGGCTGCGCCTCCTGCCACGAGACCGACGCCGCCCAGGTCTGCACGCCCTGCCATCGCGAAGGGGGTGCGGCAGGGAACCCGCACCCCCCTGGTTTCGCTGCGGGCTTCGATCGCCGCACCCACTCGGTGTGCCTGGTCTGCCACTCGCAAGGACCGTGAGGGAACTCGGAGGATGCCATGAGCGATGACCCGAAAGCGCCAGGGAGCCTCGGCCGGAGACGACTGCTGGATGGAGCCCTCGCCGTGGGGGCCTGCGGCGCCGCGGGGGCCGTGGCGGTGCCCGCCGTGCGCTTCGCCACGCCGCCGTCGGAGGGCGGCGCGGGGACGTCGGTCACCGTGCGGCGCGAGGAGGTGCTCTCCGAGGGCGCCAAGCTCGTGTTCGTGGGCGCCGAGCCGGTGCTGGTGGTGGCGCTCTCCGGCGGAGAGCTCCGGGCCCTGGGCGCACGCTGCACGCACCTGGGGTGCACCGTGGGCCTGGACCGCGCCTCGGGGGAGCTGCGCTGCGGCTGCCACGGAGGGCGCTTCGGCCTGGATGGGAGGGTGCTCTCGGGCCCGCCTCCAGCGCCGCTGGCGCAGTACGCCGTCACCGCGCGCGACGGGTTGTTGGTGGTGGAGGGGAGGCGGCCGTGGAGAGGGTGAGCCAGCCGGGATTCCTCGCCGAGCGCTACCCGGTGGAGCCCCTCCTGCGGCGGCTCCGCGAGGCCCGCGTAGACCCCGCGGGCGCCGCGCTCGGGGCGCTCGGGCTCCTGGTGGTGGCGCTCCTCGGGCTGGAGCTCGCGACGGGTGCCCTCCTGGCGCTGTACTACCGCCCCGAGCGCGAGGGCGCCCGGGCGTCGGTGCAGTTCGTGGTGACCCGGGTGGAGTACGGCGAGCTCGTGCGCTCGCTCCACGGGTACGGCGCCCACGCGCTGCTCCTGGCGCTCCTGGCGCTCCTGGGAGGGGTCCTCGCCGCGGCCCGGCACCGCAAGCCCCACGAGGTCGCCTGGAGCGCGCTGGTGCTGGTCTGGTTCGCGGCGGTGGCCCAGGCCTTCACCGGGAGCCTCCTGCCCTGGAGCGCGCGCTCGGCGCTGGACGCGGCGGTGGCCTCCGGCGCCGTGGAGCGCGTGCCCGTCGCCGGGAGCGCGCTGCGGGCGCTGGTCTTTGGCCCCGCGGGAGGGACCGAGCTGGTGAGGCTCTACGGCCTCCACGTCGGGGCCCTGCCGGCCCTGGGGACGCTCTGCCTCCTGGCGCTCTGCCTCCACGTCGGCGGTCGCCTCGTGGGTGAGGGGACCGCGGAGGCGGAGAGGGTCTGGCCCACGCTCGCCCTGCGCGGCGCGGCCCTCGGGTGCTTCGCCTTCGCGGTGCTCCTCGCGCTCGCGTCCCGCCGGCCGCTGCCGCTCGGGGCGGCGCCGTCGCTCGGGGCAGCGGCCTCGCAAGCGGTGGCTCCATCGTGGTTTCTGGCGCCCCTGGACCTCCTCCTGCGGCGCGCCCCGGCGCGCGTCCTGGGCCTCCCGGGCGCCACGGTGGTGGTGGTTCTCTGCCTCCTCGGGGTCCTCGGGGCCCTGGCGCTCCCGGCGATCGATCGCCGCGGGGGGCGCCTGGGGCAGGTCCTGGGCCTGGCGGTCCTGGCGCTCTCGCTGGGGGTGATGGGCCTTGCGATCCTTCGTTGAAGCCACCCTGGTCCTGGCGCTGCTGGCGCCCCCCGCGTGGGGCCAGCGCTGCGAGAGCTGCCACGCGACGCAGCGGGACCCGCGCCTCCGGGGCCCCGCCGCGGCGGTGGAGGCCAGCGTTCACCGGGGACCCCTGGTGGGCTGCGTAGGGTGCCACGGAGGCCGGGCAGACGAGGCCCAGGCGAGCGCCCACGACCCCGCCGCGGGCTTCGTCGCGAGGCCCTCGGCGGCCGAGGCCGTGGAGCGCTGCGGGGCCTGCCACGCCGACGCGCGCTTCCTGCGGAGGGCCGGCGTGGCGCTCCAGGTGGACCAGCTCGCGCTCTTCCGCGCGGACCCCCACGGGCTCGCCGTGGCCGACGGGCGCCCGAGGGCTCCGTCCTGCGTGGCCTGCCACGGCGCCCACGACGTCGTCCGGGGGGGCGACCGCGCCTCGCCGGTGCACCCGTCGCGCGTGGCCGACACCTGCGGACGGTGCCACGAGGGCCCCGACGCCGTGAGGGGCCGCCGCCCCGAGGGGCAGAGACCCACGACCTGGCGCGGGAGCGTCCACGGGCGCGCGGCGCTCCAGGGTCACGAGGGCCGCTCCCCGACCTGCGCGGGCTGCCACGGAGCCCACGGAGCGCAGCGCCTCGCGGGAGGCCCCGACGCCCGCTGCGGGCACTGCCACCCCGACGAGGCGGCGGCCGCTGCGCGCTCGCCGCACCCGCGCCCCTTCGCGCGGCTGGGCTTCGGAACCTGTGTACCGTGCCACGGGAGCCACGCCGTCGGTGAGGCCGACGGGGCGCTCCTCGGCGGCGGCGCGGCCAACGTGTGCGCGCGCTGCCACCGGGGCGCCCAGCGGGCCTCCTCCTCGGCCGAGCGGCTGAACGCGCTCCGGGCCGAGGCCCTCCGGTCCCTGGACGTCGCGGAGGACGCGGTGCATGCGGCGGACCGCGCGGGGCTCTCGCTCCCGGAGGCCCTGGCGAGGCTCGAAGAGGCCCGCTCCGCGCGGCGGCGGCTGGACGTGGCGCTGCACACCCTCGACGAGGCCCGGGTGGGCGAGGTGACCGCGGAGGTGCGGCGCTCGGCGCAGGCCTCGCGCGAGGTGGTGCGACGGACCCTCGCGCGCCGCGCGCGGCAGCGGCGGGGTTGGGGCTGGGCGGCGGGGCTCTTCACCGCGCTGGGGGTGCTCCTCGCGCTGCGCGCGCGCGCCAGGGACGAGGGCGATCCTTGAGCGCCGCCCCGCCGTCGCGCATGCGCCCCTGGCGAGGCGCGCTCCTGGCGCTCCTCGCGGCGGTGTGCGCGCTGGCGGCCGGGGCCTCGCGGGAGGTGCGTTCGTCGGCGGTGTGCGTGCGGTGTCACAGCGAGCCGGGGGTCCACCCCCGCGGACACCGCGCGATGGCCTGCTCGGCCTGCCACGCCCAGGGGCCCTCCGAGGGCCTCGGGCTCCTCGCGCGGGCGGTGGTCGGCGCGCGACCCACGGGGCGCCACGCCGCGGTGGTGACGGGCTCCTGCGTGGCGTGCCACGCGCAACGGGTGGGGCCCTGGAGGCGCCTGGGCAACACCGAGGTGCACCGCGAACACCCGGCGCAGATCGCCACCTGCGTGCGCTGCCACGGAGCCTCCCTCCACGGGCGCCGGACCCCCCGCGAGGGCTGCACGCCCTGTCACGCGAACACGCCCATGCGGTCGGAGCCCCGGGGAGATGCCTCCTGCACGCAGTGCCATCGCTACAGCGATAGCCCGGGACAACCGACGGACCTACATGTAGTTGGGACCTCGGGATTGACGGTGGACGCCCAGAGGCTCCACGGAGCGATGGACTGTCGGGGCTGCCACGACCCTCACCGGGAGCAGCCGGCGAGGACCAACGGAGACTGCACGGGCTGCCACCGTGGGAGCATGGCGAGGGAGGTGTCCTCGGGCCCCGAGGGGCACCGCACCTGCGACGGCTGCCACGCGGCCCACGCTCCGCGGGCGCAGGTCGGCGTGGACTGTGGGCGGTGTCACCGGGCGCCGGAGCGCGGGGCTGCGGGGTCCTCTGCGAGGGGGCCGGACGCCGGGCGCCTGGCGCGCTGGGTGACCTTCGTCGCGGGGGGCTCTCGCGCCGCGCCCGAGGCCCAGGCTGGGACCGTGGCCCCGGCGCCGGCGACGCCGCGGGGACACCACCAGGGGACCTGTGCGAGCTGCCATCGCCCGCACACCTGGGTGGCCCGCGCGGACGACTGCCGGACCTGTCACGACGCTCCCTCCGGGGCGCTCCCTCGGGAGACTCCGGGCCACGGGGACTGCGTCGCGTGCCACGACCCTCACGGGCCGGTCCCGGACCGGGACACCTGCGGGCGCTGCCACGGGTCCACGGCCTCCGAGGCGCGGCAGGCCGGGCCGGCCCCGCATCGGGACTGCCTCTCGTGTCACGCGGGTCACGGCCCCGCGACCAGCGCGCGAGGCGCCTGCGCGAGCTGCCACGAGGGCCCCTCGGAAGCGCTGGAGGGCGCTCCTGCGGCGCACCGTGATTGCAGGGCGTGCCATGCTCCGCACGGAGACCCTGGCACCGGCCCCGCGCGCTGCGCGAGCTGCCACGCGCGGGAGGCGGGCTCCGTGGGCCACGGCGCCCACCGGGACTGCACGAGCTGCCACCAGCCCCACCGGGCCGGAGGCCCCGCCGGAGACCACGCCGGGACGCGCACCTGCGCGGGCTGCCACGCCGAGGCCGCGGCGCCGGGCGCGTCGCACCGGGGGACGTGCAGCCAGTGCCACGCGCCGCATGACGGGGTGCCTTCGCAGGGGACGGGCTGCGCGACGTGCCACGCCGGAGTCCACGCAAACAGCGCCGGGCACGCGCGCTGCGAGAGCTGCCACGCGCCCCACCGCCCGGCCCGGGAGGCCCTCGGGCGCTGCGAGAGCTGCCACGCGAGGGCTACGGCGAGCGCCAGGACCTGGGCCCCGGAGACGCCCCACGGCGGTCGCTGCGAGGGCTGCCACAGCGCCCACGGACCCACCGCCACGGCGACCTGTACGGCGTGTCACGCCGCCCAGGGAGCCGTCTCGCACACCGGGCGCCACGGGGCTTGCGCGCAGTGCCACGCGCCCCACCAGGACCGGCCCCGGGGGCCCGCTGGGTGGTGGGCGCGCTGCGGGGCGTGCCACGTCCAGCAGGCCGGGGCCGCCCAGGGAGCGGCGCCGGCGCACCGGGACTGCGCCAACTGCCACCAGCGCCCGGGGCTCACGGCGCCGTCCTGCGCGAGCTGCCACGCGTCCACCGCGGGGAGGCTCCTGCACGGACACCCGGCCCACGCGCGGTGCTCGAGCTGCCACGGCAACCACGGCACCGAGGCCCCCACCCGCGCCCGCTGCCTCTCGTGTCATCAAGACCGCACGACGCACTTCCCCGACGCGCCGCGCTGCCAGTCCTGCCACCCCTTCGCTGGAGCCCCGCCGTGAAATACACCGACCAGGACCGCGCGCTGCGCTTCGCCTCCGAGGACGAGCTCCAGCGCTTCCACGCGGACCTCACGGAGCTCGTACGAGAGGCCACGGTGAGCGCCACCCGAGGGGTCCCCGTGGAGGAGGCCACGGTGCGCGCCAGGGACGTCCTCCGGCGCTACGCCACCGTCGTCCGCGCCCTGAACGCCCTCCGACGGTCCCTGCCGCACAGCCCCGGGGATGTCAACTGTAGTTGACGGCTTCGGCTGGGGTGTGTTGGTCCAAAGGTACGATGGCTTCTGGTGTTTGTTGTGGGATGAAGCACCACCGTTGGATGGGCTGCGCGGCCCTGGTCCTGGCCTGTCGTCACACACCAAACCACACGCCTGTAGGGGGTGGAGGTGGGGCTCGGGCGTCGCTCGCGGCCTTCGGAGACCGGGCGAGCTTCGAGCGGTTCCTGGAGAGGCTCCGGGAGGCCAGGGAGCGGCAGCAGCGGACGCAGCGCGGTGGCGCTCAGGGGGTGCCGATGCCGACGGCGCCGATGGCGGCGGCCGCGCCGGAGTCGGCGGCGGCGCCGCCTGCGGGGCCCGGGACGCCGGTGTCCGACCCGAACGGGATCACCAACAACCAGGAGCAGGGGGTGGACGAGGGGGACATCGTGAAGGCCCGCGGGGACCTCCTGGTGATCCTCCGGCGGGGGAGGTTGTTCACGGTGCGCATGGCGCCGGAGGGCCCCGTGGCGGTGTCCTCGACGGACGCCTTCGCGCCCGGGGCGGAGCCCGCGAGCTGGTACGACGAGATGCTGATCGACGGCGATCAGGTGGTGGTGACGGGCTACGGGTACAACTCGGGCGGGACTGAGCTCAACCGCTTCACGCTCTCGCCGCAGGGGGCGCTGAGCTACCGGGACACGCTCTTCGTGCGGAGCCAGGACTACTACTCGGCGCGCAACTACGCCTCGCGGGTGGTGGGCGGCACCTTCGTGGCGTACATGCCGGTCCCCCTGGAGCGCTACGAGGGCGGCGGGATGGTGCCGAACCTCCCGGCGGTGCGCCACCGGCGCGGCGACCGCTGGGACCCGGTGGTGAACTACGCGCACCTCTACCGCCCGCTCCAGGACGTGACGGGCGGGGCCCTGGTGCACACGGTGCTCTTCTGTGACCTCCGGTCGCCGGAGCTGCGGTGCCGGGCCGAGGGGATCGTGGGCCCGTCGGGGCGGTCGTTCTATGTGTCGCGTGGGGCGGTGTATGTGTGGGTGACGGCGCCGGGGCGGGCAGACGTCCAGGGCGACGCCCGGGAGCCGGAGTTCGGCGACCGCGCGGGCTCCATGGTGTACCGCTTCCCGCTGGACGGCGGGGAGCCCGGGGCCGTGGGGGTGCGCGGGGGGCCGACGGACCAGTTCTCCTTCCAGGAGGCCAACGGGCGGCTCAACGTGCTGGTGAGGGCCGAGGCCGAGGGCGACGGGATGTGGTCCTCGGAGCTGTCCGCGGGGGACGTAGGTCTGGTGGGCATCCCGCTGGACCGCTTCGACGGGCGCGCGAGGGCGCTGGAGGCGACGGCGTATGCGCGGCTCCCGAGGCCCCAGGGGCAGGACTGGCAGCTCCAGAACCGCTTCGTGGGCAACAGGGTGCTGTACGGCTCCGGGAGCACCTGGTGGAGGGCCGGAGAGCGCGTCCAGCGCACGCTCTACGTGCACGACCTCGGCAGCGGCGGTACGACCTCCATGGACCTCCCCCACGGGATCGACCGGCTGGAGCCCCTGGGGCGCGACGCGGTGGTGGTGGGCACCGACGGGAGGGACCTGCATTTCACCTCAGTGTCGCTCCAGGGTGCGCCCTCGGTGGTGGACCGGTATGTGCGTCCCAACGCGGCCCAGGGCGAGACCCGCAGCCACGGGTTCTTCTACCGCGCCGACGGCGAGCGTGTGGGTGTGCTCGGCCTCCCGATGCAGCGAGGCCAGGCCGAGGGCTGGGAGCCGCTCGGCAGGGTGTCCGCGGAGGTGGGCTACCTCCGGGTGGAGGGCCTGCGCTTCAGCCCGCTGGGGTCCCTCGCGGCGCGCCCCGGCGGGACCAACGACCACTGCCGAGCGTCCTGCGCGGACTGGTACGGCAACGCCCGGCCGATCTTCTGGAGGGACCGGGTCTTCGCCCTCCTCGGGTACGAGCTGGTCGAGGGCCGCCTCGCCGGGACGGGCCTCTTCGAGCGCGCCCGGGTGGACGTCTTCGCCGCGACCCGGTGACGCCCCTGGCGGTTGCCTATCGTAAGGCAACGTACGACATGGCTCAGCCAGCGCCGGGTGACGCTGCGGATCTTCCCGGCGATCTCGCGAGAGAACCTATAAATAAAGTATTACAGATAGACAGTTTGGATGCGAACGATCTCGCACCCTCCGATGGTATGAATACAAACGATCTCCCGATGGAGCCCGATGGTTCGGCGCTGAACGATCGGCCGGAGGCGGGAGGTCCTCCCGGGGGCGACGCGGCGGTGGCGCTTGTGGTACCCCGACTCAATAATAGTACGACCCGCCCAGGAGCACGGACACCAGACCGCCCGTGGGCGAGGTCATGTTGGCGTTGGACAGGAGCTGGTCAAACCTCACGCCCGCCGCCAGCGCGAACTGCTCCGAGAGGTGGAACTGCAAGCCCGCCCCCACCTGCACCGAGAAGCCCGTGCCCGCGGACGACGCCGAGGTGGTGCTCCCGCTGGTCGTGGACACCAGCGTCGAGAAGAGGTCCAGGCCCCCCTCCAGGTACGGGTGCACCGTGCCCGTGGGCAGCAGCACGTAGCGCGCCGACGCGCCGTAGTACAGCGCCGACACGTCCGCGTCGGTGAAGTCCAGCGCCGGGTTCGTGCGGTACCCGATCTCGAGCTGGAGCTGGATGCCGTTCTGCAACGCAAGCCCGCCGGTCACCAGGCCCCCGCCTCCCACGCTGGTGAACTCCGCCACCTGCCCGGCCACCGGGATCGCCGGGCCGCCGTAGACCCCGGTGAAGAACATCGACCGGCTCCGGAGCTGCGTCGGCGCCGGGGGCTGCGCGGGCTGCATCGGCGGCTGCATCATCACCGGCCCCCGCGGGGGCTGCTGCACCACCGGCGGCGGCGCCATCACCCCCGGCGGCGCCATCACCCCGTTGGGGTTGCCCCCCACCGGCGGCGGTGGCGCAAATCCCGGCGGCGGCGCGGGCGGCGGCGGCGCGGGCGGAGGAGGCTGCGGCGTGCCCACGGGCGGAGGCGTGCCAAAGGGCGAGTTCACCGGGTCCGCGCCCGCCACCGAAGGCAACGCACCCGCCAGCGCAAGCGCCACAACGTGCCCGATCCGTGAGGTATTCACGGCGCCCTACCTACCGCCCCCCGAGCCTCCCGTCGAGGGCGCTCACCCAGACTACCGCGCCAGCACCGGCTGCTCCAGGCTCCGGGCCTCCCCCTCCCGCAGGAGCTCCACCCGGAGCGTCGGGCTCCGCGGCAGCGACTGGAACACCGCCAGCGCCTCCTCGGGGTGCTCCAGCGTCCGCTGGTTCACCCTCACGATCACGTCCCCCGCGCGGACGTCCCAGCCCGCCCGCTGCCAGCGCCCAAGGTCCCTTGCGTGCTCCAGCCTCCAACCCACGAAGCGCCCACGAGCCACCACCGGGCTCACCTCCACCCTCGCCAGGAACGCCCCGAAGCCCTCCCGGATCAGCGCCTCCAGCGCCCCTCGCGTCAGCCTCGGTGCAGCCTCCTCCGGAGTGGCCTGCGGCGTCACCGCCGCTGTAGGTGTGTTCCTTACAGCCAGCTCCTCCGGGCGCACCTCCGCGGCGAGGCGCTCGCCGCTCCCACCGAAGGCCGCGCAGGCCTGGAGGAGCCCCAGCAGGTACAAGCTAACCACGCGCACGGAGCTCGTCCACGGCGCGCAGGACCTCCTGGTGAAGGGCCTCCACCGGGAGGTGGCCGTCCAGGTGGCGGAGGCGATGCCCCGGGAAGTGCTTATCAATGTCTTTATAGAAGTGCGCCAGACGCTGTTGGAGGGCCTCTTCCTCGTAGAGCTCGGGGCGGCCCGAGCGTCGGGCGCGTCTCCGGGCGGCCTCCTCCGGGGAGACATCGAGCACCAGGGTGAGGTCCGGCACCCGGGCGTGACGGTTGACCGTGAGCACCCAGTCCACCACCGAGGGGGACCCCTCGGTGAGGCCCTGGTAGGCCACGCTGGAGGCCACATAGCGGTCGCACAGCACCGTCACGCCATCCCGAAGATTCGGCAGGATCTCCGCCTGGAGGTGGTCGAGGCGGTCCGCGGCGAAGAGCAGCGCCATGGTGCTCCAGCCCGGCGCCCTCGGGCCGTGGTCCCCGGGGACCACCATGCGCCCCGAGAGCACCTGGCGAAGGAGCGCGCCGATGGGGCCGTCGCTCGGCTCCCGCGTGGCGTGGACCGCCAGGCCACGGCGGCCGAGGGCCCGGGCCAGGAGCTCGGTCTGCGTGGTGGTCCCCGCGCCGTCGATGCCTTCCAGAACCACCAGGAGCCCCTCGATCATGATGGTTCGGAGCGTAGCACCGCCCTCTCCGCGGCACAGCCTTCCCGGCGAAGGCGGTGCGCCGACTTGTGGTTCCGAGAAGCAGGGTGCTATGAGAGCAAAAGGTGCGGGCCGTCGCCCGCGATGGTGAGGTTTCGGCCATGAAAGACCCAATGGATCGTCGGAGCTTCCTGGGGGGCATCGCCGCGGGCGCAGCGGCGGTGACGGCGTCCCAGGAGGCCCTCGGACAGCACCGTACGGCTACGGGACCGTCGAATTTCCGCGCCACGCCCCCCGCGGGCTTCACCCCCATGACCATCCCGGGCCGCGTGGTCCGGGTCAACAAGGCCGGGAGCCTGCGCCCCGGCGGGCTCTTCCCCAGGCCCGAGGCCGCCCGGGCCATGGTCCACCGGGCCGTGCAGGAGCTCTCGGGTCAACCGGACATGGCCCAGGCCTGGAGGGCCTTCGTCCACCCGAGCGACCGGGTGGCCATCAAGGTCAATGGCCTCGGCCTGCGCAACATGTCCTCCAACAAGGAGACCGTGGAGGCCATCGTCGAGGGGGTCATCGCCGCGGGCGTCCCCGCCGCCCAGGTGTCCATCTACGAGCAGTGGGACGGGTTCCTTTCGTGTACGCGCCTCAACGCCCGGGGGCTCCCCGCGGGCGTGCGGCTCCTCACCCACGGGGGCACGCGCCTGTCGGCGGAGACCCGCGTGGCCAGCGGGCGCACCTGGTACGCCACGGCGCTCCTGGAGGCCACCGCGGTCATCGGCGTGCCGCTCGTCAAGGACCACTCCCTGTGTGGCTTCACCGGCGCCATGAAGAACATGACCCACGGGTCCATCAAGAACCCCGAGGCCTTCCACCGGCACCTGTGCTCGCCGCAGATCGCGGAGCTCTTCGCCCATGACGCCATCCGGTCCCGGTCCCGGCTCCACGTGATGGACGCCTTCAAGGCCCTGTACCACGGCGGCCCCCGGGACAACCCCTCGCACCGCGTGCCCTTCGAGGCCGTCATGGTCTCCACGGACCCGGTGGCCCTGGACCGCATCGGCGCGGAGATCGTGGACCAGCTCCGCACGGCCCACCATATGACCACCCTGGCCCAGCGGGGCCTGCCCCCGCGGTACCTGGAGAGCGCCCAGACCCTCGGCCTCGGCATCTCCGACCGCGCCCGGATCGATCTCCGGGTCACCACCATGACGTGAAGCCCGCGGGCGGTTGACCGCCGGGCCCCGGTGGGCCCACCATCCCGCCGTCAGACCATCGAGGTGGACGATGCGGCGAGCGACGATCTTCGGGTGCTTCTTCCTTGCGGTGCATGGCTGCGGCGGTGACACGCCAGGGAACCCTCCTCCCGCCACGGACAGCGGTATGGTCACCCCGGGGGACGGGATGGCCCCGCGCCCGGACGCCCTGGACCCCGGCGACGGGCGCACCGACGGGGCGGGGGTGCTGCTCTCCACGGGCCAGGCCTCCGGCTGTGTGCGCAAGGCCGACGGCACCGCGGCGTGCTGGGGCTTCAACGGCCAGGCCATCCTCGGGGACCAGAGCACCAGCACGCGCTACACCGCCGTGCCCGTCATGGGCGTCACCGAGGTGGCGGACCTGGCCATCGGGCGCTACCACACCTGCGCCGTGCGCACGAATGGCACCGTGCTCTGCTGGGGCACCGGCCGCAATGGCCAGCTCGGCAACGGTATGCAGGCCGACAGCCCCATGCCCGTGCAGGTGGAGCTGGTCATGGACGCCGCCCGCGTCGCCGTGGGAGAGACCCACACCTGCGTCGTGCGCCGCGGAGGGGGCGTCTTCTGCTGGGGCATCAACACCATGGGCCAGGTGGGCGACGGGACCAACTCCCAGCGCGATCGCCCCGTCATGGTCGGGGGCCCCGCGGACGCCCAGTACATCGCCGCCGGGAGGAACCACACCTGCGTCACCCGCCGCGCGGGCGGGGTCTATTGCTGGGGCTCCAACGACCACGGGCAGCTCGGCAACGGCTCCATGGGGGGCTCCAGCGCCACCGCGGGGCTCGTCATGGCCATCACCGACGCGAGCGCCATCGCCGCCTTCGGGGACCACGCGTGCGTGGCCAGGGACACCGGCGAGGTCGCATGCTGGGGCTCCAACGCCGGCGGCCAGCTCGGGGACGGGAGCACCATGGACCGCCCCGCCCCGGTGGGCGTGACGGGTGTCGCCATGGCCACCGGCGTCGCCGTCGGGGGCTTCCACGGCTGCGCCCGGCTCATGAACGGGCGCGTGTCGTGCTGGGGCCGCAACACCGCCGGGCAGCTCGGGGACGGCACCAACATGGCCCGCACCATGGCCGTGAGCGCCATGGGCCTCATGGACGCCGCCCAGGTCTCCGCGGGCCAGGACTTCACCTGCGCCGTCCGCGGCGGCGGCGCCGTCGTGTGCTGGGGCGCCAACACCGCCGGACAGCTCGGTCGCGGTATGGCCGGCGGCGGTAGCGCCACGTTCTTCCCGGCCCCCGTCCTGGGGCTGTGACGCGCCGCCGCCCGCTCCCGCCAGGGCGCTGGTGGCTCGCGCTCGTCGCCATCCCTTCGCTGCTCGCTCTCCACCTCGGGTGGCTCGGCGCAGCCCCCAACCCCGCCGGTGACGAAGGCAACTGGGCCCTCCTGGGCCTCGCGGCCTCGCGCGGGGAGGCTTTCGCCCTGCCCCCCGAGGCGCGCTTCGTCACCACGCTCTTCGCGCGCTGCATCGGGTGGAGCTTCCAGCTCCTCGGGCCCTCCTGGGCCTCCGCAAGAATCGTCCCCGCCCTCGCCGTGGTCCTCGGCGCCGCGGGCCTCGGGGCCGCGCTGGCCACCGCAGGGAGGCCCCGCGAGGGCGCCGTCCTCGCGCTCGCCGTGGCCCTGCACCCCTGGGGCGTGGCCTGGGGCCGCACCGTGTCCGTCCCCTACGCCCTGCCCTATGTGCTCACCCTCCTCGGCGCCGTCGCGCTCTGGAGGGCCTCCCTCGCGCCCTCCCGGAGCCGCGCCTTCGGGTGGTGCCTGGGAGCGTCCCAGGCCCTGGGTCTCGCTCTCCAGGGCTCGCCCCTGGCGCTCACGGCCGCCCTCGCGGGGTGCGTTACGCTCGCGCTGGAGCCCTCCTGGAGGCGCCCCTGGAAGACCCCGGAGGGTGCCCTCGCGGCCCTCCTCGGAGCCCTCCACGCCCTGCCCCTGGCGCTCTCGGCGGCGACCGTGCAGCACGCCTCGCCCCCCGTCGGGGCCCCACCGGAGCCCCTCCTCGCGCGCCTCGCGAGCTACGCAAACGGCGCCCTGGGGGGCGTCTCCGGCGAGGCCACGGTGCGCCACTTCGCCGGGAGCCACCGCGCCGCCTGGGCCCTCTCCACCCTCGCGGCCCTGGGTCTCCTCGGCGGCGTCCTCCGACCGAGGGACCCCCTCGGGCGCCACGCCCTTCGCTGGCTCGGCGTCTCCGCGCTGACGCTCCCGGCGCTCCTTTACAGCACCCGAGCGTGGCACCTGCCCACCGTGGACACCGACCGCTACGCCTTCGTGTTCGCCGCCCCGATGGCGCTCTGCGTCGCGTGCGTACCCTGGGACCCCAGGGGGCGCGCTGCGGTCGCCCTGGCCGCGCTCCTCTGGGGCGCCGGGAGCCTGCGCCTGGCCGCTCACTTCGCCTTCGGGGGCGCGCCGGACCGGGGGCTCTCCGCCTGGGACGGCGGGCCCTACCGCGGCTGGCAGCCCCTGGAGGGCCACCTCCCGCTCCCGGACACCCTCCGCGAGGCCGCCCTCGACGACGCCCGGGGCCTCCCGGTCGCCCTGGTCTACGACGACTACGCGTTTCACGCCGTGCGCTTCCCAAACGCCGTCGCGGGCGATCATCGCGCCACCCACCGCCTCGGGGCCCTCGCCCCGGTCCCCGGCCGCCGCTCCTACGCGGTCACCTTCACGGCCGCACCCTCCCAACCTGTAACTGGTCGGATTGTAAGAATATTTCGCCATCCCGACGGGAGCCCGTGGTGTGCCCTCCGGGCGTTGGAGGGGCTGTGACAGAATATGTCACCGCGAAGTTTTCCCGGGGGGACCGGGTGGGGTAAGACTCGGCATGGTGAGCGTTCAACAACCGGAGCTGTTCGCGCCGGAGCCGGTGACGACTCCGGGGATGTACTGCGAGGTGGCGGTGCCGCTGCCCGTGCGGGGGTGTTTCACCTACGGCGTCCCCGCGGGGATGATGAAGCACGTCTCGCCCGGGGTGAGGGTGGTGGTGCCCTTCAAGGGCCAGCGGCTGGTGGGCTACGTGGTGTCCGTGGACGCCGCGGTGCCGGAGGGGCTGACGGCCTCGCAGGTGAGGCCGATCTTCCATCTGTTGGAGGCCGAGCCGGTGTTCCCGGAGGACCTCCTGCGGTTCCTGAAGGAGGCGGCGGAGTACTACCTCCACCCGCTCGGGGAGGTGCTCCGCTCGGCGGCCCCGGCGGTGGAGAAGCGCGCCGGGAGGGACCCCCACGGGGGACCACCGGGTGCCCGGGGGGACACCATGAAGGCCCGCTGGACCCGCGTCCACGAGGAGACCTACGTGCAGCTCGCGCCGTCACCCCCCGACGGCGCCGCTGCCCCGCCAAAGGCGCGGGGGGACAAGCAGGCGCAGATCCTCGCCATCCTCGCGGCGCGCACCGAGGTGTCCATGGCGGAGCTGCGTCAGCAGGTGAAGGAGCCCCGCGCCGCGGTGGAGTCGCTGCGCAACCGTGGGATGGTGGCGCTGGAGCGCCGGGAGGTGCCCGACGACCCGTTCTTCGGCGCGCCGGTGCCGCGGGACGCACCCCCGGAGCTCAACGACGCGCAGAGGGACGCCGTGGAGGCCATCGTGGGCGCCCTCACGCACCGCGAGCGGGCGACCTTCATGCTGCACGGGATCACCGGGAGCGGCAAGACCGAGGTGTACCTCCGGGCCATGGCCGCCGCCCAGGCCGCCAACAAGGGCGCCCTCCTCCTCCTGCCGGAGATCGCCTTGACGCCGCAGCTCGTGGCGCGCTACCGGGCGCGCTTCGGGGACAACCTCGCGGTGCTCCACTCGGGCCTGCGGGACAACGACCGCCACGCCATGTGGAAGAAGCTCCACCGCGGCGAGTGCCGCGTCGCCATCGGCGCCCGCAGCGCCATCTTCGCGCCGGTGAGGGACCTCGGGCTCGTGGTTGTGGACGAGGAGCACGACGCGTCCTTCAAGCAGGACGACCACTTCCGGTACCACGGCCGGGACCTCGCCCTCCTGCGCGCCCACCGCGCGGGCGTGGTGTGCGTGTTGGGCAGCGCCACGCCCTCGGTGGAGAGCTACCACGCGGCGATGGAGGGGAGGTACCGCCTCCTGCACCTGCCGCACCGCGCCACCCAGGCCACGCTGCCGGACATAGAGATTGTGGACCTGAAGCGCGTGGGCCCAAAGGGCCCCACGGGGCACGAGCTCCTGTCGCTCCCGCTGGTGCGCGCCCTCGGGACCGCGCTGGCCCGTAAGGAGCAGGCGATCCTGTTCTTGAACCGCCGGGGCTTTGCGCCCAGCGTGCGGTGCCTGCGCTGCGACGTGGCGCTGGAGTGCCCCTCGTGCAGCGTGGCGCTGGTGCTGCACCGCCGGGAGGGGGCCCTGCGGTGCCACTACTGTGACTTCAAGGCGCCCTTCGCCGGGGCGTGCATCACCTGCGGGTGCACGGAGCTGGCGCTCCTCGGGGTGGGCACGGAGAAGCTGGAGCACGCGCTGGTGGCGTCGTTCCCGGCCGCGCGCATCGGGCGCCTGGACCGCGACGTGGCCTCGGGCCTGGGCGCCGAGGAGGTGCTGGCCAGGCTCCGCCGCGGGGACCTGGACATCCTCGTGGGCACCCAGATGGTCACCAAGGGCCACGACATCCCGAGGGTGACCCTCGTCGGTGTGATCAACGCCGACGCGGCGCTGGCCTTCCCGGACTTCCGCGCGACGGAGCGGACCTTCCAGCTGCTGGCGCAGGTGTCCGGCCGCGCCGGGAGGCGCGAGCTCCCGGGGCGGGTGCTCATCCAGACGTGGCAGCCCGAGCACCCGGTGCTCCGGAGGGCCCGCACCCACGATTTCCTAGGCTTCTACGAGGACGAGGTCGCCGGTCGGCAGGAGCTCGGCTACCCCCCCTTCGGGCGCCTCGCCGCGCTCAAGATGGACGGCCCGGAGGACCCGAAGCTCCAGGCCCAGGTGGCCTCGCTGGATGACTTCCTGCGCGCGATGCCCGAGGTGATCGACGGGGCCGTGAAGGTGCTGGGACCGGCGCCGTCGCCCATCG
This sequence comes from Deltaproteobacteria bacterium, assembly GCA_016218725.1. GTDB lineage: Bacteria > Myxococcota_A > Polyangia > Polyangiales > JACRDB01. Next base: position 30,629 of record JACRDB010000041.1, read on the forward strand.
AGCGGATCCGCGGGCGCTTCCGGATGCAGTTTCTGCTGCGAGCGTCGGAGCGGCCGCCGCTGCGCCGGGTGCTCGCCAGGGTGGTCGGGGCCCTGGACGATTTCACCCGCGACGAGGTGCGCCTGGCGCTCGACGTGGACCCGATGAACATGCTCTGATCCGGCGTCGGCGCATCACGCCGCGACGTGACGGATTGCTGGGCGCCGCGAACACAGCCACAGCCCCCGCTCTCGCGGAAGAGCCAGGAGGTATGATCTACACGACGGAACTTGTCAAAGGGCAGGTTGTTCGTCCGATTTCTATATACATTCCAAAAGTACCTTGGTATCGCCGCTCCGTCGGAGAGGGGACGACGCCACCCTCAACACGGAGGGGAGACCTACACGTTGGCCACGCAACCCTTTGCACTGCCCGACTTCTACGTTCCTCACCCTGCGCGCTTGAATCCCCGGCTTGAAGGGGCGCGGACCCACTCCAAAGCATGGGCGTTCGAGATGGGGATTCTGGGTTCGGACGCGCGCGACGAGGGCGGGGTCATCTGGGACGAGCGCACCTTCGACGCGCACGACTACGCCCTGCTCTGCGCGTACACGCACCCCGAGGCGCCCGCGGCGGAGCTCGACCTGGTGACCGACTGGTACGTCTGGGTGTTCTTCTTCGATGATCACTTCCTCGAGGTCTTCAAGCGCACGCAGGACATGGACGGCGCCAGGGCGTACCTCGCCCGGCTCCCGGCCTTCATGCCGGTGTCCCTCGACGAGGCGTCGCCCGCGCCGACCAACCCCGTCGAGCGGGCGTTGGCTGACCTGTGGGCGCGCACCGCGCCGACGACCTCCGAGGACTGGCGGCGGCGCTTCATCGACAGCACCAACGACCTCCTCGGGGAGTCTCTCTGGGAGCTCGCCAACATCCGCCAGGACCGCGTCGCGAACCCGATTGAATACATCGAGATGCGCCGCAAGGTCGGCGGGGCGCCGTGGTCGGCGGGGCTGGTCGAGCACGCCGTGGCCGCGGAGGTCCCGCCGGAGCTCGCGCGGACGCGCCCGCTGCGGGTGTTGCGAGACACCTTCTCCGACGCCGTGCACCTGCGCAATGACCTCTTCTCGTATCAACGCGAGGTCGAGGTCGAAGGCGAGAACGCCAACTGCGTGCTCGTGGTCCGTCGCTTCTTCGGCGTCGAGGCGCAGGAGGCCGCCGAGCTCACCAACGACCTCTTGACCTCGAGGCTTCACCAGTTCGAGAACACCGCCCTCGTCGAGCTACCGCTCTTGTTCGAAGAGCACGCGACGCCCCCGCACCGGCGCGCCGTCGTGTACAAGTACGTCCAGGGACTCCAGGACTGGCAGTCGGGCGGTCACGAGTGGCATATGCGCTCGAGCCGCTACATGAACAAGGGCAAGCGCGAGCCACGATCGCCTTTTCTCTCGGGCTTCGCGCGGCTGGGAGCCACCGTCGACGGGTCCGCGCTCGAGCGCCTGCTCCTCGGCCCGACGGGCCTCGGGACCTCCGCGGCGCGCGCCTCGCTCTCGACCGTCGCGAAGGGCATCGGGAGGCTCAAGAGCCACACGTACGTCCCGTTCGTGCGCGTGGGCCCCACGGCGCTGCCCGACTTCTACATGCCGTACAAGGCCCGGGTGAACGCGCACCTCGAACGGTCACGGCAGCACTGCATCGACTGGGCCCGCGCGATGGGCATGCTCGGAGCCCTCCCTGGCTTACCTGGAACGGGTATCTGGGACGAAGAGAAGGTCGCGTCGTTCGACTTCGCCGCGTGCGCGGCGAGGCTCCACCCGGACGCGTCGGGCCCCGCGCTCGACGTATCGTCCGCGTGGCTCACCTGGGGCACCTACGGCGACGACTACTTCCCCGTGGTGTTCGGCAACGCGCGCAACCTCGCGGCGGCGAAGCTCCAGAACGACCGCCTCTCGACCTTCATGCCCACTGACTGCGCGACGACGCCTCCGCCCGCGAATCCCCTCGAAGCGGGCCTCGCCGAGCTCTGGCTCCGCACGGCCGGGCCGATGAGCGAGGACCGGCGCCAGTGGTTCCGCAAGAGCGTCGAGGAGATGACCTCGAGCTGGCTCTGGGAGCTCTTGAACCAGCTGCAGCACCGCATCCCCGACCCGGTGGACTACATCGAAATGCGGCGCAAGACCTTCGGGTCTGACCTCACCATGAACCTCGCGCGCATCACCAAGGGGGCGAAGATCCCGCCCGCGGTCCTTCGCGCGCGGCCCCTGCGCTCGCTCGAGGACGCAGCGCAGGACTACGCGTGCCTCACGAACGACGTGTTCTCCTACCAGAAGGAGGTCGAGTTCGAGGGCGAGTTTCACAACTGCGTGAGGGTGCTCGAGAACTTCCTTGACATCGACCCGAAGCGCGCCGTCCTGGTGGTCAACGACCTCATGTCCTCGCGCATGAGGCAGTTTGAACACATCCTCGCGACCGAGGTGCCTTTCCTCATCGAAGACCTCAAGCTCGATGACGAAGCCCGCGGCGCCCTCGGCGCCTACATCGAAGGTCTCCAGGACTGGATGTCGGGCATCCTCGACTGGCACCGACTCACCGGTCGCTACGACGAGGCGGCCCTGCGGCGACGGCGCGCGCCGCGGGTGTTCGGGGCCCCGACGGGCCTCGGCACCTCGGGGGCGCGCATCGGTCAATCCATCAAGCATCGCACCACGCCCTGACGCAACACACCAACGGAAGAGAGAGGTATTCGATCATGGCCAGTTCAGAGAAGCCCACCGCCATCGACGACCAGAAGCCGTCGATGAGCCTCGGCACCGCCGCCGCGCGCAACCTCGCGACGACCACCAAGTCCCCGCCGCAGATGCAGGGCATCACGTCGCGGTGGCTGCTCAAGCTCCTGCCCTGGGTGCAGGTGTCGGGCGGCGTGTTCCGCGTGAACCGGAGGCTCTCGTACGCCGTGGGCGACGGCCGGGTGACCTTCACCAACGTCGGCGCGAAGGTGCGGGTCATCCCGCAGGAGCTCTGTGAGCTGCCGATCCTGCGAGGCTTCGAGGACGGCGAGGTGCTCGCGGCGCTCGCCGACCGCTTCGTGCAGCGCGACATCGAGGTCGGCGGCGTGATCGTGGCGGCGGGCGCCGCGGCGGAGTCCATCTGCCTCATCGCGCGCGGCAAGGTCGAGCGCGTGGGCCCGGGCAAGTACGGCGACCTCGCGACCCTCGACGTCCTGGCCGACGGCGACCATTTCAGCTACCAGGCCGTCCTGGCCACGGGCGACGTGTGGTCGTTCACGGCCCGGGCCGTCACGCCGTGCACGGTGCTCATCCTCGAGCAGCGCGCGTTCGAGGAGGTGCTCGCGCAGTCGGCGTCGCTCCAGAGGCACGTCGAGCGCTTCAAGGCGCGCGCGAGGAGGCCGCAGGACAAGGTCGGCGAGGCCGCGATCGAGGTCCTGGCCGGACACAAGGGCGAGTCGGCGCTGCCCGGGACCTTCGTTGACTATGAGCTCGCCCCGCGCGAGTACGAGCTCAGCGTGGCGCAGACGGTGCTGCAGATTCACACCCGCGTCGCCGACCTGTTCAACCAGCCGATGAACCAGACCGAGGAGCAGTTGCGGCTCACCATCGAGGCCCTGCGCGAGCGGCAGGAGCACGAAATGATCAACAACCGCGAGATCGGCCTCCTGCACAACGCCGACCTCAGGCAGCGCATCCACACCCGCAGCGGGCCGCCCACGCCTGACGACATGGACGAGCTCCTCGCGCTCGTGTGGAAGGACCCGAGCTTCTTCCTCGCGCACCCGCGCACCATCGCGGCCTTCGGCCAGGAGTGCACCCGCCGCGGCGTGTACCCGACGCACACGGACGTCAATGGCAACAAGGTCCCGGCGTGGCGCGGAGTGCCGATCTTCCCGTGCAGCAAGATCCCCGTCAGTGACACGCGCACGAGCTCGATCCTCCTCCTGCGCACGGGCGCGGAGAAGCAGGGCGTGGTGGGGTTGCACCAGGCGGGCATCCCCGACGAGGTTCAGCCGAGCCTCTCGGTGCGGTTCATGGGCATCAACGACAAGGCCGTGATGTCGTACCTGGTGAGCGCGTACTACTCCGTCGCGGTGCTCGTCCCCGACGCGCTCGCGGTGCTCGATGACGTCGAGACCGGACGGCACGGCTGAGCTGTGGCGATGACCTCGACCCTCCCTGACGACGGCGCGCGTCTGCAGACGAGCCTCGGCACCGCCGCCGCGCGCAACCTCGCGACCACGACCAAGTCCCCGCCGCAGATGCAGGGGATCGCTCCGCGGTGGCTGCTCAAGCTCCTGCCCTGGGTGCAGGTGTCGGGCGGCGTCTTCCGCGTGAACCGGAGGCTCACCTACGGGGTGGGCGACGGCGTCTTCTCCTTCACCCGCGTCGGCGCGAGCGCGCGGATCATCCCTCGGGAGCTCTGCGAGCTGCCCGCGCTCCGCGGCTTCGAGGACGACGCGGTGCTGGAAGAGCTCGCGGACAAGTTCGTGCAGCGCGAGTTCAAGCCCGGTGACGTGATCGTCGAAGCCGGCACCCCCTCGGACGCGCTCTACGTCATCGTCGAGGGCAAGGTCGAGAGACTGAGCACGGGCAAGTACGGCGATCCGATCGTTCTGAATGTCCTGGGCGACGGCGACTACTTCGTTCGCCTCGATCCCCGCGAGGCCGAAGACACCTGGGCGTTCACCGCCCGGTGCCTCACCCCGTGTACGATTCTCACGCTCCAGCGCCGGGTCTTCGAAGACGTGATGGGCGAGTCTGAGGCCCTCCGGGTGCACTTCGAGAGGTTCGTGGCCCGTGCGCGAAAGGCGCAGGACAGAGACGGTCAGGCGGCCATCCAGCTGTCCGCGGGACACAAGGGTGAGGCCGAGCTGCCGGGCACCTTCGTCGACTACGAGGCCCACCCCCGCGAGTACGAGCTCAGCGTGGCGCAAACGATCCTGCGGGTCCACACGCGGGTGGTGGACCTCTACAACGACCCGATGAACCAGCTCAAGGAGCAGCTCCGGCTCACGATCGAGGCGATCCGCGAGACGCAGGAGCGCGAGCTGATCAACAACCCGGAGTTCGGGCTGCTTCACAACGCAGACCCCAGGCAGCGCCTCCAGACGCGCAACGGCCCTCCCTCCCCCGACGACCTCGACGAGCTCTTGAGCCGCCGCCGGAAGCCCCGGTTCTTTCTCGCGCACCCGCGCACGATCGCGGCCTTCGGCCGGGAGTGCAGTCGCCTGGGGGTCTATCCCCAGACGGTCGAGGTGAATGACACGGCCGTGCGCTCGTGGCGGGGTGTCCCGCTGCTCCCGTGCGACAAGATCCCGATCACCGAGAGCGCGACGAGCTCGATCCTGCTGCTGCGCACGGGGCTGGACGACCAGGGTGTCATCGGCCTGCACCAGACGGGGATCCCCGACGAGTACGAGCCGAGCCTCAACGTGCGGTTCATGGGCATCAACGACAAGGCCGTGATGTCGTACCTGGTGAGCGCGTACTACTCCGCGGCGGTGCTGATCCCCGACGCGCTGGGCGTGCTCGACAACGTCCAGCTCGGGCGCTGACCCGCCGCCGCGGTGTAGCGGGCGCCTCCCCGGGGCGGCGCCTTGACCGGGGCCTGGTCTGGGGGTCTACGATCACTATCCCGGGGCTCTCGGCGGCCCGCCCCTTGATTCAAACTGCACCCAAGCTCCCTGTAGCGGGAGACGAGGCGGCCCGCGCAGAGGTGCTCACGAGGGTGGTCGGGGCCCGGGGATGATTTCACCCGCGAAGACGCGCGCCTGGCGCTCGACGTGGACCCGATGAACATGTTGTAGCCCCCAACACCCAACGAGTCACGGGCGCTCAAGAGCTCCGCGGCGGTCGCTGGGCAAGCAACACCGCCTGGGCCGCGAAGATGTACCGAAAGTCGTCTTCCGACAGTAACAACGGCTGGCCCTTCCCTGGGTAGTATGGATCCAGGACGGCGTAGCCATCAACCCGACGGGCCAGGACCACGAACACATGAAAGGGCGGCCCCCATCCGCCTGGAGGGCAGAGCGCCCCATGGCGCGACGGATGCCCCCCAGGGGCTGTCCCCAGGCGAGAGACGTAGCGCGGTCCACAGATCGCGGCGATGACCACACCTCCCGAAGCCAGGTGCATATCGAGGACAGGCAGCTCCTCGGGGCCCAGGACCCGGTGGCTGCCGCCCAGTGCCCGGCCGGCCAGGGCCAGGCCATGACCTCCAGGGGCCGCGCCTCGGTGCAACTCGGACTCGTTGAAGGGGCGTCCCCACGCGAGGAGCACCATCCCGATGCAGGCCGGCACACACGAATTCGGCCAGCCCTGTTCTACGTGGTGCGCGACGTCCAAAGTGCCCTCAGGGCGTCGCCGGTGTCACATGGTCCTCAAGCAGGGCGCCCGCGGGAGACAGCACAAGGTACCCGGCGGGGGTCAGGGTCCGCTCCCCAAAGCCGCCCTCGACGACATCGACACAACAGCGTGTCCCCTGCGCACGAACCGCTACCGCATGCAGCACGCGACCACGGTGTGCCACGAGGAGCCTCTGAGCGCACGCGCGCAGGGCGTCTTCGGGGGGGCTCAGCGGCGCGCGTTGAGCCGGAGGCAGGTCGTCGTAGGGGAGCGGCTCGGTCACTGGGAGGTCGAGGCAGGCCCACGCGGTCGAGCGGGCTATCCTCCCTTCGGCGAGCGCCTCGCGGACCAGGGTGCGAAGCACTCCGGAGCGCAGGCCGACGCCATCCTCGACCACGTCGGCCTCGAAGGCGGAGTGGTACCTGATCGGGTCGCGGGACCCCATCCTCCGGCGGTCCTCATCGGAGAGGCCGAAGACGTCCTGGAGGCGATTGATCGCCACGATCCGGCCAACCCCGAAGGTGGAGCCCACCACACCGACGGCCTCTTCGGAGGACGGGTCCCGCGCTCCGACGGCGTGGCGCACGGCGACGCCCGGGGCCAGCAGGCAGGCCGCGAACGCATCCGCGCGCACCTCCAGCTCATCGAAGCCTTCGAAGAGCCGCCAGCGCCAGGGCCTCGCGGAGCGCACGGGCCTCCGCGGCGAGAGGAGCGCTGGACGCTCGGCCTCATCGAAGAGAAGGTGCGCCAGCTCGTGGGCGATCGTCATGCGCGTGCGCCACCACGACCGACCTCCGCCGACGAGGTTCACCAACAACGCGGGCCGGGGCCGCCGGGTCGAGGCGCCGTCAATGACCGGGTCCAGCACGTCCGTGGTGACCCAGAAGACCTGCACTCCGAGCGCGTCGGAGCACAGCTTACGCATGGAGGGAATGGGGTCGAGGCCGAGCTGGAAGTGCGCGCGAACGACCCTCGCGGCTGCCTCCGCCGGGTGCTCGGTCGAGGACGTCGGAGCCCAGCCGCGTTGGAGCTCCGGCGACGCGAGCAACCCCTCCAGCCCGAGCGCCGCGCCGACCCCGAGCGCGAGCTCCAGCTCCGCGACGTCCTTGACGGCGCGGAGGAACTCACCCAGGACCTGGTGGACGCCCGTCGCCTCCAGCTCGTCCAGGGACGGACTCCCCGCGTCAAAGGAAGAGCGCAGCAAGAGCGCAAGCGGTGCCCGGTCCACGTCGCCCGCCAGGAGGTCGCGGAGCCGCAGCCCCAGGGTACGCGCGCAGCGGTCGGCCTCCGCGGGCGACAAGACGAGGGCGCCCTGCTCCGCGGCGACCAGGCGGGCGTGGTCCACGTCGGCGAGCGCGGCGAACCGCGCAGCATCCAGGTGGGCGACCTCGCGAGCCCGCCGGAGGTGGTCAGGGAACACCCGGGGAGTATAGCAGGGGGAGCCTGTCGGCGCAGCGGTGTCCGGAGAAGCCCCCACAGGAATGTGGCCACCAGGGTGGTCGGGGCCCTGGACGATTTCACCCGCGACGAGGTGCGCCTGGCGCTCGACGTGGACCCGATGAACATGCTTTGATCCGGCGCTGGAGGACCGCGCCAGGTCGGACCAGAGCGTGAGACTGTTGCATGTCACCAACTCGCTGGCGCCGTCCGGCGCGGAGCGCCACCTGGCCAACCTCCTGGGCCCCCTGGACGCCCTCGGGGTGGAGAACCACCTGGTGACCTTCTTCCCGGGCAATGGCTTCGAGGCCACCGTGCGGCGCCACGTGCGGCGCGCGGAGCTGGCCGTCGGGAGGCTGCGGGCGCTGCCCGTGGCGGCGCGCATGGCCCGCGAGGCGGACGCCGTGCACACCCAGCTCGCCTACGGGGACATCCTCGGCCGCTGCGCCGCGGCGGTGGCGCGCAGGCCGTCGTTCACCACGATCCAGACCTCGGCGTGGGCGGCCTCGAACCGCGCCGCGCTGGCCATGGACCCGCTGCGGTACAACGCCTTCCGCCTCGCGGACAGGCTTACGGCGCCGCTCGGCGCGCACTTCTTCGCGGTCTCCACCCGGGCGGCCAGGGCCTACATCGACGACCTCGGCGTGCCCGAAGCGCGCGTGGAGGTGCTGGCGAACTCCGTGGACCTGGAGGCCTTCGACCCCTCCCGGGGCCCCTCCCGCGAGGAGGCCCGGCGGGCGCTGGGGGTCTCCCCGGGCGCGTTCCTGGCGGTGACCCTCGCGCGGTTGATCCCGCTCAAGGGACTCCCCGACGCGATCCGGGCGGTCTCCATCGTGGCCCGGGAGCGCCCCGTGGAGCTTCTGATCGCCGGCGACGGAAGCCAGCGCGACGAGCTCCTCGGGCTCGTCGCGGCGCTCGGCGCGCCGGTGTCGCTCCCCGGTCGCCAGGACCCGCTCCTGGTGCTCAAGGCCGCGGACCTCTTCGTGCTGTCCTCGTACCTGGAGGGCATGCCCGTGTCCCTCCTGGAGGCCATGGCCATGGGCCTCCCGTGCCTCTGCACGGACATCCCGGAGAGCGTCGAGACCGGCGGCGACGCCGTGGCCTACGCGCCCCCGCGAGACCCCGAGGCCCTGGCCCGGGCGCTCCGGGCCCTGGTCGACGACCCACCCCGGCGCGCGGCCCTGGGCCTCCGCGGCCGCGAGCGCTCCCAGCGCTACGCCGCGACCGCCATCGCCCGGCGCTACCTCGCGGGCATCGAGCGGGTGCTGGCCGCCCGGGGTCCGGGCCGGGCCCCGTGAGGTACCTCCTCACCGGCGGCGCGGGCTTTATCGGCAGCCACCTCTGCGAGGCGCTCCTGGCGCGCGGCGACGAGGTGCTCGTCCTGGACGATTTCTCCACGGGGCGCCGGGCGAACCTCTCGGCGGTGGCGCTCCACGAGGGCCTCCGGGTCGTGGAGGGCTCGGTGCTCGATCGCCCGCGGCTGCGGTCCCTGGTGCGCGGCGTGGGGAGCGTGCTCCACCTGGCCTCGGCGGTGGGCGTGCAGAAGATCCTCGCCGAGCGCGTCGCGGGCATCGTGACCAACGTCGACGGCACCGAGGCGGTGCTGGAGGCCTGCGCCGAGGAGGGCGCGCGCTTCTTCCTGGCGTCCACGTCGGAGGTCTACGGCAAGCTCGCCGCGGTCCCCTTCCGCGAGGAGGACGACGTGGTGCTCGGCCCGAGCGCCCTGCACCGCTGGAGCTACGCATGCTCCAAGCTCCTGGACGAGTTCCTCGCGCTGGCCTGGCACCAGGAGCGGGGCCTCCCCGTGACCGTGGCGCGGTTCTTCAACGTGGTGGGCCCGCGGCAGCGGCCGGACTTCGGCGCGGTGCTCCCGCGCTTCTGCGCCGCCGCCCTCGCCGGACGAGACCTGGAGGTGCACGGCTCGGGCCTCCAGCGGCGCTGCTTCCTCCACGTGCACGACTGCGTGCGCGCGGTGCTCCTGCTGCTCGATCGAAGGGAGGCCGTCGGCCGGGTCGTGAACGTGGGCTCCGCGGAGGAGGTCACCATCCGCGCGCTGGCCGAGCGCGTGGTCTCGCTGGCGGGCTCCTCCTCGGCGCTCAAGGTCCGGCCCTACGCCGCGGCGTTCCCGTCCGGGGGCTTCGAGGACATGCAGCGGCGCGTCCCGGACACCTCCCGCCTCCAGGGCCTCACGGGCTGGAGGCCCACCCTCGACCTCGACGCGTCCATCCGCGACGCCCTCGCCTGGGCGCGGCAGGGCTGAGGGCCGCGGCGCCTTGACCGAGGCCCGTACCGGGGGTCTACTTGAACCCCTAAGGGGGGCGCTCCATGGCCCGTCCGCGTTGCCTTTCTTTCCTCCTGGTGATCGCCACGGTGTCCACCGCGTGGGCGGACCCGCCGCGTCCCCCCCTGGTCGAGGTCTCCGGCGAGGTCGGCGGCGTGCTGCTCTCCCCGTCTTCGTACCGGGCCGCGCTGTGCACGTTCGGGTACAGCCTCGTCGGGATCTCGGCGCGCGCCGTGCTGCGTGGGCTCTGGGTGCGGTCCCCGAGGCTCCGCCTCGGCGGTCGGGTGGGGTACCAGTACGCGGTCGCCACACCTTCGCCACAGGCGGACGCCGAGGCCTGGCCCTTATCAATCCCGGCGCCGGTCGTCGGCGACCCGATGAACGTCCACCTCCTGGACCTCGGCGTCGTCGGGCGCGTCCTCGTGCGGAGGCCTGAGGGCGACCGACACCTCCGGGTGGACCTCGAGGTGGAGCTGGGCGCCGCCCTCGGCGTTCTCACGCGAGGAGACGCCGTCCAGCGCGCGGTGCTGCCCCGCCTCGCGGTGTCAGTGTTCTTTGGGGACGAAGGGCGCCGCGGCGCGCTCCTGGCTGGCCTCCGGATCGGAGTCCAGTATGTGCCCTGGGGGGCGGCCGAGGTCGGCGTGCTGGACCCGGCCTTCGCGGGTATCACCCTTGGCTTTGAGCTCGGAGGATCGCGATGAAATGGCTGTCTCTGGTGCTGGCCCTGGGCCTCTTCCCCTGGTCGCTCGCGTGCCTCGTGGGGGGGCCCTGCGCCGAAGAGTCCTGCGGCTCGCCGGTCTGCGTCGCGGACACACCCGCGCTCGTCTACGACCACAGTATTGACTTCAACCAGGGCTGCGCCGACCTCTCCTGCGTCGCTGGGAGCGACCGGATCCAGCGCGTTGACGCGCTGCTCCCGGGGGACCACGCGGTGGCGATCGGCCCCAACGCGGAGGTCACCGTCGCGTTTCACGCCTCGGGCACCGGTGACGGGATCGCCGCGGCGTTGACGGCGCGCTGCGAGGAGGGGACCGCAATGCGGCTCGCCGGGAGGGACGTGGTACTGACCGGGGGCTGGTCGCGGTGGAGCGTGTTGCTCGCCGAGCCGATGCGCGTCGCGGCCACCCGCAGTGACCTCAGCGAGGGGAGCACCCCCATCACCTTGAGTCTCTCGGTCGCGGGTCCGGGACGCTGCGCCGTCGCTCGCCTCCGGCTGGTGACCACCGGGCGCTACTGCACGCGGTACGTCCAGCCACGTTGTTGTCGGGCGCCGTCGGCGGTTCCCGATGGGGGCTACGGCGGCGTCGACACCGGCTCCACCTGGGGCTGGTCAACCGGAGACCGCTAGAGCGCCGATCGGGAGAAGCTCGGCGGTAGGGGACCATGCCAGTGCGTAGGCGTGGGGGATGCACTTGCGCGCCGTTGCCACAGCGTTCTCGATGCAGGTCGGCGGGTTGAAACCGCGCCGCAAGGCTTCCGAAGCCCGCCCGAGGCGGGCACAGGAGAGATCCGCCCGGAGCGATGAGAAGCGTGGCTCGGGAGCTGCGCCGCAGGGGGACGTGAAGGGAGCACGTCCCGTGTTGGGGTTTCTGGGTACCGAAGGAGGTCCCCGTACCCCGGTGCCACACCGTGAAAGATGCGCATCCGCCCC
>JACRDB010000003.1 GCA_016218725.1 Deltaproteobacteria bacterium
CTGCGCGATGCGGTCGATCTCCTGCAGGTTGGCCTGGTACTCCGTGTTGAGGTTGGTGGAGTCGCTGGCCGAGAGGGTCCCGTTGGCGCCCTGCACCGCCAGCTCGCGCATGCGGGTCAGGATCTGGTGCACCTGCTCCGCCGCCCCGTCCGCCGTCTGGGCCATGGAGATGCCGTCGCTCGCGTTGCGCTCCGCCACCACGTACGAGCGCACCTGCGCGTTGATGCTCTTGGAGATCCCGAGCCCCGCCGCGTCGTCCGCCGCGCCGTTGATGCGGTACCCGCTCGACAGCTTCGCGAAGTTCATGCTCAGCGCGTTCTGCGTCTTGGACAGGTGGTTCTGGGCGATCATGGAACCGACGTTCGTCTGGATGAAGAGGCTCATGGCACGACTCCCCGGGAGCCACCCTTTGCCGCCACCGAGGCGGCCGTACGGTCCCGATACCCCTCTGGACGGTCACCGCCGCCCGCCCTTGAACGGAAATCAGCCCTCAGCCCTCCTCCTCCGCGGGGCGGGCCAGCCTCACCGCGCTCATGGTGAGGGCGTCCAGCACCCGGGACAGCTCCGCCCCCGTCGCGAAGGGCATCCCCCCCGCCGCCGTCGGGCTGCCCCCAGGGGCCTCCGTGGGCGCCCCCGGAGCCGTCCCCTCGGGGCGGCGAGGGAGCCCGAGGAGCCCTCGGAGACCGTTGGCGTAGTGGGCCTCCGGGGCCGTGAAATACCCCCCCTGATGGAGCGCCCGGGCATAGCCGTCCGGGTCCCCGCGCTCCGCCGCCGCCACCGCCGCGGGGTACCTCCGGTGCAGGAGCGACAGGAAATCGCCCGCCCCTTCGTCAAGGGACGCATAGGCGCGGAAATGTGCGCGGGTGCGCACCCTCACCCCGCTCTCGTACTCGTGCGTACCCGCCACGGCGGTGAGGCCGCCGGGGCCGGAGCCCTTGATCCCGCCGAAATTGAAGTTGTACATGCTGCGCCCGCCGCCGGTCTCCAGGCACGCCTGGGCCGTCACCAGGTTCAGGAAGGACTCCGACGGGGCTCGCCCCGTGCGTCGGGCCTCGGCGCGGCCCAACGCGGCGCGTAACTCCGCGCGGCTGGCCGGCGTACGCTGGAGAGGCACCTCCCTCGGGGGCGCTGGCTCCGGGCGTTCCAGGGCAGCGAGCGGTCCAACACGCATGCTCCATCAAAGAGCAAACAGCGTGCCGTAGGGCTCTCAGCCGTTGGTGCCGGGGACCGTGGTGACCACGCGGCGGTCGGCCTCACGGAAGGCCTCGATCACACGCTGGAAGGCCTCGAAGTTGCGCGAGGCCGTCACGAGGTCGGTCATGGCGCTCACCACCGGGGCGTTGCTCTCCTCCAGGGCGCCGACCTCCAGCACCGCGGGGGCTGCGGCTGCGGGGCCCGAGCGCCCGCTGGCCGCCAGGAGCGCGCCGCCCTCGGGGGAGAGGGCCTCCGGGCGAGGGAAGCGCACCAGCCGCAGGCGCCCCACGGGGGCCCCTCCGCGCAGGAGCGCGCCGTCGGGCCCAAGCGTCAGCTCGCCGACGCCGGGCGTCAACGGGCGGCCGTCCTCCCCGAGGACGGCCTCGCCGCGGGAGGTGCGCAGCGCGCCGTCGGGCGCCACGGCGAGGGACACGGCGCGGGTGTAGCGCTCGCCGCGGGGGGTCTGCACGGCGAGGTACGTGCCCTCGGGCAGGGCCGCGTCGAGGCCCCGGCCAGTGTTCCTGCGCGCCCCCGCGGAGCCGTCCAGGGCCGTGGTGTCCAGCACCGAGAAGTGCGCCGCGGCGGGGCCTCCGCCCGGGGACACCCGCTCGCGGAACACCGCGCGGGAGCGCTGGAAGCCGTCCGTGGTGGCGTTGGCCAGGTTGTTTGCGGTGTTCTCCAGCAGCGCCCCCTGCGCGAGGGCGCCGCTGAGCGCGAGGTAGATCCCGTCGGCCATTTCACTCCCCTCCGATGGCGGCCCGGAGGCGGTGTACGGCCTCCGTGTGGAGCTGCGAGACGCGGGACTCGGACACCCCGAGGATCGCGCCGATCTCCCGCAGCGAGCACTCCTCCTGGTAGTACAGCGCCAGCACCTGCTGGAGCCTCGGCGGCAGGGTCTCCACGGCGTCCGCCACGGCCCCGACGAGCTCCCGCTGGGAGACCTCGTCGTCCACCAGGCGCCCGCCGGGGTCGGCCTCCACCTGGTCGAAGTCCAGGAGCTCCAGCCGGGTCATTCCCGCCTCGGCGATGCGCGTCAGCGTCGCGCGATACGCGGCGGGGTCGAGGTTCAGGGCCTGGGCGATCTCAGGCTCCTCGGGCGGGCGGCCTAGCCTCCGGGTCAGGTCCTTGATGGTCCGGGTGAGGTCCCGGGACGCCCGGCGCGTGTGCCGGGACACCGTGTCCATGCTCCGGAGGTAGTCCAACATCGCCCCGCGGATGCGGTACGACGCGTAGGCCTCGAACTCGTCCCGGTCCATGGTGGCGTCGGCGCGCTGGAAGGCCTCCAGGAGCCCGAGCCACCCGGAGCTCACCAGGTCCGCCACGGCGATGTGCCTCGGCACCCTGCGGGCCGCCCTCATCGCGATGCGCCGCACGATCGGCAGGAAGCGCTCGTAGTCCGCGCGGGTCAGCGCCCGGCGGGCGTCGCTCTCCACCTGGCTCAAGCCCGGAAGGCTCACGCGACGGCTCCCCGCGTCGCGTTCCTCGGGGCCAGGAGGTCCAGCACCGCCGCCGCCGTGGCCGGGGCGATGTGCTCGGGCACCCTCTGCCCCGCGCAGAGCACGGACACCGGCAGCCGCGCCGCGAGGGACCCGTGCAGGAGCCCCGCGGGGCTGCGAGTCTCGTCCAGCTTGAGCACCGCCAGCGCCGTAGGCTCCGTCACCCCGAAGGCGCGCGCCACCGCCGCCGCGTCCACCGCGCGCAGGCACGCTGGCACACACAAGAGCACCTGGCGCGTGACACCCCGCGCGCCCGGGAGCGCCTCGAAGGCCGCCGACGCCAGGAGCGACTCCACCCCCTTGGGCGAGGGCGCGCTGCCCGCGGTGTCCACCAGCACCAGGTCCTCGGTGGCCTCGTGGACGCACCGGGCGAGCTCCTCGCGCGTCGATGCAGCCCTGAGGCTCGCCCCGAGGAGCGTCGCGTAGCGCTTGAGCTGCTCCTGGGCCCCGACCCGGAAGCCGTCGCACCCGATCAGGGCCACGGAGCGGCCCTCCATCCGCGCGTGGGCGGCGAGCTTGGCAGCGGTGGTGGTCTTGCCCACCCCGGTGGGCCCCACGAGCCCCACCAGCGTCCGCCCGCGGGAGGCCAGCGGCCAGGGGGCGACCTTCAGCACCTCGGCCAGCGCCTCCCGGAGGAGCTCCTCGGGGCTCGCGTCCTCCGACGGTTTCATGGCGCGCGTCAAAGCCTTGGCGGCGGCCCCTTCGATGCCCCGGGCCCGCAGGAGGGCCCCGAAGCGGTCGCCCTTCTTCGGCTCCAGGGTGTCCTCCAGGAGCGCCCTCAGGGCCGCGAGCTCCGCGAGGAGCTCCGACGGCGGCGCGTCGGCCGCGGGGAGCGAGGCCTTGAGGGCCCGGAGCTCACTCCTGAACTCCGCCCGGAGCGCCGCCAGGGCCTCCGCGGGCCGCGAGGTGCCGTCGGTCTCCCTGGGAGTGTAGGCCCAGCGGCCGAAGGGCGAGCCTGGTGAAGCCTGGGTCATGGACGCGATGCCTCCAGCGAGGGACCTATGCACTACCCGCGCCGAGCCTCTCGACGATGCGCAACGGCGCCGAGGGCTCCAGCTCCCGGAAGCTCACCACGGCCAGCTGCGGGAGCTTCCACTCGAAGATGGCCCGGACGTACCGTCGCAGGTCCGGCGGGGTGACCAGTACGGGCGTCGCGCCCAGCGCGTGGAAGCGCGGGAGCGCGGCCTCCGCGGCCTGGGCGATGGCCCTGAGGAGGCTCGGGTCCAGGGCCCCTCCGGCGCCCGAGGCGAGCTCCCGGAGCGAGCGCCGGAGGAGCTCCTCCAGCCTCGGGTCCAGGGTGAGCGCCGCCACGGCCCCGTCGGCGCCCTTGAAGCGCGCGGTGATGTGCGCCGTCAGGCGCTCGCGCACCAGCTCCGTGAGCTGCTCCGGGTCGCGGGTCTGCGGGACCACCTCGGCCAGCGCCTCGAGAATGGTGCGCAGGTCGCGAATGGAGACCGCCTCGCGCAGGAGATTGCGCAGCACACGCACCAGCTCCCCGAGGGGGAGGATCCCCGGCACCACGTCGTCCACCAGCCTCGGGGCGACGCGCGAGAGCACCTCCAGCAGGTGCTGGGCCTCCTGGCGCCCGAGGAGCTTGTGGGCGTTGCCCCGGAGGAGCTCCCCGAGGTGCGTCGCCAGGATCGTGGCGTGGTCCACCACGGTGTACCCAAGGGCCTCGGCCAGCTCCTGGTTCCGCTGAGGGATCCAGAACGCGGGCATCCCGAAGGTGGGGTCCGTGGTGGGCTCGCCGTCCAGCGGGGGCGACACCCCCGAGGGGTCCACCGCCAGGAGCCTCCCGGCGCGGCACTGCCCGCGGCCGAGCTCGTTGCCCAGGAGCAGCACCCGGTAGCCGTCGGGGGGCAGCGCGAGGTTGTCGCACACGTGCACCGGCGGCACCACCAGCCCGAGCTCCTTCGCGAGCTGCTGGCGCAGGGCCCCCATGCGCTCCAGGAGCGTCCCCCCGCGGGCGGTGTCCACCACGGCCACGAGCTCGTAGCCCACCTCCAGGGTCAGGAGGTCCATCGCCAGGGCCGCGTCCACCTCCTCCGCGGGGCTCTTGCGAGGTTCCGGCGTGGCACCCTGCGGCGTGGACCCCGCAGGGGACTTCGTGGCGCCCCTGGCGGCCAGGAGGAGGGCCCCGGCGAGGGCGATGCAGGGCAGGGCGGGCATGCCGGGCATGAGGGCGAGCACCGTCAAGAGTCCGGCGGTCATGGTGACGGTCTTGCGGCGCCCGAGGAGCTGGGCGGAGAAGGCGCGGCCCAGGGGCTCGCGGGTGGCGCTGCGGGTGACCACCAGGCCCGCGGCGGCGGAGATGAGCAGGGCGGGGATCTGCGAGGACAGGGCGTCGCCGACGCTGAGCACGGAGAAGGTCTCGCCGGCCTGGGCGAGGTCCATGCCCGAGGAGAGGCCCATGACCAGGCCGCCGAGGAGGTTGATGGCGGTGATGAGCAGGCCCGCGACGGCGTCGCCGTGGACGAACTTGCTGGCGCCGTCCATGGCGCCGAAGAAGTCCGCCTCGCGCTCCAGGTTCTTCCTCCGGGCGCGGGCGGTGTCGGCGTCGATGGATCCGCTGGAGAGGTCGGCGTCGATGGCCATCTGTTTGCCGGGCATGGCGTCCAGGGTGAAGCGCGCGGCCACCTCGGCCACGCGGCCTGACCCCTTGGTGATCACCACGAAATTGATCACCGCCAGGATGAGGAACACCACCAGACCGACCAGGACGTTGCCCTCGACCACGAAGCGCCCGAAGGCCTCGACCACGTGCCCCGCGGCCCCGGGGCCCTCGGCGCCGTGCAGGAGGATCTGCCGGGTGGTGGCCACGTTGAGGGACAGCCGCAGGAGCGTGGCGATGAGCACGAAGGCCGGGAAGGCGCTGAACTCCAGGGCCTCCTCGATGAAGAGCGCCGTGAGGAAGACCCCGATGGCCAGGGCCATGGAGAAGGCCAGGAGCGCGTCGAGGAGCGGCGCTGGGATGGGCAGCACCATCATCAGCACGATCCCGATGATCCCCAGGGGGACCACGGCGTCCCAGCGGCTCCCTTTGTCCCCCACCGCGGCGTCGGTGCTCACGGCCCGGGTGGACGCACGCGCCGTGCCGAGGGTCGAACCCGGTAGACCCAGGCGAGCACCCGGGCCACGGCGGCGAAGTGCCTGCCCGGCACCGGGCGGCCGAGGGGCACCTCGGCGTCGAGGGCCCGGGCGAGCGGGCGGTTCTCAAGGATGGGGATGCCGTGCCGTCGGGCCTCGGCGCGGAGCTGGAGCGCCAGCTCGTCGTGGCCCTTGGCCACCACCAGGGGAGCGGCGTCGCCCGGGGCGTAGCGCAGGGCCACGGCGATGTGCGTGGGGTTGGTGACCACCACGTCGGCCTTGCGGACGTTGGCCAGCGAGCGCTTGCGGGCCAGGGCGCGCGCCCGGGAGCGCAGCCTCCCCTTGGCCTTGGGGTCGCCCTCCTGGGCCTTCTGCTCCTCCAGGAGCTCCTTGCGAGACATCTTCATCTCGCGCTCCAGGCTCCACCAGCTCCAGGCGTAGTCCACGCCGGCGACGAGCACCAGGGTGCCCAGGGCGTCGAGGCCCACGCGCACCAGGGCGCGGGAGACGCCGTCCCAGGCGGCGTCCACGGGCACCCTGGAGAGCGAGAGGAGCCCCGGGAGCTCCCGGTGCAGGGCGCCCCAGGAGACGTAGCCCACGAGGCCCACGCGCAGGAGCCCCACGGCGGCCTCGCCCCCCCCGCGGCGAAGGGAGAACAGGTCCTTGAGGCGCCCGATGGGGTCCAGGCGCTCGAACTTGAAGCCCAGGGCGTCGGTATTGACCCGGAAGCCCGCCTGGGCGACGCCCACCACCGCGGAGGCCACCGCCGCGGCCACCGCCGCGGGCGCCGCCAGGGCCAGGAAGGCCCCGACGGCGGCGTGGAGCACCCTCTGCCCGCCCGGGCGCGCCAGGGCCGAGAGGTCCCCGTGGGCGCTGGTGAAGAGCAGGGTCACGGCGTGGGACACCGCCGCGCGGCTCCCGAGGAGCACCGCCAGCACCGCCGCGGCGGCGGCCAGGCCCCCGGCGTCGCGGGATTTCGGAAACCGGCCCTCCTGGCGGAACTTCTCCCGCCGGAGCGGCGTAGGGTCATGGGTGCGGTCTTCGTCCGAGGCGCCGCTCACGGGGGGCTCGGGCGCAGCGCCGTGAGGAGCGCGTCGAGCCTCGGGGCCAGGGTCGCCAGGTGCTCCGCGAGGCCCGTGGCCAGGTCCCCGGCGGAGGCCAGGAGCACCGCGGCGCCCGCGGCGACCAGCACCGTGAGCCCGACGGAGAAGAGCTGGAGGGACGGCGCCGCGCGGGACACCATGGCCAGGGCCACTTGTACCGCGAGGGCCACGGCGGCCACCGGGAGGCTCAGCCGCAGCCCCACGGAGAGGGCCTGGGCGGCCAGGTCCACGAAGGTGACGGCGGTGTTCTCAAAGGCCATGGAGGCGCCCGGGGGCAGGGTCCGGAAGGACGCGAAGAGGTACGCGAGCCCCACCCGGTGGGCCCCGAGGGCGAGCGCCAGGTACATGGCGAAGAGCCCCAGGGCGCGCGCCAGGGGCGCGTCCTGGGCCTCCAGGGTGGGGTTGAGCACCGACGGGGCCGAGAGCCCCGTGGCCTGCGAGAGGTTCTGCCCGAGGACCTCCGCGGCGGCGAAGACGAAGCGGAACGCGAGGCCCAGGACCACGCCGCAGCCGAGCTCGACGGCGGCGCTCACCACGCAGCGGGCGTCCAGGGTGAGGCTCGGGGCCCGCACCACGCTCGACGCCAGCCAGGAGAGGCACACGGTGAGCCCGACGCGCTGGGTGACGGCGACGTGGTTCCCCGGGAAGGGCGACGCTGCGACGAAGCCCGCCACGCGGGAGAACACCAGCCCGAAGGACAGCGCGTGGGGCATGAGGGCGCCCACGAGGTCCATCAGCGCACCACGCTCTCGACGGCCAGGAGGTTCGCGCGGGTGTACTGCACGGCGTAGCCCGCCAGGGCGGGGCCCGCGAGGACCAGCACGGCCAGCACGGCGGCGACCTTGGCCACAAAGGCGACGCTGGCCTCGTTGAGCTGCGTGGCGGTCTGGAGCACCCCGAGGAGGAGCCCCGCGGCGAGGGACACCAGCAGGAGCGGCGCGGCCAGGTGCACCGCGGCGCGGAGCATCCCGAGGAGCAGCGCCATGGCGGCCTCGGTGGTCACGCGAAGCTCCGGAGGAGCGAGCCCACCAGGAGGTGCCACCCGTCGGCGGAGACGAAGAGCAGGAGCTTCACCGGCAGGCTGATGGTGGACGGGGGCACCATCATCATGCCCATGGACATGAGCAGCGAGGACACCACGAGGTCAATCACCAGGAAGGGGAGCAGCACCAGCACGCCCATCTGGAAGGCCGTGGTGAGCTCGCTCACCACGAAGGCCGGCGCGGCGATGTGGAGCGGGACCTCCTCCTCGGTGCGGGGCAGGGGCTGCCGGGCGGCTTCATAGAACAGCGCCAGGTCCGCCTCGCGGGTCTGGCGCAGGAGGAAGCTGCGCAGGGGCACCGCCCCCCGGGCGAGGGCCTCCTCGGCGGTGATCCTGCCGGCGTTGAAGGGCCCCCAGGCGTCCGTGGCGATGGCCGAGGTCACCGGCGCCATGGTGAACACCGTCATGAAGAGGGCCAGGCCCACGAGCACCTGGTTGGGCGGGGACTGCTGCGTCCCCAGGCCCTGGCGGAGGAAGCCCAGCACCACCACGATGCGCGTGAACGAGGTCATCGTCAGCACGATCGCGGGCAGGAGGGACAGGAGCGTGAGGAGCGCCAGCAGCCGGAGCTGAGGCCCCAGGCCCGGCCCCTGGAGCAGGGCCTGGGTGGCGGGGTTCACGGCCGCTCCCCGAGCGCCAGGAGCCCCCGGGCCTGCTCCTCCACGGGCTCCTGGGCCGCGCGGCGGGACGCGCGAGAGGCCCGCGAGGGGGCCTCCCTCGGGGTCTCCCGAGGGGCCTCCGAGGGGGCCCTGGCGCGCTCAGTATCGCGCACCAGCGCGGGGCCCTTGCGCGCCGCGGCGGTGAGCATGTGCTCGAAGCGCGCGCTCACGCTCTCCGGGGGCTCCTCCGGGGCCGCGAGCGCCGAGGGACCCTCCGGCGCGTCGAGCGCCGCCAGGTGCTGCACCGCGCTCGGGGTCACCCCGAGGAGCAGCCGCTGGCCGCACGCCTCCACCACCAGGAGCTCGCTGCGCACGCCAATGGACGCCCGGTGCAGGATCTTCAAGCCCCCCTCCGCGGGCGCCTGCCCCTGCGGGAGGTGACGCTTCGCGTACCACAGCCCCCCCGCGGCCACGGCGAACACCAGGAGCACCGTCCAGCTCGTGTGGTTGGAGCCAGGCTCCGGTGCGAGGTTGAGCGGGTGGCTCGGCCGCAGCGCCAGCGGCGTGGC
>JACRDB010000042.1 GCA_016218725.1 Deltaproteobacteria bacterium
CCCTCCACCGGCACGTCCGAGATGGTGGCCCCGCTGCGCAGGATGACGACCTGGCTGAAGTCCGCGTCGGCGGGGTTGCTCCAGTTGAGGACAACCTGCGTGTCCCCCGGCGTCACCGTGCCCCACGTGGCGTTGCCGGGCGAGAGGTTGTCGATGGTGAGGGTGCCGCTCCCGCTGTCGTTGTAGACGGGCGCGTTGGTGCCGGTGATGGCCGTCACCGTGCCCGTCGTGGCGTAGCTCGCGCCGGGCACGGCCGGCATCGTCCCGTGCGCCTTCGGCTGCACCCGCACCTTGAACTGCACCGCCGTCGTGGTGACGGGAATGGAGAGGCCGGTGAAGCCGACCGCGTTGGACGTCGGCGCGACGCTGCCGTACGTCGTCGCGCCGTTGTCGCTGGTGAGGGCGACGGTGGCGATGTTGTTGAAGGCCCCCGCCGGCGCCAGCGTCACCGTCGCCGCCGTCACCGTGTCCGTGCCCGTGGACGTCACCAGCGAGAAGGCGTCCAGGTCCGTCAGCGCCGCCCCCGGCGCCAGCGTGGCGCTGCCGGCCTCCGCGCTGACGAAGTTGCCGACGGTGGTGTTCGCCGCCGCAGGCTGCGGCTTGAGCGCAAACGTGAACCAGCGACCCGGGTCGGGCCCGCGAGCGGTCATCGTGTAGGAGGGCGCACCCAACAAGCCGGGGCTGTTCGTCGGCGTGGAGTCGATGCAGATCGCGACGGAGTTGGCCGTCCCGTTGTTGTTGGACACGTAGTATGCGGCGTTGGCCGCCGTCGGCGTGTCGCAACCGCCGCTTGTCGTGCCCCAGCTGTTGCGGTCCATCGACCCCGCTGCAAACACGACCATCACGTTGTTGACGGTGCTCGTGAGGTTAGTGCCGGTGAACGTGGCTGCTGACGCCTGCGTGGTGTTGGGGCCGAGGACGTCCCAGGGATTCACCGAGGTGATGGCGCCGCGGAAGGTCCAGATGCGACCAGCGAAGCTCTCGGTCGCGGGCCCGTCGAACGTCGGAGACGGCGGCAGGGAGGCCCCGACCCTGAGCCACCAGACCGAGAGCCGGCCACCAATCGCGTCTCCAGCCTGGGTGCTGAACTCCGTCCAGCCAGTGCAGTTGGCCTGACACGTGTGCGCGGTGTTCGTCCGCGAGTGCAGCACCGCGACGAGGATGTCGTTCTGCGTCGATGAGGCGTTCACCGCCGGCGCGCAGGTGGCGTCAGTCACGGCGCAGCCCGTGCCGGCGCCGACCAGCGACACCTGGGCCGAAACCGGGAGTGCGCCAACTGCGAGCACCATCGCGACGACTCTCGCCGCGGACCTCATCGCAGGTCCTCCGTCAGCGAGTTGGAGTCGGTGTGGTGCGGGAAGTGGCACGTCATGCACCGCACCGTGTTCGCCGAGTCGAGCCTGAGGTTGTTGGTTGAGAGGCCGTCACCGGTCGTCTGCGTCTGGCCGTTGCAGTCGAGGATGTTGGCGGGCGCGCGGTCGTACGGCTTCAACAGCGCCTCGCCGATAGGGTGGCTGAAGAGCTTCGTCCCGTCGGCGCCGGACTCGATGTACGCAGAGCTCTGGACGCGTTCGCTGTGGCACGTCTCGCACATCTGGCCCTGGTCGTTGGCCATGCGCAGCAGCGGGTAGGAGACGTAGAAGTTCCAGCGGTCCCCCACCGCGAAGGTGCCCGAGAAGGTGACGGTGACGTTGGCGCCGTCGTTGAGGGCCACGCTGGCGCCCGTCGGCCGGCCGTTGGGCGCGCCGCCGGTCCACGCGCCGGTCCAGCCGTACCAGGTCATTCCGTTGTCGTTGGAGACCCGGAAGGTCGCGGTGCCCGTCGCGCCGCCGACGACGACCTCCACGCGGTAGCCCTTCGGGTTCGCCGCGGCGAGCGGTTGGTTGAGCACCAGCGTGCCCGTGCCCCCGCCGGCCGTCCGCGTGATGGGCGTGCCCACGACCACCGACACGTGTTGCGTTCCCTTGAAGAGCGCGGCGCCGTTGTGCTGGTCGTGGCACGTGCTGCACTGCAGCTTCCCGTCGCGGAGGTGGGTTGCGAGCTCGGGGTTCAGCGGCATCCCGGCGCCCATCGCAGCGTTGACGGCCGGGGCGTCCCACCGGTGCGAGGTGCCCGAGGCGCCGGGGTCGGCCTGGACGCTGTCCGGCAGGACGAAGCTCGGGCCGCGGCTGTTGTGGCACGAAGCGCACAGGTTCGCGTTGCCGGCCGTCGTCGTCAGCGAGCCACCGGAGGACTTGTGCAGGACGTGGCAGCTCGAGCAGATGATGGCCGGGGACGACGACTCATCGTGCGGCGCATCGGCGGCCAGCGCCGGCGACGCCAGCAGGGCCACGAGGCCGAGGACGCGCGCCCTCACGGCCGGCCTCCAGCGGACGCGGGGAAGACGAGGACGCCCACCGTCGAAGGCGCGCTGCGCACCGTCCCGTCCTCCACCTCCAACTCAAACACGTACAGCCCGGGCAGCAGCGGCGTGAAGCCCGCCAGCGCCCCCCGCGCGTCGTCCAGCGCCACCCACGGCCCAGCCACCTGCGTCCACCGGTAGCCCAGTCGCCCGCCCGCCGTGCCCCGCGACGCACTCCCGTCCAGCAGCACCTCCGCCTTCGCCGTCGCCACCGCCGGGCCCGCAGCCACCGCCTGCGGCCTCGCCTGCCCGGGCGCCTCCGCCTCCACCACCACCCGCGCCGGCACCGACGCCATCCCCTCCTGCAGCACCTGCAACTCAAACACGCTGACGCCCGCCGCAAACGGCACCACCGTCGCCGTCGCCTTCGTCTCCTCGGTGAGTCCCGCCGCCGCCCCAGACACCTGCCGCCACCGGTACTCGAGGCTCCCCTTCTCGACGGCCTGGCTCCTCACCCCGGGCAGACTCACGGGCTGCCCCACGGTGCCCCGCCTCGTCGCCGGCGCAGTCGCCACCGGCAGCCCGGAGGACGTCGCCGCCACGTACACGTCCACGCGGGCCCACGGCGACGTCTGCTTGCCCTCAGCCGCACTCACCTCGAAGCGGTAGTGCCCCGCACTCCGCGGCACGAAGCCGACGCGCGCCGCCCCCGCCTTCCCCTGCAGCGTCGCCGTCGGCCCGGACACCTGCCGCCACGCGTACCGCAGCGCCACCCCCGGCGGCCCCACACTCTCCGACGCGTCCAGCGCCACCGCGCTGCCCACCACGCCCAACAGCGGACTCTCCACCACCGCCGTCGGCGCCTGCCTCCCCTCCTCCACCACCAGCACCGGCGCCTCCGCCGTCCCCTCCCGCCCAGCCCCGTCCCTCACCGTGAGTTGGTACACGTACAGCCCCACGTCCCACGCCCTCGTCCACACCCCCGGACTCGCCGTCGGCCCCAGCCGCGGCGGCCCCAGCACCTGGCCCCACTCGTACCCCAGCGCCCCGCCATTCCCGTCCCAGCTGAAGCCGCCCTCCAGCAGCACACTCTCCCCCGCCTTCGCCACCACCACCCGCCCCGCCTCCGCCCTCGGCGCCACCTCCTCCACCACCGCCTGCGCCACCCTCGTCGTCCCCGTCGCGGCCCCGCACGTAGGCGTCCCCTCGAAGACGTAGCTGCCTGCCTCCCGCCCCACGAAGGCCGGCGCCCCACTCGTCGCCTCCCTCAGCGTTGCCGTCGGCCCGCCCGTCTGCACCCAACTCACGCTGCAAGTGCCCCGCCCCTGCAGCACCGTGTCCAGCCTCAAAAGCCCGGGCCCACTCACCACCGTCGACTTCACCACCAGCTGCGGGACATGGTCCGTCGCGTCCACCGGGCTGAGTCCCGCCGCCACCTCTTCCCCGTCCCCGTACCCGTCCCCGTCCGTGTCCCGGTTGCGCGGGTTGGCGCCCCACGCGTACTCCTCCACGTTGACAAGCCCGTCCCCGTCCACGTCCGACAGCGCGTCCCGCGCGTCGTTGGGGTTGAAGCCGTTGGCCACCTCCCACGCGTCCGGCAGCCCGTCACAGTCCGCGTCCCCGGGGCACGGCGGCAAGGGCTGCCCGAAGACGTCCACCCGGTTGTTGCCCGTGTCCGCCACCACCACGTTTCCATTCCCCGTCACCACCACGCCCGCCGGCTGCCTCAACTCCCCAGGCCCCGTCCCGAAGCCCCCCAACTCCCCCAGACTCACCCCCGCCCCGCTGAATACCTGCACCGTGCTTTGGAAGGCGTCACTCGCCACCACCCGCCCTCCACTCGCCGCAAGCCCACTGCCCCTCGTCAGGTTGCCCGTCGCGCCCCCGTACTGCGCCATGGACGACACGTACGTCCCGTCCAGCAGGTACCCGTGCAGCTGGTTTCTCGTCCCTCCCTGGTAACTCTGCAGCAGCACCCACAGCCGCCTCGTGCTGCCGTCCACCGCCACGTCCACCGGCGCCTCCAGGCCGTCACTCCCCGCACTCGTCAGCGCGTACGCCGTACTCCCGTCCGCCCTCACCGCCCTCACCCGCCCCGCATTCCTCTCCGCCACGAAAAGCAGCCCCGTCACCTCGTCACACGAAAGCCCCGCCGGCCACGCCGCCCTCCCTCCCGCCAGCACCACCTCCCCCTTCACCCGCCCCACCCCGTCCAGCCGGTACACCCGCCCCGAAATGCCGCTGACGACGACGTCCCCCCAGCACCTCGTCACCGCCAGCACCACCTCCGGCGCCGTGAAGACGCCCTTCAGGTGGCCCCGCGGCGTCAGCAGCGCCAGCTGCCCCATCGCGTCCACCGTGTAGAAGTCCCCGTCCGGCGCCACCGCCACCCTCAACGGCGACGTCACCGCGCTGGGCAGACTCCCCGCGTACAGCGCCAGCCGCACGTCCACCGCCACCGTCCCACTCGCCGAATTCCCATTCCCGTCACTCACCACCACCGTCACCGTCGCCCCGCCCGCCACCCCAGGCGCCGTCCACGTCGCGCTTCCCCCACTCCCCACCACGCTTCCCGTGCTGCTGGCCCACGCGTACGTCAGCGCGTCCCCGTCGTCGTCGTGCGCCACCGCCGTCAGCTGCACCGTCCCGCCCACCTGCACCCGACTCGCCGTCGCCAAAAGGCTGTCCAGCACAGGCACCGCCCCCACCGGCGTCACCGCATTCACCGGCACACTCAGCGTCCCCGTCCGCGGCCCGAAGCTTCCTCCCACCCCGTCGTCCGCCACCGTGCACGTCACCGTGTGCGTCCCCACCGCCGCCGGCACACTCCACAGCACCGTCCCCACCACCGTCTGCCCCGCCACCACCGTCACCGGCGCGCTCGTC
>JACRDB010000039.1 GCA_016218725.1 Deltaproteobacteria bacterium
CAACCGCGCGGAGGCGCGGTGACCGCCTTCGGTAGCCCGGGGTGAGCGACGCGACTTCATGGACCCTAAATCTGGCGAACCCCGGCCTCCACCGCCCGACCCCGGCCTCCACCGCCCAAACCCAGGCAAAGTCCGAGCTCCCTGGCGCCTTGGGGGATCGGTCCCGACGACACCGCTATGTGATGGCGCTTCACGCCTATGGGGCCGGGGGGTGAGGTCACCGACAGCGCGGTAGTGGTCAGCTCCCGCGGCAGAGCCGGTCCACGCGGCCGAGGAGCGTGGGGATGCGGTGGGGGCCGTGCATGGACGCCACGCTCTTCGCGGCCTCCCCGACGGGCACCCCCGCGGAGGTCACGTGGAGGGGCCTTGTGGAGCTCCCCCGGAGCACGGCGACGGCGGCGGTGGCGCTCTGGAAGGGTGTCTTGGCCACGCCCACCACCGGGAGCCGCTCCCCGAGGGCCCGGAAGAGGTGCGCCCCGAGGCCGGGATCCGCAGGCCCCTTCAGCCATACATAACCATCCACCACGAGGGTGTCTGGCGAAATCGGCAGGAGCGCCAGCACCGCCTGGAGGCACGGGAGCTCGCGCTTGTAGAACTGCCCGGGGATGTAGGGCTCCACGCGCGCCACGCGGGTGGTGTACTCGCCGCCAGGCCCCGGAGCGCTCCAGCCGTCCGCGGTGACGCACGCCGCCACGGCGCTGCCGTCCGGGCGATAGTCCACGTCCAGGAAGGCGATCACGGCGAGGCCAGGGCGCGCTCCAGCGCCGCGCGCAGGGCAGGGCCCCGGGCGGGGTCCACCATGCAGACCCAGGACACCTTGCCGCGCAGGTGCGCGGCGAAGTCCGCGTGGTGCTCGCGGTTCTGGCTCTGGAGCCCGTGGCGGGCGCAGTTGTGGAGCGTGGCCCGGAGCGCCCGGAGCTCGTCCCGCGGGACGCCCACGCGGTGGTTCACCACCACGCCGGTGACCTCCTGGCGACGCGTGCTGCGCATCACCCGGGTCTTGGTGGGGTGCACCTGGAAGCCTTCATCCACCACCACGGCCTTGACGCTCTTCAGGAGCCTGCCCACGCGAGGGGGCTCGTCGCCGCTGAAGGTGAGGTCGTCGGCGTAGCGGGTGTAGGTGAAGCCGTGGCGCCTCGCGAGGCCCTGGAGCCTGCGGTCCAGCCGGCGGCAGAGGGCGTTGGTGATGGCGGGGCTGGTGCTTGCCCCCTGCGGCAGCACCCGCTGCCCGAGGGCGACGTAGAAGCGCTTGTCATCGAAGGTCACCGGGACCCTCGGGGGCTCGGTGCACAAAAGCGCGAGCACCGTGGCCACCTGCTCGCCGTAGCCCACCTTGCGGAAGAGCCCCTTGACCCGCCGGAAGGTGACGCTCGGGAAGAAGTCCCGGAGGTCCAGGTTGACCACCACCCGGCGCCCCACGTGCGGCGTGGCGTTGGTGACCACCGAGCGGTGCCGGACAAAGCCATGGGCCGGGGGCTCCGCGTGGAGCTTCTCCAGGACCTGCGTGAGCACCCAGCACTGGCAGCCCGCGAGCTTGCGCCTTGGCGCGGAGATGGCCCGCTGCCCGCCGGTCTTCTTGGGGATGGCGTAGCGGTGGTAGTGCACCAGCGTGGCGCCCCGGCGGTGGAAGGTGAGCCAGCGCAGCACCGAGAGCTTGACCCCGAGGGCGCCGGCCAGGGCCACCGCGTCCCCGAGCACCGGCAGGCCCCGGGCCTGGAGCTGGGCCTTGTCGCAAGAGACGTCCTGGAGGCCGGCGCTGACGCCCTCGCCGAGGTTGACCACGGAGTCCTTGCGCGCCTTGAGCCAGCGCTCCCGGCGCGTCTTCTCGTCCGCGAGGCGCCTGGCGCGGGCGGCCTTGCGGCGCTCCAGGGAGGCCTTGAAGCGCCGGGTGCGCTCCTCGGAGAGGGCCTTCTCCGGGTCCTTCACCGCGAGCTGCGAGGCGCGCAGCGAGGCCAGCTCCTTGGTGAGGGTGGCGCGCTCCTTGAGCTCCTTCGGGGGGTCCTGGGGGATCCCCACGCCCGCGGGCCAGAAGCCGTTGTGGCGCAGGCGCGCCAGGACCTCGAACTCGTTCCAGGTCGTGGTCAGGCGCTTGTAGAGTCTTGCCTTCTCGTCGTCCGCCATGGCGCCACCGTTGTGCCTTCAGGGGGCCCTCTCGGGGGAGCTACGGAGCTTGTCTGAGGTCCATCGGGGACGATGCGCGGGGCGCTTACGAACATCCCTTGGGCGTGACCGTTCCACCAATAGCCTACCACGCGGGTGTACGCGCGGTGGGTTGTGGAACAACCCGTCCAGCGACCGCGCGACACCCGCGTGGTAGGCGAGTGACGAACGGGCTCGCGACGAATGGCAGGCACGGGAGCAAAGTACGGCGTAGCACCGCACGGATTGCTAAGACCGCGTACCCCGCGCACCGTCCCCGATGGACCTCAGACACCTCCTTTGTCCTCCGCCTCGAGCCGGCTCATATGCGCCAGGCGTAACGCCAGCACATGCTCGCACGGCCCCTTGGTGAGTCCGAACCTCTGGGCGTACGTGCAGGTGCACGTCGCCTCCACAATGCGTCCTTCCGCGTCCGCCGTCAACAGCGGGCGGTACCTCGCGTTGTCAGTCCCCTTCACGCTCCCGGTGAGCTTGTAGCCCCCGGCGGCGACGGGCCTGCGGGCCGTGATCAGCACGCCCCCGCGGGTGAAGATCCCCTGGGCGCTCGCCTCCTGGGTGTTCGCCGCCCCGATCGAGGGCGCCCCGGGCTTCGCCGTGGCGGCGCCCTGGACCGCGGCCACGGCGTCTTTTACGGTGAAGGGCTCGGTGAAGAGCTCCCGGTGGCGGTACACCCCCCCGCCGAGGTCGTACATGGCCCGGCCGACCTGGCACAGGTACGACAGCGCCGAGCGGGTCTTTTCAAGGCCCTGGCCGGTGTCCTGGGCGAGGCCCACGTCCGTGGCCCGGCGCACCTTCTTGAGCCCGTCCAGGCACGCGGTGAGCTCCCCGGGGGACACCTGCATGCGCCGTGACAGGAGGTCGAATTTCGTCCCTCCGCTGGTCCAGTCGTTGTCCGTCCAGCCCGAGAGCGCCAGGGTGAAGGTCGCGCCCCCGAGGTCCACCACGTACACCGTCGGGAGCCCGAAGCCCGCGAGGAAGACGTCAATCTTCTGGGCCACCGGGAGGAGCCGGGCGAGGGTGCGCAGGCGCTCGCGCCCCCAGGTGCGCACGCTCATGGCCTTGGGGCCATCCCAGGTGGAGCACCGGCCGAACTCCAGCACCTCCTCCCAGGGCTCGAAGACCACCCTCACGCGCTTGCCGGGGACGAGCTCGTAGCGCAGCGCCCGGGGGCTCACCCTGGCCCGGTGCCTGCGCAGGAAGCGCAGGAGGTTGAAGAGGTCCACGGGCTCGAGCTGGAAGTGCGTGAGCCCCAGGGTCATGGTGGACTGCACCTGGAGGAAGCCCTTGACCCAGCTCTCGGGCAGGTCGATCTTCTTCTCCTTGTGGGCGTCCTGGCCCTCGGTCTTCACCGTAAGACCGCCGGGGCCCAGGTCCAGCCGGGTCTTGCGGTAGTCCCTCATGCGGTCCAGCTCGTTGTGGAGCCGGGCCGAGAAATCAATGTTGGTGGTCCCGCAGGTGAAGTCCCCGGCGCCCTCGAAATCATCGTGGCGCACGGCCACCCTGGCGTAGGAGCTCTCGTCCTTGGAGAAGGCCTCGAAGGACACCTCGTCCGGGTGCACGGTGATCACCGGGTCATAGAGGAAATCCAGCTCATACGCCTGCACATAGGCCCAGTCGAAGTACTCCTTGCGCGCGCGGTAGAAGGGCTTCAGGCGCTCATCCCGGGCGTGGTCCAGCTCCCCGAGGCGGGCCTCGAGCTCCCGCATGCGCTGGCGCTGCTTCTCGCCCTTCACGGCGAGGCCCGCCAGGAACTTCTGGTCCTGAGCCTCCAGCCAGGTTTTGAATGCCAGGCGGTCCCTCGGGTGGAACTTGAAATCCGAGATCACCACCGCGTGGAGCGCCGCCAGCGCCTCGCGGAAGAGCAGCGGCCTGCGCACCGACGCGCGGAAGAAGGTCGGGTCCCGGAGCTGGTTGGTGGCCAGGGCCACGGTGCTGTCGCGCAGGCCGTTCAAGATCCCGCTGGAGCCCGCGTAGCGGTAGTTCACCATCATGGCGACGCCTCCACGGTGGGCGCCGCGAGGGAGAGCGCCGAGGGCGCCTCGGGGTACCGTAGCCTCAAGCGCACCAGGGCCTCCATGGCGCGGTCAAAGTCGGCCCGACCCCGGGTGCGGGCGAACTCCCCGAGGAGCCTCGCCGCGAGCTCGGCCTGGTTCTCGTCCGCGAGGCCCCGCTCCTCCAGGAAGTCCAGCACCGTGCGCTTCTCCCTCCGCGAGGGCCACAGGTCCAGGAGCGCCGTGCGCAGGAAGGTCTCCACCGACGCCAGGGCCACGAAGCCCGGGCGCAGGTGGGCCACCACCAGGTCCACGGCGAAGCGGCGCATGGTCGGGTGGGGGTGCTGCGAGAGCCTCTTGACCACCTCCGCGGGCTCCAGGTGCTCGAAATGGCGCAGGATGAGCTCCCGCCCGAGCGCCTGGACGTCCGCGCGGTTGGAGTCGCAGAGCCCGACGAGCCCATCGATCCCGAGGGCCTCCAGGTCCACCCTGGTCTTCAAGAGCTCCAGGGCCACGCCGCGCGTGTCCGCCCAGTCGCTCTCGCACATGGTGAAGAGCACCGAGGGGTCGTCCTTGAGCTGGTCGATGGCCGCGCGCAGGAGGTGCTGAGCGGCCTGACGGACGCTCGCTACGGCGTGGTTGCCCATCCCCGCGAGGCGGTCCACGCCGAGGCGCTGGAGGGCCTCGGGCTTTCTCCCGAGGAGCGTCCCGCACACGGCCTGGAGCGAGCCCGAGGACTTGTCCAGGAGGGCCAGCACCTCGTCCAGGCCCAGCACCGCGTCGAGCTCCGGGCCGAGGGCCTCCCGGGCCACGCGGGCGTAGGCCTCGAAGGCTCCCTCCGAGGGCTCCGGCCCCATGAGCACCGCCAGGATCCGCTCGGCGAGCTCCCGTCGGTAGAACGGGTCGGCGTTGTCCCCGTTGTCCCCGTTGTCATCAAGGGCCTGCACCACGAGCGCCGCCACGAGGGCCCTCAGGGCCGCGTCCTCGTGTCCCAGGAGCGCGAGCGATCGCTCCAGGTCCAGGGTCCACCGCGCGCTGCACGCTTCAAGGCACTGACGAGAGAGCTCCAGCACCCTCGGGCGCTTGTCAGAAAGGAGCGTCTGGAGCAAAGACCAGTCGGGGTTTACGGGGTCAAAGCGCCGCCCCAGCTCGGCCGCGGCGAGGTCCACCGTGGGCTCAAACGGCGCCCCGAGCATCGCCACGACGGCCTCGTGCGGCGCCCCCTCCAGGGTCCCCCGGTGAGGTCCCGAGAGGGCCCTTACGGCGAGCTCATGCAACACCCGGAGGCGCCCCGCGGCGGCCAGGCGCAGGAACGCCCCGGGGCTCCGGTCCCAGAGCGCCGCGAAGGCGAGCTCCTCGGAGGGGTCCGCGGTGAAGCTGGCGGTCTTGGTGGCGTAGCGAAAGCGCAGCGAGCGATCATCGATGGCGAAGCGCTTGGAGGCGCCCCAGAGGATGCGATGGAGGAGGTGGCACCCGGACCACTCCCAGGCGGGGAATTTCGCCTTCAGGTCCCGGTCGGCGTCGGAGTACTGCACCAGGACCTCCGCGGCCGTGGGGGCGTAGCGCTCCGGGGCCGAGCGGGCGAGCTCCCGGAGGTGTCGCCAGGCGAGCCTCCGCACGAAGAGCCGGGTGTTCTTTTGAAACACCCGCGTGGGGCGGTCCTTTCCGTCGAGCCCTGATTTGAGCACGGCGAAGCTGCCGGGCTCGCTCCGGGCCTTCTCCAGCCTCCATGCCAGGAACCCGA
The DNA here is from genome assembly GCA_016218725.1 of Deltaproteobacteria bacterium. GTDB lineage: Bacteria > Myxococcota_A > Polyangia > Polyangiales > JACRDB01. Next base: position 5,896 of record JACRDB010000039.1, read on the forward strand.
AGAGCGCCGCGTCCCCCCGGAGCATGGCGCGCTTGAACACGCTCTTTGCCGCGCGCCACAGGTACGGCACGCCGAGCTTGCTGGTCCCGAGCGCGGCCTTGACCGCGGCGACGGCGGGTCCCGAGGCCAGCTCATAGAGCGTGTCCAGGGCGAGGCCCTGGTCCTTGTTGGGGAGCGCGCCCACGGCGTCTTCCAGGGCCTTCTGGTCTGCCGGGTCGCCAGTGCTCTCCGCCACGAGGACAGCGTTGCGCACGGGCTGGGGCAGGCGATCAAGGGCGCGCACCCTGACGCCCGTCAGGCCATCGGAGTCTCCCAGCCTTCGCAGGGCCTCGACCCCGCTCCTCCGTCGGGAGAGGAGCTTGCGCTCGGCCTCGGCGCGGCACAGGGGCAGGGCTCTGGGGTCTCCGAGGCGTCCGAGGGCGTCCACCACGGAGGCGAGCTCCTCGGTCCCGTTGGCGCCCAGCGCGAGCAAGGGAGCCACCGCCGCCGGGTGACCGATGCCCCCGAGCCGCAGCGCAGCGCGGGCCCGCGCCGCCGCCTTGGGGCTCTGGAGCGCCTGGAGCGCGCGCTGCACGCCCGCGGGGAGGAAGCCCTCCAGCTCCAGGTCCGCCGCCAGCTTTGCGAGGGTGCCTTCCAGCGCCGCGGAGGGCACCGGCGTGATTGTGGTGGTGACCCCGAGCTTTCTGCGGTTGGGTCCGCGAGACACCTGGAGGGTGAAGCTCCCCGGGGTGCCTGGCGCCGCGGTGACATTCACCAGGGCCACCCGGTCGGGGCCATTTACGCGGAAGTAGTGCAGGGGTCCAGGCAGGTGCACGGGGCGCTTCCTTCGAGCGACGGAGACTCTACGCACGGCACCCCCGGGGGCGCAAACCCCAGGACGCCCACCGGGGACATATCCTGGCAGGGTTGTTGCGAGTCGGGCGCGCCATGGCCCGTCGAAGCGCAGAGAACTCCAGGGAATCCTCGCTCACCGCGGTGGTCAACGCGGTACCCGAAGACCCCGGGCGACCGGTCAGAGTGTCCAGACAGAGGTGGGGAAGTGTAGGTGTGGTGCTCTTCCTGGGCTGCACCGTGGACGGGACCATGTCCGACATCCCCCCGGACGAGCTGAACTTCGGCGACGGAGGCTCCGGGCGCCGCGATGCCACGGCTCCCTCGGACACCGCGACGTCCCCCCCGAGGACCGACGCGGGCGCCGTGCCAGACACCCGCGCCGACGCCTCGACGCCGCCCCGGGACGCGCCGGGCGATGTGGTCCTGGGGGCCTGTACGGGCGCGGGCGCCACGCGCCCCGAGTGCCAGTGCACCCCGAGGACCGAGACCTCTTGCTGGATGGGAACGAGTACCCAGAGGGATGTAGGTATCTGTAGGTCTGGTCGTGCTCGTTGCGAGCCGGTGAGCGAGGAGTTTGGTCGCTGGGGGCCGTGCACGGGGGCGGTGCTCCCGGCGATGGAGGCCTGTGACGGCCTGGACAACGACTGCAACGGCACCGTGGACGACGGCTGCGAGTGCCGTCCGGGGATGACCCGGAGCTGTTATGGCGGCCCGATGGGGACCGCGGGGGTGGCCTCCTGTCGCGCGGGCACGCAGAGCTGCGCGGCGGGGGCAGGGGGCGTGGGCGCCCGCTGGGGGGCGTGTACGGGCGAAGCGAGGCCGCAGCGAGAGACCTGCAACGGCCTGGACGATGACTGCAACGGCGGGGTGGACGACGGCATCGGGTGCACCTGCACGCCGGGGATGAGCCGGAGCTGCTACTCGGGGCCTGCGGCCACGTCGGGGGTCGGGATCTGCCGGGCGGGGATGCAGTCCTGCGCGGTGGACGGCTCCCGCTGGGGGACCTGCATGGGGGAGCGCCTCCCGGCCCGTGAGGTGTGCAACATGCTCGACGACGACTGCAACGGTCGCACGGACGAGTTACCAGAATGCATGCCCTTCGGGGTGACCTGTCCTCCGCCGGCCACGGGGCCTGCGGGAACTCCGGTGCCCTTGAGGGCGGTGCCGTCGCAGCCCGGGGCGTCGTGTCGGTGGGAGGTCACCGGGCGCCCGATGGGGGCAGGGACCGAGGGGGCCTTTGCCAATCCCGAGGCGTGCGAGACCACGTTCAGCTCGGTGATCGTGGGGACCTACACGGTCCGGGTGACGGCCACGGACGCCACGGGGCGTACGGCCTCGTGCATGACCACGGTGACCCTGACCGGTCGGGGCCTGCGGGTGGAGATGGCCTGGTCTACGACGGGGGATGTGGACCTGCACCTCCTGCACCCGACGGGGACCCAGTGGTTCTCCTCCCCGCTGGATTGCTACTACGCCAATACCCGGCCCGCTTGGGACGGGGGCGGGGCCCAGGCCCCAGGGCTGGACGTGGACAACGTGACCTCCTTCGGCCCCGAGAACATCCGGATTGACACCCCGGTGGTGGGCCAGACCTACCGGGTGGGCGTCCACGCCTTCAGCCGGGTGGACGCGGGCTCCATGGTCACCGTGAGGGTCTACTGCGGCAGCGCCACCACCCCGAACCGCACCTTCACCCGGATGATCACCTCCCGCGCCTCGGACAGCGGCAACAACGACTTCTGGCGCGTGGCCGACGTCCGCATCGACAGCCCCTCGACCTGCATGATCACTGCCCTGGAAACGGTGATCCCCGCCTCCATGGCCCGCACGGGCCGCTAGCCCACGCCTCCCCGTAGAAACCCACGAAACCACGGCGGTTTCCCGCAAACCGACCGTCTGGTCGGATTTGGTTAATCAATGACCGACCGGTCGGTTTGTCATTTGCGCGGGGCCTGGCGCAAACCGACCAACCGGTCTGGATGTTCCGAAGCGCTGGGAACCAAAGGACTTTTCGGCGCCGGGGCGGAGGCCCCTTGGACGGAACCCGCGGCGGGGCGAGCCACGTCGTGGGGTGGGCCCGTCGGGGCTCGTAGCAGGACGGAGCTCGGCGCCACACGCAGGGGAGCTCGGCACCACCCGAGGGGCCGCGCTTCGGGCCTGAGACCCACCGCGGGTTCCGTAGGGCCGGGCGGCGCCGGGCGCCGAGGGAGGGGACCTCGGGACCGAGGTCTCCGGCAAAGTAGACAGAATCATTATTATGCGACGTACTAAAGCTGTGGGAGAGGGGGGCCGCGGGCCCCTCCCGGGCGCTGGAAACCCCTGTCCTACAGGCCCCTGGAGGCTGTGTGCGGGGTCACCGAGCGCCCCTCCCCGTCCACCACGAAGGTGCCCCGGGCGACCCTCTCGGGGTCAAAGGCCCCCGAGTCTAGCTCCGGCCCTCGGAGACCGAGGAGCGGTAGGAGCAGCTCCCAGACCCTCCCAGGCTCCCACCCTCGGGCCCGGAGCGCCCGGAGTTCGGTGCTCCCGTGGGATTTTGACAACTTCTTCCCGTCCTCGCCCAGGAGGAGCGGCCCGTGGAGCCAGGTGGGTGTCCTGCGCCCGAGGCACTGGTAGAGCGCCACCTGGGTGGCCGTGGCCCCCAGGAGGTCCCCTCCCCGGACTACCTCCGTCACCCCGTCCCGGAGGTCATCCAGCACCACCGCCAGGGGGTACGCCGCCCCCCCGTCGGGACGCCGCAAATTTGGATCCTCGGTGGGGGTCTCCACCCTCGGGCCGTGCGTTCGATCGGTGAAGGTCACCTCGCCCGGTGGCGTCTTGAAGCGCCAGGCCCCCTCGGTCCCCTGGGTCTCGCGGCAGCGGCAACGCCCCGCAAGGCGCTCGGCGCGCGAACACCCGCAGCGATAGGTCGGGATGCCTTCCAGGGTGTAGGTCCGTGTAGACTGAGGTGGGACTTCCTCATCCCACTGGAGGCCCAGCCACTGGAGGTCGTCGCGTTGGGCCCTGGCGATGGGGTCTCGGGCGCGTCCCTGGTCCAGGTCTTCGATGCGCAGGAGGAGGCGCCCGTCGGCGCTCCGGGCCGAGAGCCAGGCGGCGCCGAAGGCCAGAGCGTTGCCCAGGTGGAGGTGCCCCGAGGGGGTCGGAGCGAGGCGCCCGACGACGTGCATCCCTTGGAGCGATAGAGCACGGGCGGCGCGAGAGACAAGGCCCTCGTTGCCGGTGGGGCGTTCGGGGGGTACAACGCGCCCCCCCATGGCGCGCACCCGCTTCGCTCCTTCGCCGACGGGGTACCTCCACATCGGTGGGGTCCGCACGGCGCTGTTCTGCTGGCTCTTCTCCCGGCACCACCGGGGGCAGTTCCTCTTGCGTATCGACGACACGGACCAGGAGCGCAACGTCGCCGCGGCCCTGGCGCCCATTCTTCACGGCCTGCGCTGGCTCGGCATCGACTGGGACGAGGGGCCCGAGGTGGGTGGGCCCCACGAGCCGTATTTCCAGTCCGAGCGAAAGGCCCGCCACCAGGAGGCCGCCCGAGCGCTCCTCCAGCGGGGCGTGGCCTACCGGGACTATGCCCGCCCGGAGGAGCTCGCCGCGGAGCGCGCCGAAGCCGAGCGCGAGAAGCGCCCGTACCTGTACAGCAGGCGCTGGAAGGCCAGCACCGACGCCGAGGCCCGGGCCTTCGAGGCCGAGGGGCGCACCGCCGTGGTGCGCCTGGCGATGCCGCGCGAGGGCCACCTGCGGCTCCAGGACCTGGTCCGCGGCGAGGTGAGCTTCCCCTGGTCCAACGAGCAGGACCATGTGATCCAGCGGGCCGACGGCTCCTGCCTCTACCACCTGGCCAGCGTGGTGGACGACCACGACTTCGGGATCACCCACGTGATCCGCGCCGAGGAGCACCTGTCCAATACCCCCCGGCAGGTGTTCCTCGCCCAGGGCCTCGGGTACGCGCTCCCGGCGTATGCCCACCTGCCGTATGTAGCCGAGCCCGGCTCCAAGCAGAAGCTCAGCAAGCGCAAGCTGGACCGCTACCTGAAGAACAAGGACTTCGCGGCGGTCCACGAGCACGGCCAGGGCATCGCCCGGGCCCTCGGCCTCGCCACCGCGGCGGAGACCTTCAACCCGGTCATCGTGGATTTCTATGAGCAGGTCGGGTACCTCCCGGAGGCCCTGGTGAACTACCTGCTGCTCCTCGGGTGGTCCCTCGACGGGCACACGGAGTATCTCTCCCGCGAGGAGATGGTCGAGCACTTCTCCCTGGAGCGCGTCCATCCCGGCCCCGCCAGCTTCGACCCGAAGAAGCTCCATGCCTTCCAGCTCCATTACATGCAACGCCTCACCCTGGACGAGCGCGCGGCGCGCACCCTCCCCTACCTCCTGCGCGCGGGCCTCGCCCGGGAGGACACTGCCTCGGTGCGGGCGCAGCTCCGACGCGTCGTGGAGGTCCTCGGTGACCGCCTCAAGGTCTTCGGTGACATCGTCGGTTATCCCGAGTACTTCGACGACGACTACCACCACAAGAAGCACGACGAGGCCGCCTTCGCGAAGCGCCTGGGGACCCCGGAGGACCGCGCCCGCCTCGGGCGCCTGCGCGAGCACCTCGCGGGCGGCACGGACTTCGACGCGGCGTCGATCGAGCGCTGCCTCCAGGCCTTCGTCGAGGCCGAGGGCATCGCCCTCGGGGACGTGATCCACGGGGTGCGCCTGGCGGTCACCGGCGCGACCACGGGGCCGGGCCTCTATGACTGCCTCGCGGTGGTCGGTCGCGAGAAGACCCTCCAGCGCATCGATCGCGTGCTGGGCGGGGAGCGGGCCTCACCCCTGGCGGTGTAACCTCCAGGCTACCACCACGGCGCCGTTGCTCACCGTGTAGAGCCTCCTACCCACGATCAACGGCGGACTCCCGTAGCCGTCCCGCCCGACGCCCAGGAGCGCCTCGCCGTCCCTCGCCCGGAGGAACCAGAGCGCGCCATCGCTGGTGGGCGCGAGCACCATGCCCTCGTGGAAGAGCGGCTCCACAAGGCCTTGGCTCGGGAGCTCCCGAGCCCAGCGCACCGAGCCGTCCGTCGGGTCCACCTTCAGGAGGCGGCTGCCCGCCGCTGCGAAGAGGTCCCGGCCGTCCGTCGCCAGGGCGCCTACGCCCACCAGGGCGTCCGCCCGGAAGCGCACCGTGCCCGTCTCCCGGTCCAGGGCGTAGAGCCCCGCCGTGTACGACGCGACATAGAGCGTGTCCCCAAGCGCAACGGGCGTAGAGTCCACATCAATGAGCCGGTGGCTCTCCCGAACCTCCTCGAGGTTCTCCACGTCCGCCGAGGTGTCGTGCTCCCAGACCACGGCGCCGTCGCGGGCGTCCAGCGCCACCACCGCGCCGTCCGAGAAGCCCGTCACCAGGCGCTCCCCGTCCGGGAGCAGCCCCGCGTGGCCGCTCCCGGTGATCCCTCCGGGCTGGGGCCGACGGTACCTCCACCGAATGCCTCCCCGCACCCGGTCCGCGCCGAACACCGTGTCGTCCGCGTTGACGAAATACACCGAGTCCGCCGTCACCACCGGCGGGCGGAGCACCTCCGCGGTGGTGGCCGCGCGCCAGCGCAGCGCCCCGCTCTGCGCGTCCACCGCGTAGAGGGCCCCGTCGTCGCTGCCGAAATACACCGTGCCCCCCGCCACCACGGGCGCCCCCTCCACCGCCCCGAGGGTCTGGAAGCGCCAGAGCTCCAGCCCGTCCCTCGCCCGCAGCGCGTGCAGCGCGCGGTCCAGGCCGCCGACGTAGAGCACCCGGGCCTCGGGGTCGTAGGCCGGCACCGCGCGAAACCGTGGCCTGGTCTCCAGGTCCAGGGGAGAGGTGAACTGCACCCTCCAGTCCAGGCGACAAAGATCCGCAGGCGTGCGTGGACGATGGAAGCCCTCAAACGACAGCGCCCCGGGGCCGAGCGGCGCGCAGGACCCGAGGAGCCAGCAGCACGCGAGCCACCGATGGCGCTTCACCTGCGCTTCTGCATCTGCTGGAGGATCCGCTGGAGCTGCTCCCGCGAGAGCTGCCCGGGTCCCCCGGCCCCTTGCAACAGCGCCCCGAGGTCGCTCCCCGGTCCCTCCGAGGACGGCGCCGCCGCCGCCAGCGGGTCCGACGGGTCAATGTCCCGCAGGAGCCCCGTGGCCTGATCCCGGAGCTGGCTCGCCGCCACCGCCGAGGCCTCGGTCCCGGTGATCCGTCCCAGGCGCTCGATCAGCCCGTGGAGGATCCCCTTGGCGCCTGCGTCATCCCCGCGCCGCGACAGGAGCCGGGCCTGGTAGTACTGCGACAGGTCCCGGTAGGCCCCGCCCTGCACCTCCGCCAGGGACTGATACTGCGCCCGGGCCTGGTCCAGTTCGCCGAGGGCCTCCTGCGTAAAGGCCAGGCCCTCCAGCACCCTGGGCTCCAGCCCGTGAAGGTCCGCCCCGAGGAGCCCTCGATAGAGCGCTCGGGCGTCTTCGTAGCGCCCCAGCTGGTAGAGCGCGCCGGCCTCGCTGAGCCTCGCCAGCGGCGCCGTCTGCGCCGAGGAGTACACCTGCTCCGCGCGGCGGAACCGATGGCTGGCCGCCCGAAGGCGCTCGTCCTCCGAGCGGTACCAGGTGCCGAGCTGCCCCCGCTGGAACGCATTGTCCGGCGGCTCCGACGCAGACACCGGGGCCGTATACGCCGTGAGTCCCGCGGCGTAGGCGTCCGCCGCCTGGGCCGCGGCGCCCGAGACGCGCGCGTTCCAGTAGAGCCCACCGCCGATGGCCAGGCCCGCCACCAGGAGCCCCGCCCCCAGGCCTACACGGTTCGCCGCGAGGTACTCCCCAAGGCGACGCACCCAGCGGGGCACCCCCTCGGCGTCTCCGGTGCCCTTGGACATGGTCTTCGGGGGCACCCTCGGGCGCTTTGTGGCCGTGCCAGTCGGCGATTTTGCCTCGCCAGAGTCCCCGCCCTCGGCGCCCTCCCCGGGCTCCGGCTCCGCCGTACCGGTCTGCTTCCAGGTTTGCCCTCGCCGCGCCGCCTTGGCCGCCGCGCGCCGCTCGGCCCTGTTTCGAGGGACCGTCGGGTCCACCGCGGGTGCGTCCGGCGTCGTCGGCCCCACGGTCCCGGAGGGCTCCTCCCGGAGCTCGTCGTCCGCGTCGTCCTGGTCGTCGTCCTTGGCGCTTGCTTGTCGGTCCTCGGTTGCCACGAGCGGCGTTCCTCCAGGCCTACGGCCTACCCTGGGAAGGGGCGCCGGACTCTACACGCGCTCCCCAGGGAGTCAACCGCGTGCTATCCCTCGGCCCATGCGCGCAAGCCCCGTCGCCCTCGCCCTGGCGACCTCCCTGGCAGCCCAGGGGGCCCGTGCCGACGAGCGCCAGCTCACCCTCTCCGCACACCTCGGCTTCGCCACTGCCGGAGGCTCCCACGGAGGCCCCGGGGCCCAGGCCGCCGCCGTCGTGGCCTATGGCATCACCGACGCCTTCAACCTCTATGGCACCGCGGGCTATGCGCTCCAGTTCCCGGACCGACCCCACGCCCCCAGGCAGGACGTGCACCTGAGCGCGGGCCTGTCCTACGCCTTCGATCACCTCCGGGTGGTGCCCTACCTGGGCCTGGGCCCCAGGGTGGACCTGGTGTTCACCCCGACCCTGGGCTTCCTCTCGGTCTCCGCCGAGGCCCGGGGGGGCCTCCTTTGGCTCGTGCGCCGGGGCCTCTCCCTGGACCTCCAGGTGGCCTACGCGTTCCCCTTCACCCAGCGCGAGTTCTCCACGGATTTCGTGTCCGTCACCGCGGGCGTGGGCTTCACCTGGGACCGGTGATCACCGCCGCGTGATCTGCACCCGCCGGAGCTCCACGGGCTCCATCGGCGTGGTCCCCTCCGTGGGCACCCGCGCGATGCGCGCCACGAGGTCCACCGGCGTACACCGCCCGAAGATCGAGTAGCTCCCGTCCAGGTGCGGCTTTGGCACCTCGGTGATGAAGAACTGCCCGCCGTTGGTGTTGGGACCGTGGTTGGCCATGCACAGGAGCCCGCCGGCGTCGTGGCCCTGGACGTTCTCGTCCGGGAACTCGTAGCCCGTGCCGCCAAAGCCCGACCGGAGCTGGTCCCCACCCTGGATCATGAAGTCCGGGATCACCCGGTGGAACACCGTGCCGTCGTAGAAGGGCCTGCGCGCCCACTGCCCCGCCACCGGGTCCCAGAAGTCCCGCAAGCCCCGCGCCAGGCCCACGAAGTTCGCCACCGTGCGCGGCGCGGCCTCGGGGAGCAGCGCGCACGTAAACGTCCCCTGGGACGTCTCCAGCGTGGCCGTGAGCGCCCTGCCCGGAGGCAGCCCCGCCGTCGCCTGCGCCAGGGTGAAGTTCCCACCCCGTGGGTCCGGCGAGGTGGGGTCCGGCGTCCGCGGCTGCACCGTCACATCCCGAGCCCTCGCCGCAGGCTGTGGGGGCGGAGGAGGTGGTGTAGGTGGAGGTGTGGGGACCTGTGGTGGTGTAGGCGTGGGCGCAGTGGCCCCGGGAGTGGCGCCGGGAGGCCGGTACGAGGGCTCCGGCGGGGGGGTCAGGTCACAGGCCAGGACGAGTCCTACGGGCACCATCCAACGTCGCATCGAGCAAGCGTCTCCTTGTGGGTTGAGTGGTTCAGTCGCAGTTGGGCGGGCGGTCCGGGTCGGGGATGTCCACGAACTCCACCACGTCATCCGGCGAGATCCCGTGGCGGTCGGCGAAGCCCCCGCGGACCTCGAGCACGTAGCGCGAGTCCCCCGGCACCTCGCGGATGTCATCGGTGCGCGGCGTGGCGTTCTTCACGATCCCGAGGACCGTGCGGTCCTGACGGATGAACACCATGTCCAACCGCACCAGGGTGTTGTGCATCCAGAACTGCAGGTGGTGCTGCTCCCGGAACAGGAACACCATCCCGCGGTCCTCGGCCAGCTCCCGGCGGTACATGAGCCCCTGGGTGCAGGTGGCGTTCTCCCGCGCCACCTCCACGGAGACGGTCACCGGCGCGTGCCCCGGGCCCCGCAGCACAACCCTGGGACCCAGGGGCCGCGGGGTCTGGGGTGCCTGCGGGGCCGGGCTCCCGGAGTCCTCTAGCGGGCGCTGGATGGGCGGCCGCTCCGGGGCAGCGCGGTCGCGGCACGACGACACCTGACCCAGCGCTCCCAGAAGCAGCCACCCGCGCACGCCCGGACCTTTCCCCCATTCCCCGCGGCCTGTCAATCCGTTCGCGCGAGGGCCGCCCTGGCGCTACCTTCGAGCCTCGTGGCGACCGGTCTCGTGGCACTGGTGGGCGTGGGCCCGGGGGACCCCGGGCTCCTGACCCTCCGCGCCGTGAAGGCCCTCTCCCTTGCGGACTGCGTCGTCTACGACGCCCTGGTGCACCCGAGGGTGCTCCTCCACGCTCGCCCCGAGGCCGAGAGGCTCTTCGTGGGCAAACGCCGCGGCGTGGACTCGGCCACCCAGGACGAGATCAATCACCTGCTCCTCTACCGCGCCCGCCAGGGCCTCCGGGTCGCGCGGCTCAAGGGCGGAGACCCCTACCTCTTCGGCCGCGGCGCCGAGGAGGCCCTGTTCCTCGCCCACCACGGGGTGCCCTTCGAGGTCGTCCCGGGCGTGACCTCCGCCCTGGGTGCGGCGGCCTACGCCGGCCTCGCCCTCTCCCACCGGGAGCTTTCCTCCAGGGTGACCTTCCTCACCGGGACGGGACAACACGGCGAAGACGTCTCGCTCCAGGGCCTGGGGACCGAGGGGACCCTGGTGCTCTATATGGGCATGCACCACCTGGAGCGCACCCTGGAGGGGCTCGTAGCCCGGGGTTGGGCGCCAGAGACGCCGGCCGCGGCGGTGCAGTGGGCCACCTGGGCGCGCCAGCGCACGGTCTCAGGGACCCTCTCCACCCTGAGCCTCCGCTGCGCCGAGGAGTCCCTGGGGACCCCTGCCCTGGTGGTTCTCGGGAGCGTGGTGAGTCTCAGGCAGAGCCTCCGGTGGTGGGATCGGGGCCCCCTCCAGGGACGAACGGTGCTGGTCACCCGCGCCAGGGACCAGGCCGACGCCCTCGTCGAGGGGCTCCTGGACCGCGGGGCGGAGCCCCTGGAGCTCCCGCTCCTCGCCTTCGAGGCCCCGTCGAGCCCGGACGCCGTGGAGCGCGCGCTGGACGCCCTCTCCGCCGGGTCCTACGGCCTCGTGGCCTTCACCTCTGCCAACGGGGTCGGGTGGTTCTTCCGCGCCTTGAGGCACCGGGGGCTCGACGCCCGGGGTCTTCGAGGGGCCCTCGTGGCGTGTGTGGGCCAGGGGACCGCCAGCGCCTTGCAAACCCATGGAATCATTGCAGATCTCGTCGCCCGCGAGGCCCGCGCCGAGGGGCTCCTGGCGGCGCTCGCGGGCTGGGATCGGGTGAAGCTCCAGGGCCTCTCGGTGCTCCTGCCCCGGGCCGAGGTGGCCGCCGAGGCCCTCGCGGGGGGTCTGGTGGCTCTCGGGGCGCTGGCGGACTCGGTGGCGTTCTACCGCACGGTGAGGGACCCGTCCGCGGACCCTACGGAGCTCCGTCAGCGCCTCGCGGAGGGCACCCTGGACGCGGTGACCTTCACCTCGGGCTCCACGGTGGATGCCCTCTGTGACCTCCTCGGGGACGCCCCGGAGAGCCTCCGTCGCACGGCCGTGGCGGTCCTTGGGCCCGTGACGGCGAAGGCCGCGCGGGCCCGGGGGCTGGAGGTGGCGGTGCAGGCCCCGGAGGCCACCGTGGAGTCCCTCCTTGACGCGCTCGGGGCGCACTTTAAGAACCCTCTCCCATGAGCTTCCCCGTTCACCGTCCCCGGCGCCTGCGCCGGACCCCCGCGCTCCGCGCCCTGGTGCGAGAGACCTCCCTCCGCATGGACCAGCTCGTGGCGCCGCTCTTCGTGGTGAGCGGTCACGGGGTGGAGCGCCCCATCGGGAGCATGCCCGGGCACTCCCAGCGCTCCGTAGACCGCGCTGTGGCCGAGGCCCGGGACCTCTTCGCCCTGGGCGTCCGGAGCTTCCTGCTGTTTGGCCTTCCAGACCGCAAGGACGACGAGGGCAGCGGGGCCTGGGACCCCGAGGGGCCCGTCCCCACGGCCCTGAAGGCCCTGAGGGACGCGCTCCCGGGCGCGCTCTTGATGGCCGACGTGTGCGTGGACGAGTACACCACCCACGGGCACTGTGGCGTCCTTCGCACGCACCGCGACGGCTCCGTGGACGTAGACAACGACGCCACGGTGGAGCGGCTCCAGAAGAGCGCCGTGGTATACGCCCGCGCGGGCGCCGACGTGGTGGCCCCCAGCGACATGATGGACGGCCGCGTGGGCGCGCTCCGCCGGGCCCTGGACCAGGAGGGCTTCTCGGAGACGGTGCTGCTCTCCTACGCGGTGAAGTACGCCAGCGGGTTCTACGGACCGTTCCGCGAGGCCGCGGACTGCGCCCCGCAGTTCGGGGATCGGGCGGGCTACCAGATGGACCCGGCCAACGTGCGCGAGGCGATGAAGGAAGTCGCCCTGGACATCGAAGAGGGCGCGGACATGGTGATGGTGAAGCCCGCCCTGGCCTACCTGGACGTGATCGCCAGGGTGAAGGCCGCGGTGGACGTGCCGGTGGCGGCGTACAACGTCTCGGGCGAGTACGCGATGCTCCACGCGGCGGCGGCCAACGGCTGGCTGGACCTCGGGCGCGTGGTGAAGGAGACGCTCACGTCCATCCGCCGGGCGGGGGCGGACATCATCGTGACGTACCACGCCCGGGACCTGGCCGGGGTGCTTGGGTGAGCCCACGGCTGTCGGCGGTGGCGCTGGCGCTCCTGGGGTGCGCGTCGCCGCCGGACCAGGGGGCCTGCGAGGGCATCCAGACGATCCCCTGCGGGGACGGGTACCTCGACCCGAGCGGGGCGTGGGTGACCTCGACCTGGACGGGGCCGCGGATCCGGTACCCCGCGTACACCACCGTGAGGCTCTGCCACGGGCTCGGGCGCATACCCACGAGCGTGGAGCTGTGGGCGAGCTTCTCGCCCGACGGGCTCCTGGCAATGCAAGTGGGCAACGTGGCCTCGGTGCTCCCCACCTGCGACGGCATGCAGGGAGTGACCACCAACAGCGTGCTCCTGCGCAACGGCGGCGGACAGGAGTTCTACATCCGCGTGGTGCTGCGATAGCCTTGACCGCGCACGCGCGCGAGGACCCGCGGGAACACCTCCACCAGTCCCCGCACCTCGTCCTCGGTGGTCTCCGGCCCGAGGCTCACCCTCAGCGCGCCCGACGCCCTCCACGGCGCCGACGGGAAGAGCCGGAGCAGCGTCGCCGACGGCTCCGCGCGGCCGCTCGAACACGCCGCCCCGCTCGACACCTCGTAGCCCTCCAGGTCCAGCGCCGCCACCAGCTCCTCGCCCGCCACGCCCTCCACCGCGACGTGGGCCACCGTCGCCACCCGCTCCAGGTCCGCCACGCTCGACGTCACGCCCTCGCACACCAGCAACCCCTCTTCCACCACCGCCCGGAGACGCCCGACCCCCTCCATCGCCCCGAGACGTAGGTTCAGCACCGACATTGCCGCACCAAGGCCTACAATACCGTACATATTGGGCGTGCCTGCTCGCAGGCCCCTCTCCTGGCTGCCGCCCGTGACGAGCTGCCGGACCTTGGCGTCGCCAGAGACCCACACGGCACCGATGCCCGTGGGGCCCCCGACCTTGTGCCCCGACACGCTCGCGGCCCTCGCGCCGAGCACACCCACGTCCAGCGGGGTCTTCCCGAGGGCCTGGGCCGCGTCGCACACCCACGCGCACTTCGCGTCGTGGCAGGCGTCGCGCAGCGCCCGCCAGCGGAGGAGCCGCCCCGTCTCGTGCTGCACCAGCGACGCCGCCACCAGCGCGCCGGGGCGTAGCAAGCCCGGCAGCGCCTCCAGGTCCAGGGCACCGCCGTCGTGCACCGGGAGCCAGAAAAAGGGCACCTGGAACTCTCCAGCGAGGAGCTCGCTCGCGGCCACGAGGCACGGGTGGGCCCCGGGGTCGCAGCACACCCGCGACGGCCCGAGGGCGCCCCCCACGGCCCTTACAATGAAGTGGGCGCCCTCGGTGCCCCCGGAGGTGAACACCACCTCCCTGGCGCTCGCGCCAAGTCCCTGGGCCACCGTGGCCCTGGCGCGCTCCAGGAGGTGCCTCGCGCGGCGCCCGGCGCCGTGCACGCTGGAGGGGTTCCCGTGGGCGCCCTCGGCGTAGGCCCTCAGCGCCTCTCGGGCCTCGGGGCACAGGGGCGTGGTGGCGTGGTGATCCAGGTACACCCGCGGGGGCACTTCACGCGCTCCGCGGGTCTCGGGCCACCTGCATGCGCACCAGGAGCCCAGGGAGCTTCTGGCCGGCCACCAGGTGGAGCCCCCCGGGCTCGGCCACCACGCCTCCGTCGTGGGCCTCGGCCACGCCCCTCACCCCCGCGAGGCCCACGCCCGCGCCCCCGTGCTCCCGGGTGGTGCTCCCGTCCGCCTGGACGAAGGGCTCGAAGATGCGACTCAGCCACTCGGCCCCCACCCCTCGCCCGCTGTCGTTCACCAGGAGCTCGCAGTGGGTGGCGCTGGCGCGCACCTCCACGGCCACCACCCCCCCCTCGGGGCCAAACTTCGCGGCGTTGTCCAGCACGTGCCCGACGGCCCTCTGGAGGCGCGCCGAGTCCCCCGTGGCCGGGAGCCTGCCCACCGAGAGGTCCGTGATCCAGCGCTGCGAACGCTTCGCCGTCAAGGGCTTGCGCGCCTCGATGGCCCGCCGCACCAGGTCCGTGAAATCATAGGGACCAAAGACGAACTTCATCCTCCCGGTCTCGAGCTGGGTCACGTCCAGGAGGCCGTCGATGGTGCCCCGCAGGCGCGTCAGGGCCTCCTCCATGGAGGTGTAGGCCTTGCGTTGACCGGCGCTCACGGCCCCGAGCTCCCCGCGCTGCAGGAGCCCGAGGTAGCCCACCAGCGGGGTGAGCGGCGTGGCCAGCTCGTGGGTGACGTTCCGGTAGAACTCCCGGCGCCGCTGGTCGGCGTCCACGAGCCTGGCGTTGGCGTCCGACAGCTCGTGGACCTTGGCCTCCAGCCTCGCCGCGATGCGCTGGCCCTGGGCCCGCAGGACGTCCACCCGCTCGGCCTCCGCGGGGGCCTCCCGGGCGCCCTTCAGGAACTCCTCCACGGTGCGCGCGAAGGTGCCCACGTTGATGGGCTTGGACACGAAGCCGTCGCACCCCAGACCCAGCGCCGTGGCCCGGTCCCCCTCCGCGGTGATCGCCACGATGGGCGTCCCCGGGAGCCTCCCGCGCAGGAGGAGCGCCACCTCGTAGCCGTTCAGGTCCGGGATGTTGATGTCCACCAGCACCAGGTCCGGGCGCTGCTCTGTGGCCACCCGGGCGCCCTCGATCCCGCTCACGGTCTCAAGCACCCGGTGCCCCGCGGCCACCAGGAGCTTGCGCACCAGGAGCTGGCTCTGGGGGTCGTCTTCAATGTGCAGGATCGTCGCCACGCCCTTGTGGTATGCGTTCCCGTCCCCTCGCGCAAACCCCGGAGAGCCCCCCCGATGGACCAGGACTGGAAGCGACGCACGGAACGCTGGCGCGCCGAGGTGCTCGGCCCCACCACCGCGAAGAGCCCCCCCCGCCGCCGCGCCGGACTCCTCGCCCAGGGGGGCGACTACGACGACGTCTACGCCCCGGACTCCCTCGACGGCTGGGACCCCGCCGTGGACGTGGGCCTCCCCGGCGAGGCGCCCTTCGTGCGCGGGGTGCAGCCCAACATGTACCGCGGGCGCCTGTGGACCATGCGCCAGTACGCAGGCTTCGGCAGCGCCCGAGCGTCCAACGAGCGCTTCAAGCTCCTCCTGGCCCGAGGCCAGACCGGGCTCTCCGTGGCCTTTGATCTCCCCACCCAGCTCGGGCGCGACAGCGACCACCCCTTGAGCCTCGGAGAGGTCGGAAAGGTGGGCGTCGCCATCGATTCCATCGAGGACATGGAGGTCCTCTTGGATGGGCTCCACCTGGACAAGCTCTCCACGTCCATGACCATCAACGCCACCGCGGGCATCCTCCTGGCCCTCTATGTCGCCGTCGCCAGGCGCCGCGGCATAGACCCCCGCAAGCTCCGAGGCACCATCCAGAATGACCTCCTCAAGGAGTATGTCGCCAGGGGTACCTACATCCACCCACCTCGGGCCTCGCTCAAGCTCACGGGGGACATTTTTCAATGGGCGAGCGCGGAGGTGCCTCACTGGAACGTGATCTCCGTGTCGGGCTACCACCTCCGGGAGGCCGGCTGTGACGCGGCCCAGGAGCTTGCCTTCACCCTCGCCGACGGGATCGCCTACGTGGAGACGGCGCTGGCGTCGGGGCTCGACGCGGTGGGCTTCGCGTCGCAGCTGTCGTTCTTTTTCAACGTGCACAACAACCTGCTGGAGGAGGTGGCCAAGTTCCGCGCGGCGCGGTTCCTGTGGGCGGACATCATGGCCCGGCGCTTCGGGGTGACCTCGGCGAAGGGCCGGGCGCTCAAGTTCCACTGCCAGACCGCGGGGGCCACGCTCACGGCCCAGCAGCCGCTCAACAACATCGTGAGGGTGACCCTCCAGGCCCTGGCGGCGGTGCTGGGGGGCGCCCAGAGCCTGCACACCAACAGCTTTGACGAGGCCCTGGCCTTGCCGAGCGAGCAGTCCGCCACCATCGCGCTGCGCACCCAGCAGATCCTGGCCAGCGAGACCGGCGTGGCCGACGTGGTGGACCCCCTCGGAGGCAGCTACGCGGTGGAGGCCCTCACCCGCCGCCTGGTGGAGCTGGCGCGGGGCTACCTCGACCGCATCGACGCCCTCGGCGGCATGGTGGCCGCCATCGAGCAGGGCTACGTCCAGCGCGAGGTGCAGGAAGCGGCCTTCCGGTACCAGTTGGAGATCGAGCGGGGCGACCGACCCATCGTGGGGGTGAACGTCCACCGGGACGACCGGGCGGAGCCGGTGCCCCTCCTCCAGGTGGACCCGTCGCTGGAGGCGCAGCAGCGGGAGGCCCTCGCGCGCCTCCGCGCGACGCGGGACAGCGACGCCGCCGTGCGCGCGGTGGAGGCCGTGGAGGCGCGCGCCCGCGAGGGCTCCAACGTCATGCCCGCGGTCCTCGCCGCGGTGGAGGCGCGGGCCACCTTGGGCGAGGTCTCCGACGCCCTGCGGAGGGTCTACGGCGAGCACACGGAGATCAAGACGCTGTAGCGAGGCGCTACCGCTGGAGGACGAAGCGCCACACCACCGCGGCCAGCACGGAGAAGAGCACCACGGCCCCCGCGAGCACCCCCAGCAGGAGCCACGGGCCCTTTGCCTTCGGGTCCTGCGGCGCCACCACCGGCGGCTGCGGCGGCCCGAAGGGTCCCTGGAGGAAGCCCTGGTACTGCGACTGCTGACTCCCGAGCGGCGGGTTGGACACCGGCGGGTTGGACACCGGCGGGAGGGACACCGGCCGCGGGGGTGGCCTGGGCGTCACGGGCGGCGCCGTGGGCTTCGGGGCCAGGATCGTGCGCTCAAAGGGCGAGGGCTCCGACACCGGCTCCTCCTCCGCGACGCGGGACGGTGGCCCAAAGGGGTCCCTCGGCGCCGGGGGCTGCGTCGCAGGGCGAGGCTTCACCCCCCCGGAGGGGCTGCGGGCCTGCTCGGGGAGCCGGAGCTCCACCGTCGGCGGGTCCTCGTCGTCCTGGGCGTACCGGGACGCCTTGCGGGGTCCGCTGCGCAGGGCCTGGGGGATCATCCCCAGGCGCGCGAGCTCCCGGTTGACCAGCTCGCTCTTGGCCTGGAAGCGCACCGGGTCCAGCGAGCGCACAAACTCCGACCGCCGGGCCTCCAGGTCCGTCTCCCCGGAGGTGGCCACGAAGGCCCGCAGCGCGCGCTCCACGGCCCCGGCGCTCTGGAAGCGCTGGGTCACGTCCTTGGTGAGCATCCCGAGGATGATCTCCTCCATGCCCGCCGGGAACGACGGGTCCAGGCTCCGCGGCGCCGGGATCACGTGGTTCATGATGTTCCGCACGGTCTCCGCGTCGCTCTTGCCTCCAAAGAGCCTCCGCCCCAGGGCCAGCTCGTAGAGCACGATCCCCAGGGAGTACACGTCGCTCCGGCGGTCTACGTCCCGGCCAAAGGCCTGCTCCGGCGACATGTAGGCGAGCTTGCCCTTGATCTCCCCCGGCACCGTGCGCTGGAGCCTCCCCAGGGCCTTGGCGATGCCAAAATCCGTGAGCTTCACCCGCCCGTCGTAGGTGAGGATCACGTTCTGCGGCGAGACGTCCCGGTGGACGATCTCCAGGAGGCTCTGGTCCGGGCCCCGCAGCTCGTGGGCCGCGTGGAGGGCCCCGGCCACGTCCGCGCCGATGGAAGCCGAAAGTCCGTAGGACATCCGCACCCCCTTGCCCATCATGTGCTTGAGGAGCAGGGACAGGGCCTCGCCGCCGGCGTACTCCATCACCAGGTAGCTCTGCCCGGGCACCGTCCCGAGGTTGCACTCCTTGATCTCCACCACGTTGGGGTGGCGGATCTGCGAGGCGATGCGGGCCTCGTCCATGAGCATCGCCACGAACTCCGGGTCGTGGGCCAGGTGCGGGTGGATCTGCTTGATGGCCACCACCTCGCCGGGCTCGCCCGGCGCCTCCCGCACCGCCAGGAAGACCGCGGCCATGCCGCCCCGGGCGAGCTCCGCCACGATACGGTAGCTGCCGAGCCGGACCACCTCGGCCGGGGGCTGGTTCATCGGGGCCTCGGCCACGCGTTCCTCGGGGTTGGGGTCATCGACGCCGAGCCGGGAGCATACCCCAGATGACCCCCGGTCTGGAAAGCCTCCCGCGCGCCACCGAACGGCGTTCTTGACACCCCTTCCCCGGGGCGCCTACAACGGTTTGAGACGTTCGAGGCGCTCTGGGCGCCTTTGGGTCGCACCCCCGTCTGGACCCCTCCGAGGAGAGTCACCGTGCCCAGGACCCTGTTCGTGGTCGATGATAGCGCGACGATGCGGAAGGTCTTCGAGCTCACCTTCGCCGGCGAGGACATCACCGTGATCACCCACGACGGCGCCGAGGGCGCCGCCGCCAGGGCCCGGGAGCTCCGGCCGCAGGTGGTCATCGTCGACGGAAACCTCGGCGGAGCCGCTGGGTACGACGTGGTGAGGGCCCTCCGCGCAGAGAGCGGCCTGGGGTCCGTCCCGGTATTTCTCCTCGGGAGCGACCACTCCCCCCTCGCCGAGGACCAGGTCAAGGCCTGCGGGGCCTCCGGGACCCTGGCCAAGCCCTTTGAGACCCAGGGCATGATCGACCGGGTGCGTCAGGCCTTCGCCGTGGGCGCGGGAGCTCCCGCCCCGGCCCCGGCCCCCGCCACCACGGCCATGTTCGGCGCCGCGAGCGCCGCGAGGCCGGCCGCCGTGGAGCCGCAGGCCGCCCGCCCCGCCCCCGCCGGCGCCGCCACGGCCCCGGGGAGAGTCACCGTGCCCCTCGGGGCCGCCCGACCCTTTGCGACCACCGTCACCAACGCCGCCCCTCCGCCGCCTTCGAGCCAGGGCCTCGCAGCCCGGCCCGCGGCGCCCCCGGTGGGGGCCCGCACGGCGCCCCTGCGACCTGCGACGCCGGCGGTAGCATCCCCCGCCGGGCCGTCCCTTAGCGTCGATGGCCTGGAAGAGATCCAGCTCGAAGCGGGGCTCTTGAGTGAGCTCGGCCCCATGCCCGAGGCTACCAGACCCCAGCCGGCCCCGGAGCCCGCGAGGCCCGCCCCGCGCCCGGCGCCCGCCAAGGGACCAGCGGGCGCCCTGGAGACCGCCACCACGCAGCCGCTGCAGCGCCCGACGGACGCGCTCCTGTCGCGCATTCAAGACCCCACGCCGGTCCGCGCGCCGGAGCCCGTGGCCGTCAAGGCCTCCCCGGAGCCTGCGCCCGCGAGGCCCGCCCCTGCCCCCTCGCCGGAACCGGTGCAGGCGAAGCTCGCGCCCGCCCCGGCTCCTCCGCCGACGGCGGCCGTCGCCGCGGTGGTAGCTCCGGCGGTGACCGCAGCGGTCGCAGAGAAGGTCCAGGGCCTGGGTCTCACGCCCGCGCAGGTGGAGGCCATCACGGCCCTCACCCGGGAGGTGGTCGAGAGGGTCGTGTGGGAGGTGGTCCCCACGCTCGCGGAGACCATGATCCGCGAGGAGCTCAAGCGCCTCACCGCGGACTGAAGACCCAGAGGCACGCCTCTTCATGAACCCCGAGGAGGTCCTCCAGAAGCTCCGAGGGATGCTGTCCCACGAGGACCCCGCGGTGGTCGATCAGGGCCACGAGCTCCTCCGGGCCCTGGGCGACGCGCAGCTCTACGAGGCCATCCTAGAAGGCACCACCCACGGCGTCACCACGAGCTACACCGGCGAGGCCGACACCCTCTGCCCCGGCGCGTTCTTCCAGTCCCTCCACGAAGACGTGCGCCATCGCATGGCGTTCCAGTGCCTCCGGGTGGTGCTGGACGCGCCCCCCACGATCGCCCGCGCCGCCGCGCTCCGGGAGCGCTTGAAGACCCTGAGCTTCCAGGAATGGAAGAACCTCTGGCCAATCCTGGACCTCTCCTGGTTCCGTTCCCTCCCTGCGCTCGAGGGCCTCATCCTGGATTTTCCTGGGGAAGTCCGGAACCTCGGGGCCCTCGGGGCGCTCCCCACGCTCAAGCGCCTGGAGCTCGGGAGGGCCCGCTACACCGACGATTTCAACGCCCTGGCGGAAGCCCGGAGCCTCGAGGTGCTGGTCCTCCGAAGCTCCTTCCGCGGTCTCCCGGGGACCCCGCGGGAGCTCCCACGCCTGCGCGAGCTCGTCGTGGACACGGCGGTGCGCGAGCCCTGGCTCCTCGCGGGGCCGCTCCTGGCGTCCGTTACGTTCCGCTTCCAGCTCGCCGCGAAGGACCTCTCCTGGGTCGCCAGGCACCCGGGGCTCGAGGTGCTGGACCTGGCCTTCGCCCACGAGCTCCGGAGCTTCTCGGGCATCGAAGCGGCCCGAGACCTGGAGTACTTCTGCGCGCCCGCGCGGCTGCTCACCACCCTGGAGCCGCTGCGGGGCCTGACGCGGCTGCGGCACCTCTCGCTCCTTGGGCTCACCGCCGCGACCGACACCGACGCACTCCGGACGCTGACGGGGCTCACCAGCGTGTCCTTTCAACACCTGGAGCGCCCCTCGCTCCCCGAGCTCCAGGGTCGCGCGCTCACGAAGTGCAACCTGGAGAACGCCAAGAGCATCAATGATCTCACATGGTTGAGCGCGTCCACGGAGCTCGCCGAGGGCTTCCGTCCGCCGTGGTCGATGCCCTCGCTCCCGACCCTGGAGGGCCTCGGGGACACGAGAATCACACGGTTGAGCTTCACCTCCGATGCGCTGGGGAGCCTCGGGAGGCTCCCCGTGACCCTCCTGGAGCTCTGGCTCGACCACGCTCCCCTCCTCGCGGACCTCGCGGGGATCGAGGGCTGCGTGAACCTGCAGAGCCTCAGGATTCGTCGCGCCACGGCGCTCAAGGACCTCTCGGCCCTCCGGGGCCTCCAGGTCCTCCGGAGGGTGGAAATCTATGACTCCGTCGCGTTGGAGGACGTCTCGGTACTTGGGACCCTGACCGGCCTCGAGGTGGTCGTGCTGGAGCGGTGCCGGGACGTGCGAGACGTGTCCGCGCTGGTGGGGCTCCCCAAGCTCAAGGGCCTCGGGCTCACGGGCTCCGGCGTAGACCGCAAGGCGCTCCCGGAGCCTCTGCTCCCGAAGACGGTCTGGGTCCCCGGGGATCCGCTCCCGGCCTTGAAGAAGCGTGAGGGCGCTCCGACCTCCCGCCTCCCCCGCGGCGCCGGCGGCGCCGTCAACGCCGCGAGGAAGGCGCTCCGCGCGGCCCTCCAGGGGCAGACCGACGCGCTGGAGAGGGCGCTGGCGCACCTGCGGACCCTCTCCGACGGGGCCGCCTGGGACGCGCTCCTCCAGGGCCTGCGGTGGAACCCGGCGGGGTCCTCGGGGGCACCCGGCTTCGAGTGCCAGGGGCTCTTTCGCGTGGCGAGGCACCGCAATTCCTTGAGGGACCACGTGCTTCTCCGTGTGCTGGCCCTCGCGCCGGTGGCGTGTGCGTCGGCCACCCTCCTGCGGACCGCCGTGGACGACCTCTGCCTGCGCCGCGCGACGGCGCCGCTGGACCTCGCCTGCCTCCAGGCGTTCCCGAACCTCCGGTGCCTCGACCTCGAGGCGCTCCCGGCCCTCGAGGGCGTCGAGCGCCTCGCGCGCTTCGGCGCGCTGCGCGTTCTGCGCTTGAAGAACACGCCGCTGAGGGCCGTGCCGCCGGGGCTCTCTCTCGGGGCCCTCTCCCTGGAGGGCACCGGCACCGAGGACCTCTCGGCCCTGAGCGCCTTGAAGACCCTGAGGACCCTGCGCCTCGTGGACCTGCCGAGGGTCACCCCGCTGGGGCTCGTCGCCTCGCTCCCCATCACGTCCCTGGAGCTCTCGATGGCGCCCGGAGCACCCTCCGTATCCCTGGTGGGCAACTCCACGATCTCCGAGCTGGCCCTCAAGGTCCCTTCGGTGTCGGAGCTTCCTACGGGCCTCCGGGGCCTGCCGCTCTTGCGCTCCCTTCGCCTCATCGACGCGACCCCGAAGATCCTCCGCCGCGCCGTGGACGGCCTCTCGGTGCGGGCGCTCCACCTGGAGAAGCCCCGCGAGCTCTCGGAGCTCTCGGCCCTCAAGGACCTCACGAGCCTGGAGCACCTGACCATCGCAGGCTGCATCGCCCTCGCGGACCTCTCCGCCCTCCAGGCCCTGCGGTCCTTGCGGGTGGTGGAGCTCCTGCGGTGCCCCAGGGTGCGGAGCCTCGCGGATCTGGAGGCGCTCCCCGCGCTGGAGAAGCTCCGCGTGACCTCCGCCGATCACCAGCTCCGGGCGGTACCCCCGTCGCTCAGCGCGAAGACCACCCTCCGATGACCCTCGCCGCATAGAACGCCCGCGTCGCGGGGAACATCGGCGTGAGCTCCCGAGCCTCCGAGGCCGTGAGCCACCGCGCCTCGGCCACCTCCCGGGGTTCGAGCGTGAGCGTCGGCAGCCCCGCCTCCCTCGGGTGCTCCGCGGGCACCGTCGCCTGGAGCCAGTGCAGGAGCCAGCGCCCGTCCGCGGTGTGGCAGCGGTACACCTCCTCGCCCACCTCCACGGGCAGCCCAACCTCCTCCAGGCACTCGCGTCGCGCCGTCGCCACCAGCGCCTCCCCCGCCTCCGGCCGCCCGGTCACTGGCGTCCAGTACCCTCCCGCGGTAATGCCCTCGGCGCGACGGATCACCAGAAAGCGCTCGCTTTCAACCACCACCACCGCCACCGCCGAGGGCGCGCTTGAAGGTCCCGGAGCGTCCACCGCACCCATCATCGCACACCCGCAGGATGCTTCACAACTTATTGAAACCATTGAATAAAATGCCTTCGCGCGGACACCCTGGCAGGGAATTCCGGGCGCCGGGGGAATCACTGCTACGGTGGGCGTCGCGATGGGCGCGGAGTTCAGGGTCCTCTCTCGACCTCCGCCGAAGGGGGCCACGCTGCCGCTCCACCTCCAGGAGCTGCGCAACCGCACGACGGTGGGCAGGGTGTTCCTCCAGACCGACGACCAGGGCGTCGCGTCGGTGCTCAAGGAGGCCCCGGCCCCGCGCTCCGAGGCCCTGGACGGGCGCCTCGCGGCCCTCGGTGACCGCCTCCAGGCGGTGACGGACCAGACCTTCGTGAAGGTTCGCCACGTCGGACGCTCCAGCGCAGGGGCCACCGTGGGGCTCCTCTCGGAGTACGTCGAGGGCCGCTTCGGGGTCGCTCCGGAGCTCGCGGCCCTGCGCGTCCGGGTGCTCCAGAGGGCCCTGGTCCATGGGCTCCACGCGCTCCGGGCCCTGCACCGCGACCATGGCCTCGTCCACGGTGACCTGCACCCCGGCAACCTCCTCCTCGGAGCCCTCGGCGCCGACGGCACCGCCCTCCCCTTGCGTATCCTCGATCTCGGCACCGGCGAGGTCGGCACGGCGGTCGTGGCCGCCGGAGGCCCCGCCTTCGCACGCACGGGCGCTCGCCTCGGGTCCCACCTGGTGTGCACCGCCACCGCGTGGGGGACCCCGGGCTATTGCCCCCTCGGGCGCTTCGAAGAGGGTGCGGCGCCGACCCCGCAGGGGGACCTGCTGGGGCTCCTCCTTGCGTGCTGGGAGCTGCTGGTGGGGGAGCCTCTGGCGCCGCGGCCGAGGGAGTGGGACGGGCACAACCCGGACGCGCTTCGGGCGGTGGAGGCCTCGCTGCGGCAATGGAGGGACGACCCTCAGAGGGGCGCTCGGGTGCGCCAGCGGGTGAGCGCGGCGATCCCCTCGGGCGACGCGGAGGTCCACGAGCGCTGGAGCGCGTTCTTCGAGTACCACCTCACCCAGGGGCTGACGGACCCGGAGGGCCTGGACGGCATCGGGATGGAGCTGGCGGCATCGACGCTGCCGGAGCCCTTCGGGCGCGCGTCGACGCTCCCCGAGCCGCGGGACGCCCCACCGGCCCAGGCCTCGGCGCCGGTGCTCAGCCCCGGGGACAGCTACACCGCGGAGGTGGTGCTCGACGCGTTCAGCACCGAGGAGGAGGGCCCCTCGCGGGAGATTCGCTTCCGCCACGTGGCGATGCTCGGCGAGGGCGCCATGGGGAGCGTCCACCGGGTGGACGTGCTCCGAGGCAAGGACACCACGCTCCCGGCGGCGCTCAAGATCACCCTGGACGAGAGCGACGCCCAGCGCGACGCACTGGTGCGAGAGGCCCACGTGCTGCGCGCCCGCAGCGACGAGGGCGTGGCGCGCTTCCTGGCCCTGGTGGAGCTCCCCGGCGGCGCCCTGGCGCTCTTGATGGCGTGGCAGGGCGGCACACCCCTGGACGTGATCCTCCAGGCTCGCACGCTCTCCCCGCCGGAGGCCCTGGCCCTTGGACGCCGGCTCCTGGACACCCTCTCGGCCCTCCACGCCCACGACGACGCGCCCTCGGACCCGACGGAGGTGGTCCACGGGGACATCAAGCCCGGGAACATCATCGTGCCGCAGACCGCCGACGGGGCCTGGGACCTCGCCGGCGCCGTGCTCATTGACTTCGGCGTCGCGCGGCTGCGCCGGAGGCTCGTGCGCTCGTCGCTGGTGCCCGCCGGGGGCGATGAGGCGGCCCTCGGGGGCACCGTGGGCTATATGCCCGTGGGGCACCTGGAGCGCGGCGCCACCGCGGCCTCGGACGTCTTCGCCGTGGCCGTGGTGCTCTGCGAGGCCCTCACCGGTCGCCGCCCCTGGACCGTGCCCGACGGGGACCGCATGCACCCGGTGGGGCACGCGTTCTCCCTCCAGGAGCGCATGCGCGCCACGCCCCCGAGGACCGTCTCCTGGCGCGAGGTGCGCCCCTGGCAGAACCCCGGCGGCTGGCGACGCTTCCTGAAGTCCACCCTGGCCCAGGGGGACCCGGACCGCATCCCCTCGGCGCGCGAGGCCCTCCAGGCGCTGGAGGCCCTGCGCCGGGACCGCACCTTCCCGGTGGCCCTGGGGTTCCTCGCGGCCCTGGGCGTGGTGCTCGGAGCCCACTGGCTCGGCAGCGTCTGGTGCCCCTCGGGGCAGGTGCGCTGCCAGGGGGCATGCACGGCGCTCAACACGTCCCTCGCCCACTGCGGTGCCTGCGGCGTGGCGTGCGGCCCCGGCGAGCGCTGCGAGGCCGGGCAGTGCGCCGGGACGTGCCCCCCCGGGCAGGTGCGCTGCGGCGAGGCCTGCATCGACCGCTCCACGGACCGCCAGCACTGCGGCGCGTGTGGGGTCTCCTGCGGGGACGGCGAGGTGTGCTCCGCGGGGGCCTGCACCCTCTCCTGCGGGGCCGGGCTCACCCACTGCTCCGGGAGCTGCCGGGACCTCCAGGGGGACCGCGCCCACTGCGGCGCCTGCGGGCGCTCCTGCGCCGCCGGGCAGGTGTGCTCCGATGGGCGCTGCCAGCTCTCCTGCGCCGCGGGCCTCCGGGACTGCTCCGGGAGCTGCCGGGACCTCGCCACGGACCGCGCACACTGTGGCAGATGTGGGGCGGTGTGCGCATCGGGGGCGGTGTGCTCGTCGGGGCGCTGCGTGACGTCCTGCGGGTCGGGCACCACGGACTGCGGCGGGAGCTGCCGGGACCTGGCCACGGACCGGGCCCACTGCGGGGCGTGCACGGTGGTGTGCGCCCCGGGGGAGGCGTGTGTCGGCGGGCGCTGCGTGGTGGAGTGCGGCGCGCGCCTCACGGCGTGCGAGGGACGCTGCCGGGACACCCACGTGGACCCGGCCCACTGCGGGGCGTGCGGGCGGGCGTGCGCGCCGGACGAGCGCTGCCGCGAGGGGCAGTGCCGGCTGGAGTGCGCCGGGGGGCTTACACTCTGTGAGGGGCAGTGCCGGGACACGCGCACCGACGAGGCCCACTGCGGCGGGTGCGACCGCGGGTGCGGCGCGCTGGAGCGGTGCCAGGGCGGCGGGTGCGTGACGCTGTGCGCGCCGCCCCTGGCGTCGTGCGGAGGGCAGTGTCGGGACGTGCGCACCGACGAGGCCCACTGCGGCGGGTGCGACCACGGGTGCGACCCGGACGCGCGCTGCGAGGACGGGCGCTGCCACCGCCGCTGCCCCACGGGGCTCGCGGAGTGCGGCGGGCGCTGCGTGGACACGGACGGCGACCGGCGCCATTGTGGGGCCTGCGACCGCGGGTGCGCGGCGGGCGAGGCATGCGCGTCGGGGCAGTGCCGGGCGCTCGCGACGCGCGCCCACGGCGCCTCGGACGCCGACGCGGGGGCCTCCCAGGGCGCCGCGCGCGACGCCGAAAACTAGACCGCCCTCGCGCGGCCGTGGGACCGTTTGCGCGATGGAAGGACCGCTCGGTGACTACACCCGCGTCAGCGACGAGGCGGCGATCCTGTGCCGCCGCAAGGACTTCCCGCGGGCGGTGAACGTGCTCCAGCGCCGCCGCTCGGAGCGCCGCCGCTGGCGCCACGCCTTTCGGCTGGTGACCGTGCTCGGCGACCGCGCCCTGGACGGCGCGCGGCGCAGCTGGATGGAGGGCGCCCTGCGCGAGGTGGTCGCCCAGGTGGCGGACACGCAGCTCCAGCGCGAGCTGGTGGTCGAGGCCCGCGCCGCGCAGGTGCGCTTCGACCTCGGGGCGGTGCTCCCGGGCTGGACCGGGCGCAGCCTCTGGCGCCTCGCGGACAGCCTCGAGATCCCGATGCAGTACGTGGCGCTGGTGACCTCGCTCCCCGCGGCGCTCACGGTCCCGCTGGACACCGCCCAGGTGGTGCTTGACTTCCGTCGCACCGCCGAGGCCCACCGCGTGGTGGCCGCCCAGCTCGGCGCCACGCTCCCTCCCTGGGCGCAGTTCCAGGAGGCCAAAGGGGCCCTGGACCCCGCGCTGAAGCAGCGGCTGAACACCGTCCGCGCCCAGCACGAGGCCTCGCGGCGCTGGAGGGCCTTCGCCGGGCGCCTCCTGGGCCCCACGGACGCCTAGCGGCGCGTGTGCTATCACTCGTAGGAATGGTCAGGCTCCGCGCCCTCTTCGCGCTGGCGCTGGTCCTCGGGTGCGGGGCCAGCTACCGCTTCATGTACGAGGGCGAGGCCGCCTTCGAACACTGCTACGCCCTGGACTTCGACGGTGAGGTGAGGCCGTCGGAGCGCCAGGCCTGCTGGCGCGCGTGGCTGGCCAACTACACCTACGGCGCCGGCACCGAGCGCATCGAGTACGCCCGCCGCCACGCCGACCACGCCACGGCCCCCACGGGACCCGCCCCCCAGGGGCTCACTCCCCCGGGCTCCGGGCCCGGCGTCGCGCCCTCTTCGCGCGTCCCGGACCCCATGAACGCAGGCCACGCTCCTCCCCCGCTGACCGAGCAGGTCCCCGAGGTGGTGCCCCCCGCGGCGGAGGGCGCCGGAGACCCGAGGACACCGCCCCCGTCGGGCGCCACCAGCGTCACCGCCGCCGCTGCGCTCCAGGAGCCCCCCGGAGAGGCCTGCGCCCACGGCTGCCGCGGGGCCTGGAGCCAGGCCACCACCACCTGCGCCGCGGGGAGCACCACCTGCATCGCCTCCGCGGAGGACAGCTACCGGGACTGCATGCGTACCTGCTACTGAACCCCGGCGTCGGACACCACCCCACCATCCCCTACAACACCCGACACCGCGCAGCGGAAGCCCGACATCACCAGACGGAAATTCGGCGCGTGGTGCACGCGGTTGGCGCTGCGGAGCCCGGCGCCGCCGTAGTTCCAGCCTCCTCCGCGCAGGACGCGCTCGCAGGTGGTGGGCAGCGGGTTGGCGCCGGTGAAACCCCTCACGCGGTGGGCGCGTAGGTCGTGGAGGGCCTGGAGCGCCGTCTCGCAGGTGGGAGGGGTCTGGGGGTGTCGGTACGCATAGGGGTCATAGGGGCTCTCGACCCACTCCCAGACGTTGCCCGCGAGGTCCAGGGCGCCGTAGGGAGAGGCCCCTCGGGGGTGCGACCCGACGGGGTCCGGTGAGCCCGTGGCCTCGGCCCGGCCAAAGACCGCCAGGGCGTTGGTGGGGTAGGTCTCTCCCCAGGGGTAGGTCCTCCCGTCGGTGCCTCGGGCGGCCTTCTCCCACTCCTCCTCGGTGGGGAGCCGTCGCCCGGCCCAGGCGCAGTACGCGCGGGCCTGGTGCCACGAGACCCCCACCACGGGGAGCGTCGGGCGCTCGAAGCGCGCGTCGAGGGGCCGGGCCTCGCGGCATGCTCCGGCGCGCACGCAGCGGTCGTAGGCGCTCCGGGGGACCTCCGTGCGATCGATGGAAAAAGCCGGGACGTCCACCGTGTGGCGGGGCCACTCGTCGGGCTCTCCCACGGCGTCGGAGCCCATGAGAAAGGGCCCCGCAGGGACCGGGACCAGGTCCGGCGCGGGAGCCACCGGGCGGGAGGGCTGGGCCAGGAGGAGCGGCGCCGCGATGAGCGCCGCGGCGACGAGGTACGGCGCGCTTCGCACCCGGGAGCCGTAGCACCACCCGGGCGCCGTGGTGAAGCGCCGTGGTAACCTCTCAGCGATGGCTTCGTGGCCCGCGAGAGGGCTCCTGCTGCTCCTCGGTCTGTCGGGCTGCGCCTCCCTCGGGGGCGAGGTGCGCCGCGCCGTGCGCCAGGGGGACGTGCCCGGCGCCCTGGAGCGCTACCGGGCCTGGCGTCAGGAGCGCGGAGAAGGAGACCCGGACGTGCTCGCGGAGGTCGCCCTCGGGCTCCTGGCCAACGCCGCGGCCAGCGCCGAGGCCCCGCGGAGGGCCTCGGGCTTCTCGGCCCTGAGGAGCCTCGGGGTGCGCGGACGGGACACCCTGGAGGCCCTCTCGGAGCGTCGGGGGGTGGTCGCAGAGCGCGCCCTGGTGGCCCTCTGGGAGCTCGACGGCCGAAGCGGCGCGCTCCCCGCGAGGCTCGGGCGATTGCTCTCCGCCGAGGAGCCCGAGCGTCGGGCGCTGGGCGCCGCCTGGCTCGGCTCCCGAAGGGACTCCGCCGGGCTCCTGCGCCTTGTCGAAGACCCGGACGAGACCGTGCGCTCCGCAGCGGTCAGGGAGCTGTCGCGCGGAGGCCACAGCGCCGCCAGGGACGCGCTCCTGGCGCTCGCCCGCAGGGACCCCTCGGCGAGCGTGAGGGCCGCGGCGGTGGTGGCCCTCGGGGGCCTCGGCCCCGAGGCGGGGCCCGCGCTCACCGAGGCGCTCTCGGACCCGGACCGTCTCGTACGCATGATGGCGCCGGCGTCCCTGGCCGCGGCGGCGCCGTCGGAGGCCGAGGCGGTCCTCGGGCCGTTCCTCACGCCGGAGCCCGGGGAGCTCTCGTTGGAGGCCGCGCGCGCCCTGGCCTCGCGCCACGTCGCCCGCGCCGAGGACTACCTCCTCGCGTCGTTGTCCTCGCCCAGGGCCGGCGTGCGCGCCCAGGCCGCGGTGGCCGTGTCCATGCTCGCCAGGGACCGCGCCCGGGAGCTGGCCCGGCACCTGGAGCACCCCGACCCCGAGGTGTCCCTGAGGATCGCGGCGCTCCTGGTGCGCAGGCCCGAGCTGCGCGCGGGGGCGCTCTCCACGCTGCGGGGCCTCGCGGCGAGGCCCGACGGGTTCGTGGCCATCCGCGCGCTGGCGGCGCTGGCC
The DNA here is from genome assembly GCA_016218725.1 of Deltaproteobacteria bacterium. Lineage (GTDB taxonomy): Bacteria > Myxococcota_A > Polyangia > Polyangiales > JACRDB01. Next base: position 35,791 of record JACRDB010000039.1, read on the forward strand.
GCGGAGGGGCAGGAGCACACCCTGGAGCCCGTGACCGAGGCCCTCGGCGCGCGGGAGGCCGCGGTGCGCAGGCTCGCGGTGCTGGCCTGGCCGGACGTGACGGGCCCCTCGGGCGACGTGGACCCGCTGGCGCCGCTGCTCTTGGATCCCGACCCGTCGGTGGCGCTCCTGGCGGCGGTGGAGATCGTGCTCATCGCCGCGCGTTAGAGCGGCCGCGGCGGAGCGCCCCGAGGGCCGCCAGCGCGAGCGCCAGGAGCCAGCCCGGGACGCCCCTCACGGCGCCGGTGGCGCACTGGAGGCCCCCTCCGCTCCACCACTGCGCCTGGAGGCCGGGCTCACAGACCACCCGACGCTCGGGCGGATAGATCGCGCAGAGCCCGCGGGCGTCGTCGTCGGTGAGGGTGCGTCGCTGCTCCCCCTGGCCCGCGGAGAACCACATCACGGCGCTGCGCTCGGAGCTGTGGGCGAGGCCCTGGAGGTGCCCGAGCTCATGCAGGACGATGGTCGGGAGGTCCGCCGCGGTGGGGCTGCCGGTCACAGAAAACGTGAACCCTCCAGGGTTTGCGTCGCTCCGGAGGTTGAGCTCCGTGTCCGCGTCAAGGATCCGCGCGGAGGCGCTCCCGAAGGTCACGATGGTCACCGCCGCGGCGTCCGGAGGGTGGAAGCTGTCCCGGGGCCACAGCTCCCGGAAGCGCACAGAGTTGTAGTTGGCCCCGTCGGGGAAGTACCCCGTGGGGTCCCGGCGGTCGTCCCCGAGGAGCACCTGAAAGCTGGGTCTCGCGCTCTCCGAGGCCCCACAGGACGCGCCCGCCCAACGCCCGGTGGCCTCCGTGAGCACCCGCCGGAGGAGCTCGCGGCTCATGGGCTCGGGTGCCCGAGGCAGCGCCATCGGGTCCAGGTGGATCTCCACGCAGCCGAGCGTCCACGCGATGGGCGCCCCGGCCCGGGGACACTGCGTAGGGTCCGGCTGCGTCAGGAGCGACGTGGTCGTGCGGCAGAAGCCCCACGCGCTCCCGGCCCCGAGGAGCACCACCAGGGAGGGCCCGAGCCTCATCGCCGCAGCGCCCTCACCCTGGAAGAAAACTCAATGATTTCCATGCCTTCTGGTGGGAGCTCCCAGCCTTGCGGGAGCGCCCCGGGGAGGAAGGTGAGCCCTTCGGCGCGGGTCGGCAGCACCCTCGGTGGCGTGTTCGGGGTCACGGGGAGCACGCCCGCGGAGAGGTTGAGCACGGTCCGGAGGCCCTGCCTCTCGGGCTCCAGGAGGAGCACCACGGGGACGCCCACGGGGAGGCTCGGCGCGCCCTCCAGGCGCTGCGAGAGCTCGCCCACGGTGCCACCCGGGACGGCGACCCTCAGGGGGCGCCCCGGGGCGATGGAGCCCGCCAGGACCGCCAGGAGCTCCAGGGTGACGGTGGTCTCGATGCGGCCCTCGCGCCAGGCGGCGTGGTGGGCGCGAGGCACGGCGAGCACCACGGCGTCCGAGGCGAGGAGGAGCCACTGGAGCGAGCGCCGGGTCATCACCGTGGCCAGGGCACCCTTCGGCAGCAGGAGGCCGAGGGCCGCGACGAGGAGGTGTCTACGGTGCATGGTGCGTGGGTGGAGGGTACCACGGCGTCGCTTGACCTTCCTGCGGCGCTGGTCTAGCGCTGGGCACCCGATGGCGAAGCACAAGAAGAAGCGGGTGAAGGACGCGCCGGCGGAGGCCCCGGAGGGGGCCGGCGTGGCGCTGAGGGAGGCCTTCGAGCGCGCGAGGGAGGTGTCCCTCGGGGGCATCACGGGCCGCGAGAGCGCGGAGGAGCTCCTTCGCACGCGCTTCTCGGCGTATGTGGGGCGCCAGGAGCGCACGGCCTTCGAGCTCCTGGCCCGGGCTGTCAAGGACGACTACGCGGTGTTCTGCACCCTGAGCGGCGCCATGACTCCCGCGGGCCTGCACCAGAGCTGCCTGATCCCGATGATCGACCGGGGACTCATCGATTGCCTCACGACCACCGGCGCCAACCTCTACCACGACGCCCACCGCGCCCTCGGGCACCGCGTGCGGGAGATCGACCCCAACGCCGGGGACCTGGGCCTGCGGGTCGCGCGGATCATTCGAATCTACGACCTGGGCTTCTGGGAGGAGGCCCTCCTGGACACGGACCGGCTCTTCTCGGCGATCCTGCGGCAGCCGCAGTTTCAGCGCCGGATGACCACCACGGAGCTGCACTTCCTCCTCGGGGAGGCGATGGCGAAGCTGGAGGAGGCCCTCGGGGTGAAGGAGCCGTCGCTGCTGTCGACGTGCTACCGCCGGGGCGTGCCGATCTTCGTGGGGGCCGTGCAGGACGGGAGCATCTTCCTGAACGTGGTGAAGCTCCGGAGGCTCTTCCCCAAGGAGTTCACGCTGGAGCTGGACATCGCGCAGGACGTCTACGAGATGGGGGCGGTGCAGCACTGGTGCCTGCGCGCGCTGGAGCGCCCGATGGCGGTGCTGATCCTCGGGGGCGGCGTGCCCAAGAACTACACCCTCCAGGGCGAGCCCCTCCTGGACCAGATCCTCGGGGTGCCCACGGAGGGCTTTGACATAGATGTACAGTTCTGCGTGGACCCGGTGGACAACGGGGCGCTGTCGTCGTGCCCGGCGGGCGAGGGCCACACCTGGGGGAAGGTGTCCCCGGAGGGCGTGGGGCGCAGCGTGTACGTGCATGCCGACGTGACCGCGGTGTTCCCCTGGGTGGTGCATGCGCTCCTCGGGGACCCGTCCCGGGCGCGCAAGCACCGGAGGCTCTACGACGCCCGCGAGCGCGCGGTGAAGCGCCTGGACGCGGCGGTGGAGGCCCAGCGCGAGGCGCTCTTGAAGACCGTGGACCACCCGGGCGTAGGCACCGCGCCGAAGAAGAAGGCGCGGCGCTAGAACAGCGAGGCCACGTCCCGCGCGGCGACGGTGAGGTCCTGGAGGGCGCGCAGCTCGGTCTCGAGCTCCTGGGCGACGTCTTCGATCTTGGTGGCGAGCTCCTCCCGGGAGGCTCCCTCGGGGACCGCGCCGTGGGCGGTGTTGACCACGGGCTCCAGCACGCGCAGCGCGCTCTGCAGGCGCTGCAGGTGCGTGCGGTACCGGTCCCGGATCGCGAAGACCTCCACCGGCGGGTCCGTCAGGGCCTCGTGCACGGCGTTGGGGGAGATCACCAGGTTGGTGATGGTCCCGTCGTGGCAGCGCTGAAAGGGCGGCGCCAGGCGCCCCGCGCGCAGCTCCCGGGCGGTCCTGCGGAGCCGGGCCGCGGTGGCCTCGCCGAAGCAGCGCTTGAGCGGGTCCGAGACGTTCACCGTGTGGGCATGCTCCAGCCTGGAGGCCCAGTGGCGGGCCGGGTGCTGGCTGCTCCGCCACCCGAAGCCCGCCACCACCAGGGACACGAGGATCCCGAGGTACAAGAGGTTGTTGGAGCCTGTGTTCGTTGCCTTCGCGTCGTCCTGGGCCATGGCTTCTCGGCGATGCGTAGCAAAACGCGCGCCCCGTCGCCAGCGGGGGCTTTACCGATTGCGAGGGGTATGGTATCGTGCCCCTGCGATCGTCGGAGCCGGGATGGCCGGCCTCCGGGCGGTTTGCGACGTGGGAACACGGACCGGGCGCGTCGGCAAAGGGTGCCGCGCGGTGCTCGTCCGTGGGCTCCCCGCAAGGATCGAGGACGTCCATGACATTCACCGAGGCCGCGGAGGCCGTGCTCCGCAAGTGGGGCAAGGCCCTGCATTTCAAGAAGATCACGCAGCTCGCGATCGAGCAGAACCTCTTGTCGCACATCGGCAAGACGCCAGAGACCACGATGAGCACGCGCCTGGCGACGCTCACCAAGAAGGACCGCGGCGAGCAGAAGATCGTCCGCGTGGGGGCGGGGCTCTTCGGGCTGCGCGAGTGGGGCGCAGCCGCCGCCCCGGAGGCCCCGGACGCCCCCGCCGAGGCCCCCGCCGAGGCCGCCGCGGGAGAGCCCGAGCACACCCGGGAGGCCGGCGAGGAGCTCGTCCCCGGCGAGGTCACCCCGGAGGCCGCCGCGGCGCCGGAGCCGCCGGCGCCCAGGAGGGTCCCTCCGCCGGAGCCCGTGGCCCCCAGGAGCGCCGAGGAGCTCGAGCGCGATACGCGCCTGGCCGCCGCCGCGGAGATGTTCCCCGAAGAGGACGACGACGAGGAGCCCCTCCTCGGCGGTGACAAGCCCGAAACCGAAGGCGGTCGCAGGCGTCGGAGGCGCCGTCGGGGCCGGGGCCGTGGCCCGGAGGGCGCCGTCGGCACGGAGACACGCGCCGAGGGCGCCAGCGCCGCGCCGGAGGCCCCCGCGGAGGCCACCGCGCCAGGCGCGGCCCCCGCCGAAGGCGCCAGCGTGGAGCCGTCAACTGGAGTTGACGCACCCGTGGTGTCGGCTTCGCCCTCGGAGGAGGGTGCACCGGAGGCCCAGGAGGCGCCCGGGGCGTCTGGTGGGGACGCTCCGGAGGGCGCGAGGGAGCCCCGCGAAGGCCGCGAGGGAGCGCGCGAGGCGAGGGACGGAGGCCGCGAGCCTCGGAGCGACGACCGCCGCCGCGACGACCGCCGCCGTGACGAGCGGCGCGACGACCGCCGTGGCCCGCGGGAGGGCCGCGAGGGCCGTGACGCGCCGCGGGAGGAGGCCCGGAGCGACGAGCGCCGCGACGAGGACACGGGGCGCGACGCGGCGGACCTGGTGGTGTCCATGCTCACGCGCCGGGAGGACCGCCAGCCGGTGGCCCTGCGGGCGCTGGTGGACGAGGCGCTGCGCACCGGGAGGCTCTCGGGGGACGTGGGGCTCCACGTGTCGGCGCTGTCGGCGGCGGTGCGCATGGACTCCGCGAAGCGCGAGGCCCGCGGCGAGCGCCCCAGGCTCCGCGCGGTGGGCGGCCGCGTGGGCCTCGTGGACTGGACGCTCCCGGTGGACGTGGTCCGCGCCGAGGCCGACGCCCTGGCCGCGCTGGAGCGCCTGCGGGACAGCTCCCGCAGGTACGTGGTCCGGAGGCTCAACGAGCTTCCCCAGGCGGGCTTTACGGAGGTCGTCGTGGCGCTGCTGGAGCGCCTCGGCATCTCGTCCCTCAAGGGCACCCGCAGGCCGGGGCTGCCCCAGGGCGAGGCGCACCTCGCGGGCGTCTCTCGCCGCGGGCCCGAGGAGCTCCGGGTGGGCGTGGTGCTCAAGCGCGGCGGCGAGGTCGGCCGTGAGCGGGTGATCGAGCTCCGGGGCTCGGCCTACCAGTACGGCCCCGCCGCGGCCTTCTGGATCATCACCACGGGGAACGTGCTCTCCGGCGCGAGGGAGGAGGCCTCGCAGCCCGGCACGCTGCCGGTGACCCTGGTAGACGCCGGGGGCCTGGGCCGCCTCCTGGACGAGAACGCCGTGGGGGTGCGCCACACCACGGTCTCGCTCCCGTACCTGGACGTGGACCTCTACGACGCCCTGCGGACGGTGTAGCGCCCGCGTCACCTCCGCAGGGGCGAGGTAGCCCACGCGTAGGCCGTGAGACCAAAGAGCCCCAGGGCCCCGCCGCACGTCGCCGCGGGGCCCTGCCAGGCCTCCCCCAACCACAGCGCCACGGCGTCGCTCACGGGCGGCCCCGCGAGGCGCAGGCTCCCCGCCGCGCAGAGCCCGAGCGCCCCGAGGGACGCCAGCGCCCGGCGCAGCCCCACGGAGAGCACCCGGGCCCGCACCAGCGTGGTCCACCCGAGGATTACGTACACGAGCCCCACCGCGCGCGCGCCGGGATCCTCGTTGAGGGCCCTCCGGGGAGTGTCTCCGCACAGGAGCCCGAGGGACACCAGGGCCACCCACGCCGCGTCAAGGCCCAGCCAGGCCGCGAGGGTGGAGGCCCGGAGCCTCACGGGAGGAGCCTCAGGTGGCCGACGGAGCGGCGGGCGCCGCGGGCTTCTTGACCTGCACCGCCGAGGGCTTCGGCGCGATCATCATGGTCATGGCCTTGCCTTCGAGGGAGGGCTGGCTCTCGATGACGATCAAGCCCTCGAGCGCGTGGAGGATCTCATCGAGGACCTCCCGGCCCTTCTCCGGGTGGGTGATCTCCCGCCCGCGGAAGCGCACGGTGATCTTGGCCTTGTTGCCCTCCTCCAGGAAGCGACGGATGTGCCGGACCTTGGTGTCCAGGTCGTGCTCGTCGGTCTTGGGACGGACCTTGACCTCCTTGATCTCGACGATGTTCTGCTTCTTCCTGGCCTCGCTGGCGCGCTTCTTCTCTTCGTACTTGTACTTGCCGAAGTCCATGATCTTGCAGACCGGGGGGTCCGCCTTGGGGTTGACTTCGACAAGGTCCAGGGACTGATCCTGCGCCATCCGGATCGCGTCCCCCGACGTCATGATCCCAAGCTGGGTCCCGTCGGGCCCGATGACCCGGACCTCCGGCACCCGGATTCGGAAGTTGACACGCGCCTGGGGCTGCCGTTGGGCCCCTCGATCCATCGGTGGCTTGGGGGGAATCGCAGTGCTCCTTGAAAAGGGGGATCGCTCAGACCCCCAGTGCTGCTCCGGGAGGTCGGGTGGTAGGCGCGAGCGGGCTTGAACCGCTGACCCCCACCGTGTCAAGGTGATGCTCTACCACTGAGCTACGCGCCTTTGGGGAGCCGAAACGTTAGCACCCCCCTCTCCCGGAGTCAAGCCCACACCAACCTACACCCTAGAAGTGAAACCCGAGGTAGGCGGCCAGGTCGGCGTCGAAGAGGAAGGTGGGGAACTGGAACTGGAGGGTGAGCTCCGCGGCGAAATGGAAGCCGTTGCGCAGGCCCTGCTCCACGCGCACGCCGACGTGGGCGTTGCCGAGGCCGCTGACCACGTGGGCGCTGGGGCGCGTCTCCCGGGCGGGGAGCGCGGGCTTGGGCTGGATCTGCCCGCCGCCGCCGCCCGCGAACACCGCCGCCACCAGGCCCTGCGGGGCGAAGCCCTGCGGGGTGAAGGCATAGTACGCCCTGGCGTAGAGGAGGATGTTGGGCAGGGTCTGGGCGCGGACGGAGGTGTCCGCGGTGTCAAACTGGAAGCGCAGGCCGCCGCCCAGGCCGATCCGGGGGGTGACGTTGTAGCGGGCCACGAGGCCCAGCCAGTAGGTGGGCGAGAAGCCCGGATCGATGTTGTCCTAGCAGACATAGGGCGTGCACACGATGGCCCCGGTGCGCATCATGGTGGCCGGGTCCACGGCGAAGCGGGCCTCGGCGTAGGACGGCCGCCCGGACAGGAACGCCGCCCCGAGGCCGCCACCCACGTCGATGGAGAAGCGCGGGGCGCGCCCGCCGGCGCCGCCCCCGCCCCCGCCGCCGCCGCTGCGGTCCGGAGCCTCGCCGAAGACGCAGCTCCCCTCGGAGCAGTGGAGCCCCGAGCCGCAGGCGTTGTCCGAGGTGCACGGGTCCCCGGGGCCTCCGTTGCCGCGAGGTTCGTTGCCCCCGGAGCTGCACTGCGGCCCGGTCATCCCCGGGGGGCACTCGCTCTCCGTACAGCGCTGCGGGGGCATGGCCCCGGGCAGCGACGGGGCCGGCTGGGTCCTGCGGGTGACGATGCTCACCCGCACCGGCGAGTTCTCGCTCCCGACGCTGCCCACGGTGTTCTGGTTGGCGTCCAGGGCCGTGACGTAATACTCGATGGCCGGCTGGATCACCTGGCCGCAGGGGACCTCTACGCCGTAGCCCGCGGCCATCCGGCGCATCTCCAGGCGGCGGAACTGCACCATCCCGTTGCCCTTGAAATACAGGTAGACGTGCTCCGGGCTGATCCCCGAGGTCTCCACGTAGACGGGCAGGGCCGTGTTGTCGAGCTGCTCCGAGGGGGGCGTGTGCAGGAGCGCCCCGCCGTCGGTGCTGGGGGGCGGCGGCGGGGGGGGGTTCCGGGGGTTGTTCCTGGGCGGAGGGTTCTGCCCGGTGTCACCGCCCGCGGCACGGCGCCGCGCGTCATTGAAGGCCGTGGTGATCTCCGGCGTCACCACGAGCTGGTCGGGCTCGGCGTTGGGGTCCTCGCGCAGGGCCTGGACCATGAAATTCACGCCCGCAGCGGTGTCCTGCTGGCCCATCACCGCCACGATGCCCAGGGACATGTACACCCGGGCCGTCACCTGCGGGGAGCAGTTGCCGTTGTTGCAGCCCCGCAAGGCGAGCTGGAGCCGGTTGGTGGCGTCTTCGATCTCCAGGGCCTGGTAGCTCTCCATGGCCTGGGAGATCATCCCCCGGGTGGCGCGGTCCCTCGGGGCCTGGGCCTGGGCCTCCCGCGGCACCGCCGCCGCCAGCGCGAGACCCACGATCAAAACCCCGTAGCGCGACCGAATGGACATGGCTGCCTTGCGACTCCCGATGGCCGGACACGGCACCTGCCGTTGGACGACCGACCGCCCTTCTCCATGCACGGTGCGGGCCCCGGCGTCAACGCCCCGTCGGCCCACCGCGGCGCCTTTGGCGGGTTTCCAGGGCCCCTCAGCGCACCCGCTGACCCTGGGCATTGATCTCGTTGAGCTCCACCCGGCGGTTGGCCTCCCGGCCGGTGTTCGTCCGGTTGGAGTCAATGGGCTCCCGACTCCCATAGCCCCGGGTGGTGAGCCTCGTGGGGTCCACCGCGTGGGTCACCAGGTACCGCCTCACGGTCTCCGCCCGGGCGGCCGACAGCCGGTCGTTGTGGCGCACGCCCCCCTCGCTGGACGTGTGCCCGCCCACCTCGTACCGCAGCGCGCGGTTCTGCTGGAGCGACAGGAACTGCACCACCTCGTCCAGCGTCGCCGCGGCGTTGGGTCGCAGCGTCGCGCGATCGAAGTCGAACTCCACGTGGAACCGAACCCCGTGCTGCGTCACCTCGATGTGCGTGAACACCTGCGGGCAGCCACGGTTGGCCGGGGGACCGACCTCGTTCGGGCACTGGTCGTCCACGTCCGCCACGGTGTCCTGGTCGTTGTCGTTGTCCGGGCAGCCGTCCTCGTCCTGGAACCCTTCGGGGTCCTCGGGCTCGCTCGGGCAATGGTCCGTGGAGTCCGGGATCCCGTCCGCGTCATTGTCCGCCTCGGGGCAGCCGTCGTCGTCCAGGTACCGGTCCATGTCCTCCGGGTCCAGGGGACAGTGGTCCCGGTCGTCCGTCAGCCCATCACCGTCCGTGTCCGGGTTGTCAGGACAGCCGTCCTGGTCTTGATACCCGTTGAAGTTCTCCGGGTTGTCCGGGCACTGGTCCTCCGGGTCAATGTAACCATCCCCGTCCCGGTCGCCGGGCTGCTCCACCACCACCCCGCGGGGCGAGCACCGCTCCGGAGGCGACAGCCTCAGCGCCGCCCGCGCGTTCTCCTGCGCCGTGGTGAAATGGTCCTCGGCCCGCCGAAGGTGCCCCTCGTCAATCTCCCGCGAGGCAAACTCCAGGTGGGCCCGGCCCAGCGCCAGCTCCCTCGGGGCGCACAGATAAGCCCCGTTCTGGTCGGCCTGCTGGAGCACGCGCTGGGTGCTCTCGATCCGCCCCCGGAGCCCCGACACCTGCGTGCACGAGACCCCCACCAGGAGGCTCACCCCCTGGGCCCACCAGAGCCTCGGACGCCTAGTGACCACGCTCCCGCTCCCGCCTGAGGGCGAGGTCCCTCGCCCGGTGGCCCATCTGCTCCGCCACCTCCGCCATGTCCATCGCGTACTGGTACTCCGCCTCCCCCGCGAACTCCCGCGCCTTCTGTAAATGCTCGTAGGCGTAGTTGTACTCGTACGGCGCCCGCTCGGTGCCCCCCGCCAGCCGCGCCTCCTCCACCGCCTGGGCGGCGTTGTTGATGGCGACGGTGTAGGCAATGGGCCCACACCCACCTACAAATCCGACCGAGAGTGTCAAGCCCAGGAGGCCTCGGCGTAGCCAGGTGCGCACGGCGGCGCCACCGTACCACGGTCCCCCGGGGCGGTGGGAAGAGCTTTGCATCACGGCGCGCGCCGGAGGGTCCAGCCGAGGTGTCCCGCGGTGACGGCCGTGAGGAGCCCGAGGGCCCAGAGAATGCCGCCGAGGCTTGAGGCGCCGAGGGGCTCGATGCCGAAGCCTCCGCGGAACTGCACCGTGGAGCCGACCACCCCGACGCGGCTCCAGGCGGCGGCGAGGAGGGCGACGGCGAGCGCGAGGGCTCCGCCCCCGGCGAAGACCACCCCCCGCGGGCGCTGGCTGCGCAGGAGCCAGGCCCCGAGGGCGTAGCTCCCGAGGGCGCAGGGCGCGGCCAGCGCGGCCACCACGAGCCCCAGGGCCGACGGGAGCCTGGCGGCGTCGAAGGTGTAGCCCACCATCCAGTCGGGGTGGCGGAAGAGCAGCCACGCGAGGGTGGGCATGCCCACCAGGGCCTCGTGGGCCGCGAGGGCCAGGAAGCCCCGGGTCCAGGGCACCGCCCGGGGCGAGGCCCGGAGCTCCTGCTGGCTGCACCAGGACGCCCCGAGCCCGAGGGCTCCATGGGCGAGAAACACCGCCAGGAGCGGCACCGCGGACGCCCGCCCTCAGCCCGGGACACCCACCACGTCGGCCATGGTGTAGCGCCCCGGGGGTTTGCCCACCAGCCACCGAGCGGCCCTCAGGGCCCCGGCGGCGAACACCGACCGGGACGTCGCCCGGTGCACGAGCTCCAGCCGCTCGCCGTCCCCCGCCAGGAGCACCGTGTGGTCCCCTACGATGTCCCCGCCGCGGAGCGCGTGGAGACCGATCTCCCTCCGGGTGCGCCTCGCGCTCGGGCCCGAGCGCCCGTGGCGCACGTCCCCTTCAGGGTCCAGGCCCCGGGCCGCCGCCGCCAGCTCCACCAGCCTCAGGGCCGTGCCCGACGGGGCGTCGCGCTTGTCCCGGTGGTGGGCCTCCAGGATCTCCACGTCGTAGCCCTCGCCCAGGAGCTTGAGCGCCTCCCGGAGGAGGTGCCCGAGCACCTGCACGCCAAGGGACATGTTCGGCGCCGCGAGGAGCGGCACGCGCCGCGAGGCCTCCTCCAGCGCGGCGCGGGCGTCCTCCGCGAGCCCGGTGGTGCCCACCACGCACGCCACCCCGCGCTCCGAGGCCGCCCGCACCACCCCCGCGGTGGCCGTGGCGGTGCTGAAGTCAATCACCACCCGGGCCGCGCTCACCGCGGCCCCCACGTCGCTCACGATGCGCACGCCGCAGGGACGCCCCACCAGGGCCCCCGCGTCGCTGCCGAGCTCCGGCGACCCAGCGGTCTCCAGGGCGCCCACGAGCTTCACGTCGTCGGCCACGAGGCAGTGCTCCACCAGGAGCCTCCCCATGCGCCCGGACGCCCCGGCGAGGGCCACGGGGATCACAGCGACACCCCCGCCCGACGGAGCGCCGCGAGCACCTTGTGCACCGTGGCCTCCGTGGGCCACACCAGCGGGAGCCGCACCTCCTCGCGCACCTTGCCCATGGCCGCCAGGGCGGCCTTCACGGGCCCGGGGTTGGTCTCCAGGAACATGCTCTCGTGCACCTCCAAGAGCGCCAGGTGGCGCCTCCGGGCGGCCTCCAGGTCCCCCTCCAGGAAGCTCCGGCACACCCCGGCCACGGCCCCCGGGAGCGCGTTGGACGTGACGGAGATCACCCCCCGGGCCCCGCAGGCCAGCATCCCGAGGGTGAGCGCGTCGTCCCCGCAGAGCACCGTCAGGCGGTCCCCAAGGGCCGCCACCACGGACTGCGCCCGGAGGATGTTCCCCGTGGCCTCCTTCAAGCCCACCACCCTCGGGCACGCCTTGCAGAGCTCCACCAGGGACTCCACCGCCAGGTCCGCGGTGCCCCGCGTCGGGACGTTGTACAGCACCAGCGGCAGCCCCGTGGCGTCATGGACGGCCCGCACGTGCGCCACCAGGCCCCGCTGCGTGGGCTTGTTGTAGTACGGCATCACCACCATGGCCGCCTGGGCGCCCGCCGCCTCCGCGGCCCGCGTGCGCGCCACGGTCTCCGCGGTGCTGTTGGACCCCGTCCCGGCGATCACCGGCACCCTCCCCCGGGCCTGGCGCACCGCTCGGGAGACAAGCTCCCGAGCCTCCTCCGCGGTCACCGTCGGGCTCTCGCCGGTGGTGCCCACCGGGACCACCCCGGAGATCCCGTCGGCGATCTGGAACTCCACCAGCGCCTCGAAGGCCTCGTAGTCCACCGCCCCGCCGCGGAACGGCGTCACCAGCGCGGTATACGCTCCCTGCAGTTTCATCGCGTCACCCTTCTGCGCCTACCGTTGGAACCACCCCAGCTCAAGGTGGGGAAAGAGGTTGTCCCTCGCCTCCAGGTCCGCCAGCCAGCCCTCGTCGAACACCCCCCCGTGGAGCATCAGCCCGAGGCGCCGAAAGCGCGCCAGGTGCGCCTCGAAGCGCGCCCGCGCATAATGTGGGGCGGTGTCGGTCTTCATCAAGAAGGGCCAGTCCGAGGACAGGAGGAGCAGGAGCTCGCGCCCGGCCTGGCGGGCGCACCGTCCGGCGACGCCCGTGGCGCCTCCGTGGTGCTCGACGATGTCGGCCATTTCCCGCACGGCGTGGTCTACGTGCCGGAGCATCCAGGACGACACCGGGTCGATCCAGACGCCGGCGTAGCCTCCGGCGCCCCAGGAGGAGGCTTCGGGCTCGGCCACGTCGTGCGTGGGGTGCTCGGCCAGGAAGGCCCCGAGGGTGGTGGGGCGGACCTCGTCGCCCAGGTCTTTCAACGCCCGGAAGAGGGCCTCCAGGAACCACGGACCCTCGAACCACCAGTGGCCGAAGAGCTCGGCGTCGTATGGGGCGAACACCAGGGGCGGCGTGTCCATGCGGTCCGCGAGGTGGGCGAGCTGGGCCTGGCGGTTGTGCACGAAGTTCCGGGCGTGGACCTCCGCGCGCTCCCTGGCCACGCCGGGCTGGTAGGGCTCCTTGTCCCCGAGGCCCGCGCGGGTGATGCGGTAGAACTTCAGCCCGGTGTTCTGCCGGGTGCCGTCCGCGGCGGTGAACTCCCGGACGCTCTCCTCGGGCGCGTCAAAGCCCGCGTCGCGGTAGAACTCGCGGTAGAAGACATCCCCGGGGTAGCCCACCTCCTTGGACCACACCTGGCGGCTGGCCTCCACGTCGCGGCCGAAGCACGTGAGCCCCGCCGGGGTCACGATGGGCGCGTGGGTGCCGTACCGTGGCCGGGGCGAGGCGTTGAGCACCGCGTGGGTCTCCACGGCGGTGTAGGCGATCCCGTGGCGGGTAAGAATCTGGTCAACGCCCTGGGTGTAGCCGCACTCCGGCGTCCAGATGCCCCGAGGGGCGCGGCCCGTGGCCCGGCGGTGGCTGTCCACGGCGCACGCCACCTGGGCGCGGATCATCTCCGGGTGGTGCACCAGGGCCGGAAAGAACGCGTGGGTGGCCCCACAGGTCCAGAGCTCCAGTACGGCGTCCCGCTCCAGCCGCGCGAAGGCCCCGACCACGTCCCGGTCGTTGCGGCGCCAGACGTCCCAGAGCCTCGCCTGGTGCTCGCGGTAGAACTGCACCACCGGCCCCAGGCCCGGGTCGCTCCCCAGGCGCCGGGCCTCGCCCTCCAGGACCCGGTCCACCCGCTCCAGGTAGCGCTCGAAGCGGGCGCAGAGGAGCTCGTCCTGGAGCATGGCCACCAGCGGCGGCGAGAGGGACACCGTCAGCGGTGAGGGCACCCCCTCGTGGGCCAGGCGCTGGAGCACGTCCAGGAGCGGGAGGTAGGTCTCCGCGATGGCCTCGAAGAGCCAACGCTCCTCCAGGTGGTCTTTGTGCTCCGGGTGCCGCACGAAGGGCAGGTGCGCGTGGAGGACGATCGCGAGGTACCCGCGGGCCATGACCCGCGGAGACTAACGGCCCTGGCGCCTCCCCGCAAATCCCATCGGTCCCCGCCGCCCCGACCGTTCACCCCCCGCGGCGGACCGCTCACCCTCGGGCGCCCTTGACGCCCCCGAGGTTTACCCACTATGCCCCACGGCGGCTCTCATGGCGACGCCTCCGATCGCGATCCTCGGCGCGGGCCTGACGGGCCTCTCGGCGGCGCACCACCTGGGGGAGGGCTACCAGCTCTACGAGGCCCTCGGCCACGTCGGCGGCCACGCCATCACCCTGGAGGAGGGAGGCTACCGCTTCGATCGCACCGGGCACCTCCTGCACCTTCGGGACCCGGCCATCCGCCGCTGGGTCGAGGGCGTCTTCCCCGCCGGGAGGCTCCTCACGGTGAACCGCCGGAGCATGGTGTTCTCCCACGGGCGCTATACCCGGTACCCCTACCAGGCCAACACCTTCGGGCTGCCCCCGGAGGTGGCCTACGAGTGCCTCCTCGGGTACCTGCGCGCCCGCCAGGAGTCCCACCCCCCTCCGGGGAACTTCGAGGAGTTCTGCCTCCAGCACTTTGGAGAGGGCTTCTCGAAGCACTTCATGATCCCCTACAACAGCCGCCTCTGGGGGGTCCACCCGCGGGAGATCACCGCCGCGTGGTGCTCGCGCTTTGTCCCCATGCCAAAGCTGGAGGACGTCCTGGCCGGCGCCGTGGGGCTCAACGACCGGGAGCTCGGGTACAACACCAGCTTTCTCTATCCCCCGACGGGCATCCACGAGCTCCCGGAGGCCCTCGCCCGGGACCTCCAGCCGCCGGCCTTTCACCGCGCGCCCGCTTCTATCGATTGGCGGGGGCGCCGTTTGCGCTTCCCCGACGGCCAGGTGGTGCCCTACCGGGCCCTGATCTCCACGGCGCCCTTGAAGGCCCTGGTGGGGCTCCTGGAGGACCCCCCGGAGGAGGTCCGCCGCGCCGCCGAGGCGCTCCGGTGCTCCCGGCTGCACTACCTCGACGTGGCCAGCCGCAAGCCCGCTGGGAGGGACCTGCACTGGGTCTATGTCCCGGAGGAGAAGTACCCCTTCTACCGCGTCGGGGTGTACTCGAATTTCTCGCCCGCGATGGCGCCCCCGGAGGGGTCCAGCTACTATGTGGAGCTGGCGAGCCGGGAGACGCCCTCGCTGGAGGCGCTGCTGCCGGGGGTGCTCTCGGGCCTCGTGGAGCTCGGGCTCCTGAGCGCGCCCGAGGACCTGTGCTTCGCGCGCGTGCGCACCATCGAGTGGGCGTACGTGATCTTCGATCATGCGTACTACGCCAGCCTGGAGGTGCTCCGGCCCTTCCTGGCCTCGGCGGGGATCGTGTCCCAGGGCCGCTACGGAGGTTGGAACTACTCCAGCATGGAAGACGCCTTGATCTTTGGCCGCGACGCCGCCCTCGAGGCGCGGGCGATGGTGAGCCCATGACCGCCGAGGCCGACGGCCGGGCGCCCTACCCCCGGCTCTCCGTGGTGATCCCGATCTACAACGAGGAGGCCATCCTCCAGGCCGCCGTGGTGGACCTCCGGGAGCAGCTCCGGGAGTTCGGCTGGCCCTTCGAGATCCTCCTGGCGGAGAACGGCTCCCGGGACAACACCGTGGGCATCGCCCGCACGCTGGCCGAGAAGTACCCCGAGGTGTCGTTCTTCTCCCTGGGCGAGCCGAATTACGGCAAGGCCCTGCGCGAGGGCATCCTCCAGGCCCGCGGGGAATTCGTCCTCTGCGACGAGATCGATCTGTGCCTGATGGATTTCTACCGCCGGAGCATGGAGCTCCTGGAGCACAACGAGGCCGAGCTGGTCATCGGCTCCAAGCTCCTGGCGGGCGCCTCGGACGAGCGCCCCATCTTCCGCCACGCGGCCACCATGGTGTTCAATGGCCTCCTGCGGGTGACCCTCGGGTTCCGCGGGAGCGACACCCACGGGATCAAGGCCTTCCGCCGCGTGGCCCTGCTCGACGTGGTGCGCGCCTGCCTCGTGGACAAGGACGTCTTCGCCAGCGAGCTGGTCATCCGCGCCGAGCGCGCGGGCGTGCGCATCAAGGAGATCCCCATCCGGGTGCTGGAGAAGCGCCCCCCGTCCATCAACCTCCTGAAGCGCGTGCCCAACGTCATCAAGAGCGTGGCGAAGCTCTTCGTCGCCATCCGTATCCGGGGCTGACGGCGCGCCGCACTTTCGGTGACGCGCGTTCAGTGCTAGCGTCCACCGGGTGACGCGCGCCCGACGCCCAGCGCCTCGCGGTGTCCCCGACCCCGAGGCCTTCGTAGACCCCGAGCGGGAGCTCTACCTGGACGAGACGCCCTCCCCCGGGGCGACCGCTGCGGGGACCGGTGGCCTCTCGGTGTGCCTCGCCTGTGGCCTGGGGCCCGGCGCCCGCGGGGACTGCCCCCACGCCCAGGTCGCGGTCTTTGACCACGGCTCCGGGGCCCTGCACCTCGCGGTGCGCAAGCTCCAGGAGCTCTCCGAGGCAAAGCGCCAGGCCGAGAGGGCCCTCCTGCGCCTCGTCGAGCGCGCCCTGGAGCGCGGAGAGGCCGCCCTGGACGCACAACCTGCGTCCTTTGTCACGACGCCTCAAGGCGTCTCCGAGGCACCCACCGAGGACGGAGAGGTGCCCGCGGCGTCGGAGGCCCCGTGCCCCCACTGCGGTCGCCCCGCGGCGCCCGCGCGGGCGCTGGTCCCGCGCCGTGGGAAGCGCCCTCCCGAGGCCCAGGGGCTCTTCGCCTTCGCGCGGGTGACGGAGGCCACGGTCGCCACGGTCGCCGCGGAGGACGTCGGCCCCAGGGTGGTGCCCCTGGAGGAGCTGGAGGGGCCGCCTCGCTCAAAGACCCGAGGGCGCCGTCGCGGCGCTCGCGCGGGGGGCGCTCAGGGCGACGGCTCGTCGGGGCAACTGAAATAGGGTGGCATCCCGGCGATGTAGGCCATCCAGAGGGCGTCCAGGAGGCTCCAGAGCACGTCCAGCTTGAACTGGAGCACCGCCATGGCGCGGTCCTGGGCGGCGCGGGTGGTGAAGAGCTGGAGCGTGAGCGCGAGGCCGTGCTCGACGTCCCTCCCGGCCTGCGAGACCCGCTTCTGGAAGTACCCGAGGCCCTCCTGGGCGATCCAGGGGTAGAGCGTGGGCCAGCCCGCCAGGCGCTGGCGATGGATCGTCGGGGCAAAGAGCTCCGTGAGGCTCGACGCCACGGCCTCCTGCCAGGGCGCCGCGCGGGCGAAGTTCACGTATGCGTCCACGGCGAAGCGCACGCCCGGCAGCACGCTCTCCTGGGACCAGAGGGCTTCGCGGGGGATCCCGCAGGCTTCGCCCAGGCGCGTCCAGGCCTCGATGCCTCCGGGGTCCGTGTCGTCCCCGTCGTGGTCCACGATGCGCTGGCGCCAGCGCCTGCGGACCTCCCGGTCGGGGCACGACGAGAGGATCGCCCCGTCCTTCCGGGGGATGTTGACCTGGTAATAGAACCGGTTGGCCACCCATCCTCGCACCTGCGCGGGCGTGAGCTCCCCGCGCGCCATGCGCTGGTGGTACGGGTGATGGATGTGGTAGCGCCGCTCCAGGCTGCGCAGCCGCGCTTCAAACTCCGACGGTGTCCAGGCTCCCGGCGCATCGCTCATGGCCGGGGACTATGCCCCAGGCGCTCCGCGGCGCGCTACCGCAACCGCAGGAACAGCAGCACGGCGCCCCCCGCGGCGAGGGCAGCGCCCAGGACCGCGGCCACCCTGCGGCCCACGGCGAGCCCGCCCGTGGAGAGGGCGATGCCGGCCTTGACCACGGTGTTGGTGACCGCCGCCAGGACGATCACCGTGGAGGCCGCGTCGGGGCTAAGGCCCCCGCGGTGCAGGTCCGTGGCCGAGAGGGTGATGGCGTCCACGTCGGTGAGCCCCGCGAGCACCGCCGAGAGGTACAGCCCGTTGTTGCCAAAGTACGTCTGGGCCGCCTTGGCGACGAGCAGCACCGCGCCGTACAGGAGCCCGAAGGAGAAGGCCTGGCCGAGCTCGAAGGGGTTCTTCAGGCCCCCGTCGCTGGCCTCCCCGGCCTCCTGCCGGGCGTGGCCGCGGTAGAGCCACCAGGAGGCCCCGAAGCCCACGGCGGCCATGGCCCCCAGCGGGGCTGCCAGGGTCCCGAGGAGCGGCCGGTCCACCGCCGCCACCACCACCACGAGCCTGGCGAACATGGTGGAGCACGCGGCGATGATGGCCACGGCGCACACCGCCGCCACGGCGGGTTCCTTTCGGGCTCGGCCCGAGTACGTCATGGTGACGGCGGTGGAGGACACGAGGCCCCCGAGGAGCCCCGCCACCAGGAGCCCGCGGGCCTTGCCGACGACCCTGGCGGCGACGTAGCCCGCGAAGGAGACGCCGGCCACGAGCACGATCATCTTGCCGATCTTGTACGGCACCAGCACCCCCAGCGGGCCGAAGGGCTGGTCTGGGAGCACCGGGAGCACGATCAGCCCGAGCGCCACGAAGCGCACCGTGGCGTACACGTCCTCCGCAGAGAGGCTCGCGGCGAAGCCGTGGAGCGGGCGCTTGAGCGCGAGGAACGCGAGCACCCCGCTGGCCACGGCCCCCACCAGCAGGAAGCGCCCGTGGCCTGGAAGAAGCTCCGGCGTCGCGGCCATGGCCCCGAGGGCGTACGTCGCCAGGGCCGCGACCTCCGAGGAGATGCCGATCTCGTCGCGGGAGGCCGACCGCGCGTGGGACACGGTGACAAAGGCAATGACCCCGAGGAGGAGGCCCCCGAGGAGCCAGAGCCCGAGGGCGGGGCGACACAGGGCCCCGAGGGCCCCGAGGAGCGCCAGGAGGGGGAAGGTCCGGATCCCACCGAACTCGACGCCCTCGCGGCCCGCGGCGGCCTGCTCCCGCTCGGCTCCCACCAAAATGCCCGCGGCCACCGCCACCGCGAGCGACAGGACCATCTCCTTGAAGGTCACGGCGATAACCTCACGACACCGGGCGCCGTCCTGTCAAGGATGCCAATGGGGCCCCGCGTAACTTCCCGCGCCGCGGCGGCGTAGATGCTCGAGGGGCCGCTGTTCACCCGCTCCGCAGGGCCCGGACCTCCTGCTCATGCCCCGTGAAGTACGCGGCGCAGGGCTCACAACAGAAGAACCAGCGCCCATCAGGACGATCGCGGTGCACGGTCTGCGGCGAGACCTCGAGCACCACGCCGCTGACCGGGCAGTACACCCGCTGGCCCGCCCGAGCCCCGGGCTGGGCCACCACGCCAGCCGCCGGCTGGCGCATGCGGGTGCCTCACCCGCCCTCGCACCCTCGGAAGCTCTCGTCCACGGGCTCGAAGGGCTGTGGCCGCGCGCGCCTCGCGGTAGCGCTCGGCCCGCGCCTGCACGCGGCGAGTCCCGCCCCCGCCAGCGCCAGGAGCAGCGCCCTGCGGCGCAGCCCCGCTCGCTGGGTGGTCACCCGGGCGCTCATCCCTTCTTCCTGGTGGAGGGCCTCCGGGCGGGCCTGCGCGCGCCCTTGCGGGACGCCGCGCGCTTTCGGGCAGGCGCCTTGCGGGTGGCCTTGCGCGGAGCCTTCCGGGCGCTGGAGGCGGCCTTGGACGCTGCGCGTACGGGCTTGCCCGCGGCCTCCCGGCGCTTCACCGAGAGGCGACGCAGGTCCAGGGTCAAGAGGCGCTGGGCCACCTTGACCCTGGCGCGGAGGCTCGCCCTGGCCTTGCGCCTGCGCGCCAGGAGCCGCCCTGCACGCACCAGGGCGGCGGTGGCGCGGGAGAGGCTTCGCCGCTCGGCGCGCACCCGCTGCTTGCGCCGCGCGACGGTCACCCGGAGCTTCGCCGCGGCCTTGCGGGCGCGGACCCTGGCCGCGGTGGCCTTCTTCTTCGCTGCAGCGGCCTTCTTCTTCGCGGCGGCGGCCTTCTTCTTCGCGGCGGCGTCGGGCTTTCCGCGGGCGGGGGCCTTGCGCGCTCCGCGGGTGGCCTTCGCCCCGGACCGGGGCCTCCGGGGCTTCGGCGCGGGCGCCTCCGCGTCGGGGCTCGCGGCGTCGCGGCCGGTGGCCTCGGCCTCGGTGAGCTCCCGGCCCAGCATCGCCGAGTAGGCCTCGCTCAGGCCGCGGTCCATGCGTCGGGCCCGGGCGACCTCCGCGGCGTAGCGGGACAGGTGCTCCCCGCCGCGCTCGTGCATCGCGATCCCGAGGAGCATGTCCGAGCTGTTCTTGAGCTGCTGGAGCGTGAGGTACGTCCCGCCGGTGCGCTCGGAGATGGACTTGTAGAACTTCTTCTGCGGGGTGTTGCCTCCGGCCCGCGCCTGGACCCCGTAGATCTTCACGCCGGCCTCGGCCAGGGCCTCCAGCTCCTTCTCCCAGTCCAGGTGGGCCTCGTTCTCCTTGTAGTCCGGCGCGTGGGGAACCTCGTCGCCGATCATCACCAGGACGCGGCCTGCGCCCTCCCGCCAGGCGAGGCCCCGCGCCTCGTGGAGCGCGTACTCGTAGGCCTCCGGCGCGTCGCCCCCGGCGGTCCTGGGCACTCCCTTGATGAACTTGAGCACGGCGGCCTTGTCGTCCGTCAGGTCCACCTTCTTGAGGAGGTAGGTGCGCTTCGCGTCGGAGTAGTCCCCGTGGGCCATGACCCCCATGCGCAGCCCGGGGATCTCCTTGAAGAGCCGCTCCACCAGCGCCTTGGCGCCCTTGCGCACCTCCGCGAGGCAGCCGTACATGCTCCCCGTGGTGTCGAAGCTCACCACCACGTCCATCGTCGCGTCACTCATCGCTCACCATGCCTTGTCGCCGCGCTCCGCGGCGGGCGCATTGTGCACCCGCCCCCGGCGCTTGTCACCACCGCCCCCAAATCAAGGCGCCAGCGGCGGGCTCAGCGACCACAGCTCCGGGTCCCTCGCGCGGAGCCACCCTCCCCCGGCGTGGAAGAGCCCCTCCGCCGCGACGGTGAGCGGGAGGCGCAGCCGGTGGGCGCCGGCCCCCAGGTGTCCGTAGCGAACGCGCACCGCGCCGTCGATGTAGGCCACGCGCGCCACGCTGTCCGGTCCTTCGGTCTCCCAGGGCATCCACCAGGAGAGCTCCCGGGCGCGGGCGCTCGCGGTGGCGGGTCCCCTCCCCGGCGGCGCCGCGAGCGCAAAGCCCGCAGGGAGCGGGACCTGCAACTCCAGGTCCTCGGCGGCCGAGGTGAGGGTCCATTGCACCACGAGCGTCGGTACCGTCGCGGAGGCGTCTACCGAAGCCCTGAGCGCGGCGGGCCCCAGGCTCGTGGTCGGAGGCTCCACCGAGAGGCCCCCTCGCACGAACACCCGCGCGAAGCGTGACGCCTGCGGCGCAACGGACACGGTGAGGGCGCCCCCGTGAGGGACCGAGACCCGCAGGCCCGCGCTCGCCTCGCCCCGGCCGAGCTCGACGCCGTCCAGAGCGACCACCACCCGCGACCCCGGGCTCTGGCCTCCCCGGAGCGCGTGCACCAGCGCGAGCACGTCGGCCTCCGCGGTCCCCCAACGGAGCGCCTGGCGAGGCAGCGGTCGCGAGAGCCGTTGGAGCACGGCGTCCACCACCTCGGGGCGGCGCCCGGCGCGGCGAAGCGCCAGGGCCGAGCGCGCCAGGAGGCCCCTCTCGCCGTCGCGGGTGGTGCACAGAAACCACGCCGGACCCGCGCAGCCCGTCCCGCGGTCCTGGGAGAGCGCCCGCTCCACCCACGCTGCCAGGGCGTCACTTCGGCGGGGGACCTCCGCGGGTGAGACCACCGTCGCGGCCTGGACCGCCGCGAGGAGCCCATCGGGGCGCTCGGGCGTCGCCACCCGCTGGAGGACCCTCAGGGCGAGCGCTCGGTCCGCGCCGTCGCGGCTTCGGGCGAGCACCAGGGCGAGCTCCGGGTCCAGGGCCATGGGGCCCCGGGGGACCAGGGCTCGCACCCGCTGGCGAAGGGTCATCGGGGCCCTCCCGTCCCAGCCCTCTCCCAGGGCGAGCGCCTGGCGCAAGAGGAACCAGGTCCCGGGCGCCACGCTCCCGATGGGCGACAGGAGCCCGTCCGGCGCGCTCAGGCGCTCCAGGTGGGAGAGCTCCGAGGCCCTGGCGCGCTCGACCTCGTCGCGGAGCGCGGCGAAGGGCTGCACCACCGGCAGGAGCGCGTCGAGCGCCAGGAGGCGGTCCACGCGCAGGATGGCCACGTCCCAGCGCGGCGCGCGGAGCTCGTCGAGCACGTCCCTGGCGGCCCCTTCGAGGTCCCCCTCGACGGTGACCTCCACGGTGGCGGCGCTCCGCAGCGCGGGCACCGGGACGTGGAGCTCCGCGCCGGAGGGGCCCGCCACGGCGCTCACGGCGAGCGGCACGACGGAGGGGTCCTCCAGCGCGACCACGGGCAGCCTGGCGGCGTCCTCCGGTCCCCCGGCGCCTCCGCCCGCGGCCACCAGCGACGCGTCCCCCATCCCCGTGAGTCGAACCCGGAAGCGCGAGCGCCCCACCCCGTCGGGGCCGAGGGTCACCGCGGGACCCGGCGCCACCAGGAGCGTGAGGGGCCCCTCGGGGGTGAGCCTCACGGGCACCGAGCGTCCCGCGAGCCCCGGCGCGGTCACCACCAGGGACCCCTCCGCCTCGTCGCCCACGCGCAGCGGAGAAGGGAGCCTCGCTTCGACAACCATGGGCTGCGCGGTGGAGAGCTCCGTGTGGTCCTGGGCGCTGGCGGCGTCCGAGGCGATGGCCAGGGCCTCGATCCTCCAGTGTCCGGGTTGCGTGGGGAGCACCACCTCCAGCTCCAGGTGCCCCTGAGGGCCCGTGTGGCGCAGCGGGAGAAAATAGAAATTTCCGAGGAGCGCCCTGCGTGGGACCACCCCGAAGCCGCCGCCGCCGGTGCCCATGCCCCGGCCGCTCCCCGAGCCGAAGCCACCGACGTCGCCGGGAGGCGGACCGCACTCGAAGCGCAGCGTGCGCTGGCGCACCAGGGCGTGCGTCTCCGTCGCCTGGGCCACCTTGAAGGCCACCAGGTCCCAGGGGAGCGACCGCGCTCGCAAGGTCACCGAGGGCGTCACCTGCGCGCTCGGGCAGACCCAGGCGCCCGTGAGACCTGCGCGGAGCGCGAGGGAGCGGGCCACGTCGAGGAAGGTCCCCTGGGAGTCCAGGGTGACCAGCTCCGTGGGGTGTCCCCACCCGTGGCGGAAGGTGGCGCCCTCCAGGGGCCTCCCGTTCCATTCCAGCAGCGTGTCGAGGCGACGTCCCTCCTCGGCGCCGTAGCCCTGCGGGCGCGTGCTGTCCCCGGCGCTGGCGGCGCGGCCCGGGAGTGAAAGAAAACTCCTCGGGGCGGGGTGCTCCTCGGGGTTGAGCGCCCACCAGCCCTCCTCTGCGGCCCAGAGGGTCACCACGGCGTCGCGGCCATGGCCCTCGGCGTCGGCGGTGTCCACAGTGACCCTCGCCGTAGCTCCCGGGGCATACACCGTCCGTTCCGAGGACACCCGGAGCGAGAGGTAGGGCGCCGTGGCCACGTCCAGCACCGAGGTCACCGTCTCGGCCTCGCCACCGTGAAGGCGCGTGGCCGCAAGCGTCGCCCGCCCTCGGGCGGTGTCGGGCACCGGGAGCTCCCCGGAGAGTACCCCGGCGGGTAGGAGAAGGTCCGACACGACCCCGGATTGTTCCAGGGTGACCCACATCGCCCCTGGTGTGGGCGTCCGAAGGGCGAAGCGCAGGGGTGTTCCCGGTGTTACGTTGAGGGACTCCGGGAGGATGGCGAGGGAGTCGCCGCCGTTGAGCGTAGGGGGTCGCGGGCGATCCCAGAGGATCACGTTCCCGCGGGCGGTGGCGCCCTGGAGGGTTGGGCGCTCGGCCTCGATCCACCAGGGACCCGCGCCCGAGAGGGTGAGCGGGATCGTCGCGCGACCATTGGGGTCCAGGGTGGCCGCGGCGCGGGCGCGGGGGCCGTCTCCTCGGCGATTGCCGTCGGAGCCGTAGGCGAGCGCGGTGACGTCGCCGGTGACGGGCTGGCCTCCGAGGTCCCGCACCTGGACGGCGACGGCGACGCTCTGCCCCGGGCGCCCGACGCGCTGCGGGAGATCGACCTCGACGAGCTCTCGGGAGGCGCCAGTGCGGAGCTCCGCGGTGGTCCTGGCGGTGCCTCCGAGGCCCGTCACGGCCACCGCGAAGGTGGTGATGGTGAGCGCCTCGACGGAGGGAGGCACGGTGTACTCAAAGACCGCGGGCCCGGCGGGGCCGATAGGGAGCGAGCGCTCGAAGCCCGGGGCGGTGACGGTGCACCGCGCGGGCTCGTACCACGCTCCCCGGGCGTCTCTTACGGTGAGGAGCACGCGCTCGCCGGGGGCGGCCCAGGGGCGATCGATGCGCAGCTCCACGGGGTGCTCCGGCGGGACCGCGTGGTCCAGCCGCACGGTGCGGGTGTGGACACGGCCGCGATGTACCGCGCGGAGGACCCGCGCGGCGGGGACCACCGCGGTGAAATCTCCGTCGGCGTTGGTGGTCAGGCGAAGGGGCTCGTCGGAGCCGTCCCGAGGCAGCTCGATGGGCTCATCGGGGAGGGGCACCTCGCGGTCGCCCACGCACCCGCGGAGGTGCCCCCGGAGGTGCAGGTCCTCGCCGGGGCGGTAGGTGGGCCTCCCGGTGGCGAGGTAGATCCGAGGGTCGCAGTGCGCGAGCGGCGCGTGGGTCACGTCGCTCCAGGCCAGGTCCTGGCCGCTGCGGGCCAGGAACCGAACGGTAGACTCCGGGCGCGCGGGGAGGACCCACGCTCCGTGGGCGTCGGTGCGGCCACGGGCGACGGCGTGACCGTCGTGGAGGACCTCAACCTCCACGCCGCCCTCGGGGCTCCCGTCGGGGCCCGTGACCAGGACGCGGTCCTCGCGGTCCCCGCGGCGCACGAGCAGCGTGAGCTCCCCGACGCTCAGGAGCGCGGTGCTGCTCCAGGCTCCGAGCACCGCGCGGGTGAGGTACACGCCCGGAGGGAGCACCGGGAGGCGCGCGGTGGCCCCGCTCCAGCCGCCTCCGCCCATGAAGCGGGTGACCACGTCGCCCTCGTCGGCCTCGTTGGAGTCGTAGAGGGCGGCCTCGTCGCCTGCGGTGCGGCGGAGGCGAGCGCGGGCCTGGACCATGACCGTGCGGTCGTCCACCAGCGTGAGGAGCGCTCCATCGCGCGGCAGGGGCGAGTCTTGCGCGAGGAGCGCCTCGGCCTCGGCGCCGTACGGCGTCTGGGCGATGGCCACGCCCTGCGGAGAGAAGGGGCCTCGGGCGAAGCCCTCCGGGGCCTTCACGCGGTAGGTCACCAGGCGCACGGGGCCACTCCCCCGGCGCTGGAGGCGCACCTCGGGTGTGGTTGTGGAGCTGAAGCGTCGGGGCACCTCCACGAGGAGGAAGGGCCTCGGGTGGATGGTGAGCGGCAGGTGCACGTCGTCGGGGTCCGCGAGGCCCCCGAGGGGAAGGAGGGCGACGGCGGCGACGGCGGCCAGGCAGAGGCGCTTGGGGGCCCTCACGGCGCGGGCCTCCGGGCGGCGGCGATCATGGCCGGGGTGACGTCCACCTCGCCCAGGGTGAGGAGCTCACCCTCGCGCTGGGGGGTGCGATCAAAGCGCCAGCGACGCTCCGCCGCGCCGCCGGGGAAGAGCACCACCTCCGCGCGGACGGGGGTCTGCGGGGCGGCCGGCAGGCTCCAGCGATCCAGCGACGCCTCCAGCGACGAGCGCCTCCCGACCAGCTCCCCTCGGCGCTCCCAGGAGGGACCTTGAGAGAGCTCCGAGAGCACGCCATCGAGAAGCACCAGGGTGTCCTGGTAGGAGGTGAGGTCCCTGCCGTCCTCCGCGGCGGCGGCGCCCCAGTAATGGATCTTGACGCGGTAGCGCCCGGCCTGGACGTGCGAACTGACATACGCCTGGCTGCCAAAGCCAATGGCGTCGGAGGAGAAATCCAGGAGCCTGCCGCCGGAGGCCGTCTCGCGGTGGTCCCACTTGCAGGTCTCCCCCGAGGGCTCGCGGGTCCACAGGTCAATGATCTCCCCGCGGGAGGGCCACCCGAGGAGCACCAGGAGCTCGGCGGAGGCGCCCCGGAGGAAGAAGGTCACGCTGTCGGAGACCGTGACGGCGCCGCGGCGTACGGTGACCGCGACGCGGTTGTTTCCCGGGAAGGCCACCACGGTCTGATGGACACTCCCGTCCTCGACGCGCACCGGGTAGGTGAGCCCGTTCACCGTCAAGAGCGCCTCGGTCACCGCGGGGTCCGTCACCCTCGCGTCAAGTGCCACGGTGAAGTCCCCGTCCACCACGCCCGCGAGCGGGCTCTCAAGCACCACCCCGAGCGGCGGCGCCGTGCTCTGGGAGTGTACGTTGGGAGTATAAAAATACAGCGCGACGGCGATCCCGAAGAGGTGCGTCTTCATGGTTGCGGGTGGGACGACAGGCGTCGGCAAAGGTTCCCTCGGGAGGCAACGTCCAACACGATCCTGGGGCATGCTGGGGAGCATGCGACGGATCCTTGCGGCGGCGCTTCTGGTTCTTGGCTGCGAGGCGGCTCCGTTGGCTCCCATGGATGCCGCGGCGCCACGGGACTCGAGCCCGGGCGACGGGCCCGCGGGCGATGCTCCCTCGCAGGACGCGGCGGACGCGAGGGTCGGGCCTGCACCCCTGGCGCCGGAGAGCACCCCAGAGGAGCTCCGGGTGCCTCGCTGGATGATCGCGAGGCTCCCATCGGGCACCGCCGACGAGGTGCTGGCGGCGGTGGACGAGGGCACCTTCGAGATCCCTGAAGAGGGCATGAGCTACGGGCTCTGGTGGGGCGCCCAGGAGTCCATGGAGGACGGCACCATCGCCGACGCTCCGAGGGGGTCGAGCTTGTACCTCGCCGCGGTGGTGGAGCTCCCCGAGGGTCGTAGGGCCTTTGCGCAGGCGGACGTGGTAGGGGTGCTCTACGTCAACGGCGCGGTGCAGCCTGGGGACGTGTACGGCTCCGGGCGGATCCGGGTGCCCTTGGAGCTGCGGCCCGGTCGCAACACGTTGGTGCTGCGCGCGATCGGAGGCCGAGGCCGGGCCCGGGTGCGGATCCATTCGACCCCGGACGAGCTCTATTTGAACACCCACGACCTCACGCCGCCGGACCTGGTGGCGGGCTCCATGGACCGGCAGCACCTGGGCCTGGCGGTGCTCAACCTCACGGAGCGCCCCGCCCTCGACGTCACCGCCCGCGTCGAGGCGAGCGACGACTGGGAGCCATCGTCCATCGCCGTGCCTTCGCTTCCGGCCGGGGCGGTGACCCAGGTGCCCTTCGAGCTCCACCCTCGGAGGCCCCACACCATGATGCCGGCGCGGGTGAGGGCGTCGCTTCGGGTGGAGTCACCCTCCCTCGGGTTCGCGTACCGCCAGAGCGTGGAGCTCCCGGTGGTGGAGGCTGGCGGCACCTACCGCAGGACCTTTCTCTCCGGCGTGGACCGGTCGGCGCAGTATTTTGGTGTGGTGCCCCCGAGGACCGGGGGACCGCCCCGCAAGGGCCTGGTGCTCGCGCTCCACGGCGCAGGGGTCGAGGGCATCGGCCACGCCAGGGCCTACAGCGCGCGGGACTGGACCTGGGTGGTGGCGCCGACGAACCGCAGGCCCTTTGGCTTTGACTGGGAGGCCTTTGGGCGCCTGGACGCCCTGGAGGTGCTGGACACGGCCACGAGGCTCTTCGACACCGACCCCACGAGGGTCTACCTCACGGGGCACTCCATGGGGGGCCACGGGACCTGGCAGCTCGGGGTACATTTCCCCGGGCGCTTCGCGGCCATCGGCCCGAGCGCGGGCTGGGGCTCGTTCCAGTCGTACGTAGGCGCCGCGGCGCCGAGGGGAGCCTTCGCGCGCTCGCAGGCGTCGAGCAACACCCAGGGGTACCTGTCCAACCTCGCCCGTCGCGGGGTGTACGCGATCCACGGCACCGCCGACGACAACGTCCCCATCCGGGAGGGCCGCGCGCTCGTGGCCGCCGTCAGGATGTTCACCAACGACGTGGTCTTCCACGAGCAACCCGGAGCGGGCCACTGGTGGGACGGAGATCGCGCTCCGGGCGCCGATTGCGTCGACTGGCCGCCGCTCTTCGAGTTCTTCCAGGCGCATACCCTGGACCCACAGGAGACTACATTTACATACACCTCCCCGGGGGTGTGGGTGAACTCTCGGCATGCCTTCGTGACGCTGCGGTCGGCGCTGGACCCGATGCAGGACCTCGTGGTGACCTCGTCGCGGGAGGGCGCGGTGGTGATGCTCACCACGCGCAACGTGCGGAGCATGGTGCTGGACGGGGCGGCGCTCCGGGCGCTGGGCGTGAGCGCCGTGAGGGCGGACGGGCGGGAGCTCACGGTGACCGACGGGCCGATTCCCGTGGGGCCTCAGGACGGCAAGCGCCCGGGGCTCACGGGGCCCTTCAACGAGGTCTTCGCGAGCCCCTGGTGCGCGGTGTACGACCCGGAGGACCCGACCTGGCGGCGCTACGCGGCGTACCTGACGAGCGCCTGGAGCGTGATCGGCAACGGCGCGGGCTGCGCGGTGCCGCGCGGGGAGGTGACCGAAGTGCTCCGACGCACGCGCAACCTCCTCTACCTCGGGGCTCGCCCGGGGGACGTGACGCTCCCGGCGGGGATCCCCTTCGGGTGGACGCCCGAGGCCGTGACGCTAGGCGCGACGCGCACGGAGAACGCGGCGCTGTTCTTCGTGTTCCCAGAGCGGGACGAGCGCGTCGGGGCCGTGGTGGTGGCGACGCAGGGCGCGCGGAGGGTGGTGTTCCGGCTGCAGCCGTTCACGTCGTCCTTCGCGGCGCCGGACTGGCTGGTGCTGCCGCGCTCTGGCAGCGCCCAGGCGGGCTTCTTCGACGGAGCCTGGAGGTTCCAGGCGCCGTAGCGCAATGCGCGCGACCGCAGGCGGTGCAACTCCGCGCTGCGGAATGGAAGCGTGAGACCGTGGTAGTGTAGCGACTCTCGGCGGAGGTACTGCCCAGAGCTCCAGGCGAGGGATGGCGCGGATGACGGTACAGGTACCGCGGAACCCGTGGATCTACCACATCACACACGTCAGCAACCTGACGGCGATCTTGACGGTCGGCGGCCTGTGGTCCGACGCGCAGATCCGCGCTGGGAATGCCTCGGCCACCAACGTGGGCTACGCGCACATCAAGGCGCGCCGGATGAGCCGCCAGGTCTTGTGCGCGGCCCGAGGTGTCGTCGGGGACTACGTTCCCTTCTACTTCTGCCCGCGCTCGGTGATGTTGTACGTCTTGCATCGCGGTCACGAAGGGTACCAGGGCGGCCAGCGCGACATCGTGCATCTGGTCTCCAGCGTCAATGCCGCGATCGCACCGGGACGACCCTGGTTCTTCACCGACCGCCACGCCGACCTCGGGTATGCCCAGCAGTTCGCGTCGCTGGACAGGTTGGACCAGGTCTCCTGGGACGTCATGTCGGAGAGGCGCTGGGGAAACGACGACGACTTGAAGCAGCGCAGGCAGGCGGAGTTCCTCGTGCACGAGTTCTTCCCGTGGAGCGCCGTGCTGGGGATCGGGGTGCACGATGAAGAGGTCGCTGTCAAGGTTCGCGCAGTCGTCGCGCAAGCGACTCCAAAATCTGGCGTTCACACCCGTCGCAACTGGTACTATTGAGGGCGCTGATGATCCACGAGGGCAGCGGGAACCTGCTGGACGCGAAGGTCGAGGCCGTCGTGAACACGGTCAACACACAGGGTGCGATGGGGAAGGGCATCGCCCTGCAGTTCAAGAAGGCGTTCCCCGAGAACTTCGCCGAGTACGAGCTGGCGTGCGAGCGCGGTGAGGTCGTCATCGGCCGGGTGCTGGTCTTCACGACCGTCCTGCCGACGCCGAGGTACGTGATCAACTTCCCGACGAAGGAGCACTGGAAGCATCCGTCGAAGATCGAGTACATCCGCGACGGGCTCGTGGACCTCGTCGCGCAGGTGCGGCAGCGGGGCATCAGGTCCATCGCCATCCCGCCGCTCGGATGTGGCCTCGGAGGGCTCCCGTGGTCCGAGGTCCGCCCCCTCATTGAGGGCGCCTTCCAGGACCTTGCTGCGGTGGAGGTGTTGCTATTCCCCCCGGGTGTGTCGCCCATGCCCGAGGCCATGCCGAACCGCACGCAGCGCCCTTCGATGACCCCTGGGCGCGCAGCGATCCTTGGGCTCATGGACCAGTACCTCCGCGCCGAGTACGAGGACGGCCTCTCACTGCTGGAGGTCCAGAAGCTAGCCTACTTCCTCCAGGTCGCGGGCGAGCCGCTCCGACTGAAGTTCCACCGGCATCACTATGGGCCCTACGCCGACAACCTGCGCCAGGTGTTGAGCCGCCTCGAAGGGCACTACACCATCGGATACGGGGAGGGCCGTGCGGGGCCCTTCGGGCAGCTCCGGCTGCTGCCGGATGCCGGGCGGCTTGCGACGGAGTTCCTGGCAGCCGCTGTCGCGACGCGGGAACGCCTGAGCCGCGTCGCACATCTCATCGAGGGCTTCGAGACCCCGCTAGGGATGGAGCTCCTGGCGACCGCACACTGGATCATGGCCGAGGACCTGACCTCACGGACAGACCCGGATGCCACGATCACGAGGGTGAAGGATTGGAACACGCGCAAGGCGCGGGTGATGAGCCCGCCGCAGCTCCGAGCCGCTTGGGAGCGACTACAGAAGACCACCTGGGTGTTCTCCGGATAGCTGGTCGGACTCGCCTCTCCCAACATGCCCATGCGGGGATTGACGCACGGCCGCCGGTTTCTGTTGATTTCCCTCGATGGATGGCGTTCCCTCGCTCGGAGCATGACGATGAGCGACGCAACGGCCACGAAACCGACGGTGTTCCCCTCCGCGGTGATCGGGGACCACATACCCGTTGTGGACATCCGCAAGGCGCTGGAGGAGGCGCTGGTGCCCCGGCTGTTGGCGGCCCCGCCAGTGTCGTGGAAGAGGCGGTCCATCACCGGCACGCTCGGTGACGAGGACATCAAGCGCCATCTC
The DNA here is from genome assembly GCA_016218725.1 of Deltaproteobacteria bacterium. GTDB lineage: Bacteria > Myxococcota_A > Polyangia > Polyangiales > JACRDB01. The sequence goes on from JACRDB010000039.1 coordinate 66,429, forward strand.
GGGCATGTGATGGATGGTGCCTTCGCCAAGACTCTTAACGAGTTCGAGCCCTCCATCACGGTGCTGTTCAAGGGGGTGACGTACGAGACGATCACCCACGACGAGGTGTTCCAGCAGGCGATCGAGGAGCAGTTCGGCAACGAGCAGGCGAACCAGCTCCTGCGCGAGTGGAACACGGTCGCGGAGCAGGGTAATCCTCCAATCCGGAGGTAGCGGGCAGGTAGGGCGAGGTGCAGACCTCCGCTACGCGCCCGAAGGACTGCCCGCAGACCTTGACATGGCAAGAACAGTGCCTACCTGTGTGGGTAGGCCGCTGCGATCACCGCAGGCGCCAGGAGGACCGAGGCCTTCACCTCTACGAGGTGTCGCCTGCCCTCCTGAGCGCTCGCATGGGCGCGGCGGCGACGCCTACCACCACGATGGAGGAGCCATGTTCACGCGCTGGGGAGACTTCGACAACACCATTGCCATGATGGACGCACTGCGCCGCCGGATGGAGGCCCTGGAGGGCCCCTCGCGGCTCCTGGACGACGAGGCGACGCCCCCGAGGGTCACCCGCGTCGACGAGGGACCGTCCGTGGTCGTCCGCGCCGAGCTGCCGGGCCTGGCCGTCAAGGACGTGCAGGTGAGCGTCAACCAGGACGTGCTCACCCTCGCCGGGGAGCGCCGCACGGAGGCCCCCGCGGGCTACGCCGTCCACCGCCGGGAGCGGCCCTCGCTGCGCTTCTCCCGCAGCGTCGCGCTGCCGTGCAAGGTGGACGCCGAGCGCGCCACCGCCGTCGTCAAGGACGGCGTGCTCACGGTGACGCTCCCGAAGGTCCCGGAGGCCCAGGCCCGGCAGATCGCCGTGAAGGCAGGATGAACACCCACCCGCAGACCACCGAGAAAGGACCCACGATCATGAACGCACAGCTCCAGACCCAAGCCCCCAGAGCCCCCGAGCGCGCCCGCCAGCGGCGGACCGTGACGCCCCCGGTGGACATCTTCGAGAACAACGAGGAGCTGCTCCTCGTGGCGGACGTCCCGGGGGCCCCGTCGGAGGCCGTGACCCTGCGCTTCGAGCGCAACCAGCTCGCCATCGAGGCCCGCTGCGAGGTTGAGGGCTTCGACTACGTGCGCAGCTTCGCCCTGCCGGGCGGCGTGGACCCGGAGCGAATCCGGGCCGAGCTGCGCGACGGCGTGCTGACCGTGCACCTCCCGCGGCACGACCGCCTGAGGCCCCGCCAGATCAGCGTCACCACCGGCTGAATGGTCCTTCAGTCGTTTCTGGCCCCCGCGGCGATCCACCCACGGATGAGCGCGATCTCCGCGGCGGTCAGCGGCATCGCCCCGCGGGGCATGCGCGCGCCACACGACGGCATGGGGTTCACCTTCTCCAGAAGCAGGCTCCGCGCGGGGTCGCCGGCCACCACCCTCACCCGGCCCCCGCCTATGCACGAGGGACCCATCGCGTCCACGCCCACTAGGTTCCGGTAGGCGAGCATTCTCGTGGTCATGTCCAGGCGCCCGTTGGTCCCGTGGCAGATCACGCAGCGGCGGAAGAGCACCTCGTGGACGCGCGTGAACGTGAACATCCCCGCGTCCGTGGGCGCGTCCGCGCGGACGTCGCCCGCGGGGCGGTCAGCGGGCGCGTCCCTCGCGGGGCCGTCCATGACACCGGTGTCCCGGGTGATGGGTATGTCCCGGCGGGTGGCGTCCATGGCCGCGTCGGGCGCGGCGTCCGGCTCCGCGTCCAACGGCGCGGTGTCTGGCGACCCCACGGTGTCCGCGGGACCCACGGTGTCCAGAGCGCTCCCCGTGTCCGCCGGGGCGACCTCCGGCGCAGAGTCCTGGAGCGCCGTGTCCTCGACGCCCGTGTCCAGCGCCGCGTCGTCCCCCGCGTCCGGGCCTGGCTGAGCGCCCCCGCTCCCGCACCCCGCGAGGACCGCGCAGACCGCGACCCACGACCACCGCCGAGCCGTCCTTCTCATCGCACGGATCATCGCACCGGCCGCCGCGCTGGTTCAAGCGACGGAGGGCCCTTCCCGCAGGGATACCCGCGGGGTGATACTCCGGGGCGCGACTCCGCGGCGCCTCCAGGCGCGGCGGTCACTTCGGGAGGATCTACGTGAGAACCTTTGCCTTCTTTGCGATCGTGGCGCTCCTCGCGGCCTGCGGCGGCGGTTCGAGCTCCGGCACCGAAGACACCGGCGGCGCCTCGGACCTCGGCGGCGAAGTCGGCTCCGACGCGCTCCCTGACAATCCCTCGGGCGACGCGACCCCTCCCGGGGACGCCCCTGGCGACCAGGGCCCTCCGCCAGATTCCACTTCCCTGGACACCGGCCCGGCGGACTCGCAATCCCCGGACGGCGCTCCCGGCGACGGCCCGGGGACCGAAGACAGCGGACCCGACACCCTCTCCTCGGACACCAGCACCGCCGACGCACCCCCTACGGACCTGCCCTCGACCGACACCCCCGGGATGGACGGCGCCGCCGATGGGACCGCAATGGACAGCGCCCTCGACACCAGCGCCTCGCTGGACTCGACACCCGAGGACACCACCGGGGGCGGCGGGGACTCGTCCTCGGGAGACGCCTCCGACGGCGACGCCGAGCCCCCGTGCATGACCGAGAGCACCCGACCCTGCTACCCAGGCCCCGAGGGCACCGATGGGGTCGGTCGCTGCCGCGGAGGCGTCCAGGTGTGCGAGAGCACCCGAACCTGGTCCCTCTGCGCCGGAGCCGTCACCCCCGCCCTGGGCGAGACCTGCGGCGACGGCATCGATGACAACTGCAACGGTAGGGCCGACGAGGGCTGCGGTGAGTGCACCGCGGGCGCCATGAGGCCCTGTTACTCAGGACCTACAATCACCCTGGATGTAGGTAGATGTAGGGGCGGCACCCAGACCTGCGATGCGATGGGGCGATGGATGACCGGGTGCCCTGGCGAGGTCGTCGCCGCCATGGCCGAGACCTGCGGAAACAGGGTGGACGACGACTGCGACGGGATGACCGACGAGGGCTGCGGCGAGTGCACCCCGGGGATGATGCGGCCGTGTTACTCGGGCTCGCCTGGGACGCGGGGCGTCGGGCGTTGTGTGCCTGGGACCCAGACCTGCGACGCCGAGGGGCATTGGCCCACCGCGTGCGCGGGCGAGGTGCTGCCCGCCACGAGCGAGACCTGCGGCAACCGGATCGACGACACCTGCGACGGGATGACCGACGAGGGCTGCGGCGAGTGCACCCCGGGGATGACCCGGCCGTGCTACACGGGCCCCGCGGGGACCCGGGGCGTGGGGCAGTGCGCGGCGGGGACGCAGACCTGCCCGTCGTCCAGGGTGTGGCCCACCACCTGCGACGGCGAGGTGCTCCCTCGGGCCGAGCGCTGCAACAACCTGGACGACAACTGCGACGGCGCCACCGACGAGGACCCCGCGGCGATGACCTCCTGCGCGCTGGCGGGCGCCGTGGCCGCGTGCCGCAGCGGGGCCTGCGCGGTGGCTTCGTGTACGGGCACCTTCGCGGACTGTGACCGCTCGGCGCCGAACGGCTGCGAGGTGGACACCGGCACCACGGTGACCTCCTGTGGGCAGTGCGGACGCGCCTGCGCCACCGGGCAGGTGTGCCTCGCCGGGCGCTGCACCGGCGCCCTGGGCCTGGACCTCGCGGCGGGGAACAACCACGCCTGCTCGCTCCTCTCCGACGGGCGCATCGTGTGCTGGGGGCAGAACAGCAGCGCCCAGCTCGGGGACACCACCAGCGTGAACCGCGCGGCGCCGGTGTTCGTCTCGGGGCTCTCGGGCGTGGCGCAGCTCGCCCTCGGGGCGAGCCACTCGTGCGCCCTGCGCACCACCGGGGACGTGGCCTGCTGGGGCCTCGGGTCCAGCGGCCAGCTCGGCGACGGGTCCACCGCCAGTCGCCCGTCGCCCACGCCCGTCTTCGGCCTCGGCGACGGCTACCAGCTCGCCGCCGGGGGCAGCCACAACTGCGTGGTGCGCCGCACCGGAGGAGTGTCCTGCTGGGGCACGAACTCCTCGGGCCAGCTCGGCGACGGGTCCTTCGTGGGCCGCACGGTGCCGGTCTCGGTCCCGGGCCTCACGCTCGTCTCCCAGGTGACAGCGGGGACCAACCACGCCTGCGCCCTGCGCCTGGATGGCACCGTGGCCTGCTGGGGCGCCAACAGCAACGGCCAGCTCGGCGACCTCTCGGTCACCGTCCGTAACCGCCCGGTCACGGTCCCGGGCCTCGGCGACGTGGTCCAGGTGACCGCCGGGAGCAACCACAGCTGCGCCCTGCGCAACACGGGCGTGGTGCTCTGCTGGGGCGGCAACAGCAACGGCCAGGTCGGCGACGGCACCACCATGCAGCGCACCGCCCCAGTGGTGGTCCCCACCCTCGTGGACGCCGTCCAGGTGGAGGCCGGCACCAACTTCACCTGCGCCCGCCGCGCCACCGGCGCCGTGGTCTGCTGGGGCCTCGGCACCACCGGCCAGATCGGTGACGGCGCCGCCACCACGCGCCTCCTCCCGACGCCCGTCACGGGCCTCTCGGACGCCCAGCGCATCGCCGTCGGGGGGGCCTTCACCTGCGCCCGGCGGATGTCCGGGGGCGTCGTCTGCTGGGGCCAGGCCACCAGCGGCCAGCTCGGCGACGGGAGCAACGTGAGCCGCCCCCGCGCCGACCGGATGATCTTCGGCCTCTCGGGCCCCCTCGCCTGCCCCACCTCGGGCTGCGCCTCGCTCTCCGTGGGCACCGGGAACTACTTCTCCTGCGCTGTACGTCCGGGTGGGTCTCTGGCCTGTTGGGGGCAGAACCAGTACGGCCAGCTCGGCGACGGCACCACCCAGGACCGCTACGGCGCCGCCGCGGTCCTGGGCGTCACCGACGCCGTGCAGGTGGCCGGAGGCATCGGCCATACGTGCGCCGTGCGCGCCACCGGCGGGGTCCTGTGCTGGGGGCTCGGCACCCAGGGCCAGCTCGGCGACGGGGCCATGGTCACCCGCCCCGCGGCCACGGCAGTGTTCAGCCTCACCGACGCGACCTTCGTCGCCACGGGGAACAACCACGCGTGCGCGCTGCGCGCAGGGGGCACCGTCGCGTGCTGGGGCCAGGGGACCAGCGGGCAGCTCGGCAACGGCACCACCACCTCCAGGGCCGTCCCCGGCCCCGTGGGCACGGCCACGACGACCCTCGACGACGTGGTGCAGGTCAGCGCCGGGGACCTGCACAACTGCGCCGTTCGCCGTGGAGGCACCGTTCACTGCTGGGGCCTCAACAGCAACGGCCAGCTCGGCGACGGGACCACCGCCCAGCGCCTGGCGCCCGTGCAGGTCAATGTCCCGCCGCCCTTCGTGGGCTTCCTCACCGATGGCGTCCAGGTCGCCGCGGGCTACCGCCACACGTGCGTCCTGCGACGAGGGGGCACCGTGGTCTGCTTCGGCGCCAACAACTATGGCGGCCTGGGCGATGGCTCCACCACCCAACGGCTCCTGCCCGTCCTGGTGGCCGGGCTCACGGACGCCGTCGAGGTCGCCGCCGGGCAGTGGTTCACCTGCGCCCGTCGCATGACCGGCCAGGTCTCCTGCTGGGGCTACAACGCCCAGGGCCAGCTCGGCGACGGGAGCACCGCCAACCGTCCCCTGCCCGTCACCGTCGGCACCCTGGGCGACGCCACCGCCATCGCCGCGGGCACCTCCCACGTCTGCGTGCGCCGCGCGTCGGGGCAGCCCTCGTGCTGGGGCTACAGCGGCCAGGGCCAGGTCGGCAACGGCTGGATCGTCAACCACACCCCGCCCCGGGACCTCCCCTTCGGGCTGCCGTAGCACCACTGTAGCTGATCGGCGCTCCTGCTCACCCTCGGGACAGCAGGCTCCGCGCCCAGGACGCGAAGCCCCGCGGCGCCCCGAGGCCCACCCCGGCCTCACGGAGCGCTTGCTGGAAGCCCTCCGCGAGCGTGTCCGTCCGCAGGGCGAGCTCCGGCACCGGGGCCTCGTCGAGCGCGAGCCCCAGCGCCGGCGTGGCCCCGGAGACCACGCAGCGCACCCCGAGCATCTGCGCCGCGGCCACCACCCCCCAGACCTCCGCCAGCGCCGCCCCCGTGGGCGCCACCAGGCCACCGACGTCCAACAGCGCGGTCCTCGCGTCGGCCCGGAGCATCACGCTCCCGGCGCGCTCCGCGAGCGCGCGGGCCCCGTCGGCCTCCAGGGGCCCCGCGGCGATCACCAGCACCACGCCCGGCGCCACGGGCGCCACCGGCAGCGCGTCCGCCAGGGCCTTCTGGGCCTCCGCCCGGGCCCGGTCCTCGCGGCCCCGGGCGTAGCCGTCGAGCACCAGCTGCGAGACCTCCTCCAGCGCGTCGCGGGAGGCCCCGTCGGTCCAGGTGCCCCTCCAGGCCGCCAGCGCCGCCGCGGGCGCCAGGGCCGCGTAGCCCTGGTCCCCGAGGCGGTACGCGAAGAGAAACGCCAGCGAGCGCGCGTCCCCGGGCAGCGCGGCCTCCCGCGCCTGGAACGAGCGCTCCGCGGCCTCGAAGAAGGGCCGGGCCTCGGCCACCAGGGCCTCCACCCTCGCCGAGGGCTCCGCGGCCACCCCGGGGGCCCGGCGCAGCGCCTCCCGAAAGCGCTCCCAGCGGTCCTCCCGAGCGTCCTGCGCGCTCATCGCGGCGCCGTCCGACCGCGGGTCCCTACGGTCCCGAGCCGCGCCTCCACAAGTACAAACTTGTTGTCTTCGGCCTCCGTGCTGAGCGTGTGCCCGTCGCCCCCGGTGCCTCGGATGGTGGACAGGAGCGACGGCCAGCGCGAGTGCTCCGTGACGAAGAACACCCGCTCCCCGAGGTGGCGCTGGACCCAGTCGGCGGTGCGGTCGGTGCAGTACTTGAGCCCGCACTCCATCGCGATGGCGTGGTTGCCCGTGTAGAAGTTCTCGCCCTTCCAGTTCATCTGGTGGGCCACGATGGGGTCGTGGGTCAGCGGCTCCGTGGAGGTCCCCCGCGGCGACTGGGGGCCCCGCGCCGCGCGGCGGGCGTAGTAGCGCTCGAAGAGCGGCCGCTGGGACCAGTGGGGCGTGAGCTCCAGCATGTACACGTCCAGGGACCACGCCGCGAAGAGCGCCGCGAAGGCCACCGCGCCCTGCACCGCGTAGGGCCGGAGCCTCGCCAGGGAGAGGAGCGCCAGGCTGGCCACGGCCACGGCGCCGAAGCCGAAGAGCACCGCGCGGTAATCCAGCACCCGCGTCGGCCAGGGGCGGTCGTAGTTGTAGACGAACAGATGGATCAGCCGCATGTACCCCGGCGGGTTCGAGCGCACCACCACCAGGTCCCTCGCCACCAGCGCCGTCACCGCCGCGGCCGCCAGCGCAGCGGCCCCGAGGCCCTGCTGGGCCACGGCCTCGCGCAGCGTAGGCTCGCCTCGCGGCCTGCGGCTCCACCAGGCCCCGAGGGCCCACAGCGCCACGGCCCCCGCGAACAGGAGCGCACCGAGCGCCGCGTTGGGGGGCACCGTGCCCCGGGCCGGGAGCCTCCCGCTCCAGGAGCCCACGAAGCGCGTGGCGCCCGCGACGGCGAGCGCCAGGCCCAGCACCTGCGCCGCCGCGGGCGCCAGCGGGTGCAGCGCCCCGGGCACATCGGGAGCCTCCTTCGGGGCCTCGCGGTAGTGCGCCGCCTCGCCGTCCGCCAGCGCCAGCGGCGCGGGCCCCGCGGCGGGGCCCCGCATGCGATCGAGGAGGAGGCCCACCAGCACCGCCGCGCCCGGCAGCGCGGGGAAGATGTAGTGATGGAACTTCGTGGCCATCACGCTGAAGAGCACGAAGGCCACGGTGAACCACAGGAGCGCGACGCGGGCGACGTCCCTGCGGGCCTCGGAGGCCCCGGAGGGGACCAGGAGCCTCCAGCCCGCCAGCGCCGCGGGGACCAGGCCCGTCCACGGGAACATCGCGTAGCCGAGCTGCCAGAGGAAGTACCGTACGCTGCCGGTGTCCCCGTGGACGCCCACCACCGTGCGATTGATGATGTCATGCACGATGAAGCGCTGGAGGAACTCCTGCCCGAGGCGCCCGGAGATCGCCACGAACCACGGCATACCCACGAGGAGGAACACCAGGAGCCCGCGCCCTACGTGGAGCCTGCGCAGGTCGCTCCAGCGGCCCGAGGCGGGCGCGTGGCAGAGCACCACCGCGATGGGGATCGCGAGCCCCGCGGGCCCCTTGCCCAGCGTGGCCACCGCGCACCACGCATAGGCCAGCACCAGGAAGAGCGCCCGGCGCGAGCGCTCCCTCGCCAGGTCCCTGAGGAGCCACACCAGCAGCGCCGCCCACGCGAGGCCCTGGAGCACCGACGGGAAGAAGGGCGTGGCCCCGGCGAAGCGCTCCCACGGCGGCGAGCCCACGACGCTCGCGGCGGCGGTGGCCCCGGAGTTGCCCCCGCTGCCCGAGTAGAACACCTCCACCGGGAACTGAACCCCGCCCAGGGTGCTCGCGGCGAAGCGCCGACACTGGCCCTCGGGCATGTCCCCGGGGCACGAGAGCATCACCGTGCGCGTCAGGAGGTACGCCACCTGCGGCAGCACCAGGACGAGCACCAGCCCCACGGTGAGGTGCCAGAGGGACACCCGGAGCGTCACCGGGCCCAGAGTTACCCTCCGGGCTACGAGCATCTCTCCAGGGTCCGCGGTGAGCGCCAGGAGGTACATGCTCATGGCGATGGTGAGCGACGCCACGAAGGGCATGTCCGTCATGGCCTGGTGCGCCAGGAAGAACCAGTGGGGCATGGTGGCCAGAACCAGCGCCGCCAGGGCCCCGGCCCTGGGCCCCCAGGCGCTGGCCACCGCGCGGTAGAGCGCCCAGAGCGCCCCCAGGGCCAGGAAGCACACCGGCAGGCGAATGCACCATTCCTGCCACTGAGGTCCCGCGTCGGCGCCGATCTGGAGCCCAAAGAGGGTGCCCGCTCCCATGCCCAGGGCGCTCATCCAGAAGATGAGAATGGGCTTGGACATGAACCAGCCCTCCTGGGCCCACCAGAGGGTGATCCAGTCGTCCCGCGCCAGGATCTCCCGCGCCACCTCGCTGTAGTGCGTCTCCCACGGGTCCCAGAGGCCAAAGACCCCCGCCGTCGGGAGGTACAGGAGCCCACTGATACCCAACACCCACACTACCTCCCTTCTCCACCATGGACGTACATCGTGGGTGGGTGTAGTTTCGTCTCCACGCAGGTCCAGGGGAGAGTCCCCGAGGAGGCCGAGGAGGCCGAGCACCGCGGCGAGCACGAGGAGCGCTCCGAGGAGCGTGCCTCCGCGGACGTGGCCGGGGATCCGGAGGAGCACGGCGAGGAGCGCCAGCGGGACCCCCGCCAGCGCCAGGTCCCTGCGGCGTGACGAGGGTGGGGTCCCTCCCTCGGGGGCGCTGCGGTCGGCCATTGCCTTCTACCGGTTCCCGACCCGGGCCTCGATGAGCACGAACTTGTTGTTCACGTACTCGTCGGTGATCGTGTGGGCCTCGCCGCCGGTGGCCCGGACGTGCGCCATGATGGAGCTCCCGTGGGGGTGCTCGGTCACGAAGAACACCCGCTGCCCGCGGTGCTGCTCCAGCCACTGCCGGGCGTGGTTTGAGCAGAAGGGCAGCTCGCCGCAGTCCAGCATGGCGCAGTGTCCGCCAGTGTAGAAGTTCTCGCCCTTCCAGTTCATCATATAGGCGCCGCAGGGGTCCGCGCGGTAGCGCGCGTCCTCGCCGAAGTGCTCCTCGTTCTCGCCCCGCATCGCGCGCCGGGCGAAGTACCGTTCGAAGAGCCCCCGCTGGGACCAGTGGTGCCCCACGTCGATCATGTACACGTCCAGGCACCAGGCGGCGAAGAAGAAGCCCAGGGCCACGAGGCCCCGCGCCGCGTAGGCCCGGAGGCGGTGCACCGCCAGGAGCGCCGCGGCCAGCACCGCCACGGCCCCGAACCCGATCAGGATCGGGTGGTAGTCAAAGGACTGCACCGGCCACTGGCGCTCGTACTGGTACGTGAAGAGCTGCAGGAGCCGCTGGTAGCCCGGGGGCCTGGAGGCACCCGTGTACCCGAGGTCCCGGGCCACGAAGGCCAGCACCGCGGCGGCCCCGAGCCCCATGGCCCCGAAGGCCACCGGGTCGTAGGTCCGATCCGTCACCCCCGCCCCGCGGCCAAGGGGCGCGGAGAAGAACCCGAGGAGCGAGCCCAGGCGCGGGCGCTCCTCGGCGCTCACGACGGCCTCGGAGTCCGGGTCCTCGGGCTCCGAGCCGCGACCCAGGCTCCAGGCCACATACAAGAGCCCCGCCCCGAGGGCGAGGCAGCCGATCCCGAGGCCCACGTTCCCGGCAGGGAGCTCCGCGCCCGCGCGCCGCGGCAGGAGCCCCCGCGGTGACCCGAAGAAATTGGCCACGCCGAGCACCAGCGCGAGGGTCCCCCCGGCCAGCGCCGCGAGGCTCCCGCCGGGGTTCCTCGCGCGGCGCAGGTCGTGGCCCTCCAGCATCCGGTGCAGGAGGAGCCCCACCATCACCGCCGCGCCCGGGACCGCGGGGAAGATGTAATGGTGGAACTTGGTGATCATGGCGCTGAACAGGTAGAACGCCACGAGGAACCAGAGCATCCCGAGCCGCGCGACGCGCTTCTGTGCGGTGGTGGAGCTCTCTGGAACGATGTGCCGCCAGGCCACCAGGGCCGAGGGCACCAGCCCCGTCCACGGGAACATCGCGTACCCGAGCTGCCACACGAAGTACCGGAAGGTCCCGGTGTCCCCGTGGACGCCCGCGAAGGTGCGATTGATCAGGTCGTGGACGATGAACCGGTCAAAGAACTCGTTGCCCAGGCGCCCGAGGATGGCGACGTACCACGGCAGGCCGGCCACGCAGAAGATCAGGAGCCCCGTCCCGATGCGCGCCCGCGGCAGGAGGTTCCAGGTGCGGGAGGTGACCAGGAAGAGCCCCGCCACGCCCACGGGGATGGCGAGCCCGGCGGGCCCCTTGCCCATGGTGCTCACCCCACACCAGAGGAACATCAGCACGAAATACAGGTCCACCTGGCGGCGCTCCCGCCGCAGGAGCCACAGGGCCCCGGCGCCAAGGAGCGTCCAGAGCACGCCCTGGAGCACCGAGGGGAAGAAGGGCACCACGCTCAGGAGGCGCTCCCACCCGGGGGAGCCGGGCACGCTCGAAGCGAGGTCCGGGCCGGAGTTGCCCGCGGAGCCGTAGTAGTAGCTCTCCACGGGGAACTGCATGGCCCCGAGGCGGTTCATCGCCAGCATCTCCTGGCACTGGGCGAGCCTGGCGTCCGGCGGGCACCCGAGCACCATGGGCCGAGTCAGGAGGTACATCACCTGCGGCAGGGCGATCAGCAGGAAGGCCCCCACGGCCAGGTGCCAGAGCGAAACCCGGAAGGTCCAGGGCCCGAGGGAGATCCTCCGGGGCGCGGCCAGGGCGTCCGTGGGGACCGAGACCGCGCGCATGAGCATCGCCATGGCGATGGTGAGCGGCGCCACGAAGGGCATGTCCGTCATGGCCTGGTGCGCCAGGAAGAACCAGTGGGGCATGGTGGCCAGAACCAGCGCCACGAGGAGCCCCGCCCGACGCCCCCAGGCCCCCGCGACCCCGCGGTAGAGCGCGTAGAGCGCCCCCATGGCCAGCAGCGAGATGGGGACCCGGATGCACCACTCCTGCCATTGAGGCCCGGAGTCGGCCACCGTACGCAGGCCGAACATGGACCCGAAGCCCATGCCCAGGGCGCTCATCCAGAAGATGAGAATGGGCTTGGACATGAACCAGCCCTCCTGGCCCCACCAGAGGGTGATCCAGTCGTCCCGCGCCAGGATCTCCCGCGCCACCTCGCTATAGTGCGTCTCCCACGGGTCCCAGAGGCCCGAGGTGCCCGCCCTGGGGAGGTAGAGGAGCCCCCCAAAGGCCACCACCCAGGAGCCCTCCCGCTGCCACCAGGGCCGCGCCGGGCCCGCGGGGCCGACCTCGTCGCCGCGCAGGTCCAGCGGCGAGTCCCCGAGGAGCCCCAGGAGCCCCACCGTGGCCAACGCAGTGAAAACCAGCCCCGCGAGGACACCGACGGCCAGGTGCCCCCGATGGGCCATGAGCCCGGCCAGGCCGAGGAGGGAGAACACCACGAGCCCGAGGTCCCGGCCCCGGGGCCTGGACGGCTCGAAGCGCGGCGCCGTCTGGGGAGCCCCGTCCGGGGGCTGCACGGTCACCGCGGGCGCGGGGGTCTCAGGGGCGCTGGGAGGTGCGTCTGGGCTGGCGGCGGCCTCGGCGGCGGGGGCCGCGGGCTCTCCAGGAGGCGTCTGGGGCGCGCTCTCCGTGGTCTGGGCGGCGCCCTCGTCCGCCGGGTCCGGGGTCTTGGAAGGAGGATCGGCCATGAGATCCCTGGCCTCATAGCAGAAAGTACCGGGCTAGACGATCAGCATGGCGTCGCCATAGGAGAAGAACCGGTACCCCCGGGCGATGGCCTCGCGGTAGGCCTCGCGGACGCGGTCCACCCCGGCGAGGGCCATCACCAGCGCCAGGAGCGTGCTCCTCGGGAGGTGGAAATTGGTCATGAGCGCGTCCACCACGCGGAAGGCAGAGCCCGGCTGGAGCAGGAGCCGGGTGTCCCCGCGGGGCTCCCCGGTGGCGGCGAAGGACTCCAGCGCCCTCACCGCGGTGGTGCCCACGGCGAGCACCCGCCGCCCCTCACGCCGGGCCTGGTCCACCGCGCGGGCGGTCTCCTCGGGGACCTCGTACCACTCGCGGTGCATCGGGTGCAGGTCCAGGTCCTCCACGGTCACCGGCGCGAAGGTGCCCGCCCCCACGTGGAGCGTCACCGCGCAGAGCGCGCAGCCCCGGCGGCGCAGGGCCTCCAGGCCCTCGGGGGTGAGGTGCAGGCCCGCGGTGGGCGCCGCCACGGCGCCTGGCACCCGCGCGTACACCGTCTGGTAGCGCACGCGGTCGGCCTCCGTGGGCGCTCGGCGGAGGTACGGCGGCAGAGGGACCTCGCCGTCCCTCGCGAGGGCCTGGTCCGGGTCCGCGCATTGGAGCTCCACCAGGAGGCCCTCGTCCGTGCGCCCGAGGATCTTCACGGCCAGGGCCGGGGAGACCGTCACGGTGGTGTCCGGGCGCAGGGGCTTGGAGGCCCTCCCGAGCGCCAGCCAGCGGCGCCGGGTGTCGTCCAGGGCCCGCAGGAGGAACACCTCCACGCGACCGCCGGAGGCGCGCGTCCCGTGGAGCCTCGCGGGGATCACCCGCGTGTCATTGACCACCACCAGCGACCCTTCGGGCACCCACCGCGAGAGGTCCCTCACGGCGCCGTGGGTGAGCGCCCCGGTGGCCCTGGGGAGCACCAGGAGCCTGGCGCCGTCGCGCTCGGGCGTGGGCTCCCGGGCGATGAGCGCCGGGGGCAGCGCGTAGTCCAGCGCGTCAACGCGCATCGCTCGCGGGGGCCTCGCGCAGGAGCACCATGGCGCTCGGGGCGGCCACCGCGAGGCCCCCTCCGGGGAGCGCCGCCGCCGGGAGCCGGAGCGAGTCTCCCACGCGCTGGATCCAGCGCGGCCGGCCGTCGGCCTCCAGCGCGAGGAGCTCGCCAGCGCCGGACGGGACGACCATGGCGCCGTCGGAGCCCTCGAGGGGTCGGCCCGCGGAAACCACGGCGGGGACGCGCGCGAGCACCTCGCCGCTCGGCGCCAGGAGGAAGAGCTCCGGCGGCGTTCCGAGCCTCAGGGCCAGGGCGCGGCCCGACGAGAGGGCGAAGGCCGAGGGCACCGGGGCGCCGAGCTCGACCACCCTGCGAAGGCCCCCGGTGGGCCCCAGGAGCTCCACGGCGTTGCCCGCGGCGGCCACCAGGGTGTCACCGCTCGCGGTGACGGCCCCCGCGCCCGGGAGGCCCGCGTTGCGTGCGATCCCGCCACCGGGTAGGAGCCTCAGGGTCCCTCCGGGGATCGGGACCAGGAGCTCCTCGCCGAGGACCACCGGAGGCCCGAGGATCGTCGCGGGGACCCGGCGGTGTCCGAGGGCCTCGCCGCGCGCCCCCACCAGCAGGATCTCGGACTCCGTGGAGGTCATCTGCGCCGCGATGGCCACGGTGCCGTCGGGCCGCACGGCGGGCACGGCGAGGCCTGCGTTGGGCAGGGGCACCGAGGCCCGGAGGGTCCCATCGGGGGCGACCACGTAGAGCGTAGGTGTGTCCCCGATGGCATACACGGTCCCGTCGGGTCCCACGGCCAGGGGGCGCGAGACCCGCTCCGGGAGCCTTACTTCACAGGCGCTCAGGTCCGCCGGGTCCACCAGCGCGAGGCCCCCTCCGCCGGAGGCCCAGACGCCCACCACCACGCGCCCGTCGGGCATGGCCTGGACGCCCGTGGTGGTCGCTCCAGGCAGCGCCACGCGCCGGACATCGCCATAGGCGCGGCGGGGCACGGTCCAGGACGCGCGCGGCGCCGGCCTCCAGGGCTCGGCGACCGCGAAAGGCCCGGCCAGGTCGCCCGCGGCGCGTGGCCACAGCGCCCAGAGCGCGAGTACCGTCAGCAGGGCCTTCACGCTTCAGCGCCCTTCAGCGCCTGGGCGTAGCGAAGAGGGCGGCGACCACGGGGTCCGTCCGGCGCTCGCCGCTCTGGGTGGTGTAGGCCCGCTGCCCGACGGTCTCTCCCACCAGGTCGTAGGTCCCGCCCACGGCGAGCTCCAGGCCCGCCACGGGGTCCACCCACACCGTGCAGTTTCCGCCCGTACAGGCCCGCTCCGGCACCAGCACCTGAAAGGACCGCACCTCCCCCGGAGCCGGCGCCAGCACGCGCCCGGTGAAGCGCAGGCGCCGCCCCGGAGGGGGCCGCGTCGCCAGGAGCGCGCTGCCGGACCCGACGCCCGCGAGGAAGGTCTGCGGCGAGACATCCCGATACACCACCACCGGCGCCAGGGCGGGAGCTGTGTTGGGACCATGGGCCACCACATCCAGGGCGTTGCGGCCCGGCTGCACCGGCACGGTCACCTGGAAGGTGTCCCCGGTGAGCGGCGCGTTCAGCGAGCCGACCCGCACCCGGCTGGCCCCCGGACAGCGCCCTCGCACCTCCACCTGCGCGCCGCTGGCGAGGCTCACCGCGGCCGGCGCGTCGACCCTGAGGGGCGCCCTCGGGAGGCGGAGTTCGTAGGGCCTCTCGATGGTCTGCCCGTCGGGAGTACGCACACGAATGGGGTAGACCTCGCGGCGACCGCCCTCGGCGCCCGCGCGCAGGGGCTCCGGGCCGGGGATCGCAGCGATCCCGCGGTCCCCCACCACCTGGATGGGCTGCTCGGCCACGAAGAGCTGGGAGCCCACCGGGACACGGAAATCCAGGTGGACCACGGGAGGGTCGTCCCCAAGATGCGACAGGTTCGGCGCGAGTCGATACCCGATGAGGTAGTGCACCAGGTACCGATGGGCCTCGCCTCCCGGGCGAACGACCTCGACGGGCTGATCGATGCCTCCCACCTGCCCCGAGGGGTCGGGCACCGTGAGCTCCACCCTCCCGGCTGCATCAATCGGAAACTCCCGGCCCCCTGCCCGCACCCGGGCGCCGCTCCCCACGCCGGGGACCGTCAGCGCAAGCACGATCCCACCGGACGCGTCGGGCCTCCACTCGGCCTGGAGCGTCGGTGCCTGGGAGCCCCGGAGCTTGAGCCCAAGCACCACCAGCCCGCCCAGGACAAGCAGCCCCACGAGGCCAAGACCCACAAAGAGCCCCACCCCCGGACCCTTGCGCCGACGCGAAGGCAACCCCGGAATCTCGATGTCCAGGCTGTCATCGTTGACCGCAGCGGGACCGCCTACAGGCGCATACATCGCCGGAGTTGTCGGTGAAGGTGCGATGTTTCCCGGTACTCCCGGGTCTGCCGCGCCTCCCGGGGGGAAGGTGGCCGGCGGAACGCCAGGAACGGGGCCACCCATCATGGGCGGGCCTTCCTTGCGGGCACGGGCCTGGGGGCTGACAAAGGGCCCCGCGTTGAGCGTTGGGGGACTCTGTGGAGCGCCGGCGCCGTCACCGAGGGCGGGCACGCCCATCATGGTGGAGCCCGTGGTGGGTGCCGGCCCCGCGGGGACCTTGGCCGCGAGGGCGCCCGGCGCCACGCCGTGGAGCGTGCCGGGGCCAGAGGGCGCGGGCGGAGGTGACACAGGCGCCGAGGGCAGCTCCGCGACGGAGAGCCCGAGCATGGTCTTGTTGGTGCTCTTGAGGGCCTTGGGCCCACCGGGCGGCTCGGAGGACGGCGCGGCCGGCGGTGCGGGGATGGGGGGTGCCGGAGCGGGCGGGGGGGCCTTCTCCAGGGAGAGACCCAGGAGGGTGGCGCCCTGGGGGCGGGCCCTCGGCGGGACGGCCCGCGGAGGGGCGGCCTTCGCCGGTAGGCGATTGCCGCATTTCAGGCAGAAGGTGGCGTCCGGCGGGAGCTTCGCCTTGCATTGGGGGCACGGGATGGTTGCCCCGGCGGACGACGGCGGGACGGCGGGACCGGACATCGCGCGGGTATTGTACCCGCAACCCGGCCCCGATGCCGAACCCTTCCGCACGGTGATCGCCCTTGGGCCTTCGGGGTGGAAATCGCGCTCCGGGGGCTTTAGGGTGCGGGCGATGCAACAAGGTCTTGGGGAGCTCCTGCGCACCCGAAGGGTGGTGCTGACCGTCGGGTGCGGGGGCGTGGGCAAGACCACCGTGGCCGCCTCCCTGGCCCTGGCCGCCGCCCGCGAGGGGCGCCGGGTGCTCTGCCTGACCATCGACCCGGCGAAGCGCCTGGCCACCTCCCTGGGCCTGGGGGAGATGCGCAGCGAGGCCCAGGAGATCCCCCCCGAGGTGTGGGGCTCCCGGGGCTCCGGGAGCCTCACGGCCATGATGCTGGACGTCCGCGGGACCTTCGACGCGCTCGTGCGGCGCTACGCGCCGGACGAGGCCACCCGGGACCGCATCCTCCAGAACCGGATCTACCGGGAGGTGTCGGGGTCCCTCACAGGAACGCCGGAGTACATGGCCATGGAGAAGCTCCACGCCCTCAAGGACGACCCTCGCTACGACCTCATCGTGCTGGACACGCCGCCCACGTCCAACGCCCTGGACTTCCTGGACGCCCCGGACCGGATGATCGACGCCATGGACTCGCCGGCGATCCGGGCCTTCGTCCTGGCCTTCGAGCGCACCGGGAAGGCCAGCGTGAGCGTGCTCTCGCGGGCCATGGGCAAGATCCTGTCGGGCCTCGGGCGCTTTACGGGCGCGGAGTTCCTGGACCAGGTGGCGGAGTTCCTCACCGGCGTGCAGTCCCTCTTCGGGGGCTTCAAGGACCGCGCCGGCAAGGTGCGCGCGGCGCTCCTGTCGCCCGCGGTGGCCTTCGTGGTGGTCACCTCCCCGGACCCCATGGCCGTCGGCGAGGCCATGTACTTCGTCGAGCGGCTCCAACAGAGCGGCATGAACGCCGAGGGCCTGGTGCTCAACCGCGTGCGCCAGTGCGAGGACGCACTCATCCCCGCCGCCGACCGCGTGGCCGCCGTGCTCCGCGAGGGGGGCGTCGAGCCCAGCGGGGACCTCGCCGCGGCCTTCACCCGCGCCTGGCGGGACGCCACCGTCTGGGCCCGCCGGGACGCCCTGGAGGTCCAGCGAGCCCGGCGCGAGATGGCCGGCGTCCCCCGCCACGTCGTGGTCCCCGCCTTCGACGAGGACGTCCTTGACATCGCCGCGCTGGAGAAGGTCGCCGCCCTCCTCGTCTGACGGCCGGAAAGGCGGCCATGTTGCACTGCAACATGGCCCCGTCGGAGTATCCTGGGCGTGATGGGACTCCGGGCTCCTCCCCCACGCTCGCTGGCCTGGCTGCGCCTCGGGCGCTGGCGGGGGGCCTGGCTCCGCGTCCACTGGACGGTGCCCGTGGTGGCGCTGCTCTTCGGCGGGTGGGCCGTGAGGCCCCTGTTCTGGCTGGCCTGGGTGGGGCTGGTCTTCGCCCACGAGTTCGGTCACGCGGTGGTGGCCCGCGGCTTTGGGAGCCGGGTGCTCACCATTGACGTCCACGGCCTCGGGGGCCAGTGCGTACACGTCGGGGAGCTCACGGACCGGGAGCACGCCTGGGTGGCCTCCGCGGGCGTGCTGGCGCAGGCCGTGGTGCTCGGGCTGACCACCACGCTGGTGTTCTACCTCGGGCGCCCGAGCGGCGGCGCCGTCGCGGACGCCGTGGCAGCGCTCACCACCGGCAACCTCCAGCTCATGGCGCTGAACCTCGTACCCATCAAGCCCCTGGACGGCGCCGTGGTGTGGGAGTTTCTGGCCCGGTGGGTGCAGCGCCAGGAGGTGCGTCGCCTGCGGGCGCGCTTCGAGGCTCCGTCGCAGGTGCGGGCGGCCCCGGAGGTCACCGA
This sequence comes from Deltaproteobacteria bacterium, assembly GCA_016218725.1. Lineage (GTDB taxonomy): Bacteria > Myxococcota_A > Polyangia > Polyangiales > JACRDB01. The sequence continues at coordinate 84,738 of JACRDB010000039.1, forward strand.
GGCGCCGGAGGACGCCCCCGCGCCGCCGGAGGTCGAGGCCCTCGCAAAGCGCGCCCTGGACGACGCCTGGGAGGCCGCCCGGGAGGGAACGAGGCGGTAGCTGCGGCGCGCCGTGAAGGTTTCCTTCCCTCGGGAGTACTATACGGTACTGACCTGCACTTCACTGGAGGACCTCATGCGACTCGGTACTGTTCTTGCTTCTGCAACCTTTGCGTTGATGATCGACGGCTGCGGCGCCAGCGTATGCTCGGGCTCGAGCTGCATCTGCCCAGCCAACGAGCGGTGTGCGTTTGACACCTGCTCGGGCATGGACTGCCGGTTTCAATGCAGCGCCGGGGCCACCTGCTCGGGCACCTGCGGCCCGAGCTGCAACGTCCAGTGCAACGGGGCGTCCTGCACGCACACGGTGGGCATCGGGGCGCTGGTGTCCTGCACCGCGGGCACCTGCAACATCACCTGCCAGGGGGCCTGCACCGTGGCCGGGAGCGCGAACCTCACCTGCGGCGGCGGCACCACCGCCGGCCCCGGAGGGTGTTCTTGAGTGAAGAGGACGCGCGCAGATCGTGAGTCGAGCGGACAACAAGCCCGCTGTCTCGGGTGGCCTCCGTTGGGTGCGGGGCGCTTCGCGCCGCCCTGAGTGGACTACTCCCTGGCCGGACGCCCCCTATTGAACTCGGGCGAAGACGCCCGAGAACCCCGCGGCCAGTTCTATCGTGATTTGGAAGCGTCCCGCAGTAACATGCTGCTGAGCGGGTGTAGCTATCGAGAGATGGGCCGCTGGACGGCCATCGGTCTCCGACCCGGGCCGGAGCTCGGTCAGAGCCTCCGACGGAATAGTCCCGGTACCTGCATCGCCTGGAAATGCGCACCGAATCGCAAGACTGGTCCCACCCTCCAGCGTCTGGAGGATGGTCGCGGCCACGCTAGAGCCTGCACCTCCGACCCACCGGAGGGACAGCCCCGCAGACCGGTCGATGGAAACGATCTGCTCAAACGAAGGGGTCGTAACAGTCACGGTCCTTGGAACCGAAATGGTAGTCGAAAAGGCGGGTACTGCGGCCCCACGCGCAGCGACCGCGACCTGGTCTCCTGGTTGCCACACTGGTCCCTCGATCGTTGTTCGCGCATACTCGCCCGACGGCCCCGGTTCAAGCATCAACGGTCGCTCCGTGCCAAGCGTCACCAAGATGGTGCCAGCGCTTGCGACGACCCCCCTCGGCACCGCTCCGGAGCCTATGAAATAGATCTCACAGGGGCCGACAGTCCGCTTCGGAGGAGTCCCGACCGAAGCGAGAGAAGGTCCAGTGATAAACTGGGCTTCGACGGATGTAACAATCTGGGTGGGACCGATTACGTTGTGAAGAATGAAGACAGAGCCAATTCCACTTTCTGCTCCACCATCCGTGGGACCTGGACTCGAAGGAGGGGTAGGACTGGAACCTGAAGAGCAACCAGAGGACACCCCAATCAAGGCACCGGACCAGAAGACCACGAAGGAGAAAATTAGGTCGCCAGGTCGCGCCAGGCTGCGGAACCCTCGGAACTTAGGATTGACATTCATCTGTTCGCTCTCGTGATTCTGAACGAACTCGCAAGGTCCTCCCAAGATGCGTTCCCAATTTCGCAGATGAAGCTGGGCCACTGAATTCGTAGATGACTCTGCCTGCGCCGCACAGGAGGAGGAACGAGCAGGAGATCTGCAGGGCCGACGTGACCACGCCGGCGTCGGTCAATCGCCGCGACACGAAACACCCTGAAAGTGAATCGGGAGGCATTGCCGCTACGGAGCGCGGACACGCCGCACGACACCTATCAACAGGTAATTGCACAATTCCCGCGTCATTTAGGCACCGAATCTCCTCTACGGAGAGTGGAGGGCCGAGGAAGGGTTCCTCCCTCCAAGCACCGCGATTCTGGATACATTCAGACAGACCACATCCGTCACGCCTGAGGCTCCCGAAGAGAATGAGGACCATGATGGCGACACTTCTCATTGTGTTCCACAGACCTTGTAATATCAGAATATCATTCGGTTATTTGAAGGCACACAGCTTCCATCATCCACCAAATCCAGGGCGAAGTCACCCCCCAACCTTTGCCCGGACATTGGGGTTGGCCTGACGGAAGGGCCAAGAACTGTGGGATAGGGAGGAAGCCCAGGAATGTTGTTCAATGCCACGGGCATCCCAGTTCCGGCCTCGCCAGGCAGACGAATGGTCGCAGGAATGCCAAGCGATACACCGGAGGAACTCCCGGCTCCGAACCGGATCGTCCCACCGATGCCAGGCACTGACAGGTTCACGGATAATGGAAGAGTAATTCGATTGTCACAGACCTCGAAGTGAAGGTGAGGAAGCACTGAATTACCTGTATCATCAATGTGACCGATTCTTGTTCCCTGAGCCACAAACATCCCGATGCTGACACGCGTAGGCGTCGAGAATGTTCCGGGACCGGCGAGGTGAAGATACCTTGATGTATAGACCCAACGTGGGCCTGGTGGCTGCGCCACTCGTGCGGCGCCACGACTAACTATAACGCTGCCTCCGCTCTGTAGAAAGTGCATCAGAGCCACTTCATTTGCCAGTTGAGAGGAAACGCCAGTTCGAGTCGTGTTCCGAATCATGCCAACGAACCCATCGGCACAGGCCAATACGGGGACCATGTTGGCGTCAGAGAAACCCGGCACTGCCACCAACTCTGCATATCGGACAAAGTCGATTGCGAATGCGGACAAGCCGCGATGGGTGCCGCTCCATGGACTGTTGTACCAGAACCCTCGCAAGCCATAGTGGCATGACGAAAATCCAGCGAGGATGTTACCAATAAACGGAATAATTGAGAGCGCCGAACCGACCACGTTTCGATAGCCGAAACCGCCCGCGGTGAAGTGCATACCAGAGGGCCACGGCGACTTGATGGACAGTTCAAGATCCTGATTCTCTCTTGGCACGAAACCAGGGAGAATCTTCTGCGCATGATTCTCCGCTCCCTCCGGAAGAACTGTGAGCGCAATGCCACTCCACTCCCACCCACCTGCCACGCGACCGATTTGCAGTAAGACGTCTCCGTACAACACCTCGCCACGCCAACCACTGGATCTAACGATGGCTTTGTCTCCAAGCAAGGTGTCCGGTTCCAAGGCGGCCACCACGCCACTTGACTGTTGAAGGTCCTTTAGGAGAATCGCCAGAGCCTCTTCTCGCTCTACAAAGGAAAACTCTCCGGCAGCGGCGCCGACCGAAAAATGGCTCCTCGATGCCAGTTGCTTCAGACCTTGAGTATCCTTGTTCGCAAGTGCTCTGGAGAGCTTCGCGACGAGCTGGAGCATGTCCGCAACAATCCAGGCACTTCCCTCCCGAAGGCGATGAATGTTCCGTAATGACAGGCCATGAATGCCTCCTTCGCAGCCCGATGAATTCTGGGATAGGGTCGCTAGCTGCGCAGCCTGGCTGTACTCATAGATCGCACGTTCGATACTACCATGGTTGAGGAATATGCGTGCGATATTGAAGTGCTGACTCGCCCGTGAGTCATCTGATTGCGGCGCCTTCAGGCACCTCTCATGGGCTCGGATGGCCTCCTCAGCGTCTCCAAGTTGCTCGTAGCAGAACGCCATCTGCTCAAAGACGTGAGGCAGCAACGATGGCTTGTCACCATACGTAGGTCCGTACCGACTCTCAAACTCCCTATAGATTTCAATCGCTTCCTGGTGTCGGCCCAGCATCCGCAGATTGTCTCCACACCACAGATGAAGCAGGGCTGCACTCCCGACGTCCGTCTCCTTCATCACGTTCCGGAGCTCCGTGTTGATGGAGTCGGCGTAGGGAGTGTTGCGTGCTTGTAAGGTCGCCGCCGAGACCTCGCGAATCATTGCGCCAGTTTCGGCGGCAGAGGCCGACGACCCTCGAATCTCCTTCCGAAGACGGAGAGGCACTGCCGGCAAGTTGGGCGCCAGGCAGTCTGGCACCAGGAGGTCGAAGGTAACTCCCCGTGCCGTGAGGTCCTTGGAAGAGTTACTGCGTTGATCGCCTTCGCAGGGCCCACAGCAGCCAGAGGTCTCCCTCGCTGGAGGGATTTCGTATACTCTTTGCTTGCCCGCTGACCCTCCGAGCTTCGGGTCCTCGTCCCGCGGAATCGATACAAGTGTTGGATCCGGCAGAATCTCGTAGGGCCTCGGTTTTCGCGCGACGCCCGTCGGTGAGGTCCCACCCCCGTCGTCGAACCGCGCTCTCTGCGACGTTTCTCGCTCCCAGGCAGCGCTGAGCCTGCCAAGGGAAAAGAAATCAGTGGGTGCCACATCACTTGGCATGATCTCGTAGGATCTTAGCGCCGCAGGGACGGCGGCCTTCGCCGTGTAGGAAGGCGCCTGATCCGCTCTGCTCTCGGTGGGCGAGGCCGTTTCGACCGGCTTCACGTCGCCGGTCGACCCATTGGCGATCGGACCGGCGTTCGGAAGGATCTCGTACTCCTTCTTCACCGAAGGCATCTCCCTGCTCTTGCCCTCACCCGACGTTGTCGCGCCCGCAGACGATGACCTCGATGTCGGCCGTAGGTCCCCCGGGGCCGCTCATGGAGACGCCGATGCGGTTGTAGGCCATCAGCCGCGTGGTGCTCGACGCCGCGGCCGTGTTTAGCACGCCGATGGTCAACCCCACCGCGTTGACCAGGGTCTCTCGACTGATCCAGTCCACGCCGTTGTTGGAGCCCCACAGCGTGATGGTGAGCGCCGGGACCGTGCCGCCCACCTTGGTGGCCCGCCACTGGATCACCAGCAGGTCGGCGGAGCCCAGCAGGTCGTTGAACTCCGCGCTGCTGTAGCGCTCGTTGGCCCCCTCCCAGATATCGTGAAACACGGGCTGATTGTACTTACGCATGATGTCCGTTCTCCCTCAAGCGTCCCTGCCACACACGATCAGCTCCACCTCGGCCACGGGGTTGGTCCCCACGAGCGCCACCCCGATCCTACCCCCGGCCATGGTGCGGGTGCTGGTGGTGCTGTCCACCGCGCCGGTGTTCAACTGCCCCGCCGTCAACACCGCCTGGTTGAGCAGCGTCTCCCGCGGGATCCAGTCCTTGCCATTGTCCGAGCCGTACAGCGTCAGCGTCAGCTTCGGGCCCGTCCCACCCACGCTCGTCGCGCGCCACTGCAACACGAAGACCTCCGCGGAGCCTAGCAGCTCGTTGTGCTCGGCGCCCGTGAACCGCTCCGTCGTGCCTTCCACGATGTCATGGTAGACCACCTTGTTGTAACGCCGCATCGTCGCGCTCCTCCTACGGCCGCTCTCCGTGTGCGTGGGAGCGTAGCGCCCCCCCCCCCTACGTTTGTCAAGCAAATTCGTACACGCCGTCCATTTCTTTTTTTCTCCCCTAATTTCCGGTAATTCTGGTATGGTGTCGGACTCCGTGGCGCGTCCGGCGCGCTCGCGGTCCTACCGCACCGCGGGGTTGCGGTACTCGAAGGGCGCCCGCACCCGGAGCCGTGAGCGACCGAGCGCCGCGGGGATGGGCGGGAGCCTCGCCGCGCTCACCGCCGCGAGCACGTTGCGATCGAAGACGTCCACGCCACTCCGACGCCGAACCGCCGCGGCGCGCACGGTGCCGTCGCCCTCGATGACGAACTCCAGGATCACCGTCCCCTGCCGGAGCTGGAGCGCGTCCTCGAGCGGGAACGCATGCTCCCAGAGCGGGTGCAGCCTCCGCCGCACCTCGTGAAAGTACCGCACGTAGCGCGCGTCGTCGGAGGTGAGGGAGAGCACTCCGTCGTCGTCGCCGACGGGCCGGGCGCTGCCCCCGCGGCCCGCGGAGCCGCCGGAGCCGGGAGCCCCGCCGAGGGCCGCTCCGCCCACGCCCGGCGCGCGCTCGGGCCCGTCCTGGAGCGAGGCGGAGACATACGCGCGCACCAGGCTCGCGGCGAGGAAATTGGCGCTCTGGTCGTCCCGGGGCCGAGGGTCCAGCGCCTCCGACGTGGTGGACGCATGCCCCTGCTCCAACGGCGGACGACCCGTGCGCACGGGCCCCTCGGCCCGCTCCGCGCGGCCCCTCACGTCGTCCTGGACGCCAGCTCCCACGCGCCGACGCGCGCCGGGGTCGGGCCTCGGGCGCAGCGCCTCCAGCGACGGAGGCTCCACCGGGGCGCCCGCGGTCACCCATGAAGCGCGGCCCAGGTCCGCCCCCACCGCGGGGCGCTCCGGCGCGTCCGGCGCACGAAAGAGTAGTATCCCCTGCCCCGTCGCCAGCCCCGGGTCCACGTCGGGGTTCGGCGTCCGACGGTCGTCCTGCGGCGAAGTCCTCGCGCGGGCCGTGCGAATCCGCTGCTCCTGGTCGTGGTCCAGGGTGTTCAGGAGCCTGGGATCCAGGTTCAAGGTGTCGGCCCTCGCGGCCAAAAGGCGCCCTCGCTCCGCGCTCCGGCGGTCACCCCCCTCGCCCGGGTTCTCCGCCGAGAGGTTCTGCGCCGACCGCGAGCCCCCGAGGAGCACCCTCGCCGGCTCGTCCCTCCGCGTCGGGGACGGCGCCGTGGCCGCATTCTCCGCGCGAAGTTGGAAGGGCCTCGGGGCCTCCTCAAGCTCCACCTCCACCGGTGCTGCCAGCCCTGGCGTCGCAGCGCGCGCCCGCAGGCTCGGAGAGGCCACCGCCGCCACCGACAGCAGACCCCCGTGCGCCAGCACCGACGCCCCCCACCACCACTGCCAGCGCCCTCGCATGCTCACTCCAACTGTACGGCGCCCGGAAGGAAGCGCTACATCATGTTCCGACGCGCGAAGCCCGGAAATCGTTCTCCATGCGCCTCCTCTCTCGCCTCTCCGACGCCTGGACCGTCGCCTCGGAGCTGCGGCACGCGCTCCGCACCCCCAGGAGGGTGCCCGGGATCGTCTGTGTCTCGGTGGGCGGTCTGCGCGTGGGCGGCGTGGGCAAGAGCCTCGTAGCGCGCGCCGTGGCCGCTCTCTACGCGGACGCCGGCGTGCCCTCGGCCATCGTCCTGCGCGGCTATCGAGGGAGCGCCCGGGGGCCCCAACAGGTACATGCCTACAGTAACCCACAGGTGGTCGGGGACGAGGCCCTGGAGCACGCCCGGGAGGGATTCACCGTGTGGGTGGCCCGCGAGCGCGTCGAGGGGGTCGCGCGCGCGCGCGAGGGAGGCGCGGTGGTGGCGGTGCTGGACGATGGCTTTCAGCACCACGCCCTGGCCCGGGACCTGGACCTGGTGCTGGTCACCGCGGCGGACGCCTGCGCCTCCACGCTCCCCGCGGGGCCCCTGCGGGAGCCCGTCGGGGCCCTGGGCCGCGCGGACGGGGTGCTCACCCTGGACCCGGAGCCCTTCCGCGTGGGCGCCCTGTGCCCGACGGCCCTCGGGCTGGAGCTCCGGGGCCTCCGTGACGCCCAGGGCGCCCTCGAAGACGTGGCGCGCTGGCGTGGCGCGCGGGTGCGCCTGGTGACGGGCATCGCCCGCCCCGAGAGGGTCTCCGGCCTCCTGGCACGCAACGGCTTGGAGCCTTGCCAGCACTGGCAGTATCCCGACCACCACCCGATCCCAACCGCCGCCTGGACCACCCCCGGCGCGGACCTGGTGCTCACCACCGCCAAGGACGCCGCCAGGAGCGACCCCTGGGCCTCGGCCGAGGGCCCTCCCCGACGGACCGTAGCCGTGAGGACCACGCTCCCGGGCGACCTCTCGGCGCGGCTCCTCGGCCTGGCCCCGCGAAGGTAGGCGCAGAGCGTGCGCGCTGCGCCTGCGGTGCGTAGGCCAGGGAGGCTGCAAGGGCTGGAAACTCCTGGAAGAACCGGGCTGGCCCCGGGCTTGCTCCAGCACCCGGACATGAGTCCACCGAGCTGGGCGGAGCTGCCCGTGGGGCAGCTCGCGATGAGCGTCCCCCATGCCTCAACCGTCTTCGAGCGCTGCGGGATTGACTACTGTTGTGGTGGGTCCGTGACGCTCCGCGTGGCGTGCGCGCGCAGCGGCGTCTCGCTGGAGGAGGTGCTGACGCTCCTGGAGGCGCGGAGCACCGTGCGCGACCCGACCTTCGTGGATTGGACCCGGGAGCCCCTCTCCAGGGTCGTGGAGCACCTGGTGGACACGCACCACCGGTACACCCGCGAGGCGCTCCGCCGGGCCACGGAGCTCCTCGTCAAGGTGCGCGCGGCCCACCGTGATCGGCACCCGGAGCTCGACGAGCTCCAGCGCGTCTTCGCCGCCCTCGCGGCGGAGCTCGGCCCCCACCTCGACAGCGAGGAGCACACGCTCTTCCCCGCCGCCGTCGCCTGGGAGAGGGATCGCTCGCCGCCCGCGGGGCTCCCGGGCTCCCTGCGGACCCTGGTGTCCGAGCACGAGACCGCCGGCGCGCTCCTGACGCGCATGTACACCCTCACCCGAGGCTACGCCCTGCCCCACGACGCCTGCGGGCGCTACGCGGCGCTCTATGAGCTCCTCCAGGGCCTCCAGGCGGACCTCCACCGGCACATCGCCCTGGAGTCCGAGGTGCTCTTCCCGAGGCTCCTTGGGGGCACCCAGGGACCGCCCACGCCCTGACGGCTACTCTGCGGCGAGGGGCCGGAGCACCCAGCGCTGCCGGGACCCGTCGCGGCGCAGCACCCGCAGCGCGAGCCGTGACCCCAGGCGCAGCGTCCAGCGCGGCGCGCCTGCCACCCGGAGACGCACCCTGGTGGCCTCCACGGGTCCCCCGAGAAGCTCCGAGAGGTCCACGTGGTAGACCTTTACGTCCATGGGTGGGTCGTCGAGGGTCACGTGCACGCGGCCGTCCTCGAAGCCCACCACCACGCCCGAGCGCACCGCCCGGGCCTCCTCCGGGAGGCGTAGCTCGGCCCCGAAGAGCGCGTCCAGCGCGGCGGCGTTGACCGCCCGGTTCACCGACGCCTGCACCACCTTGGACCGGTTGGCCGCGGCCACCACCCGGAGCCTCAGGGCCTCGTCGTCCGGAGCGCCCGGCCTGGGCGCGCTCCCCGCCCCGAGGGCCTCCAGGAGCTCCTTGTGGAGAAACACCCCGACCACCTCGCGCATGGGCGCCGAGAAGCGCGCGTAGGCCCGCGCGCCGACGCCGTGGTGCCCCCCCGGCTCGGCGGAGAAGCTCCCCGGGAAGTTCGTCACCAGCGCCTGGCGGTGCAGCGCCCGGCCCAGGTCCCCGCCGGGGCCCTCCACGGGGACGCGGGAGAGGAACAGCGACAGGGGCTCCGAGGCGGGCGACCAGCACCAGTCGGGCCCGTGGCCCCACTCCGCCGCGAGCTCCTGCGACAGGGCCGCAAAGTGCGCCAGTCGCGCGGGCTCCGGCGCCGGGTGCACCCGGTAGATGGGCTGCACCTGCGACGCCATGGGCCCCAGGGACGCCTCCTGCAGGAGCCTCGCGCCCTCCATGTTGCAAAGCAGCGAGACCTGCTCGTTGTACCGGTCCGCCGCCGCGTGGCGCCGGTCCAGCCGCACGAAGGCCAGCCCCGAGCCCCCGTCGATCACCACCTCCACGTTGGTGCGGCTGTACTGCACCACCCCCGCCAGCTCCGCCCGCGTGATCCGGCGCCGCCCCACGGCCTCCAGCGCCCGGAGCGAGGGCCCCCAGGGCTCCGTCGCCCAGGGGTGTTCGGGGGCCTCCAGGAAGGCCGTGACCCCCTCGTAGGTGAGCTGGGCGCGGGAGCGCACCCGCGCCCGGAGGACCTTTGTTGCAGTGCAACATCCCACGTCGTCCACGTCCATCTGGAACACCAGCGCGCGGCGTGGGACCCCCGGAAGGAGCGACACCTGGCCCTCGGACAGCTTCCTCGGGAGCATCGGGACGCTGCGACCGGGGAGGTAGATCGTCGCGCCGCGGCGGAGGGCCTCGGCGAAGAGGTGGGTCCCCGGCGGGGCGCAGGCCAGCGGGTCCGCCAGCGCATACCACACCGTGAAGCGCGCGCGCTGCGCGTCCCCCGCGCCGCGGTCCTCGATGTAGAGCGCCTGGTCGAGGTCCCGGCTGTCCGGGTTGTCCACGGTGACGAAGGGCAGCGCCTCCAGGTCCCCGAGGGTCGGGTCGTCGACCCCGGCGTCCCGGAGGAACGCATCGGTCTCTCGGAGGACCTCCGGGGGGAACTCCTCCGAGAGACCATGCCCCTCAAGAATGGCGTCCAGCGCCGAGGTGAAGGTCCCCATCAGGGCCTCACCATCGGGGGCCCTGGCTGAACCCGGTGCGGACTCCGTGCCTCACCGTCGACGACGGTCCACAGGGCCTACCGCACGATCACCGTGGCGGGCTGGGCCACCACCACGGGCTGGGCGACCCTCACCGGGGCCACATAGACCGGCCGAGGACGGGCGCGTACCACGCAGGCCTGCAGCGCGACGGAGAAGACCAGGAGCGACAGCACAGGGAGAACCAGCTTCTTCAAAGACTTCATGGAGACCTCCATGCCGGAGAGAAAAGCACAACCGATGCCACCGTTGGAAGCTCGATCGACCCTCCGCGTCACTCCTCCGGTGGGACCTCCCGGGCGGTGAGCCCGGCCACGCGCAGGAGCCTGCCGACCGCGGCCCGGGAGGCCTCGGCGCGGACGATCACCCAGCGGTCCTCGGAGCGGGCCTGGATGCCCTGGCCGAGCACGCGGTTGAGCCCCAAAAGGTGCACCACCCACTGGCCGGCGGCCTCGCTGCGGGCGGCGTCGACCACCCGAAGGACCTCCCGCGCGCCGGTGGCGTCCCGGGCGGAGCCCACGGCCAGGGCGCGGACGTCCTCGGGCGCGTCGAGGCCCACCACCACGCTGTCCAGGAGCCTCGTGTCTCCGCCCTGCATGCGCACCTCCTCCAGGGTGCCGTGGGCCCTGAGGGAAGCCAGGTCCACGGCGCCGCGGAGGCTCCCGGGGGCGTCTCCCGCGCGGCGCCAATGGGCCTCGAAGCGAGGGTCGTCCGCGATGGAGTGCTCGGCCTCGCCCGAGAGCCTTGAGGCGACGCGACGGAGGAGCCCGCGGTCGAGCACCAGCACCACGTCCGGCGCGGGGAAGAGGTAGGCGCGAGAGCCCAGCACCTGGTAGGCGAGGCCCGCCTCGGTGCCGGAGGTGCCGGCCTGGCCGTCGTTTCGGGCCCGGGCCGCGGCCAGGATGGCCTCCCGGCGGAGGGTCCCTCGGGCGTAGAACACCGGCCAGCCCGCGGCCCCATGGCCCGGCGGGAGGTAGAGCGCCATGGCCAGCACCCGGGCGTCCTGGAGGGCCTCGAAGCCGAGCTCCCGCTGGAGCGTCGCGGCCTCCGCGCGCCACAGCCCGAAGGAGGGCTCCCAGTGCGGCGAGCGCCGCAGGGCCTCCAGGTCCAGCCGGAGCCAGGCCACGGCGCCCGCGGGGAGGAGCGCCAGGGGCTCGCCGTGGACATCGGGTGGGGCCCTGCGACGCGCCTCCGTCGGGCGATGTTGCAGCGCAGCACAACCCGGCGCGAGGACCCCCAGGGCCACCACGAGGAGCGCCGCGGGCGCCGTGGGCGAGCCTCGGGGGGTCATCCCGCGAGGACCTCCCGGAGCGCGCGCAGGAGCCGGTCGTTCTCCGAGGCGGTGCCGATGGAGATGCGCACGCAGCGGGCGACGCGGCCGGGGCCCACCGGGCGGACGATCACCCCGCGCCGAAGGAGCGCCTGGTAGAGCTCCTGGGCGCTCTTGGGGGTCTCCGCCAGGACGAAATTGGCCTCCGAGCGGTAGACCGTGAGCCCGAGGGCCACCATGGCGTAGGAGACGCGCTCCCGCTCGCTGGCATTCACCTCCACGACGCGCTGGACGAAGCCCCCGTCGTCCAGGGCCGCGATGGCCGCGGCCATGGCCACCCCCGACACGTTGAAGGGCGCCCTCACGCGGTCCAGGACCCCGATCAGGTCGGGCCTGGCGAGGCCGTAGCCCACCCGGAGCCCCGCCAGGCCGTAGGCCTTGGAGAAGGTCCGGAGCACCACGAGGTTGTGCCGCCGCTGCCGCAGGGCGTTGCCGTCCAGGAAGTCCGCGGAGGTCACGAACTCGATGTAGGCCTCGTCCAGCACCACCAGGACCTCCTCGGGCACCTGGTCAAGAAAGCGCAGGAGGCGGTCGCCGCCCACGTAGGTCCCGGTGGGGTTGTTGGGGTTGGCCAGGAACACCATGCGGGTGTCCCTGCGGCACGCCGCCGCGGTGGCCTCCAGGTCCGAGACGTACTCCGCGTCGAGCTCGACCTCGGTGGCCTGGAGCTGGTTTACCTGGGCCACCAGGCGGTAGATCGGGAAGCTCGGATTGCCGTAGACCACGTGGTCGCCGGCGACGCAGAAGGCCCTCCCGAGGAGGTCCAGGAGCTCATTGGAGCCCGCCCCGACGATGACCTCCTCGGGGGTGACGCCGTAGTGCTCCGCCAGGCGGCGACGGATGGCGTGCTGGGCCGCGTCGGGGTACCGGTGCGCGGAGAGCAGGGCCTTCTGGGCGGCCTCGACGCTCCTGGGGGACGGGCCGAAGGGGTTCTCGTTGGAGGCCAGCTTGATGGCGTCCAGGATCCCGAACTCCCGGGCCAGCTCCTCCAGGGGTTTGCCGGCCACGTACGGGTTGATGGCCAGGATGTGGGGCGGAATGGACGAGGTCCGAGGGCTCACGGCGGGCTCACCATACACCTTCCGGGCGGGACTATCCTGGCCCGCAGAAGCCCTCGAAGCATGCGCGGGAGCAGCAGTCCGCGGGGGTGGTACACCGGCCCGAGATGGGCACGCAGGCGCAGCGCCCCATGCGGCAGGAGCCCCCGCAGCAGTCGGCGTCCATGGCGCAGGCCTCGTCCGTGCGGCGGCAGGGCGGAGGGGGCCCGCAGCGGCCCATGGTGCACACGTCGGGGGCGCAGCAGTCCCCGCTGGCGGCGCACTCGGCGCCGGGGGGGCGGCAGGTCACCGGCGGCTGGCACCGGCCCGCGAGGCACAGGTAGGGCGTGCAGCACTCGGAGTCCATGGCGCACGTCTCGCCCAAGGGGCGGCAGGGCGGGCGGCAGCGCCGCTCGATGCACCGGTGGGGGGCGCAGCAGTCGGCGTCCACGGTGCACACCGCCCCGGTCACCGGGCAGGGCTGCCACACCCGGAAGGACACCACCACCTCGTCGCCCGCGTTGGGCCGGTAGCGGGTGCCGTAGAACACCACGGCGCCGGCGGAGCCGTCGTAATCAAAGCCCTGGTCCCGCGAGCGGGGCACCGCCATGCCGCGCACCCGTACCTGGAGGGTGCTGGTGATCGGGATGCGCTCCAGCACGAACTGGCTGCTCGCCCCGGCGATGGCGTCCACGATGCGCATCATGGCCGCGCCGACCTCGGCGTCGGTGGCGGTGGCGATGGGGATCACCGCCCCGCCGTTGCCCTCGACCACGCAGCGCGGCAGGTCATACACGTCGAAGCGGTCGCAGGGCGAGGTGGGCCGCAGCGGCAGGAGCCCGAAGGTGAGAATGCCGTTCCTGCGGAAGAACCCGACGATGTTCCCGAGGGTGGCGGCGTTCCACGTGGAGCCCCAGGGGGTGCCCGTCTGAGGGTCCATGCGCGAGGAGAAATAGCGCCCGAAGTCGTTGGAGCCGGGCTCGTCGGTGACGTGGAAGGTGACCACCCGGGCCCCGGCGCGGAAGCGCCGGTCGGGGTTAGTCTCGCCCATCATGCCCCGGCGGTTGAACGTATCGAAGGCCACCACCGCGGCGGCCGTGGGCTCCTCGCTCCCCCCCGAGAAGGGGTACGGGCTGAGCGTGTCCGTGGGGCTCGTGGGGCAGCGCCCGAGGCTCGCGGAGGTGACCTGTTCGCAGAGGGTCTGGGCGCCCATGGGGTCGGTGCCCGAGATCCACCGGAAGCCCGGAGAGTCCAGGTTGAGCATGGCCTCCCCCGCGGCCACCACCCCCACCCGGAAGTCCACCCCCGCGGTCCTCAGGCGCTCGAAGAAGGCCCGGGCCGTGGCCCCGAGGCGCATCTGGTAGGGGCCCATGCTCCCGGAGATGTCCACGGTCCACAGGAAGTCCGCCTGGGCCGTGCGGTCCGCGCGGAAGACCTGGCAGTGCGCCCCGAGGCCCCGATCCAGCTGCGCGACCCCCGTGGCGTTCACGAGGTCATTCACCCGCAGCGCCGTGGTGCGCGTCACGTCATCAAAGACCGCCCGAGGAGCTACGCCAACAATCACGTCGGTGACCCCGGCGGAGGCCCCCACGGTCCGCCGCACCGTGGCGATCTCCACCACGAAATCGCTGGAGGCTCCGGCGGGCGCGGGCGCCGCGGGCGGCGCCGTCCCGAGCATCGAGGCCGCCACCGCGTCGCGCAGCGCCGTGGCCGTGGTGGCGCGCGCCACGCGGTAGGTGCTCGCCACGGCGTCGTTGCCCTCGTGCGTCCGGAAGCTCCGTCCCCCAAGCACCAGCGCCGCCCCGGCCCCGAGGCCCGCGGTCAGCGCCGCCTCCGCCCGCGCCGCCTCGGCCCTCACGTCCCCCATGGAGGTGAGCGCGAATACCGCCGCCGCCGCGTCCACCGCCGGGTCCTCCAGCACCACCCCGCTGCGGCCCATTGTTCCCGTCACCCTCCGGGCGGTGCCCCACCGCGGGTCATAGCCCGCCTGGACGTTGGCCCCCGGCAGCCCGAGCTGGGTCACTGTGGCCAGCCCCGCAGGGCGACAGATGGACACCCCGCTCATCCCGTCCCCGAGGCCGTCTCCGTCGGTGTCTGCGATCCTCGGGTCCGTCTCTCCGTGGCGGGTGTCTATCCGCCCGTCGAGGTTTCGGTCCTCCAGACCGTCCGCCACCCCGTCGGCGTCCGTGTCGGGGTTGAGCGGGTTGAGCCCCGCGCAGCGCTCCCCCATCATGCATTCGGAGTCCATCCGGCACGCCACCGGGGGCCTGCGCTGCCGGTCCCTCACCACCGCCGCGCAGACCCTCGGGTACAGCAGCTCGATCCCGTCGGTGATCCCGTCGGAGTCCGAGTCCCTCCGCGTGGGGTCCGTCCCGAGGCGACACTCCTCTTCGTTCGTGAGCCCGTCGCCGTCCGAGTCCACCCCCGCCTCGCAGCGGTCCGCGTCCTCGTCGCGCGCGTCCGCCGTGGTCTCCCGAGCGAGAGAATCGGCCATTGGGGCCGAATCTAGCGTAACCTGGGTGTCCGTGGCCGCCGTATCCCCCGAGGGGCCATCGGGCGCTGCGTCCATTCCGACCGGAGTGGTGTCCGGGGTGACCGGGACATCGCTCCGCGCGTCCATCCTGGCGTCCGTGGCGGCGTCGGAGCGGCCCGGAGGGAGCGTCGTGGGGGCCCCGGAGCAGGCCGCCACGACACCGAGAGCCCACACAAGGAAGGTGCGAGGTGCCATCGCCCTCCAGTCTACGCGAACCAAGGTTCTTTCGGCGACCTCACCCCCCGGCCCCCTCTCCCTCTCGGGAGAGGGGGAGGAAGAAAAGAATAACCTATTGGAATCACAGAGGATTTCCCCCTCTGCCTCCCCCTCTCTCGACAGGGAGAGGGGGCCGGGGGGCATAGGCGCCAGGAAAAGGGCTCCGAGGTCTGAATTTCAGGCACTTCAGGCAGCGGGTGGGGCTTCGAGGACGGCACTGTCGGCGACCGCGCCGCCGCGCCGCCCGAGCTCCTGACGCTTTTTCGCCCGGGGTTCGCCAGCGCAACGGCGTCCGAGGTCGCGTCGCTCACCCCGGGCTACGGAAGGCGGTCACCGCGCCTCCGCGCGGTTGCAGAGAGCGAGCTCTCGGGGAGGCGGGGTGGG
>JACRDB010000046.1 GCA_016218725.1 Deltaproteobacteria bacterium
GCTCCTTGCAACCGCGCGGAGGCGCGGTGACCGCCTTCGGTTGCCCGGGGTGAGCGACGCGACCTCAGGGACCCTATGCCTGGCGAACCCCGGCCTCCACCGCCCAACTCCAGGCGAAGTCCGAGCTCCACGGCGCCTTGGGGGATCGGTCCCGGCGACACCGCTACGTGTTGGCGCTTGACGCCTATGAGGGCACCCCCCTCCCACCAAGCGGTCGCTGGTGCGTCTACGGCAGGGCGTCGGCGATGGGGTCCCAAACCTGGAAGCGGCGCTGGAGCTCGTCGCGGGTGTCCCGAAAGCGTTGCAGGAGCGCCTCGTGGGTCACCGAGGGGTCGTCCGTGGCGGGGTCCGGGAGCGGCCAGTGGAGCCTCCGGGCGCGCCCCAGGAACACGGGGCACACCTCCTCGGCGCAGAGGGTGACCACGGTGTCCACGGTGGACGGGTCGATGGCGTCCACGCTCTTGGAGTGGTGGGTGGAGAGGTCGTAACCGATTTCGCGCAGGACCTCGACGGCGCAGGGATTCACCCGCGACGGGCGGCTGCCGGCGCTCTGGACGCGCACGCGGTCGCCGTAGGCCCGGCGGGCGAGGGCCTCGGCGAGCTGGCTCCGGGCGGAGTTGGCCACGCACAGGAACAAGAGCCCGTGGGGTCTCTGGGCATGCATGGGTGACCGGTACCACGCGCCGGTAGCGCCCGCCAACGTTGGCCGTGGCGTGCGCCAACGTTGGCGGGCGGAGCCCCGTCACCCGGCGTTGCAGGCGGCGGGGCGGGCGTTGCGGAAGCAGTCCCGCAGGAGGCCGCAGGGGCCCATGAGACAACGCTGGTAGGCCGCGCGGATGGCCGGGAGCACGGCGCTGGTGGACGGGGCGTTGCACACCGTGGTGTCCGGTCCGCACACCGAGGCGAGCATCAGGCACTGGCGGTTGAAGGCCATGCTCTCTTCTGTGGGGAGCGCGCTGGCCAGGGCCTCGGAGGCGCAGCGGTCGTCGGTCCCGGGGCAGCCCGCGGCCACGCGGCAGGCGGCGTAGCGCGCGACCACCTCGGGCTGCCAGAGCCCCTCGTAGCAGTCCGAGAGGCGGTTGCAGTCGCTGGCGGGGCGGCTGCATGCGACGCACAGCGTGGCCAGGTGCTCGCGGGAGCCCGACGCGTCCCCCGCGGGAACGTCCGCGGTCATGGCGTCCCCGGCGCCGCCGTCGAAACCCTCGCAGCGGCACACGGGATCCACGCCGCCGTCGACGCAGCGGCGGGTGCCCAGGACGCCCGGCGCGCACTCGCAGGGGGTGAAGGACCCCGGGGCGCAGCGGTCCGGGCGGTCCAGGCTGGCGGGGCGGTCCGCGGCGCTGGTGTCCGTGGCGGTGGTGTCCGGCGGGGTGCCGGGGCGGTCGTCCATGGTCCCGGGGCGATCCACCGGGATGGGCTGCGTGTCATACAGGACGAAGGCGTCCTTCGGGGGCGGAGGTGTGGGCGCGGACTCGCACCCGAGGCACACCAGCACGCACCCAAGCAGGCTCTCTCGCGCGGCCATGGCGGGTTGTTACCGCAGTCCCGGGAGGTCGTCCACCGGCGCGGGGCACCCGGCGGCGTCCCAGGAGGGCAGCGACCGCGCTAGCATCGGTGCGTCGTAGGGGTGTAACCATTCACAATCATGTGTGATGCCCGCGAGAGTCGTACCACAGCGCGGGCATCACACCTTACACCCAATGCCCCTCAGTGAAGCGAGGGCCGCGGCACGCGGGTGCCACTTCTGTGTCGTTGAGGACCGCTCTCGATGCGCGTCCGCCCCGTTGCCACAGCGTTCTCGACGCGGGTCGGCGGGTTGAAACCGCGCCGCCAGGCTTACGAAGCCCGCCCGAGGCGGGCAGGGAGAGAGCCGCCCGGAGCGTTGGGGAGCGTGGCTCGGGAGCAGCGCCTCTGGGTGTCGTGAAGGGATCACGTCCCGCGTTGGAGGCTCCAGGTACCGACGGAGGTCCCTGCCCCGTTGCCACACCGTGAAAGATGCGCATCCGCCCCGGGAACGCGACCTTGCGACGACGGGGGACGGGCGCTGGAGCCCGAGCGCCGAGCGGCGGCGGGCGTGACGACCCCCACCCAGGATGGCTCCCCCCGCAGCAAGACACCGGAGCGCCACGACAGCTTCCAACGGCCCCGTCGTCGCAAGGTCGCGTTCCCGGGGCGGATGCGCATCTTTCACGGTGTGGCAACGGGGCGGGGACCTCCGTCGGTACCTGGAGCCTCCAACGCGGGACGTGATCCCTTCACGATACCCAAAGGCGCTGCTCCCGAGCCACGCTCCCCAACGCTCCGGGCGGCTCTCTCCCTGCCCGCCTCGGGCGGGCTTCGTAAGCCTGGCGGCGCGGTTTCAACCCGCCGACCCGCATCGAGAACGCTGTGGCAACGGGGCGGACGCGCATCGAGTGCGGCCCTCAATTACACAGAAGTGGCACCCGCGCGCCGCGGCCCTCGCTTCACTGAGGGGCATTGACCTTACACCCCTGGCATGGCCGTCAATCCATGAGCTTCTCCCAGGTCCAGCGCCCGCCCACGCGCTCGCCCAGCCACGCCGTGCGCACGCCCAGCGGGTCCGGGAAGCGGCACCCGTAGCTGCCGCCCGCCCGGGTGAGCAGGAACCCGTACCGCCGTGAGAAGCCCGGCCTCGCCAGCGCCGGGAGCCCCCCGCCAAGGTCCCTCCTCGGTACTTCCAGGCCGTCCCCCGTCGGGCGCCGCTGGTCCTCCATCGCCAGCGCCTCGCAGTACCGCTGAGCGTCCAGGATCGCCTCCCGCGTGAGCCACCCCACCCCGGGCACCGACAACAACTGGAGCCCGAGCGCCAGCGCCGCCCCGGGCAGCCACCACGCGCGCACCCGGAGCGTCACGAGGCCCAGCACCACCGACGCGCCAAGACACACCGCCAGCGTCGGCCAGAAGAGCGCCCACGCCAGCCCGTGCAAGGGCCCCAGCGACCACACCCACGCCTGACTCCCTGCGGCAACGACGCCGCACCCCAGGCCCAGGGCCAGACCTCGGAGCCTGCGGTGTGTGTTGAGGGACCCCACGAGACGTTGCGATGGTACCGTGACCACCATGGACGCGCGAACGAGGCTCTTTCTTCCAGGTGTGCTCTGGGTGGTCGGTACGCTCGGGGCGTGCGGCGGCACCTCCGTGGGGCCCTCCCCCGCGGACGCTCGCGCCGACGGCGCCGCGGACACAACCGCGGACAGCGCCGCTCCCCCCCCGGACACTGCCGTGGACTCGCAGCCCCCGGGCGACGCCCCGGAGGACAGCGCCCCGCCGGACACCTCCCTTGAGGACACCGGGCTCCCGCCAGAGGATGCGCCCCCGCCGCTCGATACGAGCCCCGGCGACGCCCCGGAGGACAGCGCCCCGCCGGAGGATGTCCCCCCGCCCACGGACACGGGCACCCCCACGGACACGGGCACCCCCACGGACACGGGCACCCCCACGGACACTCCGCCCGGCGCCTGCGCGCCGCCCGTGCAGCGGGCCTTGACCCTCCCGATGGACACCGCCATGGGCACGCTCTCGGGCATGGGGCGCTTCCCTCGCGCGGGGTGCGCGCCCACCTCGGGGCCGGACCATGTGTACCCGCTCACGCTCACCGCTCGCACCGGCGTGCAGCTCGCGGCCACGGCGCCCTTTGACTCCGTGCTGTCCATCCGTCGCGCCTGCGACAATGCCATGACCGAGGTCGCCTGCAACGACGACGTGCCCGGCTCCAACAACGCCTTCCTGCGCGCCGTGCTGGACCCCGGGGCGTACTTCGTCCTCGTGGATCAGTACGGCGGCGACCCGCCGCCCACCGGGGGGATGTACACCCTCAACCTCCGCACCTTTGACCCCGCCGCCAACGCCCTCTGCGCGATGGCCGCGCCCTTGACCGCGGGCGCGACGGCCACCGGCGACGTCACCCGCGGTGGCGCCGCGGGAGGAGGGTGCCTCGCGGACTGGGGGCCCCAGCTCTTCTACACGCTCCGGGTGCCGCCGGGGCAGCGGGCCGTGGTCACCGCCACCCCCACGGGAGCGCCCGCCTGGAGCGCCGTCCTGCGCGCCAGGGCCACCTGCACCGCGGACACATGCCTCTCCAATGGCCGCTCGCCCATGCCCGGGATGCCCGCCGTGGAGCGCGTGGACAACCGCGGCATGGCCCCGCTCGACGCCGTGGTCAGCGTCGCCAGCACCACGGGCCCCACCGGGGGACCGTTCTCCCTGGGTGTCGCCTTCGAGCCCCTGGGTCCCCCACCCGCCAACGCCGTGTGCGCCTCCGCCCGCGCCGTGATGGACGGCGCCATGCTCACCGGCGAGGACGCCTCCGGGGGCACCACCCGGCTCAACACCGTGTGCGTGGGAGGCGCCCAGGGCACCGTGCTGTACTACCGTCTCGACCTGCCCTCGCGCGCCACCGCCGTGGTCACCGCCACGCCTCGAGGGGGCTGGGACGCCGCGGTGCGGGCCCTCGACGGGTGCGCGGTCACCGCCTGCCTCGCCAGCGCCAACGCCGCCGGGCCGGGGGCCCCGGAGACCCTCACCTACACCAACGTGGGCGCCGCCACGGCCACCGTGTTCCTCGCCGTCGGCAGCGTAGACGCCGGCTCCACCGGCCTCTTTGACCTCGCCGTGAGGGTGGTTCCGCCCCCGAGCAACGTCACCTGCGCCAGCGCCGCCATGGTGTCCAACGGGACCAGCCTCATGGCCCAGAACTCCGCCGCGGGCACCGAGAACGCCACCGGCGCCTGCCTCCCCACGGCCACCGGGACCGTGCTCTGGTACCGCACCGTGGTGCCCCCGCGGCAGACCCTCACCGCGAGGGTCACCCCGGGCGCCGCCGTGGACCCCGTGGTGCGCGTCCTGCCCGCGTGCGGGGCCACCACCTGCCTCGGGAGCTTCAACGCCACCGGCCAGGGCCAGGTCGAGGTCGGGAGCTACACCAACACCGCCATGGGCGCCCAGGAGGTGTTCCTCGCCGTCGGCGGCGTGTCCAACGCCCGAGGGGGGCTCTTCGCCCTGGACGTCGGCATCGACCGAAACTACCTTGAGAGCACCCTCCCCACGGCCTGCGATGACATGGCCGGCGCCACCGCCCTCGCCGGCATCGACGGCGACGACGACGCCACGGAGATCATCGACCTCCCGTTCCCGTTCACCTTCTTCGGCGAGCGCATGCTGGAGTACTCCGTGTCCACCAACGGCCTGGTGCAGCTCTGGCCCACGCTCACGGGCGCCCCGAGCGCGGTCTTCGACAACGCCCCCATCCCCAGCCCCACGGAGCCCAACCGCTTCATCGCGGCGTGGTGGGACGACCTGCTCTCGCACATGGGCGCCCGGGTGCTCACCCGCACCCTCGGCACCGCCCCGTCACGCCGCTTCGTGGTCCAGTGGACCGGCTACAGCTTCTACAACGACAACACCGCGCGGATGACCTTCCAGGCCAAGCTCTTCGAGGCCTCCAACGTCATCGAGGTGCACTACTGCGCGGTCACCCCGGGCATGAACGCCGGCTTCGCCACGGGCTCCTCGGCCACCGTCGGCCTGGAGAACGGCACCGGCCGCACGGGCCTCCAGCACTCGCACAACACCGCCATGAGCGTCAGCACCACCACCGCCCTGCGCTGGACCCCCTAGTACTAGAGGGTGCGCGGTCACCGCGCGCGGTGCTGCGCCCACGCCCGCCGCAGGAGCTCCGTCGCCTCCCGCCGGTCCGCGCTCTGCGACGCCGACGCCCGCAGCGTCACCGCCGCCTCCGGGGCCCCCTCGCGCGCCCTCGCCAGCGCCGCCGTCACCGCGTCCGCCCCCAGCGCCTCCGGGTGCAGCCTGGACACCAGCACCACCCACGCGTCCGCCTGGGCGTCCTCGAAGGGCTCCCCGCTCCGCGCCTGAAGGTCCTCCAGCACCCTCGACGGCGCCTCCGTCGGCGCCAGGAGCGCCCCCCGGCGGTGCCTCCCCCACACCGTCTCCACCCCCGCCAGCGCCTCCGCGGGCGCCCCCACGCCCCCTCCCCGCGCGCGCAGCGTGGCCCTCGCCACCCGCAGCCGGTCCCGGGACAACCCGTCCCCCGCCTGCCCCTGCGCCCGCTCCAACACCGCGTCCACCACCAGGTCCTCCACCCCGCTCGCCACCAGCGCCTCCGACGCCAAGACCCTCGCCTCTGCAAAGTCCGGCGACTGCGGGACAATTTGTCCCAGCTCCAGCAGCCCCTCGGGGGTTCTTCCCAGGTGGGTGAGGCATCGACCCCGCACCACCCTGGAGCGGCTGTCCGAGGAGTTCTCCTGGAGGGCCTGGGTGGCCTCTTCCAGGGCCTCGCCGCAGTGCCCGGTGAGCGCCCAGAGGCGGGCTCTTTCGGCTCGGGATACTGCCTCGGGACCGGAGCCCACGGGGAGGCCCGCCACCAGCACCGCGGCGTCTTCGGTGCGGCCCGAGAGGGCCCTGGCCTCGATGAGCAGCACCCGGTCCTGCACCGCGGCGGCGCCTGCGTCCAGGAGGGGTCCGAGGACCCGGTCCACCTGGCGCCAGGCGCCCCTCTCGGCCAGGGACCGGGACCGTTGGCGCAGGAGCGCCCGGGTGCGGCGCCGGAGCATCCCACCGGGGTCCAGGACGAGCCGCGCGGCCAGGAGCCGGTCGGGGGTGCGCGCGTCCCCGGCGGCCTCGCGGGCCAGCGCCTCCTGGGAGGCCGTGCCGCCCGAGAGGCGCACCGAGGCGGCTCCTACGTCCGGGTCCTCGGGGTCCAGCGCGAGGGCGTGGTCCAGGGCCTCCCGGGCGCCCGGGGCGTCTCCTCCGAGCTGGCGGAGCTCCGCCAGGACCAGCCACACGGCGGCGCTGTCGGGGTGCGTGCGCGAGGCCTCCAGGGCCAGGGAGAGCGCCCCGTTGGGGTCCGTGCGGTGCAGGAGCTCCGCCCGACGGGCCTGGAGGAAGCCGTCCGTGGGGTCCGCGGTGACCGCCAGCTCCGACTGCCGCGCGGCCGAGCGGTCGTCCCCCCGGGCCGAGGCCAGCTCCGCCCGGAGGTAGGCCTCGTAGGCCGTGGGAGACGCGAAGGCCCGCTGCCGCGGGGCCCCGGCGATGCGCTCCGTGAGAGCCCGAGGGCGCGCCGTGGAGCACGCACAGGCGCCCAGGCCCAGGCCCAGGGCGAGCGCCCACGGGAGCGTGCGCAGGGCTCGCGGCGCCGTCATCGCGCTGGTCCTACCACGAAGAGGCCCTACCGTCACCGCGGGCCGGCGTCGCTTGTTCTCCCCCCGGAGGGCGACGTAGGATCACCGCCCCGAAAGAGGAGCCCGAACCCGCGATGACCACCGACATCGATGCAACGTGCCTGGAGACCTTCCCCACCTGGCTGCGCTCGCTCGCCAGCGACGCCGAGGCCATGGCCTCCGGGGCCGCGTCGACGGAGGCCCCGGAGGCCGCCCGCAGGGCCCTCCTCGGGGGGCTCAACTACCTCTTCAAATCCATTGACCTCATCCCCGACGGCATCGACGACCTGGGCTACCTGGACGACGCCTTCGTGCTCCGGGTGGCCGCCGCCCAGGCCCTGGAGGCGGGCCTCTCCGGGGACAAGCACCCGGGCCTCGCCGCCCTCGGGGCCCAGGCCTCCACCGTGAAGGAGTTCCTCGGCGGGGAGTACCCCAGGCTGGAGCACTACGTCACCAACCTGCGCAAGGGCATGGCCCGCGGCCGCTCCGTGGACGACGTGCTCTCCAGCCCCGGCACCCTCGCGGAGTTCGAGGCCGACGTCCGAGGCTTCGTGCGAGGGTACAGCGCCCCGGGCTTCGTCCGCGAGGAGCGCAACCTCATCCGTCTGCGCGCCTTCCTCGACGCCAAGCTCCCGCGCTAGGAGTGCACCTCATGCGACAAGCCGCGATGACCCTGCTCCTGGCGACGGCGGCGCTCGCCTTCCTCTGGACCGCGCGGCGCCGCTGGGCGCTCCTCGCGGTAGGGGCGCCGGAGCCGGGGCGCCTGGAGGGGCTCCTGGACCGCATGGCCCGCGCCCCGGGGCGGGAGCCCTCGCTGGCGGGCACGCTGCTGGTCTGCGGCGCGGCGGCGTCGGTGTTCAGCGCGCCGTGGCTGGCCCTGGCGAGCCTGGGCGAGGGCGAGGCCCGCGGCGTGGCCCTGGCCCTCTCCGGCGTGCTCCTCGCCCAGGGCGGGGGGCTCTTCCTCCTCTGGGCCCTGCGCGCGCAGATGAAGATGCCCAAGTACCCCCTGGCGGGCCTGGCCCACTACGGGATCTTCCTGGGCTTCGCGGTGCTCCTCCTGCGCACGATCATTCTCGTCGGCCGCGGCTACGACCCGGACTTCAACCTCTTCGTGCTGGACCCTCACGCCCCGGGGCTCCAGGGCGTCCCCGGCAAGCTCTACAACCTCACCAAGGACGGGGTGATCACCCTGGTGCTCCTGGGCGTCGGGGTGTTCGTGCGCTTCCGGCTGCTGGTGAAGGACAAGCGCTTCGCCTACGGGTGGCACGCCTGGGCGGTCCTCGGGGTCATCGCCACGATGATGCTCGCGGACCTGCTCTACGACGGCGCCCACCTGGCCCACCAGTGCGCCCTGCGCGCCGACGGGAGCGTCACCGCCACGGACGCCTGGGCCCTCTGGGGGATGCAGGAGGGCAGCCCCCTCGGGTGGCTCCTGGCGGGGGCCTTCCTGCGCTTCGAGGCCTCCCATGGGGTGCTCCCGGCGCTGGCCGAGCTGGGCTTCTGGACCCACGTCTCGCTGGTCCTGGCGTTTGGGAACTACCTGCCATACGGCAAGCACTTCCATGTGATCACCGCGCTCCCAAACGTGGTCACCCGCTCCCTGGAGCACCCCGGCAGGCTGCGCCCCATGGCCCCGAGCGCCGACGCCCTCCTGGAGAAGATGGCCACGGCCCTGGAGCTGCCGGACCCCTCGGCGGCGCCCATCGGGGTCGCCCGAATGGCCCACTTCAGTTGGAAGTCCCTCCTGGATTTCTACACCTGCACGGAGTGTGGCCGCTGCTCGGACAACTGCCCGGCGCACCGCACCGGCAAGCTCCTGTCCCCCAAGCACCTGACCATCGACCTCCGGGACCAGCTCTATGAAGCCCAGAACGCGGTGCTGGCAAAGCCCGAGGCCCCTGGAGAGGTCCCGCTCCTCGCGGTGAACCTGGTGCCCGAGGTGCTCCACCCGGACGTCCTGTGGGCATGCACCACCTGCCGCGCGTGCGAGGAGCAGTGCCCGGTGATGATCACCTACGTGGACAAGATCGTGGACCTGCGGAGGAACCTGGTGATGGTCCGGGGCGAGTTCCCGATGGAGCTGGCCAAGACCTTCCAGGCCCTGGAGACCAACGGCAACCCGTGGAACCTCACCCGCATGGACCGCGCCGAGTGGTCCGACGGGCTCGGGGTGGCGCTCTTCAAGGACAAGCCCGACGCCGAGGTGCTCTACTGGGTCGGCTGCGCCGCGAGCTACGACGACCGCGCCAAGAAGATCGCCCGCGCCACGGCGAGGCTCCTGGCGCACGCCGGGGTGGACTTCGCCATCCTCGGGAGCGAGGAGGGCTGCACCGGGGACCCCGCCCGCCGGGCGGGCAACGAGCACCTGTACCTCACGCTCGCCGAGGCCAACGTGGCCACGCTCAACGGGTACAAGCCCCGGAGGATCGTGACCACCTGCCCCCACTGCTTCAACACGCTCCTCAACGAGTACCCCGACCTGGGCGGGCGCTACGAGGTCGTGCACCACACGCAGCTCCTCCTCGGGCTCGTGGCCGAGGGGAAATTGCGCCCCACCCGGCGCGTGAAGGCCAGGGTCGCCTACCACGACTCGTGCTACCTCGGGCGCTACAACGACGTCTACGACGCCCCGCGGGACGTCCTCCGGGCGATCCCCGGCGTGGAGCTCGTGGAGGCCGCGATGAGCCGCGAGAAGGGCCTCTGCTGCGGCGCCGGCGGCGCCCAGATGTGGATGGAAGAGCAGCACGGCGCCGAGCGCGTCAACAAGCGCCGCACGCTCCAGCTCCTGGAGACCCGCGCGGACACCATCGCCACCGGCTGCCCCTTCTGCCAGACCATGCTCACCGACGGGCTCAAGGCCCTGGAAGACGACCTCAAGAGCCCGGTCAAGCAGCTCGACATCGCCGAGGTCCTCGCCCTCTCGGTGGACTTCGAGGAGAAGACGGCGGGAATCACACCCACGCCCACACCCACCCACACCGCGGAAACCGCGGCGGAGTAGGGGTTTTCATGGACCCGGCGCTCCCGGCGGGGACCACGGGCTTTGGCTGGGCGCTCCTGCACACGCTGGGGGCGCTGGCGCTGGTGTGCGCGCTGGCGTGGTGGGTCTTGCGCCTGGCGGCCCAGCGGGAGCACGGGGGAGCGCCCGGGAGGATGAAGCTCCTGGAGCGGGTGGCGCTGGACCCGAGGCGCTCGGTGGTGCTGCTCCAGGTGGGCGCCAGGGTGCTGGTGGTGGGCGTGGGAGACGGGAGGCTCACCACCCTGGCGGAGCTCCGGGAGGACGAGCTGCCGGCGCTGCCGGAGGCGCCCGCGAGGCCGGGGGTGACCTTCGCGGAGGTGCTTGCGACGCTGCGCCGGGCGCCGCCCCCGCCGAGGTCGCCCGAGGCGCCTCCCGCGCGGGACCCGACGCTGTGATCAGAAGCCCGAGAGGGCGATGTCCAGGGCGCCGCAGGAGCTCGACCCTACGCCGTCGGCGACGAGGAAATACACGTTGGAGAGGGGGACCGGGACGCTGAGGGTGGAGCGCAGGCCGCAGGAGGTGTCGTTGTCGTTGCAGGCGAGCGGGGCGGTGGCGCCGAGGTCCGCGCGCAGGGCGAGGACCGTGTCATAGCTGGTGGAGGTGGTGGGGCAGGTGCTGGCGCGGGCGGTGACGCCGGAGCACAGGCCCGCGGCGAAGACGAGCTCCGGGGCGTTCACGCTGCCGGCGACGCATGCCTCGGTGAGGCTGTTGCTGGCGCCCGCGCTGAGGGAGCAGCGCCCGAGGAAGTTCCTGCCGGTGGAGCCCGAGAGGGCGCCCCTGCCGACGGGGATGGTGTTCACGGTGACGCCCGAGGGGACGGGCACGGCGCGGTAGTGCAGGAGGTACGTCCCGAAGGCCGCGGCGGCGGGGCTGTCGAGGACGAGGTGGTAGGTGCCGCCGGTGAGGACCTGGACGAGCTGCGGCGAGGTGCCGCAGCGGTTGTCGCTGGAGGAGGTGGGGAGCGCCGTGGCGGCGGGGCACCCTGGGGCGCTGTAGAACCCCAGGTGGCTGTCGAAGGCGCTGCCGACGGCGTCCGCGTAGAGCACCCAGGAGCCGGTGGGGAGGGTCACCTGGAAGACCACGTCGCGGCCCGGCTGGAGGGTGAAGTCATTGCCCGCGCAGGTGGTGCTGCCGACCCAGGTGCGGAGCGAGGTGGTGGGCGTCGGGAGCACGATGACGCCCGCGCAGCGGTCCCCGGAGGGCATGGACCGGACGTGGTCGCAGGCGCCCATGGTGGGGGTCACCATGCGGCAGGTGTCCGCGGTGCAGGAGTCCCCGTCGGAGCACTGGGCGCTGGAGGTGCAGCAGTTGGTGAGGGCGGTGTTGATGCATGCCCGGGTGGTGCCGTTGCAGTTGTCCCGGGTGCATGCGTTGCCGTCGTTGCAGTCGGCGTCCGAGGCGCAGCAGCCCGCGGCGGGCATGCGCGTGCAGGTGCGGGTGGCGTTGTCGCAGGCGTCCACGGTGCAGCGGTTCATGTCGTCGCAGTCCCGGGCGGTGGTGCAGCACCCGGGCACGTTGGTGTTGCGGCAGCGCTGCGTGGCCTCGTCGCAGGCGTCCAGGGTGCAGCGGTCGCCGTCGTCGCACTGGGCGTCCCCGAGGCAGCACCCGCGGATGGCCGCGTTGGCGCAGCGGTTCATCACGCATGCGTCCAGGGTGCACACGTTCCCGTCGTCGCAGTCCGACGCCATCACGCAGCAGCCCACCATCGCCGCGTTGACGCACACCCCGCGGGAGGTGTCACACGTGTCCGCGGTGCACGGGTTCATGTCCTCGCAGTCCCGGGCGGTCGCGCACCCGGCGGTCCCTCCGTCGGGCTCCGCGTCGGGCGGCGTCGCGTCCGTGGGGGGCGCCGTATCCGGCGAGGCGCTGTCGGGAGGTGGGGCGGTGTCGGGAGGCGGGGCGCTGTCGGGGGGTAGGGTGGTGTCGGGCGGTGTGTTCGTGTCCGGCGGGGGGGAGGTGTCCTCCGGGGCGTCCATGGCCGGGGCGGTGTCCGGCGCGTTGCCGGTGTCGAGCAGGGCCGAGTCCCGGCCGCCGAGCCGGAAAGCGTCCGTCGGGAAGGAGCAGCCCCCGAGGACGGCGGCCACGAAGAGAAGGAAGCGCGCGCGCATGAGCCCACCGTACCGCGTCTGACGGCCGCCACCAACACCGCGGGGGCGGTTGCGTGGTACGGTCCGCGGCGATGGCGTTCGTGGTCGCGCAGGCCGGGGGGACCTTCTCCGGGGTGAGCCCGCTGGTGCTGTCGCTGCTGCTGGGCGTGGCGGCGGTCCTGCCCTTCGTGCTGCTGGTGGGCACGAGCTTCGTGAAGGTGAGCGTGGTGCTGGGGCTGGTGCGCAACGCCCTGGGCACGCAGCAGGTGCCCGGGAACATGGTGGTGATGGGCCTGGCGGCGATCCTGTCCCTGCACATCATGGCCCCGACGGGCGCGGCGGTGGCCGAGGCCGCGGGCCCCCTGGCGGCGCGGGCGCTGGCCTCGGACCTGTCGTCCCCGGACGGGGTGGACGCCCTGGGGAGGGCCTGGGACGCGGCCCGGGCGCCCATCGCGCGCTTCCTGCGCGCCAACGCCACGCCCCGGGACCGGGCACTCTTCCTGGACCTGGCGCGGCAGGCCCGGGCCCGGGACCCCTCGCGCACCGAGGCGCCGCGCGCGGACGACCTGTCGGTGCTCCTGCCGGCCTTCGTGGTGAGCGAGCTCACCCGGGCGTTCTCCATCGGGTTCCTGGTGTTCCTGCCCTTCCTGGTGGTGGACCTGGTGATCGCCAACATCCTGACGGCGCTCGGGCTCCAGTCGCTGTCCGCCAGCACCGTGGCCACGCCGTTCAAGCTGCTGCTCTTCGTCCTGGCGGACGGGTGGTACCTCCTGGCCCGCGCCCTGGTCCTGGGCTACCGCTAGCGCGGCGAGTGGTAGAGTCACCCCCATGAACAAGTCCTACGGGTGGGTGGTGCTTCTCCTGGCCCTCGGGCTCACGGACTGCGGCACCGGCGCGAGCGAGGGGACGTGCGCGCCGGGCGCGGCCTGCGTGTGCTCGGGCACGGGGTCCTGCGACCGGACCTGCTCCGGCCGAGGGTGCTCCTTCCAGTGCAACGGCACCGGGAGCTGCAACCTCTCGTGCCCCCAGGGCGGCTGCACCGTCGCGGCCTCGGGCAGCGGCTCGGCCAGCCTCGACTGCGCGGGCGGCGGCTGCACCATCACCTGCGCGGGAGCCGGGAGCTGCAGCATCTCCAACTGCACCAGCGGCTGCATGTGCGTCCGGTCGGGCACCGGAAGCTGCAGCCCGTAGAGGGTATACACGGTGTATCCTTCTCTCTGGGAGCAGCCCCAGACGCTCCTTGGGGCGACGCTGCGGGCGGTGTTGCGCGCGACCGGGAGGGTGCGCGGCGAGGCGCGAGAGGGCGGCCGGTGCTTCGTGGAGGCGCCGGGGGTGGCGGTGTCCCTGGGGGCGTACGTGTTCTGGTTCGAGGGGCCGACGCGGTGGACCTTCGGGGACGCCTGGACCCGGCGGCACGAGGCCGGTCACGCGGTGCAGAGCGCCTTCCTCGGGCCGCTGTACCTCCCGCTGGTGGGCGTCCCGAGCGCGCTCCGGGCGCTCTACGCGGTGGGCTACCGGGAGCTCACCGGGCGGCGTTGGCGGCGGTACTTCGACGGCTACCCCGAGGCCTGGGCCGACCGCCTGGGCCGCGTGGACCGCGCCAGGGCCATGGCCTCCTGGCCGGAGGACGGGCGCCCCTGATCGTTGCCGCGCCCGAGGCGCTCGAGTAGCTTCGCGGGGTGCCTCTGGAGCTGAAGGACGTCGACGCGAGAGTTCGGAGAGCCGTGGCGAGCTATTGGAAGACGCTCGCCGCACAATCCCGGCGCCAGACGTCCGGCGACCCCGACCGCGGGGGTCGCGCGGCGGTCACCGGCGGCAAGCAAATGGAGGGCTTCTGCGGACTCGTGCGGAAGCTCCTGACGGACAACGGCCTGCCCGAAGCGCACATCCACTCCCAGGCGAGGCTGGAGCTGCCGGGCTACTTCCGCGCATCCAAGTCCTGGGATATGCTTGTTGTCCACGATGGGCGTCTCGTCGCGGCCCTGGAGTTCAAGTCGCAGCGCGGGCCCTCCTTCGGCAACAATTTCAACAACCGCACCGAAGAGGCCATCGGCACCGCCGTGGACCTCTGGACCGCCTTCCGCGAGGGGGCCTTCGGCCCGGGGCATCCCCGGCCGTGGCTCGGGTGGGTGATGCTCCTCGAGGACTGCCCTCGCTCGGCGAGGTCCGTCGACGTCGAGGAGCCCCATTTCCCGGTCTTTCCCGAGTTCCGCGGGGCCTCCTACGCGCGGCGCTACGAGTTGCTCCTCCGCAAACTGGTGCTGGAGAAGCTCTATGACAACGCGGCGCTCCTCTTGTCGACCCCGGAGAGTGGACCCGGCGGCAGCTACACCGAACCATCGGCGGACCTTTCCATGCGGCGGCTGCTGGCCGGGCTGGCGGGGCACGCCGTAGCCGCCGCGGCGGGGGCTTGACGTGGGCGCGGAGCAGCTCTCCATGAACCTGCCCGTGGTTCTGCCAGAGGACGCCTACGCCTACGGCCAGCGCTCGGACGGCGAGACCCACGGCGTTGTCCTCACGAAGCGTCACGTGGTGGAGTTCATGCTCGACCTGGCCGGCTACACCGTCGAGCGCGACCTCACGCGCCTGACGCTCCTGGAGCCCGCATGCGGTCACGGCGCGTTCGTCGTCGCTGCCGTCGAGCGACTCCTCGAAGCTGCGGCGCGCGTCGGACGCCCCTACGAAGAGCTCGTCGAGGCCCTCCGCGCGTACGACATAGACCCGGCTCACGTCGCGCAGGCCCGCGACCTCGTCGCCGCGGCGTTGGCTCGGCGCGGACTCGCGGCGGAGGCGGCGCGTGCCCTCGCCGAGGCATGGGTCCTCGAGGGGGACTTCCTGCTGGCGCAGCTCCCGAGACCCTTCGACGTCGTCGTGGGAAACCCGCCCTACGTGCGCATCGAGCAGCTCGCCCCGGTGCTCCAGGCCGAGTACCGTCGCCGCTACCCTACGCTCTATGACCGCGCGGACCTCTACGTCGCCTTCATCGAGCGTGGGCTCCGCCTCCTGGGCGCCTCGGGGGTGTTGTGCTACCTCTGCGCAGACCGCTGGGTGCTCAACCGCTACGGGGCCCCGCTGCGCGCGTTGATCGCCGGAGAGTTTCGTGTCCATTGTTACCTGGACCTGCACGACGCGTCGCCCTTTGAGTCCGAGGTGATCGCCTACCCTTCGATCTTCTCGTTGAGCCCTGGCCGCAGCGATCGAGTGTTCGTCGGTCGGTTCACGGACGCCTCTCCCCAGGAGTGCGCTCGGTTGCGAGCGCAATACCGCGGCGACGCCTCGGGCCCCGAGGGCGTCTTCTACGACGCGTGGTTCGATGGCGACGCGCCCTGGGTGCTGGGTTCGCCCGAGCACCTCCGGGTCCTGCGGGACCTCGAGGCTCGCCTCCCGCTCCTCGAAGCCGACGGCGTCACACGGGTTGGCATCGGCGTCGCCACCGGGTGCGACCGGGCGTTCATCGTCCCGGCCAACGCAGACGTTGAGCCCGATCGCTTGATCCCCCTTGTGCTGCGCGCCGACCTGGACCGCGGCCGGATCCGGGACGCCGGACGCCGCGTCCTCAACCCCTTCCGCGACGACGGCGAAGTGGTGGACCTGCGCGCGTACCCGCGGTTTGCCGCGCACCTCAACGCGCACCGAGAGGCCGTCCACGGGCGGCATGTCGCGAAGCGCAACCCCGCCGCGTGGTTCCGCACCATCGACCGGGTGTATCCCGGCCTGGTCGCCACCCCCAAGCTGCTGATCCCAGACATCGCCGGCTCCAACGAGGTGGTCTTCGACGAGGGTCGCTTCCACCCGCATCACAACCTATATTTCGTGACGTCCCTGGCGTGGGACCTCGAAGTGCTCGG
This sequence comes from Deltaproteobacteria bacterium, assembly GCA_016218725.1. Classification (GTDB taxonomy): domain Bacteria; phylum Myxococcota_A; class Polyangia; order Polyangiales; genus JACRDB01. The sequence continues at coordinate 16,151 of JACRDB010000046.1, forward strand.
CGGGCTCCTGAGCTCCAGGGTCGCGCTCTTCTTCGTGTGGTCCTACGCGGTCAAGATGCGCGGGGGTTACCTGCGCTTCCAGGCCCAGTACCTCCGGCGGATCCGCGTCCCCCGCGCGGACGCCATCCCGCAGGCCCTCCAACGTGACCTCCGCGACGCATTTCGTCGCCGTGACTTCACCGCCCTGGACGCCCTCGCGCTGCGCGCCTACGGCCTGGAGGCCCTCCCCACCTTCGATTTCGTCGACACCCGCAGGTAGCGAGGCCATGGCGCGGAGCGTGTTCATCACGGGGGCGGGGTCGGGCATCGGGCGCGCGGCGGCCCGGCGCTTCTCCCGCGGGGGGTGGCTGGTCGGGGCCTTTGACATCGACCCCGAGGGCCTCGCGGAGACCTGCCGGGAGTTACCCTCGGAGCGCACCGTGCAGGGCCCGCTGGACGTCACCGACCCGGAGGCCTGGAGGCGCGCCCTGGAGACCTTCTCGCAGGTCACCGGCGGGCGGCTGGACGTGCTCCTCAACAACGCCGGGGTGCTGCACTTCGGGCCCTTCGAGTCCCTGGACCGGGCCCGCGCCGCGAGGATGATTGACATCAACGCCCGGGGCGTCGTGGAGGGCATCTACGCGGCCCTGCCGCTCCTGGAGAAGACCCCCGGGGCCGCGGTGCTGAACATGGCCTCGGGCTCGGCGCTCTACGGCCCGCCGGACATGGCCGTGTACGCCGCCACCAAGTTCTTCGTCCGTGGGCTCACCGAGGCCCTGGACCTGGAGCTCGCCCCGAAGGGCATCCGGGTGTGCGCGATCTTCCCGGGCTTCGTGGCCACACCGATGGTGGCACAGCAAACGTTTACCCCAGGGTCCATGAAGACCCTCGGGGTGCACCTCCAGGCCGAGCACGTGGCCTCGCTCCTGTGGAGGGTGGCCCACGCCCGGCGGCGCGCGAGCCCCCACTGGTACCTCCCGGCGTACCAGGGCGTCCTGGCCCGGGCGGCGGGGGCCTTCCCGGGGCTCTCCCGCTGGCTCATGAAGCGTATCGCGCGGCGCTGACGGACATTCTATGCTCGGCCATGGCCCGGCTCTGGCAACTCGGCGCGGCGGTGGTGCTCGGGCTCGGGGGCTGCCTCGGGGCGGTGCTCTACGTCGGCAAGGTGGTGGATGACGCGGAGCCCGCCCGGCCCATCGAGAACCCCGGCCACGCCGCCGCCGTGGAGGCCACGCGCGAGCGGGCTCGGATGTTCCAGAGCATGAACCCCGCGCAGCACCTCGCGGCCGCCCGCGAGGCCATGAGGGACTACGACCCGAGGCTGCGGGCCGGGGGCAACTACGGCCTGGCCGAGGCCCACCTCCTGCGGATCCCCGAGGGGGCCCCGGAGCACCCCGAGGCCGCCCTGCTCCGGGCCACCATCGCCGACGCCAGGACGCACAACCTGGAGTACCAGGCCGCCACGCTGGCCCGGCGCTTCACGGCCCGGGGCGCCACGCTGGAGGACCGCCGGGCGCTGGTGCGTCACCTGGACACGCGCACGGACCTGGCGTGCGTCCACGCCCTGGACCCGGACGCCACGGTGGTGGGCTTCGCCAACACGGACTGCTCCGACGCGTGGCTGTCGGCCTTCCAGGCCCCGGAGCCCCGGGGCGTGTTCCGCGCGGTGGGCGTCCGGCGCGTCACCTGCGAGGCGAACCCGACCCGAGGCTTCAGCCCCTGAACGCTACTGCGGCTGCGCCAGGGCTTGCATCCTGCGCTCCAGCTCCCGCCGGTCCGGCGCGTCGGGGCGCAGCGCCAGGTAGTTGTTGAAGGCCCCGAGGGCCTCCGCGCGCCGCCCCAGGCGCTCGCTGGTGACCGCGAGGTTGAACTGCAGCTCCGGGACGTCTTCGTTGTACTGCGCCGCCGCGTGGAAGGCCTGGAGCGCGGCGTCGAAGCGCCGGAGCTGGAACATCCGCGTGCCCCGCTGGAACCACTGCATGGCCTCGCGCGCCAGCGCCCCGTCCCCCGGCGGGGGCTGGGCGAAGCCCTCCCGCTGGCGCCTGGCGTAGTCCCGGAGCCCCGCGATCCTGCGCTCCACGTCCGCGCGCTGCTCGGGGGAAGGGCCCAGCGCCAGCGCCCGCTGGTACCAGCGCACGCCCTCGTCCACGTCCGCGAGGCGCTCGTGCATGCGCCCCGCGTTGAACGCGAAGGCCAGCGACGGGTGCGCCGCGAAGCCCGCCTCGAAGGCCCTCGCGGCCTCGGCGTAGGCGCCTCGCTCGCAAGCGTCCAGGCCCTCCCGGAGGGCCCTCTCGGCCTCGTTCACCGGCGCCCCGGGGGCCGCCGCGTCCGCGGTCACCTGCGGGGCGACCCCCGTGTTGTCCGGAGCGACCCCGGCGCTCCCGGCGTCGGTCGCTGTGGGGCGCGGGGCCACGATGGTGGGTCTTGGTGTCGTCCCGCTGCACCCGAGCGCCAGCGCCACCCCCGCCAACCGCAACGCCCCCCGAGGGTCCACCCCACCACCGTGCCCCGGCGGCCACCGGGGTGTCAACACGGCCCCCGCGGTGGTACACCGCACGCGATGGCCCCGCGGAGGCTCCTGGCCCTGACGCTCGCCCTGGCGGGCGCCTGCGACGATCCACCCCCAGCAGCACGTCCCCGACGGAGCGCACCTCCACCTACAGTAACCTACCCCGATGCAGGCAACCCCGAGGATCGGGTGGTGGTGCGTCGCACGCTGACGTTCTACCGCTGGACTCGGACGGAGCTGGCGCGTCCCGGGGAGGCGCAGGGGACGGAGCATGGGGCGCAGCATCTGTCCCTGGTGGTGGAGGCGCGGAGGAACGTCCGAGGGGAGGGCTGGCTCCAGGTGGGGGCGCTGGGGCCTCAGGTGGCGATCCCGGAGAACGTGCACCTCTCGCCGGAGGGGACGAGCCTCCAGTGGCACCTGCCGCCGGAGGGGCACAACGACCCGAGGATGGAGCAGTTCGCGGGCGAGCTGCGCCGGGACGAGCCGGTGCGTGCGTACCTGGCGGACCGACCCGAGAGCGTGTTGGAGCTCGCGCTGGAGGCGACGCCGCGCTTTGCGAGGCTGCCGGCGTCGGGGCTGCTCGCGCGCCGCGAGGGCGCCTGCGCGGGCTGCTACGACGCGGTGCTGGTGTTCGTGCTCCCGGTGCGGACGCGGCGCGGGGGGCGCTACCTCCTGCAGGTGCTGGACATGCAGGCCGAGCCTGGCGGGTTCGGGGCGAGCGGGGTGCTCAACCACCTGCCCTCGCGCGCCGAGGTGGAGCGCTTCGCGCGGTGGATGCGGGACCCTGGCGGCATGAACCGCGGGCGCCCGCCGCCGATCGCGGTCACGCCGCTCGACCGCACTTGAGCGAAGCCGAGAAGCGCCGGGGCCACCGACCTAAGCCCGCGCACGGTGACCTCACCCCCCGGCCCCCTCTCCATTCATGGAGAGGGGGAGTAAGAGTGTGAATTTATTGCCTTTTCTTCCCCCTCTCCATTCATGGAGAGGGGGCCGGGGGGTGAGGTCACCGCGGAGAGACGCTCTCGAAATTGGTCCTAACTGAGGGGCATTGCCCTTGACACCAAGGTCCCTTACCCCCCCTGCATGCGCCGCCCGATGCGCCGCAGGGCGTCGCGCACCTCCGCGGCCGCGGGCCTGCGGGCGGGCTCCGCGTCCAGGAGCCGCGCCGCCAGCGACGCCGTGGGCGCCGTCACCTCTGGCGCCAGCGCCGTGAGCGACGGCGGCGGCCCGAGCTTCGACACCGCCAGCTCCCCCACGGAGTCCACAGGGTACGCCCGGCGCCCCGCCAGGAGGTAGAACAGCACCTCCCCGAGGCCGTAGAGGTCCACCGCGGGCTCGATCGTCGGCGCCCCGCGGAACACCTCCGGCGCCGCATGCGCCAGCACCGTCATCCTCGGCGACGCGCCGCCGGGCGGCGCCGCGAGGGAGCCCGCCCTCACGCAGTACAGCGGCCACCCGAGCTGCGCGCGGCGCCCGTCCGCCGTGAGGTTCACCGCGCCGGGCTCCACCACCTGGAACACAAGCCCCCGCCCGTGCAGGTACGCCAGCGCGTCCGCCAGGTCCGCCACGAAGGCCACCGCCTCGTGCTCCGGGAGCGGCCCCGTCGCGCGCACCAGGTCCTCGACCCCGCGGCCCTGCGCCGCCGTCACCACGTACGCGCGCCCCTCCCAGGCGCCCCAGTCGTACACCTCCAGCACCCCCGCGTGCTCCACCTCCGAGGCCCGCGACGCCGCCTCCAGCACCACCTGCGAGGCGTCCTTGAGCGTCCCGGTGGAGCGCAGGTGCACGAGCCTCGCCGCGAGCCCCGAGCGCCCGTCCACCACCGCGTAGCCCCGCCAGTGGGTCCCCCCGCGCAGGAGGTCCCCGAGCCTCCAGGGCCCGACCTTGGGCTCCGGCGGCGGGAGCGAGCCCCGCGGCGCCGCGGGGGGCGGGCAGCAGCACCCGTCGTCCAGGAGCCCCAGGGCCTCCGTGGCGCTCTGCGGGCGAGCCTCGGGGCGCAGCGAGAGGAGCGTGTCAATCAACGCCCCGAGCGCCCGGGGGAGGTCCTTGCGGCGCTCGAGCACCTTGGGCCTCGCGCCCCGCGCGATCCACTCCAGCACCTGCCCGAGGGTGCCCTGGGGGTAGGGGTCCTCGTCCAGGGCCAGGCACGCCAGGGTCATCCCGAGGGCGTAGAGGTCCGTCCGCGGCGTCGCCTGCGCGGCGCCCTCGAAGAGCTCCGGGGCCATGAACGGCAGCGTGCCCGCGAGGGCCTCGGTGGTGCGCTCCGCGGTCACGTCGCTCGCCGCGACGCCGAGGTCCCCGAGCTTCACGCGCCCGTCGGCCTTGCGGCGCAGGCAGTTGGCGGGCTTGATGTCCCGGTGCACGATCCTCGCGTGGTGCACGCACTGGAGCGCCGACAGGAGCTGCCTCGCCACGTCCTCCAGCACCGCCGGGGGCATCCTCCGGGCGCCCTCCAGGGAGCCCCCGTCGAGGAACTCCAGCACGTGGTACACCACCCCGTCCACGCTGCCCGTGTCGTGAATGCGCACGATGTTCGGGTGGTCCAGCCGCGCCATGATGCGCCCCTCGCGCAGCGCCCGCTGGATGTCCAGGGGCCGCTGGAGCCGGTCCAGCACCTTCACCGCCACGGGCAGGTCCAGCGCCAGGTGCCGCCCCAGGAACACCCGCCCGAAGGACCCGCGGCCCAGCTCCTCTCCCAGCTCGATCCCAGGGATGTGATACACCGTCGCCGTCACCGCTCGCGCTCCTCGCAGTGCCGCGAGCGTACCATCAACACGGCGCGAGCAACCCGATGCGCTCGCGGTTCAGGGACACCATCGCGTAACCCGTGTCCCACAGCGCCAGCAGGGGCTCGTAGGGGTTCGGGAGCGCACCGTCGCGCCACCGGTCATGGAACAGCATGTCCGACCGGAGGCGGTCCTGGAGGCGCCACCGCACCGCCGCGTCGAGCTCCAGCGGCAGCGACGGCTCCGGGCGCCCCCCCCTCGGGGCCCCCAACGCCCCTTCGAGCTGGAACAGCCGGTCGTAGGGCACCATCCCCAGGGCCTGGATGCACGGCGCGCTCCAGAGCACCCGCTGCGGGCGCACCGGAGAGCCTCCGTCGGTGAGCGCCTCGTGGGCGCGCGCGAAGCGCGCCACCGCCTCGCGGGCGAGCTCCTCCGCGCGCCGCACCCCGTCCAGGTCCGCGACCAGCGCCGCGCACAGCGCCACCGACGACGGCGCCCGCCACGCCACGCGCGCCTGCCCCGTGCGCATGCACCGCAGGCACGGCGTCGTGTCGGCCCCGCGGGGCTGACCGCCGCAGGCCTCGCAGGGGACCAGCGCGAGGAACGTGCGGTCCGGGCGAGCGCTCTCCTCCTCGGAGATCCAGCCCCGCGCCACCGCCCGCTCCCAGGCCTCGAAGGGCGACCGCAAATCCGCGAGCGCCGCGCGGTAGAACGGCAGGTCCGGGCGCGCGGGCTGGAGGAGCCTCGCGGGGTCCGGCGGCCCCACCTCCGCCGGCGCCTCGGGCGCGCGGACCGGCGTCCACCGGCGCGCCACCGAGAGGCACGGCTGCGGCGGGGCGTCGTACGGCGGCGGCGGCGTCCTCGGCGGGGCAGGGTCCCTCCACGGTCTCGGCGGGTTGAAGGTCGGAGACACCACCGGCCTCGGCGGCTCCTCCACGGGCGGGGGGTTGTAGGTCCTCCCGGACCACTCCCGCTCCGGCGCGACGCTCAAGCACGGCGACGGCCTCGGGGGAGGGCGCGTGGGCTGCCCCCGGGCCGGCGTCGGAGGGTCGTCCTCCAGGTCCTCGCCGCAGCCGAGGCAGAAGCGGCCCCGAGCCCGGTCCGCCGGGCGGCCGCACTGAGGGCAGGGCGCGACGCTCATGGGGCTCCGGGTGGGGGGGAGGCTCCAACCATGGGGAGGGGAGCCTACCGCGGTTCGTTACCGCGCCGTAACGATTCCGAAATCGCTGAAAATCCCGACCCTCGGAGGGAGGGTCAGGCCCCCGAGGGGAGCCCGCACTCGTCGCTCTCGTCCAGCGTGGGCAGGGCCACCCTCCGGCGGTCCTCCACGGGGGGGCTCAGGCGCCCGGGCTCCAGCGCCGCCAGGGTCTCCTCGGCGACGGTGGCCGCGCGGTCGTACCAGCCGCCGCCTACGCGCTCGTGCACCCGCTGGAAGAAGGTCCGCGCCCAGCGCCCGAGGTGGTCCGTCACGAAGCGCTCCGAGGCCCTCACGCAGAGCGCCTCGGCCTCGAGCTCCCCGCTGGCGCGGGCGTAGGCCGCCCGGAAGGCCAGCCACCCGAGGTAACCCAATTCGATGGAGAGGTGGTCCGGGGGGAGCCCCTCCAGGGACGTGTCGTGGTACTTGAAGGCGTCGTAGAAGCCCGCCACGTCGGCGATCAGCGGCCCCTTGCCGCCGAGGGGGTTCACCTCGTAGTCGCTCTCGGCGTCGCGCACGCCGCCGGACGGGCCCAGCGCGCGGTGGTAGTCCCCGGCCAGGGCGCTCCCCGCGTCCCGGGCCAGGGCCTGGAGGGCCGGGGCGCCGTCCCCGTGGAGCTCCATGGTGAGCGCCCGGAGGGCCTCGCCGAGGCCGTCCGTGGGCGGCGCGAAGAGCAGCGACAGCACCCGGTAGCGCGCGCTGCGGGCCAGGTGCGGCAGGAGGTCCTCGGCGTGGGGGTCCATGGTCACGCCTCCACCACGAGCCGGGCCCAGTTGTCGCTGCGCATCTTGCGGGCCCCGGCGTTCTTGCCCGCGCCGTCCCACACCGCGAAGGCCACGCTCCCGTCGCGCCCGGGGCGCGCGCTGCCCTGGAGCATCTCCAGGGTGGTGGCCAGCACCACCCTCCAGCGCCCGTTCTCGTGCACCCCCTTGCCGTCCGTGCGCCCGTCGGGGAGGGCCGTGAGGGACCCGAACATCTCCGCCTCGGCCAGGAGCACCGGCGCGTTGTTGGGGCGCTCCACGTTGGGGTTGTGGACGAAGCGCGCCGGGGCGTACTCCCGCTCCATGGTCGCGCGGTGCTCCCCGGTGGCCACCTCGTAGGGGTAGTGCGTGGGCGGGCGGTTGGGGTGCAGGGCCGTGAGCATGTCATCGGTCTGCCACGCGGCCTTCCAGTACAGAATCCGCACGGGGCCTCCGGGGTGGCCCATCATCACCGACGGGGCCGCCCCCTCGCCGCGCGGGAACTGCACCGCCGCGGCGTCCGGGAAGATCGACGGGCCGTAGAGCGCGCTCTTGCTCCGGTCGTCCCACTCCAGGCGCAGGGCGAGCCAGGTGCCGTCGTGCAGGCCGCGCACGCGCACCTTGGGGATCCCGGGCTCCTGGAGCATGGGCGGGGCCACGCGCTGCGCCGAGAGCGTGGCCTCGTGCTCCGGGGCGTCGGCCCAGGCCTCGGCGCCGGGGTCCTTCAGGGGCAGCGCGCCCGCCGCGCGCTTCACCAGGACGTGGTCCAGGTGCAGGACGCGCTTGGGCCTGCATGCCGCGGCGGCCACGGCCGCGAGGGCCAGCGCGGCGCGGCGCGGGAGGGTGTTGTCGTCGGTGGTGCTCATGGGGGTCCTCGGGTCTCCTTAGGTCGTGTTCTGCCGACGGATCTGGTAGAGACGGTCCACCGCGGGGCGGGTGAACACGGGCTCCCGGGCGGGCACCCGGACCAGCTCCCGGCCCTGGTCGTCCCAGGCCACGGCCACCTCGTTGGCCACCTGGAAGCGCGAGATGATCTTGTCCGTGGACCCGAAGAGGGCGAAGAGCCCCCGGAGCACCGGGTCGTCCTTGGCCTCGCGGTACTGCCGCACCGCCGCGGGCGCGTTGGGCCCGAAGAGCTGCACCAGGAACGCGTCCGGCACATGGATCGGCGGCACGTAGAACATGTTGGGCTCGGTGCCGAGCTGCGGCATGTACGGCAGCGCCATCTTGCGCACGTGCACCAGGTAGTCCACCGGGTTGTCCTCCCGGGCCTGCGCCGGCTGGCTCACCCAGCCCTGGAGCCGCACCTTCCCGATGCACGCCGCGAAGCACTGGGACACCTCGCCCTGCTCCATCTTCGGGTAGCACCCGACGCACTTCTCCGAGGTCCCCGTGCAGGGGTTGAAGTACACCTTCTTGTAGGGGCACCCCCGGACGCACTCCTGGTAGCCACGGCAGCGCTCCTGATCGATCAGCACCACGCCGTCCTCGGCGCGCTTGTAGATGCTCCCGCGGGGGCAGCTCGCCAGGCACCCGGGGTACGTGCAGTGGTTGCACGTGCGCATCAGGTAGAACATCCAGTTCTCCTGCGGGAGCGAGAGGGCCTTGCCGCGCTCGATGCTCCCGTGGATCTCGTCCTCGCCGAGGTTCGGGTGGGCGTAGTCCTCCTCCGCGGGGCGCCACCCGAGGACGCGCTCGCCCTCGGGGACGGCCTCGAAGATGGTGCGCCCCTCGTAGCGTTGGCCGCTCCAGGCCTGCTCCCCGAGGAGGTTCAGGATGTTCACGTCGTACCCCAGGGGGTAGAAGCCCCGGGGCTTGCTCTCGACGTTGTTCCAGAACATGTACTCCTGGCCGCGGCCGCTGGTCCAGGTGGTCTTGCATGCCAGCGAGCAGGTCTGGCATGCGATGCACTTGTTGATGTCAAAGAGCCCCGCGAACTGCCTCCGAGGGCGCGAGCCCTCGTAGGGGTATTCCATCTCTCGGCCGAGCTGCCAGTTCTGTACGCGCGCCACCGGTTACCTCCTCACGATGAGGGCGCCCTGGAGGTAGCGCCCGTACTGTTCGCTCTCGTTGCCGGCCCGGAGCCCGAGGGTCACCGGTCGCCAGAGGCCCTGCCCGCCGAGGCCGCCGGCCTCGGCGCGGGTGATCTTCACGAAGGACTCCCGCGGCGCCCCGGTGGGGCAGTGCGAGTCCGGCAGGAAGCCCTTGCCGATGGAGTGCCCGAAGAGGTTCTTGCGCACCAGCGAGTCGGTCATCAGCGTGGGCTTGAGCCAGCCGCGGGTGGCGCTCTGGTGGCTGCCGTACCGGAACATGGCCTGGTAGTTGGTGCCCTCGGAGCGCGCCAGGCCGTCGGGGCGGGTCTCGTGGGCGCGCACGCTGCCGTGGGTGGCGCCGTACATGTGGAAGAACATCCGGGTGACGCCCCTCGGGGTGCCCGGGTAGAAGCGCGCCCGGGCCATCATCCGCGCGACCTTGTACGCCTCCGGGCGCTGCTGCCACCCGTGGAAGGGCCGGTCCTCGGGGTCCGCGTCGATCCAGACGTAGTCCCCGTCGTTCACCCCCAGCTCCCGGGCGTCCGCGGGGTTGATGTCCACGTAGCCCTCGGTGACCCAGGGGGTGCGCCGATCATGGCGGTAGATGTCCCCGAAGGGGCCGAACCACACGGCGATCTGGTCGAGGTCAATGGGCGTGGTGTGCACCCCGTGGCGGTACTTGGGCGTGTGGAAGATGAACTTGTAGGCCGCGTCGTGGTGGTGGAGCGGGTGCTCCGTGGCGCGCAGCTCGGCCCAGGTGCGCACCACGTTCCGCGCCTGCCGGGCCTCCGCGGACACGTCGTTGGGGTCGGCCCCGAAGGCCTCCGGGCCCTCCGGGCGGATCGCCGGGTGCGGCGCCGCCAGGATGGCGTTGGGCTCGTAGAAGGTCGAGTCAATGGGCTCCCGGTGCACCGGGAGGTTCTCCCCGGCGGAGCGGAACTCGGCCTCGTCGCGGTAGAACTCCAGGCGCCCGCTGCGTGTCCAGAAGGGCACGGACTCGTGCACCTGCTCCCAGGCCCCCACCCGGGGCGTGGTGCGGTTCATCATGATGGCGGGCGTCCCCTGGGCCGCCGTGGCCAGGAGGTCCGGCACGCGGTACCCCCGGGTGCTCGTGGATGTGTCCAGGATGCGCTGCAGGTACGCCGCCACGTTGTTCTCGCCCACGAAGCGGAACACCTCCGCCATGCGCGGGTCATCGATGAGCTCCGCCAGGCGCCGGGTGACCCGCTGGGCCACCTCGATGTCCCCCAGGGTGTCATGGACCCGGCGCAGCTCCGTGGCCGGGAGCATGTGCAGGAACGAGTTGGTGCACGAGGCCGTCATGTCCGGGTGCTTGAGCTCCGCCCAGGAGTCAATGGCCATGACCACGTCGGCGTACTCGCAGGAGGTGCTCCACCACCACTCGTTGACGCAGATCATCTCCATCTTGGGCAGGACGTTGTTCACGACCTCGTAGTGCCACTTCACGTTCCCGAGGATGGAGTTGGCGTTGGAGAACCACAGCGTCTTGGTGGGCGTGGGCATGTGCGAGCGCCCGGTGAGGTTCCTCCGCCCGTAGCGCAGCGGCTTGTCGCCGTGGTTGTAGTAGTGTGCGCTCTCGGCGACCCAGTACTGCTTGACGCGCGGGGGCTGGGCCGGGTCGAGCTGGAGGTTGAAGGGGTCCTCGTTGATGTACGTGGGGATGCCGTTGAAGAGGGCCACGCGGTAGTTGCCCGCGTAGGAGCCCACGTTGCCGCCCGGCTGGCCGATGTTGGCCGTGAGCGACGCCAGGAGGAAGATGGCCCGGTCCTTGAGGTCGTTGTTGAAGAACTGGTTGGGCCCCATGCCCACGGCGAAGAGGGTCTGCCCGCGGTGCTGGGCGATCTCCCGGGCCAGGGACTCCACCGCGGCGGCGGGCGCCCAGGTGATCTCTTCGGTGGCCTGCGGGGTGAAGTTGTCCATCACGTACTGCTTGAGGAGGTCGAAGACCGACCTCGCGGCGACGGTCTGCCCGTTGGCGAGGCGCACGGTGACCTCGCCCTCCAGCTGCGGGTTCACGGCCTGGGGGTTGAAGCGCTGCCCCACCTGGTCGCGGGTGACCGCCACGGCGGCCCGGCGCGAGGCGCTCCAGCAGACGAAGTCCCCCCACTCGTCGCGCAGGGCCTGGGGGATGTACTGCCCGTCCTGCATGTGCGGCGGGGGGGGCTGGGTCCCCGCGGGCATGACGTGGGTGTTGTTGCTGAGCGCCGCGTTGCGGTAGCCGGGGAACACGTCCCCGGCCTTGAGGAGCTGCATCGTGTCCATCCGGACCAGGAGCGGCAGGTCCGTGAAGCGCTTGACGAAGTCATCGTCCCAGAGGCGCTCGCGGAGGATCACGTGGGCCAGGCCCAGGGCCAGGGCCGGGGTGACGCCCGGGCGCACCACGATGGCCTGGTCGGCCTTGTTGCAGGTGGCGCTGTACTCGCACGCGATGACCACCACGCGGGTGCCCTTGAGGCGGGCCTCGGTGAGCCAGTGGGCGTCGGGCATCTTGGTGGTGATCCAGTTCATGCCCCAGACGATCACCATCCGGGCGTTCTCCACGGAGTAGAGGTCCCACTCGATGGTCTGGCTGCCGGTGACCATGGTGTGCCCCGGCGGCAGGTCCGTGTGCCAGGAGTAGTTGTCCCAGCCGCGGGCGCCCTTGGCCTGGTCGGGCCCCACGTTGCGCACCTTGGCGTCAAGGAGGGCCATGGCGTTGGCCAGGCGGTACTGGGCCAGCACGCGCGTCACCCCGAGGAGGGGCATGCCCCCGCGGAACTTGAGCACCTGCGTGCCCACGCCGTTCACGGCGGTGACGGTGTCCGGGTCGTAGCCCTGGGCGGTGAGCCTCGCGGTCCCCTGGGGGCCGGTGTAGGTCTCCGCCACGTTCTTGAGGGTGCGGGCGACGTAGTCCGCGGCCTGGTCCCAGGTGACGCGCTCGAAGGTGTCCTGCCCACGGCGGAAGAGGTTCTCCGGGGGCTTGCCGTTGGCGTCCCGGGGGAAGCCCTGCTCGACCCACTGCTTGAAGCCCCGGCGCACCATGGGGTAGCGCACGCGCCGGTCGCCGTAGAACCTCCGGGTGAGCGAGAGGCCCTTCTGGCAGCACCGCGGGTCCCAGCGGTGCGAGGCCTGGTTGCCCTGGAGGTCCCTGGCCTCGCCGTATTTGTACGTGGGCATGATGCGCACCACCACGCCGTTCTTGGTCAGGGCGCGGAGGTGACAGTTGTGCGTGTCGTTGGGCGCGCAGGTGAACACGAAGGACCCGTCGTGGCGGTAGAGGTCCCGGTAGCTGCGCTCCCAGTCGTGGGAGGGGTAGTCCCTCAGGGGGTTCTCCACGCGCACCACGCCCCAGGCGTCGCGCGCGGTGCTGGCCAGGGCCCCCATCCCGGCGGCGGAAACGAGCTTGAAGAAACTACGGCGGTCAATGCCAGGCCCCACGCCCATCGGTGCACCTCCGGCCGGCGGCGTTGCCGGTCAGGGGGACTGCCTAGGGTCCGTGGCACCCGGGGGCTGTTGACGGGGGTCAAGAGGGCCAGGAGGAGCGGGGGCGTTACCGCGCGGTAACGATCACGGGAGGGTCGGGTTTTCCGGGGGTTCTGGAGAAATCCGTGGGCTCAGCCCCGGAGGAGGGAGAGGGCGAGCTGGGGGCTCTGGTTGGCCTGGGAGAGGACGGCGGCGCCGGCCTGGGCGAGGACCTGGTTCCTGGCCAGGGCGCTGGTCTCCGAGGCGATGTCCACGTCGCGGATGCGGGAGAGGCTGGCGCTCATGTTGGCCTGCATGCTCTGGAGGTTGCTCACGGTGGTCTGGAGCCGGTTGCTGGCGGCGCCC
>JACRDB010000043.1 GCA_016218725.1 Deltaproteobacteria bacterium
CTGCGCGATGCGGTCGATCTCCTGCAGGTTGGCCTGGTACTCCGTGTTGAGGTTGGTGGAGTCGCTGGCCGAGAGGGTCCCGTTGGCGCCCTGCACCGCCAGCTCGCGCATGCGGGTCAGGATCTGGTGCACCTGCTCCGCGGCCCCGTCCGCCGTCTGGGCCATGGAGATGCCGTCGCTCGCGTTGCGCTCCGCCACCACGTACGAGCGCACCTGCGCGTTGATGCTCTTGGAGATCCCGAGCCCCGCCGCGTCGTCCGCCGCGCTGTTGATGCGGTACCCGCTCGACAGCTTCGCGAAGTTCATGCTCAGCGCGTTCTGCGTCTTGGACAGGTGGTTCTGGGCGATCATGGAACCGACGTTCGTCTGGATGAAGAGGCTCATGGCACGACTCCTCGGGGACCCCTCCTGGCGCCTCCGTGGCGACCGAGTGGCCCCGATACACCACTGGACGGTCACCGCCGCTGGCGCTTGAGCGCGATTCGTCGCGGCGCGGCCGCGCGCTACGGCGCAGGTTGACGCCGCGCGCGCGGTGCTTACATTGTTTCGAATGGGCGGGCTGCCGTTTCCCTGTGAGGCGCAACCGGTGAGGCTCCGTTGGCAGGGCGCCGGCGGGGAGCGCGCGCTGGACGCCACGCTGCGCGACGGGGCGGCGGCCGCGCTCCGGGTGGCGCACCGTGCCGACCCCGCGGAGCTCCCGCCGGAGGGGGCGCGCGTGGAGCTCACGGTGACCGCGGACCGGGGCGTCTTCTCGGGCCCCGCGCGGGTGCTCCGCCGGGACGACGACGCGCGCGCGCTCACCGTCGAGCTCCTGGGCGCGCTGGAGGCCGTGCAGCGTCGGCAGTACTTCCGGATCGACGTGGCGCTGGCGGCGGTGACGGCCGCGGTGTTCGGCCCCGGGGGCGCGCCCGCCGGGAGCGTGAAGGCCCAGGTGCAGAACCTCTCCGGCGGGGGGCTGTGCTTCGAGGGCGACCGGCCCCTCACCCGGGAGCACTCCGTCGCGCTGGCCCTGGCGCTGGAGGAGGGCCCACCATTGACGGTGCGGTGCGCGGTGCTGGAGGGCGCCGAGGTGGCGCCGGGGCGCTGGCGCGTGCGGGCGTCCTTTGTCGGGATGCCCGACCGGGACCGCCAGCGCATCGTGCGGCAGGTCCAGCGCCTGCAACTCGCCCGGGAGCGCTACCGCCGGGGCGATGGCGGTTGACTGCGCGCGCGAGGGAAGTAACCTCTACGGCGCTGCGATGGCCCAGCGTCCCTTCCCCCACGGCGCGCACCAGACCGGACTGGAATGGACCGCGCCCGGCGGCGCCCTCAAGGCCCTCAAGGGCGTTGTGTACGACACGCCCGACGCGGAGCTGCGCTTCCGGCCCTCGAACCCGGCCGGGGAGCTCCCGCCGCCGCGCACGGGCGTGGGGCTGGCGGTGGCCACGGACCTGGGGCTCTTCCTCGGGCAGGCCGTGGTGCTCCGGCAGGATCCGGCCTCGCGGGAGCTCTGCCTGGACGTCTCCGGGGAGCTCACGCAGCTCCAGCGCCGGCAGTACTTCCGGATCGGGGTCGGCCTCGGCGACGCGCCAGGGCGCCTCCTGGACGCCTCCGGCGCGCCCCCTGGGTACCTCCCGGTGCGGGTCTCGCCGCGCAACCTCTCCGGGGGTGGGCTGTGCTTCGAGAGCGACCGCGCCCTGGAGCGCGACGCCCGGCTGACCACGGAGCTCCACCTGGAGGAGGCCACGCCGGTGGTGGTCACCTGCGGGGTGCTCGACTGCGTGGTCTTGGATGCCCACCGCGGCGCGTGGCGGGTGCGGTCGTTCTTCGTGGGGATGCCCGACCGGGACCGCCAGCGCATCGTGCGCTACGTCCAGCGCCAGCAGCTCCTCCTGCACCGGCACCGGCGGTGACGGGGGGGGGTTACTCTACGCCGCGCCGCGGTCGGCCTCGGCGCGGGCCATACCAAGGACCTCCGGGCCCTCCGCGGGCGGCAGGCCCAGGCGCTCCAGCGCGGCCAGGCACTGGGCCTCGGTGGCGCGCGGCGGGGCCTCGGTGAAGTGGGCGAGCGCGTCCGCCGCGGCGATCAGCGTGGCGGTGGGCTTGCCGTCCGGGGCGTGGTGGTGCTCGCAGGCCTCGACCACGGCGTCGGGGAGGCGCCAGGCGCGCACCAGGGCGGCGCCCGCCCGGGTGTGGAGCCGGTCGATGGCCAGGGTGAGCTCCGCCTCGGTGGTGTCCGGGCGCACCCTCCGGGCGGCCAGGCGCAGGCACCGGGCGCGCCCCACGTCGTGCAGGAGCCCCGGGAGGAAGCCCGCGTCGGCGCCCTGGCCCGCGCGCTCCCCGAGGGCGCGCGCCAGGCGCGCCACCAGCACGCTGTGCCGGAAGGCCTCCTCCACCTTCCCCCGGAAGCGCGGCACGTCGAAGATGGTGCCGCTGTACACCGCGAGGTAGAGCACGTCCCGCAATGCCTGGGCGCCGATGCGCACGGAGGCCGCCCGCACGCTGGTGACGGGCTGCCCGCGGAAGTACAGCGCCGAGTTGGCCACGCTCAAGATCCTCGCCGCCAGCGGCGGGTCCGCCTCGCCGACGCGGGCCACCTCGTCGAAGTCAATGTTCGCCTGGCCTGCGAGCTTGAGCGCATGCTCGGCGGCCCTCGGGAGCACCGGGAGGTCCCCGGTGCCCTGGTCCAGGAGCTGCGCGATGCGCTCTTCCATCGTAGGCTCGGCCACCGTCACGGTCATCACGTCCTCCAGATTCGATCACGACGCCATCACGCTCTCCATGGGCCACACCACCACGCGGTTCAGGCCCGCCTCCTTGGCGTCGTAGAGCGCCAGCTCGGCGGCCTGCATCATCGCGTCGGGGTGCGGGGCGCTGCCCGCGCCGTTCCACACGGCCACGCCCACGCTGGCCGTCAGGCTCCGGAGCCCCTCCGGGCTCTTGAGCGACAGCCCCGCCACGCACTTGCGGAAGCGCTCCCCGGCGGCCAGGGACTCGTCCCCGGCCACCCCCGGCAGCACCACCACGAACTCGTCGCAGCCCGTGCGGGCCACGGCCCCGCCGGGGGGCGCCAGGGGCCTCAGGGCCTGCCCCACGGCGCGCAGCACCTGGTCGCCGGCGGCCTCGCCGTGGGTCTGGTTGATGTCCGTGAAGCGGTCCAGGTCCGTGAGCACCAGCGTCGTGGGCAGCGAGAGCAGCAGCGCCTCGGCCAGGGCCTCGTCCGCCGCGCGGCGGTTCGGGATGCGCGTCACCGGGTCGATGAGCCCCGCGCGGCGCAGGGTCTCCCGCTGCTGCCGCGCCCAGCCCACGATCTCGCGCATGCGCCGGCGGCGGAACTGCACCCGCACCCGGGCCTTGAGCTCCGCCAGCGGGGTCTGCGGCCCCACCACGTCGTCCGCGCCGCAGAGGAGCCCGCGCACCACGCTCATCTCGTCGTAGGTGGGCACCAGCAGGATGATGGGCACCAGGTGCGTGGCCTCCAGCATCCGGAGGTCGCCGCAGAGCTCGTAGCCCGAGGCGTCTGGCAGGCGCGTCTCCAGGAGGATCAGGTCCGGCGGCAGCGAGCGCACCTCGTCCACCAGGCCCTCCTCGCCGGCGAGGGCGGGCACCTCGTAGCCCTCGGCCAGGAGCACCGCCTGGAGGTTCTCGCGGCGGTCCGGGTCGCCGACGACCACCAGCACGCGCGGCGCGCTGAGGGGGGGTGGGGGCAGGCTGTCTTCGCTCACGGTGGGAGTGTCCTCCCTTTGCACAACGGCTCGACCGTAGCTTCCTTGAGCCCCCGCTCTTGCGAATCGTCAGCGGTCGTCGTCGGTGCCCGTCGCGGCGCGCGCCGCGCCGGGCTCCGCGTCGGTGTCCTCGAAGTGCTTGCGCTTGAGCATCTCCACCAGGGTCGTGCGGTTGAGCCCGAGGAGCTGCGCGGCGCGGTTCTTGTTCCCGCGGGTGCGCTCCAGCGCCTGCTTGATCAAGCGGTTCTCAAAGGCCGACACCGCCGCCCGGAGGTCGATCCCCGCGTCCGGCAGCGCCGTAGCTTCGGAGCGCGCCGCGCGGCCCTTGCGCACCTTCTGCGGCAGGTCCTCGACGTCCACCAGCGGGCCCGGGCACAGGAGCACCGCGCGCTCGACGGCGTTCTCCAGCGCGCGGATGTTCCCCGGCCAGTCGTGGGCGCGCAGGGCGTCCAGCGCCTCGGGGGTGAAGCCCGTGACGTCCTCCCGGCCCGACGCCTCGGTGTAGGCCTTCAGGAAGAAGCCCGCCAGGAGCTCGACGTCCTCGGAGCGCTCTCGCAAGGGCGGCAGGCGCACCTGCACCACGTTGAGCCGGTAGAACAGGTCCTCGCGGAAGCGCCCGGCGACCACCTCGGCCTCCAGGTCCCGGTTGGTGGCCGCGACCACCCGCAGGTCACACTTCACCGTGCGGCTGTCCCCGACGGGGGAGTACTCCCGCTGTTGCAGGAGCCGCAGGAGCTTCACCTGCGCGGCCAGCGGGAGCTCGCCTACTTCATCCAGGAAGAGCGTGCCGCCCTCGGCGGCGCCCACCTTGCCCCGGTGCGTGGCCACCGCGCCGGTGAACGCCCCCTTGGCGTGGCCGAAGAGCTCGCTCTCGATCAGTGTCTCCGGGATGGCCCCGCAGTTGACCGACACCAGCGGCCCCTTGGCGCGACTCGATGCGTCGTGGAGGGCCGCCACGGCCAGCTCCTTGCCGGTGCCGCTCTCGCCCGTGACCAGCACCGTGCAGTTGCTCTTGGCCACGCGCTTGAGCACACCGATGACACCCCGGATCCCAGGGTGCTTCCCGATGATCTTGCCTCGGCTCGTCGGCAGGAGCGTCGCGCGCACCGGCCCAGCGGGCTCCTCCACCAACCGCACCCCCGACGACCTCCGCTCGGGCTCCATGACACCTCCGTCCGATCCACCCTTCTTCATCGTACGGGGCATCCCTGGACTTTAGGGGAGCGAACTTTTTTCTGAAATAGAAATCACAACATGACCGGAAGTGGACATCAGCCGGTCACAGTGGCCCGCAGTGGGACATTTTGTCTCGAAACCACTTCCTTCCAGGCGGCCCGGAGGGGGGAGAGGACCTTGAGGACCTCGGCGATGGGGGCGGGGTCCTGGTGGATCCTGGCGTCGAGGACGCGGCGCATGCAGAAGTGGTAGAGGGCCTGGAGGTGCTCGCCGAGCTCCGGGGCGGGGATAGGATCCACGCCGACCAGGAGCTGCTCCAGGATCTGGTGGGAGCGCCCGAGGCGCTCGGTGGCGCGGGCCCTCTCACCCGCCAGGAGGAGTGCCTGGGCCTCGCCCAGGAATTGGAAGAGCCCGTCATAGAGCAGCACCAGGAGCTGTCCTGGGGAGCAGGTGGTGACCTGCACGGTGCCGTAACGGGAGAGCGCTGTTGGAGATCCCTGGTACATGGTTCACCTCACACGGTGCCGCTGGTGCCACCCCCGTCGGACCCGCCGATGCCGGTGCCGAGCAGGGCCTTGTAGCGGCCGACCACGCCTTCCATGTTTGCAAACTGCGTGCGCAGCGCCGTGGCGAACTGGTCCAGGCGCTGCTCCATCTTGTCGATTTGTGTGGTGAGCCGCCGGGACATGGTCCCGAGGCTGTTGATGCGCTCGCGCACGCTCCCGGTGGTGGCGGTGACCAGGCCGTCCACGGCGGCGCCGAGGGTGCCCATGGCGCCAGTGGCGCCGAGGGTGGTGTCCGTGACGAAGAGCCTGGAGACGCCCCTCGGGTCCGCGGCCAGGGCCTGGTTGAACTTCGCTTCATCGAAGCGCAGGGTGCCGTCGTTTTGGAGCTTGATGCCCACGCTGCCGAGGGTGGTGTACGCCCCGGTGGCGCCGGGCACGGCGGAGGACAGCACCCGGGAGAGCCGGTCCAGGGAGCCGCGGATGGCGCGGTCCCCCGCCAGGACGGGGTTGGTGGCCCGCTGGGTGCCGAAGCCCGTGGCCGTGTGGCCCGAGGTGACCACGTCGTTGTAGGCCGTGACGAAGGCGTTGACCTTGCTGCGGATCGCGGCCCCGTCGGTGTCCACGTTGATGCGCACGTTGCCGGAGGTGGTCTTCAGGAGCTGGAGGGTCACCCCGGGGATGGCGTCCGCCACGCTGTTGGTGGGGCGCGACATGGACAGCCCCTCCACGGTGAAGGTGGCGTTGGCGGCGCTCTGGTAGGTGTTGCCGCCGGAGCTGAGCCCCAGCTGGGTGCGCAGGGAGCTCGGGCTCTCGGTGAAGGCGACGCCGTTGGCGCTGCCGGTGTCCATGCCCCGGACCAGGAGCCGGTAGCGGGTGCCGTCGTAGAGCACCGAGGCGCTCACCCGGGTGCCCGAGCCGTTGATCTTGGTGGCCAGGGTGTCCAGCGTGTCGGCGGTGGTGACCGTGACGTTCACCGCCGGGGCTCCGCCGACGGAGATCCCGAGGGTGCCCGCGAGGCCGAGGGCGGCGGTGTTGCTGGTGAAGCTGTTGCTCCGGGTGCGCTGCTCCCGGGCGAGCTGGGTGACCCTCACGTCGAAGTTGCCGGCCTGGGCGCCCCCGGCGGTGGCCACGGTGATGGCGGTGTCGTCCGCGGAGGTGGCCCGGGTGCTGTTGAACTCCGGGGTGGTGTCCAGGGCCCGGGCCGCCGTGGCCAGCGCCGCCAGCTTGGTGGAGAACGTCGAGATGGTGGTGCTGGCGCTGTCGATGTTGCGCTGCTGGGCCTGGAGCGCCGCGATGGGGCGGCGCTGCGCGCTCACCAGGCTGTCCACGAGCATGTTGGTGTCGAGACCGGAGCCGAGGCCTGGGATGGTGATGGGCATCGCGTACTCCTACGCCCGGGGCGCCTAGGCCCCGGGCGCGTCGGGATCGTCAGCCTCGGAGGAGGGAGAGGGCGAGCTGAGGGCTCTGGTTGGCCTGGGAGAGGACTGCGGCGCCGGCCTGTGCGAGGACCTGGTTCCTGGCCAGGGCGCTGGTCTCCGAGGCGATGTCCACGTCGCGGATGCGGGAGAGGCTGGCGCTCATGTTGGCCTGCATGCTCTGGAGGTTGCTCACGGTGGTCTGGAGCCGGTTGCTGGCGGCGCCC
>JACRDB010000044.1 GCA_016218725.1 Deltaproteobacteria bacterium
CCGCACCGAGGACGGTTACCCCACGGCGCCCACCCGCACCGAGGACGGTCACCCCACGGCGCCCACCCGCACCGAGGACGGTTACCCCACGGTGCTCTCACCCGCACCTCCTACGCCCACACGTAGGTAAGATCGGCTACAATGGTGCTATGCTGGGAGAGGCACCGCCGCCCCGGTATTGACCCGAACGGGGCGCCCCCGTCGCAGGCTCTCTGCCAGGGACCGCCGGGGACCAGCGTAGCACCTGGGCGGACGCTCACGGCGCACAGCCGCCCCCGACCCAGCGTTGGAGCGTGGCCGTGAGGTGCCGCGCCATCGGGCCGTTGATCGTGTGCCCGACGCCCTCCGCGCGGAACATGCTCGCGGGGTACCCGTTGGCCCGCAGGAGCGCCACCGCGGCCTGGCCTCGCGAGAACGGGATCCTGTCGTCCGCTGTGCCGTGCAGCGCGACGACCTCGGGCCGACGCAGCGCCCCCGGAGAGACCCCCACGGCGCGCGGGAGCCTCCCCGCGATGGGCGCCGCCGCGCGCAGGAGCGTCGGGTGCCGCGCCGCCAGCGCGAAGGACAGCATCGCCCCCTGGGAGAAGCCCACCACCACCGGCAGGCCGCAGGTCGGACGCCGTGAAGCGAGCGCCGGCAGCGCCCGGGCCAGCGCCTCCACCGCGCGGTCAAACGCGGCGGGGAGCCGGTCCGCGTCGCCCGAAGGGAACCACGCCCAGCCGTCCCCAAAGGGGTCCAGGCCCCGTACAGCCACCACCCTCGCCGGGAAGGGGAGCCCCTCGAAGAGCTCCACGAAGCTCTCGGGCGTGTCCCCGAGGCCGTGCACAACCACCACGAGCGGCGCCGGCGCCTCGGGCGCAGCCCCGCCCGTCATGCGCTCGACGAAGGCTACTCCGACGTCCGCCGGAGGGGAGCTCGCCTCCGCAGCGGAAGGCCTCGGGGGCGCCGCGGGCGGCGGCCCTGCGTCCGGCGCGACCTGGACCGCAGGCGGCGCCGTCGCCGCCGTGGGACCGGGACGCCGCGGCGTCACGGGCTCGCAGCCCGAGAGCGCAAGCGCCGCGAAGGCCCAGTACGACGCCCCACGAAGAAAGGTATACACGGTGTATACTCTCCTCGCTACGGCGGGAGGATCGGGGCGTTGTTCCGGGTTCTGCGCACCGCGGCGCCCGCCGCGGCGGGACCGCGGTGTCTGGCTCCGCGGCGGGACCGCGAGGCCACCCTCACGGGCGCCTGGATCGCGGGGGAGACCTCCGGGTCGGGCCCCTGGACCTCCTCGGGGGTCAGGAGCATTTCTGCCACGGGCTCCGCGGGCGCGGGGCCCTCCACCGTGGGGTTCTCCGCCGTGAGAGGCGCCTCCGTGGGGGCCACGCCGGAGGCGTCCTCCACGACGAGGGCGGCCTGCGGGGGCTCGGCCCAGGCCTGGGGCACCGCGGGCACCTGGATCACCGTGGGGGTCGGGGCCTCGGTGCTCCCCACGGTTCCCGCCAGGACGGGGGTGACCGTGGGCTCCGTGGCGCGCAACGGGACCCTGGCCGCGGCCGGCGGGCGCGCCTGGAGAAAGACCACCCCCAGGCACAGCGCCAGGAGCGCCGCCCCCGTCGCGGCGAAGCGCCACGGACGCAGCGGGATCTTCGGGAGCACCGGCACGTCCCCGGAGGGGGCCTTGAGCGCGATGGGCGGCGGCGCCAGGGCCCCGGGCCGGAGCGACGGCGCGGGCGCGGCGGAGGCCACGGGCGCGGCGGGCGCGGCCTCTGGCGCGATGGCCTCGGGCACGCTCACCGGCGCGGGGGGCTCCGGCGGGGCCCTGGGCATGGGGGTCACCACGCTGGCCACCTCCAGCGCGGTGGGGGCGCCAGGGGCGCTCTTTGGCGGGACCACCACCGCCCGTACCCCCGTCGTGGAGTCCGAGCCTCCATCGCTCCCGACGGCCTGGGCGGCGGGCGGAAGTGCAGGCCCTTCTGGCACGTAGGCCGCCAGGGCACCGGTGCGCGCCAGGGCCTGGATGGCGTTGGCCCGGGGCCCGAAGGTGGGCAGGCTCGCCCGCTCCTGGGCGGCTTCGTTCTCCGGGAGCACGGGCACCAGGGCCTCGCGGAAGGCCTGCATGGTGGGGTAGCGCAGGTCCCGGTCGGTCTCCAGGGCCCGGGCCAGGACGGCCACGAGCAGCGGCGGCGCCTCCGGGCAGAAGCGGTCCAGGGCGGGGGCCTTCTCCGTGGCGATGCGCGCGATCAGGGCGTTGTAGTTCTCCCCCTCGAAGGGGCAGCGACCGGCCAGGGATTCATAGAGCACCACGGCGAGGCTCCAGACGTCGCTGCGGGCGTCCAGGTCGCGGTTGGAGCACGCCTGCTCCGGGGACATGTACCGCGGGGTCCCGACGGCGATGCCCACGCGGGTCATGGCGAGGTTGGGTCCCTCGTTCTTGTCGCGCACCTTCACGATGCCAAAGTCAATCACCTTGGGCACGACCCTCCCGTCGGGCCCCAGGGACAGAAAGATGTTGTCGGGCTTCAGGTCCCGGTGGATCACCCCGCGGTCGTGGGCCATGGCCAGCGCGCCCGCGATGGGGAGCACGATGTCCAGCGCCTCCTTGGGGGAGAGGGTCTTGAGCTCGTCCAGGAGCCTCCGGAGGTCCGTCCCCACCAGGAACTCCTGCACGAGGTACAGCGACGCGTCCGGGTCCTCGCCCATATCGAGGATGTCCACGATGTTCGGGTGGGGGATGCTCGTGGCGGCGCGGGCCTCGCGCAGGAACCGCTGCACGACGATCTTCTTCCTGGCCAGCTCCGGGTGCAGCACCTTGAGCGCCACGCGGCGGTCCGTCCAGGTGTTGCGGGCCTCGTACACGGCCCCCATCCCGCCGACGCCGACCACCCTCCGGAGGCGGTACTTCCCCCCGAGGACCGTGCCCACGCGGGCCTGCACCGCCGGGTCGATGTCGCTCTCGGCCATCGCTTCGGGCGTCAGTCTGGCCTACCCTCGCCCTCCGGGCAACCATGCGATCACTCCCCGTTCTTGCGCTCCTCGTCACGATCCTCGCAGCGGGGCCCTCGGCCCGGGCCCAGGGCCAGGCCCCTCCGCCTCCCGGGGACGCCCCCTGGGCCGGCCTCCTGGTGACGGACCCCACCGGGGTCGCCTCGAGCGCCGAGGCCAGCGACGCCCGGAGCCTGGAGCGCCTGCGGGGTGTGCTCCTGTGGTCCGGCGAGACCGCGCGCGCGCGGCGGCGGACGGTCACCTGGGCGGGCCTCGGCGCCGGGGCCGTGCTGACCGCGACGGGCGTCGTGGCGCTCACCCAGGAGGGCTCCGGTCGCGACACGCTCTCGTCGGTGCTCCTGGGCTCGGTCACCCTCGGGGGGGGCCTCGGGATGCTCCTGGGCGTGGGCCTCGGGCTTCTCATCCCGGACCCCTGGATGCGCCTGGAGGAGCGCGCCCGGGCCCTGCCCCGCGCGGGAAACCCTCCCTCCGAGGACCTCGTCACGCTGGAGAACGAGTGGCGCAGCTACGCGACCCGCTCGCACAACGGGCGCGTCGTGGCGTCCTGGATGGCCATCATCGTGGGTGGGGCCTCCGGGCTCCTGGGCCTGGGCGCCCTGGTCGCGCTCCCGACAGACGATGGGCGCTCGGTGACCTCGCAGGTGCTCATCCCGGTGTTGCTCCCGGTGCTGGGCGGCCTGCTCACCGTCGCCGGCGCGGCCCTCCTGCACTCTCCGGACGAAATCGAGCGCTCCTGGGAGGTGTACCAGCGCACGCGCCCGAGGCCCCCCGGACGCACCCCCCACCCGGCGCCATAGGTAGACCCCGTGTCTACCCTCCGTCGGGCACGTCCATCGGCGGCGGAGCCGGAAGATTACCGGAAATAGGCGGTCTGTCGGGCATCGGCTCCGGGGCGTCCCTGGTGTCCTCGGGAACCGCCGTGTCTACCACGTCCGGCGGCGCCGGGAGGTTCCCAGAGATGGGCGGCCGCTCGGGCTCCGCCACGTCCCTCACGTCCGGCGGGGGCGGCGCCACGAGGTTGCCCGAGGTGGTCGAGCCGCTGCACGCCGCGCTGGTGATCACGTAACTCACCGTGGCCACGCCCACCGCGGCCACCAGGAGCTTCCTTCGTCGGGGAGGGTCCATGGGAGTCCCGAGAGTGTAGCATCCGCCCCGGGGATTGCGGAGCCTCCTCCCGGGGACGTACAACAACCGGCCACCATGGAACTCTCGATGGCCGTCCTGGGCGCGGGGATGCAAGGCACCGCGTCGGGCTATGATTTCGCGCGCTTCGGCGCCTCCCGGGTGCTCATGCTCGACGTGGACCCGGCCCGAGCGCGGGCCTCCGCCGACCGGATCAACGCCCTGGTCGGCCGCGCCGTGGCCACCCACGGCGCCGTGGACGCCCGGGACGGGAGCGCCGTCACCCGGTGCCTCGCGGGCGTGAGGTGTGTCCTCTCCGGCGCCCCGTACCGCCTGAACGAGGGCCTGGCCCGGGCCGCCCTGGCCGCGGGTTCGTCCTTCGGAGACCTGGGCGGCAACACCGACGTGGTGCTGCGTGAGCTCGCCCTGGACCCCGAGGCCCGCGCCCAAGGCGTGAGCCTGGTGCCCGACCTGGGCCTCGCCCCGGGGATGGGAAACACCCTCGCGGTGTACTGCATGAACCAGGTCGAGGGCCCCAGGCACGTTCATGTCCGCTGCGGGGGCCTGCCGCAGACGCCGCGGCCGCCGCTGGACTACAAGCTCGTGTTCTCCGTCGAGGGCCTCACCAACGAGTACTTCGGCGAGGCCGTGTACCTCCAGGGGGGGCGGAGGGTCACCGTGGACACCTTCGACGCCCTGGAGAAGGTCTCGTGGGAGGGCGTCGGGGAGCTGGAGGCGTTCAGCACCTCCGGGGGTACGTCCACGTGCCCATGGACCTTTGAAGGGAAGCTCGACACCTACGACTACAAGACCCTTCGGTACCCTGGCCACCACGCCCGGGTAAAGCTCTTGAAAGACCTTGGCTTCCTGGACCTGGAGGCCGTGGACCTCGGGGGCACCCGGGTGGTGCCCCGGGAGCTGTTCCACGCCCTGGCCCGCAAGCACCTCGACTTCCCCGAGGACCGGGACCTGGTGCTCCTGAGGGTGGTGTGCGAGGGCGCCCGGGAGCGCTTCACCGCGGAGATCCTTGACCGCCACGATGAAGCCACGGGCTTCACGGCCATGGAGCGCACCACCGGGTTCCCCGCGGCGATCGTGTGCCTGATGATGGCCCGGGGCGAGGTCCCCCCGGGGGCCCACCCCTTGGAGAAGGCCGTGGACCCCGCCCGCTTCGTGGCCGAGCTCGGCCTCCGGGGGATCACCCTCCGGGAGCGCCGGGAGCCCTTGTAATACCGACCCCAGCGGGGTATTGGGCAGGGACCGTGAGCGTACTGATCGTAGGTTCGATGGCGGTGGACACCGTGGAGTTCTCCGGCAGCGGGGAGCGCCGGGAGCTCGTGGGCGGCTCGGCCACCTTCGCGGCGTTGTCCTGCGGGCTCTTCAGCCCCGTGAGGCTCGTCGGGGTGGTGGGCGAGGATTTCCCAAAGAGCACCCTGGAGGCCCTGCGGAGGCGCCGCACGGACCTGGAGGGCGTCCAGGTGGTGCCCGGCGAGACCTTCCGCTGGCACGGGCGCTACAGCGAAGACCTGTCGTCCAGGGTATCCCTGGAGACGCACCTGAACGTCTTCGAGCACTTCCGGCCGAAGCTCCCGACCTCCTGGCGGGACTCGAAGATGGTGCTCCTCGGGAACATCCACCCGAGCCTCCAGGCCGAGGTGCTGGACCAGGTGGACAAGCCCCTGGTGGTCGCGGCGGACACCATGAACTTCTGGATCCAGGGCACCCCCAAGGAGCTCCGGGCGCTCCTGACGCGCGTGGACCTGTTGATCTTGAACGAGGAAGAAGCCCGGGAGCTCACCGGGCACCGCATGGTGGCGCGGGTGGGCCGGGAGCTCCGGGCTCTGGGGCCCCGGAGGGTGGTGATCAAGCAGGGCGAGTACGGGGCGTACCTCTTTGACGAGCACGGGGTCTTCCACTCCCCGGCGTACCCCGTGGACCAGGTGCTGGACCCCACCGGGGCCGGGGACACCTTCGCCGGGGCCATGCTCGGGTACCTGAGCGCCCACGGGGCCCAGGCCCCAGATCGCAGGACCCTCCGGAGGGCCGTGGTGGTCGGCAGCGCCATGGCCTCGCTCTGCGTGGAGCGCTACGGCACCGAGGGGCTCCTGGAGGTCACCCCGGACGCGCTGGACGCGCGGGTGCGGGCCTTCGGGCGCCTGGTGCACACGGACGCCGAAGGGGACTGACGGGGCCTTGCGCCCGGGGAGTCTTTCTCGTAGCGTGCGCGCGCAATGATGTAGGGGCGGCCCGAGGAGGCTCCCCGCTGGAGGCTTCTCATGAAGACATGGTCGATTCTTGTGCTTGGGGCATTGGCTGGCGCCGCGGCGTGCAGCAGCACCCCCGCCACGGACGCGGGCACCCCGATGGACACGGGCGTGGCCACGGACACGGGCACTCCCACGGACTCCGGCACCCCGCAGGGGGACGCCACCGCGGACGGGGGCCCCGCCTGCCTGACGGAAATGAACGCCACGCCCCGGTGCCCCATGGCCCGCGCGGCCAACGACATGATGCGGCCGAACTTCCGCATCGCCCAGATCGAGCTGGTGCAGCCCGCGGCGCTGGCGAGCCCGATCGTGGGCGGGATCATCAACGGCGCCCTGGCCCGCGGGCTCTTCCTCTGGGGGATCTCCATGGACCTCGGGGGCAACACGCTCAAGACCGGGGCCCTCAACGGCGGTATGATCACCCGCGGGATGGTCGGCCAGGGCCTCCTGGACGGCACCTTCCGGTACCACGCCGGGGACGCCCCCATGGGCGGCGCAGGCACCCGCTGGGACTCGGTCACCGTGCCCCTCATGAACATGGCCGGGGTGTACTCCTCGGGCATGCCCATGGGCACGCTCCGGCTGCCGATCTACTCGTCGGCCATGCCGGGGATGCTCCTCACGGAGCTCCCGCTGGAGAACGCCCGGATGACCGCCCTGCGCGTCGGGGCTGACCGCGGGTGCATCGGCGTGGCCCAGTACCGCATGATGCGCTTCAACGAGTGCGCCTCCAACGCGTGGTGCACGCGCGTGGACTGCGCCATGGACGGCATGCCGTACGGCCAGGTGCAGGCGGAGATCACCACCGCCGCCGCGGACATGATCCGCCTCACGGACGTGCCCGGCATGCCCACGCTCTGCCAGTTCATCGCCGGGATCACCACCACCTGCGGCATGAGCACCATGCCCCCCGCCATGTGGGCCAACCCCCCGGACGCCATGGTCGGCGGCATGCCCGCCTACCGCCTGATCGCCAACTTCGCCGCCGTCAGCGCCAACATCTCCAACGCGCGCTGAGCGCGCTTCCCGCCCGCCCCACCTTTACGAGAGCGCTCCGCTCGGCGTAGGCTACGCTGGCGTGTGATCGCTTGACCTTGCGCCGCGCGCGTCCCACGTGTTGGACGCGCGGTCGGTCCCATCGCCCCTCAGGGAGCCCTCGACGATGCTCAGGTTCATCCATCGGTTGTACTGGATCCTCCTGGTGATCCTGGTGTCCGGGTGCAGCGGCGGAGGGTGCAGCGGCTGCGCCGGAGGCGCCCTCCAGCCCATCGCGGGCGGCTACCCCCTCGCGCCGGACACCCGCATCCCCCGCGCCGCCCAGCTCCGCCTCACCCAGGCGGGCCTGCAGCGCGTCGAGGCCATCGCACCGGGGCTCTTCGCGGGCTTCCTCGGCACCGGCTTCCCCGTGCCCCGCTCCGCCATGGACGTCACCGGCTTCCATCTCATCATCGCCCCGGATGGACCGGTGAACCTACAGGTACACCTCGCACCTACACGCCCCTTGGCGTTGTCCTTCGTGGCGCCGAACCAGATCGGCGCGGAGGCGCGGATTGTCATCGCCCGGAGCGCGACGGCCGGGGGCGGGATTGACATCCCGGTGAGGGCCTGTCCGTCCTTCGGGTGTGACGCCAACTGCCGCGGGACGTTGTGTCTGGCGAGCAATTTCCGGATCAACGTGGACACCACCCGGGGGTCTCACCGCAACCTGTGCCTTCGGACCAACATCGCGATCCGCCGGGACACCCATGCGCCGCGGTTGAACTACCACCGCCCGGACCTGGTGCCCGCGTCGGGGATGGGGGAGGCCGTCGCCGAGTGCCCTGGTGAGGGCCTGGAGACCAACGACATCGAGTGTCAGGCCAGCGGGCTCAACGTGATCGTGTGCGGGATCGCGAACCTCCTTCGGGGCCTGCTCATTGATCAGTTCCGCGGGCAGTTCTCGCGGGCCCTGGGGCCCATCCAAGACGCCCTCGCCCAGCGGGATATGCCCTCGCCTCCCGGGTGCCCCACGGGCACCATGGGGCGCAGCGGGGTGTGTCAGTACCCCGACGGGACGCCGGTGCCGGTGCTCCTCGGAACCGACGGGACCGGGAACTTCGGGGCGCTCCTGTCGGGCTTCTCGCCCGGGCTCACGGCGCCGGCGTCGTACATCCTGGCCGCGGGGGACCCCCGGAGTGACGCCGAGGTGGTGGGCATGGGCATGACCATCAATATGTTCGGCGGGTTCCAGAGCGGGGGCCACTCGGCGTGCGTCCCGCGGGTGCCGCCGCCCATGATGGCGGACATCCCGTCGTTCCCGAGCCTGAGGATGAACGTGATCCCGGGCACCACCACGCCCATGGACCTGGGCATCGGGGTGAGCGAGGCGTACCTGAACCAGAGCGCCTACCAGCTCTGGGACGCGGGGCTCTTCTGCGTGGCCGCGGGCACGGGGCTGTCGCAGATGTTGTCCTCGGGCACCCTCGGGGCGCTGATCCCCACGCTCCGGCAGGTGATCTTCCCGAGCACCAACGGGCCCGTGCAGGTGGTGGTGCGCCCGCAGCGGCCGCCGGAGGTGCGCATCGGGCGCGGCACCGACGTGCGCATGGACCCGCTCTTGAACCTGCGCTTGAACCAGGTGGCCCTGGATTTCTACACCTGGAGCGAGGAGCGCTACGTGCGCTTCATGACGGCCACCACGGACCTGTCCATCCCGCTCAACCTGGAGGTCGACCGCATGGGCCTGCGCCCGGCCCTCGGCACGCTCCGGACGGACAACACCCGGGTGACCAACTCCGTGCTGATCTCGCAGAACCCCATGGCCATCGCCATGGCGCTCCAGGGGCTCCTCGGGCCGGCCCTGTCCATGATCGGGAACCTCCCGCCCATCGCGCTGCCGCCCATCAACGTGCCGGGCTCCATGGGGCGCCCGCTGGGGACCATCAACATCCAGATCCCCCCGAGGGGCGCCCAGGGCGTGGAGGAGGCCGGGGCGCGCTACCTCGGCATCTTCGCCAACCTGGCGTACACCCCCGCCGGGGCCATGATGGACTCCCTGGAGCTGGACACCACGGTCTCCGTGGAGGGCGTAGAAGCCGACCGGCGCTTCTTCCATGAGCTGGAGTACTTTGTCCCCGAGCACCTCCCGAGGGTGAGCCTGCGCCTGGGGACCCCCAACGATTTCGGCCGCCGGGTGGAGTACACCTGGCGCGTGGACCAGGGCGGCTGGTCGGCCTTCCAGGCCGTGGACCGGGTGACGCTGCAGGACCCCGCGTTCATGCGCCAGGGGGCCCACACGGTGGAGGTGCGCGCCCGCGTCGAGGGGCTGCCGGAGACCTCGGACCAGGAGCCCGCCCGCGCGGAGTTCGTGATCGACACCGAGGGACCGGCCCTCCACGGCCGCTTCGAGGACGCCGTGGTCACCGTGGACGCGCTGGACAACGTCGCCCACAGCGTGGAGTACGCCTTCCGCGTGGGGAGCGCCCCGCAGACCCCGTGGGGCGCCGCGCGCACGATCACCGTACCGGAGGACGTAGAGCGCGTCGTGGCCCTCGCCCGGGACCCCCTCGGGAACGTCACCGAGCTCACCCTGGAGCGCCAGGGCCTGATCCGCGGCGGGCGCTCCACCGACGCCTCCAGCGGCTGCGGCTGCTCCGTTGAGAACCAGCGGGACCCCGCCAGGGGGCTCCTGGGCCTCCTCGGGGTGCTGTTCCTGGGCCTGGGACTCAGGGTGCGGCCTGGGCGCCGCACCCGTCGGGCCCCGTCGGTGCTGCTGGCGCCGTTGGTTCTTGGGGGCGCCGGGTGCAACTGCGGGGAGACCGTGGGGGACACCAACGCCCCGCCGGTGATGTGCGAGGCCGGGCAGGACCGCTGCCCGATGACCAACCGCTGCGTGGCGGCGCCGATGTGCCCGCCGTGCATGCCGGGCTTCGCGGTGAGCGGGATGCCGACCTTCAACGCGGCGACGTGCATGCACAGCACGATGATGTGCGGCTGTCAGCGCCAGCCGCCGCTGGGGCCGGGCGCCGTGGGGACGTACCTGGACATGGCCACGGCGGCGGACGGGACCGTGTGGTTGAGCGCGTACTCCGCGGGGGAGCCCTCGGAGAACGCGAAGTACGGCGACCTGGTGGTGGGGCGCTGGAACGCGTCGCGCATGGCCGTGGACTGGACCCACGTGGACGGGGTGCCCTCCAACGGGATGATCACCAACGACCCGGACGGCTGGCGCGGGGGCAACAGCACGCCGGGGGACGACGTGGGGCGCTTCACGAGCATCGCGCTGGCGGCGGACGGCGCGCCCCGGGTGGCCTACTGGGACACGGAGCACGACCGGCTGAAGTTCGCGGTGTTCGCCAACAACGCCTGGAGCGTGCACACCGTGGACGAGAGTGGCCCCGGCGGGCGCTACGCCTCGCTGGTGCTGCTCCCCGGGGACCTGCCCGCGGTGGCGTACCGCGCCACGGTGCTGCGCGGCGACGTGGTGCAGTCCGTGGTGCGCCTCGCGCGGGCCATGAGCGCCACGCCCTCGCGCGCCGCGGACTGGACGCTCTCGGACGTGGCCGCGGCGCCGAGCCTGTGCCGCGCGGGGGACTGCCCCATGGGCCAGGCCTGCCTGGAGGACAACGGCCGCTGCGCGGCCATGGGCGCCGGCTGCATGGCATGCATGCCCACCCAGGCGTGCGTGGGCGGGCGCTGCGCGGGGGCGCGCACGGCGGCCTTCGTGGAGGCCATCGGGCCCGGGGCCCACTACGTGAACCTCGCGGCGGACGCCATGGGGCGGCTCCACGTGGCCTGGTACGACCGGGACCGGGGCAACCTCATGCTGGCCTCCGGCGGGGCCGACGGGCGCTTCGCCGCGCCGGTGATCCTCGACGGCGAGGACGCCATGCGCCGGGACACCGGGGACCGCGGGATCTACGCCTCGCTGGCCGTGGGGCGCGACGGGGCGCTCCACCTGGCCTACGTCGACGGCTGGCAGGAGCGGCTCCTGTACCTCCGGGTCGTGGGCGGGCGCCCCATGGGCATGCCCGAGGTGGTGGACGAGGGCGCCCAGGTCGGCCCCATGACCTTCGACGACGGGCGGCACATCGTGGGTGACAGCGCCTCGCTCCAGGTGCAGGACGACGGCGCCGTGCGCGTGGCCTATCAAGACACCACGGCGGGCTCGCTGCGCTTCGCCGTGCGGGGCGCCATGGGCTGGACCCGCACGCTCCTCGACGGCAACGACCACACGGGCTACTGGGCCGTGCTCCAGGGGCAGAATGTCGCCTGCTGGTGGCGCAACCTCAGCGACTCCGGCGACCGCCGCTGGGGCGTGAGGGTGGTCCCCGCCCGGTAGCGGCGACCTCACCCCCCGGCCCCATAGGCGTAAAGTCGGCATCAGCTCGTGCCTGTGCCCGTGCCCGTGCCCGATCGTCGCACCGCCGCGTCGTCGCTCCCTGACTCCCGCCTGACGACGGGCAGCGATCGGGCACGGGCACGGGCACGGGCTGATGCCGACTTTACGCCTTTGGGGGCCGGGGGGTGAGGTCGTCGCTACGAGCGCAGCGGCGCCACCACCGAGTCAATCACCGCGATCCCGCTCTGGGTGAAGTCCACCACGTCGGAGTCCTCCTGGGGCCTCGCGCTCCGGGTGCCCGGCCCGGGACGCACGGCACCGGTGTGGGTCAGCGCCCGCAGCTTCAGGGTCACGTCCTCGTCGGTGGACCGCTGCGCTGGGGCGGGCTCCTGCATCGCGGCCCTCGGCGCCGTCACCGCCGCGAGCTTCACCGTCGGCTGCGAGGGCTCCGACGCAGGAGGCGCCGGAGGCACCACGGCGGCCTCGGGCTCCGGGGCGGGCGTCGGCTCCGTCACGGACACCAGCTCCAGGTGCACCTCCGGGCCAGGGTCGCTCTCCGGGGGCACCGACCGGGTGGCAGGGCCCGCGATCCTGCGCCGCTCCTCCTGCACGATGGCCAGGAGCTCGGGCTGCGTGACCAGCCCCGCCCGCAGGAGTGCCTTCATGAATCCGTCGGTGTACCCGTGGGCCCGGGCAAGCCGCGCCTGGGCCACGCCCTGCTCGGTGGCGATGAACAGGTCCCGGAGGAGCACCCTGAGGTCCCCCAGAAGCTCCGCGCGCGGCGCCGTCGAGTCCATTCATGATCTATCACCGATCCTCCCCGGAGAGCGCAAGCTTTCGACCGAAGGGCGCTGAAACTCACCCACGCACCCCACCAGGAAGTGTGACAAGAGTACACACAACACCCCACAGGGCTGTACACCACCCTACCTGAACGCGGGGCCCTCTCTGCGGGTGTGGGTCAGGCCGCGGGGGAGGCGCTGGGCGCGCCGCGGGCGGCGAGCCGCGCGGCCACGAAGCGCGCCGCGGAGGCCAGCGTGGTGATGTGCTGGAACTCCGCCTCGGCGATCTTGAGCTGGTAGCGCCGCTCGATGTCCGAGATGATCTCAATGGCCTGCATGGAGTCCACGCCGAGGTCCTTGAGGGGCGTCTCATCGAGGATGGCGCCGGGGTCCTTCTCGATGATCTCTGCGATGAGGGCGCGGAGCTCTTCCTTGAGGGCGTCGGGGTTCATGCGGGGTCTCCAAGGGCGGGGAGGGGCGGGGCGAGGGGGGGGGCATTCCCCAGGGCGGCGCGGGCGCGGCGGTCCTCCGCGAGCACGCGCACGAGCTCGGCGCGCTCGACGCCGAGGTATTTGAGCACAGGGAAATAGACCTTCTGGAGGAACACGTCGCGGTCGATCTCGCCCTCGTCGCGCATCACGGCGATGCGGGCGTCGTAGTCCGGGACGATGCCCACGCCGGGCATCTGGAAGTGCTTGGCCACGTGGGCGATGTCCCGGAGGGTGCCCGGGCGATCCAGCTCCAGGTGCACCCGGATCACGTCCTCGTAGAAGCGGGCGTGGGCGATCTCGTCCCGGGCGATCAGCCGGAAGATGGTGCGCAGGGCCTCGTCGCCGCACTTCTGCGCGAAGGCCTCCTGCTTGCAATAGATCACGAAGGTGGCCTGCTCCTGGAAGCACCCGTAGATGGTCATCATCCGGGGGGTGGGGAAGGGGAGCTGCCAGCGGGCGCCCATCAGGCGCTGGTGCAGGTCGAACACCTGCTCCTGTGAGCGCCGCCCGCTGCGCAGGAGGTACTCCATGAGCACCAGCGAGTGCTTGGACTCTTCGTAGGCCCAGTTGGCGGCGAACCAGGTCTGACCGAAGACCTCGCGCACCACCTGGAGGTGGTTGGACGCGTAGTCCGGCAGGTACGCCTCCACGCAGAGGAAGGTCTCGGCGTTGTAGCACAGGGCCTCGGGCACGTCCTCGGCGACCTTGTCCCAGGGCACGTCCCGGAAGGGGTTCCAGCGGCGCTCGCGCTCGGCCTTGTCGAAGAAGCCCGCGTAGAGGCGGTACATCCTCGCCTGGAGCGCGGTCTCGCCGACCTCCCGCACCGGCGTGCCCAGGGCCAGGTCCAGGCTCACGGTCGGCTCACGAGGGCAGGCGCCGCTGGACCAGGTCCACCAGCTGCGCCACGGTGGTGATCCCCACGAGCTGGTCGTCCGGGATCTGGACCTTGAACTCGCGCTCCATCGCCCCCACGATCTCCAGCATCGCGAGGGAGTCAATCCCGAGGTCCGCGATGGCGGTGCCCTCCGTGGGGATCGTCACCTCGCGCTCGGCGACCTCGCTGGCGATATGACGGAACTTCACGAGCAACTCGTCCCTGGCGATCATCACGGGTGTATCTCCCTGCAACCGGCGCGCCCACGGGGCCCGGTCAGTCATTCTCCGGCGGGCATCCATCGCAGCACGCGGCGGGGCTTGTCAAGGTCGCGGCAGAGCCTCATTCCAGGTGCGAAGGGGCCTTCGCGGCTGCGTAGCGCGCGACGCGGCGAGGGCGCTTGCGAGGGGGCCGGGGGCGGGTATAAACCGCGCGAGCCATGAGCCGGAGGGTGTTCGTCACGGGGATGGGGGTGGTGAGCTCCGTGGGGATCGGGCGCCGGGCCTTCTGGGAGTCCCTGGTGGCCGGGCGCTCCGGGGCGTCCCTGGTGGAGGGCTTTGACGCGGCCCGCAGCGGGCGCGACCGCGCTGCCCAGGTGCACGGGTTCCGGGCGTCGGAGCACCTCACCCGGGAGGAGCTCCCGCGCCTCGGGCGCTGCGCGGCCATGGCCGTGGCCTCGGCCCGGATGGCCCTGGAGGACGCGGGGCTCGCCCCCGGGGCCCTGGCGGGCCCCAGGACCTCGGTGGTGCTGGGCACCACCATGGGCGAGGCGGACCTCATGGCCCGGGAGGAGGCCCGCTGGATTCACCAGGGCCGCCACGCCATCGAGGGCGCGCGCCTGGCGGGCTATGGGACCTCGCTCCTGTCCGTGCACGTGGCGCGGGCCGTGGGCTCCCGGGGCGCCGTCCTGGCGCTGCCGGCGGCCTGCGCGGCGGGCAACTACGCCCTGGGCTTCGCCTCGGACCTCCTGCGCGAGGGCCTGGCGGACGTGGTGCTGGCGGGCGCCTCGGAGCTCCTCCAGGACCTGCAGTACTACGGCTTCGTGCGCCTCGGGGCGGTAGCCCCGGAG
Source organism: Deltaproteobacteria bacterium (assembly GCA_016218725.1). Taxonomy (GTDB): domain Bacteria; phylum Myxococcota_A; class Polyangia; order Polyangiales; genus JACRDB01. Next base: position 14,914 of record JACRDB010000044.1, read on the forward strand.
CGGATCCAGCCCTTTGACCTGAACCGCCAGGGGCTCCTGGTGGGCGAGGGCGCGGCGGTGCTGGTGCTGGAGTCCGAGGCCCACGCCGCGCGCCGCGGGGCCACACCGCTGGCGGAGCTCGGGGGCTACGGCGTGGCGTGCGATGCGTTTCACATCACCCGGCCGCACCCGGAGGGGCAGGGCAACGTGCATGCGCTCCGGGAGGCGCTCTGGCGCAGCGGGATCGGGCCCGAGGCGGTGGACTTCGTCAACGCCCACGGCACCGCCACGCGGGCCAACGACGCGGTGGAGGCCCGCTCCCTCAAGGCCGTCTTCGGCGAGCGCCGGGTGCCGGTGTCCAGCGTGAAGAGCATGATCGGGCACTGCATGGGCGCCGCCAGCGCCCTGGAGGCCGTAAGCTGCGTGGAGACCGTGCGCACGGGGATCCTGCCGCCGACCATTCACTACGAGACCCCGGACCCGGAGTGCGACCTGGACATCGTGGCCAACGCGGCGCGCCACGCGCGGGCGGACGTGGTGGTGAACAACGCCCTGGCCTTCGGGGGCTACGACGCGGTGCTGGTGGTGGCCCGGCCGGGGTGCCTGCCGGAGCCCCCGGGGCCCGAGGGGGCGCGGCCGTGAGGCCCGTGGCGCTCACGGGCTTCGGCCCGGTGACACCCCTAGGGGTGGGCTGGGAGGCGCTCCTTGAGGGCCTCGCGGCGGGCGGAGACGGCTTCGAGGGGCCGCTAAAGACCCTTGATGCCACAGCGTTTCCGGGCCTCCGCGCGGCCGAGTGCAGGGCCTTCGACCCCGGGGCGATCCTCGGGGCGACGGGCCTGCGCAACAACGACCGGGTGACGAAGCTCCTTTTGGCCTCGGCCAGGCTCGGCCTCGCCCACGCGGGCGTCAAGCGCGACGGGCAGTGGCTGGCCCATGGCCCGGAGAAGGCCGGCGTCGTGGCCTCCACGGTGTACGGGAGCCTGGAGAGCATCACCGAGCTCGACCGGGTGGCGCGGCTGGAGGACCCGAGGTACCTGAACCCCGGGCGCTTCCCGAACACGGTGATCAACTCGGCGCTGGGCTTCGTGTCCATCTGGGAGGACCTCCGGGCGCTCAACGCGACGGTGACCAACGGGCTCTGCGGGCCGCTGGACGCGGTGTTCACCGCGGGGCTCTACCTCCACGCCCGCCGCGCGGACGTGGTGCTCGTGGGCGGCGCCGACGCCCTGAGCGAGACGCTGGCGGTGGGCTTCGACGCCAACGGGGTGCTGTGCCCGCCCGGCGGGCGCTACGCGCCGGGGGAGCCGGGCTCCGAGGGCGTGCGCCTGGGCGAGGGCTCGCTCCTGGCCGTGGCCGAGCGCCCGGAGAGCGCCCGGGCCCGGGGCGCCACCGTGCTCGCCGCGGTGACGGGCTACGCCTCGGTCTTCGAGCCGCCGGAGGCCGGCGCGCTCACCAGCACGCGCCCCGAGGCGCTCCTGCGCGCGGCGGACGCGGCGCTCGCGGACGCGGGCCTGCGCATGGACGCCGTGGACGCGATGCTCTCGCAGGCCAACGGGCACCCCGCGCTGGACGCCCTGGACCGCTGCCTCTGGGACCGGCTCCCGCCGGAGGCCGCCGTGGTGGCCCCGAAGGCGCGCTTCGGCGAGGCCCTGGCGGCCTCCGGGGCCCTCACCCTGGCGCTGGCGGCCGGGTGGTTCCGGGGCGTGGCGCCGGGGCCCTCGCTGCGAGGGGACCCCACGAAGACCCCGCGCACCGTGCTGGTGGCCATCGCGGGCCTCCACGGCAACGCCTCGGCCCTCGTCTTGCAGAGAGAGAACACTGTATGAGCTGGATTGATGACAAGTCCTACGCGGAGCTCGCCCGGGTGCGCGAGGCCCGCGAGGCGGGGGTGTACCCGTATTTCCGACCCTTCGAGAGCGGGGGGCTGCGGACCTCCGTGGGGGGCCACGGCTTCGTGAATTTCAGCTCCAACGACTACCTGGGGCTGACCAGCCACCCGCGGGTGAAGGAGGCCGCCCACGCGGCGGTGGACCGCTACGCGTGCGGGCTGTCGAGCTCCAGGGTGCAGGCCACCACCGTGGCCCACGTGGAGCTGGAGGCGCGGCTCGCGAAGTTCTTCGGGTTCGAGCGGGCGCTGATCACCACCACGGGCTACCAGGCCATGGTGGCCACGGTGATGACCCTCGCGGACCGGGACACCACGCTGGCGCTGGACAACCTGTCCCACGCGTGCATCCTGGACGGGACCTTCCTGGCGGCGGGCACGCCGGGCCGGGCGCCGGAGCTGCGGTTCTTCAACCACAACTCCGCCCGGAGCCTGGAGCGCGTGCTCAAGTCCCGCGAGCGCAAGAACGCCCTGGTGCTGGTCGAGGGCATCTACTCCCTGGACGGGGACAAAGGGCAGCTCCGGGAGATCGTGGAGGTGTGCGAGCGTCACGGCGCGGCGCTGGTGGTGGACGACGCCCACGGCTCCGGGACCCTCGGGGTCCACGGGCGCGGGGTGCTGGAGGACCTCGGGCTGGAGGGCCGCGCGCCGGTGGTGGTGAGCACCTTCTCCAAGGTGTTTGGTGGCATCGGCGGGATCATCCTGGGCGCCACGGACGTGGTGGAGTTCATCCAGCACACGGCGCGCAGCTTTGTCTTCTCGGCGACGCTCCCGGTGCCCATCGTGGCCGCGGCGGCCACGGTGCTCTCCATGCTGGAGGAGGACGGCCCCGCGCTGGTGGCGGAGCTCCACGACAAGGCACGCTACATGCGCGAGAACCTCACCGCCCGGGGCTTCGACCTCGGCGCCAGCGACACCCACATCATGCCGGTGATGGTGAAGGACGAGAGGAAGGCCCTGGTGCTGCACCATCTCCTGTACGAGCGGGGCCTTCACATGGTGCCGATCACCTACCCCGGCGTGAAGGCCGGCGAGGAGCGCCTCCGGGTGAACATCACCCGGGGCCACACCCGCGAGGAGCTCGACCACGCCCTGGAGGTCCTGACGGAGCTCGGGACCATGGCGGAGATCCGCTTCCGCGCGTAGGATCCGAGGCGTCCGGGGGTTTGCCCCCCGGACGCGGCCCACCCATGCGACCGACGCGCGTACCCTGGAGCGAGATCGCCGCCGTGGCCGCGGTGTACCTCGCCGTGAGCGCCCACGGAGAGCGGGGCCCCGCGGCGCTTGCGACGGGCGCGCTCCTGGCCGCCGCATGCGCGCTCCTGCCGCGCCGGGCGCTCTCCGCGGCGTCGCCCGTGGAGGCCGAGGCCACGGCCATCGTGGGCGCCCTGGCCGCGCTGGCCGTGGCGAGCGACACCGGCGCCGCGCCCCGGGAGGGCGTCCTCGGGCTCGTGAGGGCCCTCGGGCTGGGCGAGGCCCTGGGGCTCTCCACGGCCCTGGCAGTGGCGCCTTCGCTCCGCTGGGAGGCCTTCCGCCGGGCGGCCCCGCCGGCGCTGCTGGTGGGCGCCCTGGCCGCGCTGGGGGCCTGGCCCTCGGCCTCGCTCCACGCGCGCGCGCCCGCGCTGGCCTCCCTCCCCGGGGCCGCCGCGGTGCTGCTGGCCCTGGCCTTTGTCCACGCCCTGCGGCGCCCCCAGGAGCCCGTGGAGCGCGCCCGCAGGACCCTCCCCGCCCTGGGGGCCGCCCTCTGCGCGGCCTCCCTGGTGCTCGCCCAGGGCCTCCCTCCAGGCGCCCGCGCCACCCTCGGGTCCCTGGGGATGCTCGCCCTGGTCTCGGGCCTGACCCTCGGCGCCGGGGTCCTCCAGCCGGAGCGCACGGCCCCGCTGGTCCGCACCGCCCTCTCCGTCGCCCTGGCCCTGGGCGCCGGAGCGCTGGCACAACACCTACTCTACCATACACTGTGGGTGGGTGTGGTGGTCGGACTTACAACGTATGTATTTCTCGCACCCTGGGTAGAGCGGGTGCTACGCCCTGCGGGGGGAGCGCTGCTGGATGCGTGTGACGAAGCCGAGGCGGCGCTGGTGCGGTCCGAGGGACTGGAGGACCTGGCCGGGAGGGTGTTGTCGCCCTTGAGGCTCGCGGCGCAGGACCTGCGGGCCCCGGCGGGGCTGTGGGTGTTGGAGCGGGAGGAGACGCTCCGGGTGGATATCTCCGGGAGCGCGAGGGCGTCGAGGTTGTCGTTGGAGCACCAGCGGGCGCTGGTGACGTGGCTGCGTGGGAGGCCGGTGACGGTGTTCGCGGACGTGCTACGGCCCCACGAGGTGCGCAGGCCGGAGCTACGGCCGGTGGTGGCGGCGCTGGACGAGCTGGAGGCCTTTGCGGCGGTGCCCTTCTCGGAGGAGGGGGCGCTCTCGGGGGTCCTCCTGGTGCCGCGCGGTCGCCGGGTGGAGGCGCCGACGTACGAAGAGGAGGTGCGGCTGGGGGCGCTGGCGCGGCAGCTCGCGGGGGTGGTGTCGCGGCACTGCGCGCTCCTGCGCGCGCACGAGCGCACGCTGGCGGCGCGGAGCTCGGAGGCGGAGGCCCGGCGCGCGGAGGGCGAGGCGCAGGCGGCGCGGGACCGGCTGCGGGACCGGGCGCTCGCGCCGCTGGCGTGCCGCGTGGCGTCGGGGGCCGAGGTGGAGTGGGTGGGTTACTCCGCGGCGATGAGGGCCTTGCGGCGCGGACTGGACGCGCTGGAGGACGGGGCGGTGACGGCGCTGGTGGCGGAGCCTGGCGCGCCGGCGGTGGCGGTGGCCCGTGCGCTGCACGAGCGCCACCGTCCCGGCGCTGCGCCCTTCGTGGTGGCGGACGCGGCGGGGGCGCACCCGCGGGACGCGCTCGCGCTGCTGGTGGGCGACGCGCGCTGGGACCCGCCGACGCCGGGCTGGCTGGAGCATTGCCACGGAGGCACCCTGGTGCTGCTCGACGCACCGGCGCTCGGCCACGACGCGCTGGCGGCGCTGGCGGCGGCGCTGGACGAGGGCCGCGCGCGGCGCTTCGGGGCCACCGAGGGGCACCCGGTGGACCTCCGGGTGGTGCTGGTCTCGCGCCGCGCGCCGGAGGCCTACGACCTGCCCTCGGGGCTCCTGGCGAGGGCGCGTGGCCGCGCGCTGAGGGTCCCGCCGCTGCGGGAGCGCGGCGAGGACCTGGAGGCGCTGGTGCTCGGCGCGCTGGACCGCGGGTGTCGGGTGCACGGGCGGGCGCCGCTGGGGATCACGCCGGACGCGCTGGCGGCGCTGCGGGCGTACCCCTTCCCGGGCGACGTGGCGGAGCTCCTCGCGCTGGTGGCGCAGGGCGTACAGCGGTCCCACGGCGCCAGGGTCACGCTGGAGGATCTCCCGCCGCAGGTGCGGGCGCTGGTGCGAGACGACGACGACGACCGCGACGGGGACGAGGACCGGTACAACGCCTAGGGCGGCTTGCCTGAGCGCGCGCTCAGTGCTACCCTCCGGGGATGAGCGACGCGGGCGACCCCACCCTCGCGATCCTGACCCAGATTCGGGATGGGATCTGGACCACCAACACCCGCCTCGGGCAGGTCGAGGCATCGATCACCGAGACCAACACCCGCCTCGGGCAGGTCGAGGCATCGATCACCGAGACCAACACCCGCCTCGGGCAGGTCGAGGCATCGATCACCGAGACCAACGCCCGCCTCGGGCTGGTCGAGGAGACCCTCTCCAAGCGCCTCGATGAGACCAACGCCCGCCTCGGGCTGGTCGAGGAGACCCTCTCCAAGCGCCTCGATGAGACCAACACCAGGCTGGACGAGACGAACAACCGCCTGGGCCAGAGCAACAAGCGCCTCGACATGGTGGTGCAGGAGCAGATCCGTCAGAGCACGGCGATCATTGCCATGCAGGCCGGGCAGGAGGCGCTCGTCCAGGCGGTCGTCGCGCTGGATCGCAGGCAGGACGCGCTCGAGGCCGGCGTGGGTCGCGTCGTCGAGGAGCTCTCCAAGCTCAACGACCGCGTGGACAACGTCCTGACGGGCCCCCTCGGCGGCCAGGTGCGTGAGAGCAGCGCGCGCTTTGAGCGCCTGGAGGCCCGTGTCGACGTGCTCGAGCGTCGCATGGGCTGACGAGCCGCAACCGCCAGGGGTACGAGGGCCAAAGCGGGGCACGAGGCGCAGCCGGTCCTGTTGCGCGGGACCTACACCCCAACACTCCGGCCAGGTTGTTCCTCCGGAGGTCGTTGATTGCAGAGCTGAAACCCCGGCGGTACGATCACCGCGCTGGAGGACTCAGGCACATCCCTGGCGTTACGGCGGCGCGACCGCCGTCGGTGCGTGTCGGCGCGGTGCTGGGCCCTCACCATTGCCCTCACCGTCGCCCCCACCCTGGCCCGCGCGCAGCCGGTCCCCGGCGGGCTCTCGCTCCGGTGGAGCGCCCCTTCGCCACCCGAGTGCCCCTCGGAGGGCGCCGTGGGTGCCTCTTTGGAGCGCCTCCTGGGCCGCCCCGTAAGCGCCTTCCGCGCCCTTGACGCGCGGGTACACATCCAGGCCGCGCACCGCGGGCGGTGGCGCGTAGAGGTCGCCCTCACGCGGGGCCGCCCGTCGCGGCCGAGGGTCGTCCGTGGTGCCTCCTGCGCCGCGGTCACCGACGCCGCCGTGCTCATCCTCGCGCTCGCCCTGGACCCCGGCGTCGCCCTCGCTGCGGCGCCCACCACACCCCCCGCCGAGCCTGCGACCCCGCCCTCTGCCGCGCCCACCACGCCCACCACGCCCACCACGCCCACCACGCCCACCGCGCCCGCCGAGCCCGCTGCGTCCGCTGCATCCGCTGCGTCCGCTGCGCCCACTTTGCCCGCTACGCCGGAAGCGGCGCTCGCGACCACTGCGCCGCCGCCAGCGCCACCTACGGAGCCCTCCCCCGAGGTCGCGCCCGCGGCGCCCTCCGCGCCCGCCGCCGTCCCACCCGCCGCGCCCGCGCAGCCCACGCCAGGGCCGACGCACTGGACCCAGCGCGTCCGGTGGATCGCGCGCGCTGGTGCGACCACGGACACCGGCTCGCTCCCCGCCGTGAGCCTCGCGCCGTGGCTCTCCTTCGCGCTCGTCCTCGACGCCCTTCGCGTCGAGGTGTCGGTGGCCTGGTGGCTCCCACGAGACGCCGCCCTCCCCCCTGCCCCGGGCTCCAACTCCCGTGGAGGCTCCTTCCAGCTCATCACCGCCGCGGTGTCAGGGTGTGTCATGCCATGGAGGTCCAGGTGGGTTGACGTAGGTGTTTGTGGTGCCATGGAGGTAGGCTCCCAGCGGGGGACGGCCTTCGGGGTGGTGGCGCCGTCCGTTGGAGAGGCGCTCTGGCTGGCCGGGACGCTCCAGGGACTCTCCCGGTGGAGCCTCGGCCCTCGCTTTGGCCTGGTGGCGGCGGCGGGCGCTTCGGCGCCGCTCCTCCGCCCGGAGTACGTGATCGACGGCCCGGGGCCGGTATTTCGGGCCGCCGCCGTGAGCTTTCGCGCGGGCCTCGGGCTGGAGGTGTACTTTTAACCACGGGAGGGCCCTCGGGAGGGCACTCACCAGGGCCAGACACTCCAATGGAGGACTTCCCCGCCACGGCCGCGTTCCCCTTCGCCGACAACGCGGCGCCGAGGGCGGCGCCCGCGCTGGATTTCGCGGCCGTGTACCGGGAGCACTTCGCGTTCGTCTGGCGCAACCTCCGACGGCTGAGGGTGGCCGAGGAGGCGCTCGATGACGCCGCCCAGGAGGTCTTTCTCGTCGTGCACCGTAGACTCTCGGAGTTCGAGGGGCGCTCGTCCTTGAAGACCTGGCTCTTCGGGATACTTCTCAACACCGCGCGGCACCACCGACGGGCGCGCGCCCGGCGCCAGGACCCGGAGCCCCTGCGCGAGAGCGTGCCCGACACCGAACGCCCCGGACCCCTGGAGAGCGCAGCCCGCGCCGAGGCCGTCGCGCTCCTGCACCGCTTCCTCGACGACCTCGACGACGACCTCCGGGTGCCCTTCGTGATGACCCGCCTGGAGCAGCTCAGCGCGCCGGAGGTGGCCCTCGCTACCGGGGTCAACGTGCACACCATCCACTCCCGGCTCCGCGCCGCCGAGAAGCTGTTCGAACAGGCCGTCGCGCGCCACCACGCCCGCGCCCGCTGGAGCGCCCGATGAGCGACCTCAGCCCCGAGGCCCGCGCCGTCCTCGACCTGGCCGCCGACGCCGACGACCCCTCCCCCGAGGACCGCGCCCGCGTTGAGCGCGCCCTCGGCGCCGCCCTGGGCGCGGGCGCCCTCGCCGGCGGCGCCACCGCCGCGGCGCTCCTCGCGCGCTCCGCCGCGGCCTCCACCGCCACCGCCGCCAAGGCCGTCGGCGCGGGCCTCGCGCTCAAGGTCACCGCCGGCGTGCTCTGCACCGCCCTCGCCGGCGGCGCCGCCTGGACCGCCCTCGGCCCGCCGCGCGCGCACACCACACCTCCACCTCGCGCCGCGGCCGCTCGACCCCACGCCCACACCCCGCCGCGCGCTCCTCCCGCC
>JACRDB010000045.1 GCA_016218725.1 Deltaproteobacteria bacterium
CCCGCGGCGGCGGACGCCGGGGCGCGGCCCGCGACGCCCCCGACGCCGGCGCCCGAGTCGGGATCGGGGTCGGCGCCGGCCGGCGCCTCGGACGCGGGGGCGACGCCCGCCGCGGCCACGGACGCCTCCGGGGGCGCGGCCACGCCGCGCTGAGCGGTGCTTGAAGCGCCCGGGGGGAGCGACGCCCCGCGCGCTCGGGGCTGGCCGGGGGGCGCCGCGGGCGCGTCCATGGCGCTGCTCCTCCTCGGGGTGCTGGTGCTTCGCGCCGGGGGCTTCGAGGGCATCTCCCACGACGACGCGGCGCGGAGCCTCCTGGCGGTGGACTTCCGGGCCTCGCCCCGGCTGGACGCGACGCGCTCGAGCTGGCTCCCGGCGCACACCTGGCTCCTCGGCGCGGCGCTCACGATCCTGCGTCCCTCGCGGTTGTGGTGGGTGTCCCTGGCGGGGGGGCTCGCGGCGTGCGCGTCGCTGGTGGCGCTGTCGCGCCGTCGGGGGCTCACCGGGTGGGCGCTGGTGATCTCCGTGGCGCTGCCGCTGTGCTGGCCCTGGACCGTGGTGGCCTCCGCGGCGCCGGGGGTGCCCGAGCTGCCGTGCGTGGCCCTGGTGCTCGGGGCCTTGGTGGCGCTGGAGCGTACCACTCTCGCCGGAGACCTCACCGCAGGACTCCTCCTGACGGTAGCCTGCGGTCACCGGTACGAGGCATGGTGGGCCACGGCGGGCGTGCTCGCGGTGCTCGCGCACGGCCGCGCGTGGCGGCGCCTCGGGCGCGTCGGGATTGTGGCGCTGGCGATACCCGCGCTGTGGCTGCTCATGAACCACCAGCGCGCGGGCGACGCGCTGGACTTCCTCCACCGGGTGAGGGCCTTCCGCGAGGCCGAGGGGGCCTTGGAGCCCCTGTGGCGCAGGGCCTTGCGGTTCCCGACGCTCCTCGGGAGGGAGGCGCCGTGGGCGTATTTCGGCGCAGCGGTGACGCTCGCGACGACGCGGCGCCTGCGGCCGGAGACGGCCGCGGCGCTGGCGGTGCTGGCGGGGCTGGTGTCCGGGGAGCTCCAGGGGAGCGGCCCGACGCACCACCCGGAGCGCGCGCTGCTGCTCCCGGTGTGGCTCCTGGGACCCGCGGCGGGCGTCGCGCTCGGGCGCCTCGGCGGCGCGCGGGGGCCGCTCCTGGCCCTGGCCCTGGCGGCGTGCTGGGGCGCGTATCCGCTGCGCAGGGCGCGCTTTACGAGCGTGGCTCCGGAGGCCCCGGCCGCGGGCCGCGAGGTCCGGCGCCTCCTCGGGGGGGACCGGTCGCGGTGCTGGTTCGTCGAGGCTGCCTGGGAGGAGTTCCTCTGGGTGGAGCATGCGAGCGAGGCCTCGCGGCGGGCGGTGCCCGACCGGGACTACGGAGGCCCGGCGCCGTCGGAGGACACTGCCCTGGCGAGGCTCCCGGCGTGCGCCACGGTGGCGGCGGTGACCTCCGAGCGCCTGCGGGTGGCGCTCCGTGGGCGCCAGTTCCGGGAGCGCTGGTCCCACGGAGGATGGACCGTACTGGCGCGCTAGCGCCTTTCCACAGGGTAGGCGAAGAGTTGGCGTTTGAGGCGCAAGCGCCGCAGGGGCCCCTCTCCCGGCGGGTGGAGCCCGGGGATCGGCAGTGGAGCTCTGGGTTGGGCCGCGGAGCGCGGGATTGGGCGGTGGAGGCCGGGGTTCGCCAGGCTTGGGGTCCATGAGGTCGCGTCGCTCACCCCGGGCTACCGAAGGCGGTCACCGCGCCTCCGCGCGGTTGCAAGGAGCGCGTTTGCGGGGAAGCGGGGTGGGGAGGCATCGCGACGCGGACTGGAGAGGCACGTGCCGCGCCCGCGGGAGCACCCCTCGCGCGGAAACCACCTCGGCGCTTGAGAACACACGGACCGCACCCTCTGCAACCGCGCGGAGGCGCGGTGACCGCCTTCGGTAGCCCGGGGTGAGCGACGCGACCTCAGGGACCCTACGCCTGGCGAACCCCGGCCTCCACCGCCCAATCCCAGGTGAAATCCGAGCTCCGCGGTGCCTTTGGGGGATCGGTCCCGACGACACCACTACGTGATGGCGCTCAACGCCAATGCCTCCCCCTCGGCACAGGTTGTCTCACGAAAATCCAGGTGCAGCGCGGGGAGTCCCGGGCACGATCGTTGCTGAGCCTTCAACCAGAGGTGGCCGATGGCGGGGCAATGGGTGCGCGGCGCGCTGAGCGGGTTCCTGGTGGTCCTTGGGGTGCTCCTCACACCGTCGGAGGCGCCTGGTTGTGGGGGGTGTTTCGCGCCGCCCAGCGCCGCGCAGGTGGTGACCGATCACCGGATGGTGCTCTCGCTCTCGACGCGGCAGAGCACGCTCTGGGACCAGTTCCAGTACACCGGGAGGCCCGAGGATTTCTCGTGGATCCTGCCTGTACGGTACACCGACGCCACGCGGGTGCAGCTCGCGAGCGATGATTTCCTCCAGCTTCTCACAAACCTTCTTGTCCCTGCGCTCCAGCCGCCGTCCCCGCCGCCGCTGGAGCCCGGGTGCACATTTCCGCCTCCGGCGCCGGAGGGACGCGCCGACGCGAGTTTCCCGCAGGACGCGCCTCCGCCGCCCGACTCGGGCGTGACAGTGCTGCGCGAGGAGGTGGTAGGGCCCTACGCTGTGGCAATCGTGCGGGGCACCACGGGCATGGGCCTGCGCACCTGGCTCCGGATGAATGGGTACGCGGTCCCCGCGGCGGTGGAGCCGGTGATCGACCATTACCTGGGGCTGAGCATGGACTTCATCGCCCTGAGGCTCCGGCCCGGCGAGGGGCTCCAGCGCATGGTGCCCGTGCGCGTGACCTTGGAGGGCTACCAGCCCAGGCTGCCGCTACGGATGATCGCGGCGGGGGTCGCCGACCGCGTTGGGCTCTCGCTGACGGTGTTCGCCGACGCGCGCATCGAGGCCATGAACTTTCCGAACGCGCAGCTCTCGGACGACGATTTCACCTGGGACTGGAGCCGCCCGCCGGGGCCCCTCGGGGAGCTCTTCGTGAGCGCCTTCAACGCGCGCAACCGCGCCGCCGGGCAGCGGCTCTGGCTCACCGAGGCCGCCCAGCTTCAGGAGCGCGCCGCGCTCACGAACCTGGCGCGGTTCTTCCCGCCGCGGGCGGGCTTCGCCGGCCCCGACGCGGGGATGAGCGCCTCCACCGCCGTCGACGACGTGGGCGTAGCCTTCGAGGGCCTCCGCAACCCCGCCATGGTGACCCGCCTCCGGGCGGACCTGCCCGGGGCAATGCTCGACCGCGACCTGGAGCTCGCCGCCAGCGACCTCGGCGAGCGCCCTCGTACCTACGGCTTCGGCCACGAGCTCAACCGCCCTGTCTTCTCCCGGTGCCCCTTTCCCATTTTCGATGCGGGCGCGCAGGACGTTGTCCCTGCCACGGACCTCGGGCGCCCTCCCCCGGGCGGCGACGCGTCGGACGCGGGCGACGCCGCCGATGGCGCCGCGCCGGCACTCGCGGCGACCGGTGGCTGCGCGCAGTGCAGCACGACGCCCGTCCGGCGCCTCCCGGGTGGTCCCCTGATGCTCGCCTGCGCGGTGGCGACCGCCCTGAGGTCCCGCCGCCGTCGAGCGGCCTCTCGGCGTAGCCAGGCACAACACCCCTAACGGCCTACATCCACTTACATCACCGTAGAGGGGCTCGACGGGCGTCGTCGCAGACCGTTGGCAAAGGAAGGCCGTCTCCGGTGCGTACACTCACCAGCACCGCCGCTGGTGTGCGCGCCCGATGACCACCCTCCTCCTGCCTCCTCCCCTCATCCGTCGGCTCTACCGTGTACGGCGCTCGCTGTGGGCCTGGAACGCGCTGGACGCCGGCCTGCAGGGCCTGGCCGTGGCGGTCGCGCTCGCCGCGCCGGTGCTGGTGCTCGCGCCGCGGTGGCTCGTCGCTCCTCGGGTGTTCGGCGTGGTGGCGGTCGCGGTGTTGTGGGCCGGGGCGCGCCTGGTGCTGCGCCGCGCGACGCTCCTGGACGCCGCCCAGGTGCTGGACCAGGCCCACGAGGCGCGGGACCGCTGCGCGTCGGCCGTGTGCTTCGCCGAGGAGCCAGACCCCACGGAGGTGCACCGCGCCCAGCTCGCGGAGCTGGAGCGCTTCCTCGATGGTCGCCCCGAGGCCGTGCCCGTCCCCCGGCCCGCGATGCACGCGCACCGGGCGGTGCTGGTGGCCCTCGGGGTGGTGCTGGCCTCCCTCGCACTGCGCGCGCTCCTGCCGCGGATCCCGACGTGGCGCAGGGCGGCCGCGGCGCCTGCGCAGCAGCCGGCACGGAGGCCCGAGGACCTCGCCCGCCGCGCCGAGCACCTGGAGCGCATGCTCCGGGAGTCCCCCGGGCGTCGGCTTGACGCGGAGATCAACGCCCTGGAGCGCGAGCTCCAGCGCCAGGAGCAGCGCGAGACCCAGGCCCGCGTGGCCGCCCTGGAGAGCGCCGCCCAGGCCCTGGAGGAGGCCGCGGCCGCGCAGGCGCAGCGGGAGGCGCAACGCGGAGCGCCCTCGCAGGACGCCGGGGCCCCCGCCGCGATCCAGGGCGTCGACGACGCCGGTGCGAGCGCGTCCACGGACGCGGGGGCGTCGGCGGCCCAGGCGCTGGCCGCGGCGGACCGTCGGCTGGCCGCCGCGAGGGCGGCGCGGGACCGCGCCCAGCAGGATTTCGAGCAGGCCGCGCTCACCGACGCGCTGGCCCAGCAGCGCAACGCGCCCGCGGGTCAGCGCGCGGCGCTCCAGCAGGCCCGGGAGCAGGCCGACCAGCGGCTGGAGGCCGCCGAGCGGAGCCTGGTGCAGGCCCTGCGGTCCCGGAGCGCCGAGGCCGCGCGGCTCAACGCGCGCAACAACCCGTCGCAGAGCCCGACGAACGCGCCGCAGGCGAGCCCTGGCGCCCAGCGACCCACGAGCCCCGAGGAGGGCTCTCCGCGGAGTCCCAGCGCTCCCCAGGGCGCGCAGCAGACGCCCTCCACCGGCCCTCTGGACCGCGCGACGGAGCGCCTGGACCGGGCGCTTGCGGGGCTCCAGCCTCGGGACGGCCAGCGCGCGAACCCCGACGAGGGCGTCGGCCGCGCGCTGGATCAAGCCTCGCAGCTCCTCCGGCCTCACCTGCCACAGACGTCACAGGCGCTGGCCGATGCGTCCCAGGCGCGCGCCCAGGGCGACACCCAACGCACCCACGAGTCCCTCGACCGCGCCCGCCAGAGCCTCCGGCAGGAGGCGAGGCAGGTCCCGCAGGCGCAGCGCGACGCGCGCCAGGCGCTCGACCGACTGCACGACCAGGCCGCGTCGCAGGCGAGCCAGCGCGACGGGCGGGACGGCGCCGACGGCAGCGCGGGTGAGCCAGCATCTCCAGGGAGCAACGACCCCCAGGGTGCTCAGGATCCGCAGGGTACCCAGGATCCCTCCGGGTCCCAGGCCCCGAACGCACAGCAGGGACAACAGGGACAACAGGGGCAGCAGGGGCAGCAAGGACAACAGGGACAACAGGGGCAACAGGGGCAACAGGGGCAGCAGGGGCAGCAGGGGCAGCAAGGACCGCAAGGGGCGCAAGGGGCGCAAGGGGCGCAGGGGCAACAGGGACAAGGGCAGCAGGGACAAGGGCAGCAGGGACAAGGGCAACAGGGACAAGGGCAAGGACCGGGACAGGGGCAAGGACAAGGACAACAGGGACAGGGACAGGGACAGGGACAGGGTGGCCAGAGCGGCGGCACCAGCGATCGTCCCTCCAACTCCTGGGGCCGCGGCTCTGGAGGCAATCCCCTCGGGGCGACGCAGGGTCCCGGAGGGACCACCACCAACGTCGAGGTAGACCCCGGAGGTCACCCCGCGATGCCGTCGGGCTCCGGGTCCGGGCTCCTCCCTTCGGGCTTCCTGCCCGGGACCAGCACCGGACCACGCACCGGCTCCACCACCCCGAGCGCCGGAGATACAGTCACCGGCCCCGGTGATGGCACCCTCGGAGGATCCTCCGGCGCCGCCCCTCCGGGAGATCGTTCGGGCCCTGACGGTCCCATTCCGGCCTCCCTCCGCGCGTACGTGCGAAGGTACCTCCAGAGCCTCCAGGAAACCCCGTCTGCACAAGCCCCACGAAGGTAGGATCACACACGCATGACCGACGGCACCACCGAACAGTTTGAACGCATACGATCGCTCTGGAGAGCCCTCGAGAAACAGATGGCCACTCGCGTCGTGGCCCACGAGGAGACCATCGTCTGCATGTGCGCCGCGCTGGTCACCGGCGGCCATGTGCTCCTGGAGGGCGTGCCGGGCCTCGGCAAGACCATGCTCGCCCGTACCCTCGCAGACAGCGTGGCGCTCAAGTTCTCCCGGGTGCAGTTCACCCCGGACCTCATGCCCGCGGACATCCTCGGGTCCCACCTGATCTCCACCGAAGCCGAGGGCCGCGCCACCCTCGTGTTTCAAAAGGGCCCCATCTTCTGTCAGGTGCTCCTCGCCGACGAGATCAACCGCGCCTCGCCGAAGACCCAGAGCGCCCTCCTGGAGGCCATGCAGGAGCGCCAGGTGTCCGTGGGCGGCACCACCTTCCTCCTGGAGCCGCCGTTCTTCGTCGTGGCCACCCAGAACCCCCTGGAGTCCGAAGGGACCTACGCCCTGCCCGACGCCCAGCTCGATCGCTTCCTCATGAAGCTCCTGGTGAAATTCCCCTCGGAGGAGGAGGTCATGGCCATCGTGACCCGCACCACCGGCCGCTTCGAACAGCCCGTGGACAAGGTCGCCACCGGCGAAGAGCTCCTCGCCGCCGGGAGGGCCCTGCGCCAGATCCCCGTGGCCGAGCCCGTGCTCCGCCACGCCGTGCAGCTCGTCCTGGGTACACACCCCGAGAGCCCCCTGGCCACCGCCCTGGTAAAGAAATACGTGCGCTGCGGGGCCTCCCCGCGCGCCGCCCAGGCCCTGACCCTCGTCGGGAAGTTCTTCGCCGTGCTCGACCACCGGCTCCATGTGTCCGTCGAGGACGTCCACCGCGCCGCGCTCCCGTGCCTCCGCCACAGGATCCTCCGGGGCTTCGACGCCGTCGCCGATGGCGTCACCGCCGACGCCCTGGTGACCGATCTCCTCAAGCGCCTGCCCCCGCCGGGGCGGCGCTAGGGCCCCCCCTTGGGCCTCCTCGACGCCGCCGCCCTGCGCGTGCTGGAGGGCCTCCACCTGCGGCTCCGACCCCGCACCGCGGGGGTCCTCCAGGGCGAGCACCGCTCCGAGGCCGTGGCCAGCGGCGTGGAGTTCGTAGACCACCGCCCGTACGTCCCGGGCGATGACGTACGACACCTCGACTGGCGCGCCTGGGGCCGCACCCGCCAGCTCATCCTGCGCACCTTCCAGGAGGAGCGCGAGCTCCGGGTGTATGTGCTGATCGACCGCTCCGGGTCCATGACAAGGTCCGAACCCCCGAAGGCCCTGTGCGCCCAGCGCCTCGCGGCGGCCTTCGGGTTCCTCGCCCTCAAGCACGCCGACCCCGTGACCCTCGTGCCCTTCGCCCAGGGCTGCGACGGGCCTTCACCCCCCGCCCGAGGACGCCCCGGGCTCCCGGTGCTGGAGGCCTTCCTCGGGGGCGTGCAGGTCCAGGGCGAGACGGACTTCGACGCCACCGTGAGGGCCTTCCTCGGTCGCTACGCCGGCCGTGGGCTGGTGGTGGTGCTGTCGGATTACATGGCGCCCGTCGCGTGGGGCGAAGGGCTCCGGAGGCTGTCCCGCGCAGGCCACCAGGTCCACGCCGTGCGCGTCGGGTGCCGCGAGGACTCCTCGCCCGCGTTCCAGGGCGAGCTGGAGCTCTCCGACGCCGAGACCGGCGAGAAGGTGAGGGTCACCGCCTCGCGCTCGCTCCTGGCGGCCTACGCCCAGGAGGTGCGGGCCCACCTCGACGGCTGCCGCGAAGCGTGCGTGCGCGCCGGGGGCTCCTGGTGCGAGGTGTCCGCCGAGTGGGACTCCCCGAGGCTCGTTCGCGCCGCCCTGACGGGCCTCGCGGAGGCGTGAGGTGACCTTCGCGGCGCTCCCGGCGGTGGCGATGGCGGTGCTGGCCTCCGCCGTGGTGGCCACCCTGGCGGGGCTCTACCTCCTGCGCCCCACGCCCCGGCCCCAGGTGGTGTCCAACGTGGAGTTCTGGAGGCGCGCCGCGCAGCGCGCCCGACCCCTGGTGCTCGCCGCCCAGCGCATCCCGATCTTGCCGCTCTTTGTCTCCATGGTGGTGTCCCTCGGGCTGGTGATGGTCCTCGGCGACCCCCGCCCCGGCGACGGCAGAAAGGGGCTCTCCGTGGTGGTCGTGGGCGCCGGGCGCACCCTCGCCGCGAGGGACCCCTCGGGCCCGAGGACCCGTACAGCCCTGGCCGTCGCGCTGGAGGAGCTCCGGAGGGACACCGCGGAGGGTGAGGTGGTGCTCCTCCGGGCCGGGCTGCGCCCGAGGGTCCTGTCGACACGCACCGCCCGGATGACCGAGCTGGAGCGCGCTCTGAGGGCCGCCCTGGCGCGCCCGGACGACGGCCCGGACGACCTCGAAGGCGCCCTCGGCCTCGCCGCGAGCGTGCTCCAGGGCGCCGGCGAGGGCCGCGTGGTGATGGTCACGGACCTCCCCCCGGAGACCGTGCTGCACGCCTCGGGAGGCCGCCCGGTTACCGTCCGGAGCGTGGGCGAGGCCCGGGATACGGTGGCCCTGACGGCCTTCGGCGCCCGGAGGGAGCCCGGGGCCCTGGGCGAGTACCTGGTCCGCGCCGAGGTCACGGCCTTCACCCGCTCGCCCGCCACCGCGAGGCTCGTGGTGCGCGACCGGGACGTGGTTCTCTCGGACGAACGCCTCGCCCTCGGCCCCGGTGAAGCGCGCTCCGTGGCGCTCACGGGCTTCTCCAGCGAGAGGGCAGAGCTGCGCGCCACCCTGGAGGACGTAAGGGTGCAGGGCTCCGAGGACGCCCTCGCCAGGGACGACAGCGCCTTCGGGACCGTGGAGCCCATGGCCTCGCTCCGGGTGCTGCTGGTCACCGACGGGGACCGGTACCTCTCACAGGTGCTGGCCCTGAACCCGATGGTAAGGGTACGTACGATCTCTCCGGCATCGCTCGGTGCGGTCCATGGGAGCGACTTCGATGCGATCGTTCTGGATCGAACGATCCCTCCCCCCGGGTGGCGCCACGCGGGGGTGCTGGTCTACGGGGCGGTGCCAGGGAGGAGCGCCCTGGTGACCGTGGGGCACCGCCTCCGGCGCCCGAGGGTCACCGGCGCGGGGGTGCGTCACCGGGTGGTGGCCAACGTGCGCCTGGAGCAGGTGAGGGTGGAGGACGCCCGGGCCCTGGTGCCCGACGCCGGGGACCTTGTGCTCCTGAGGGGCGACCGCCAGCCCCTGGTGGTCACCCGCGATCGCCCCGGGGAGCGCGTGGTGGCCCTGGGCTTCGGCAGCGAGGGGGCGGACCTCGTCCGCCGCGTGGCCTTTCCGGTGTTCATTCACGACGCCCTGCGGTGGCTCGGGCGCCAGGACGCCGTCTGGCGGAGCGCGAGGCGCCCCGGGGAGGTGCTCGTGGCGGGCGCCGGAGCCGTGGTGAGGGAACCCTCCGGGAGGGTGCTCTCGCCGCCTGATGGTGTGGTGGAGGACACCTCCCAGGCGGGCCTCTGGCGCGTCGGGACGCGGGCCGTGGCCTTCCACGCCGACGACGCCGCGGCGCTGCCCGCGCCCACGAGCTATCGCGCGGCGCCGCCCCGCCGGGGGACCCTCTCCCTCACGGCGCTCTTCGCGGCGGTGGCGCTGGCGGCGCTGCTCCTAGAGTGGACGCTCCTGCACCGGGGGAGGCTCCAGTGAGCCTCCCGGGCGTGGAGTTCGGCGTCCCTCAAGGGCTCTGGGTGCTCCTTGCCGTGGGGTGGGTGCTGCTGGCCACGTGGAGGAGCCGAGCGTGGGTGGCGCCCTGGGCGTCGAGGGCCGCCACGGTGACCCGGGCGCTGTGCGTGGCGCTCCTGGCGCTCGCCCTGGCCGACACTCGCGTCACGCTCCCCACGCGCAAGCTCGCCGTGGGGGTGCTCCTGGACGGCTCCGCGAGCGTGACCGAGGCCGAGCGCCAGCGCCACGGGGCGGCCCTGGACGCGCTCCGTCGCGGTCACGAGGAGGTCGCGTGGGCGAGGCTCCCGTGGCCTTCCGGGCCCTGGAGGACGGACCTGGCGAGCGCCCTGAGGGTCGCCCCGGCCCTGCTCCCCTCGGACCGCGCGAGGCGCCTGGTGCTGGTCACCGACGGGCGCTCTACGGCGGGGGACACGGCCCTGGCGGTGCGGTCCCTCGCGCGGGATGGGATCACCGTGGACGTGCTCCCGGCCGGGGATGAGCCCCTGGCCGACGGCGCCGCGGTCACCACCGTGGACCTCCCGAGGCTCGTGCGCGCGGGGCAGCCCGTCGCGGTCACCGCCCGCGTCTGGAGCGGCCTGGAGCAGCCCGCGGGGCTCTCGGTGCTGCGGGACGGAGAGCGCGTGCTGGAGCGCACGGTCACGCTCGCCCCGGGCGAGAGCCTCCACGCGCTGGAGGTGCCCCTCCCGGACGAGGGGCTCCACACGGTCACCGTGCAGGTGATGCCCTCGCGGGACCGCGTGGCGGAGAACAACCTCTGGCGCTCGCTGGTGAGGGTGATCCCTCCGCCGAGGGTGCTGCTGGTCCACGAGGGCGCGACGGAGCCCCTGCTCGCGACGGTGCTGCGGGACGCAAGGCTCCTGCCGGAGAGCACCCGGGCCCAGGGCGTGCCGTCCACGCTGGAGGCCCTGGAGCGCTACCAGCTCGTGGTGCTGGACGAGCTCGCCCTGGACGCGCTCTCGGAGCCCCAGCGGCGGGCGCTGCGCGCGTGGGTGGAGGAGCGCGGCGGCGGGCTCATCACGGCCACCGGGGGCCACGCGGTGACGGGCCAGCCGGAGGATCTCCGGAGCATCGAGCCCATCCGGCCGCCGAGGGCGGTGCCGGACCCGAGGCCGCTGGAGATCATCTTCGTGATTGACCGCTCGTCGTCCATGTCCGGCGGGCGCATCGCGAGCGCCCGGGGCGGCGCCATGGCGGCCATCCAGCAGTTGCGTGAGGACGCCCGCGCGGGCGTGGTGAGCTTCTCCGACGGCGTGGACGGCACCATGGGCCTGGTCGGGATGGACGCGCGGGCCACGCTCATCGCGTTCACCATGCACCTCCGGGCGAGCGGCGGGACGGACCTCTCGTCGGGCCTCCGGGGCGCCCGCAGGATGCTCTCCGGGGACCCCAGGTACCTGCACCACGTGGTGCTCCTCTCCGACGGCGAGAGCGACCCGGGGCCGGCGCTCGCGGCGGCTCAGAGCATCGCGAGCGCCGGAGCGACGCTCTCGGCCATCACCATCGGGCCGTACTCCGAGCTCATGGCGTCCATCGCGCGCATTGGCCGAGGGCGCTACCACGTCACCCGCAACGCCGGGAGCCTGCCCTCGCTGATGGTGCGCGAGGCCCAGTACCGCCAGCCTCCGCCCTCGTTCAACGGGAGCTTCACGCCCACGGTGGCGCGGCGCATGGCATTTGTGGAAGGGCTGGACCTGGCCCACGACCCGCCCCTGACGGGCCACGTCCTGTGCGAGACCCGCGGCGGCGCCGAGACCGTGCTCACGGCCACCGGCGAGAGCCCGCTCCTGGCGCACTGGTACGTGGGCGCGGGTCAGGTGGCCACCTGGACGTCCTCGGTGGAGGGCCGCTGGAGCGATGGCTTCCGCGCCTCACCGGACTTCCGCACGCTCTGGACGCGCATGGCCTGGGACCTCCTGCGCCAGCGCACCGAGGACCCGGTGGAGCTCGTGCTGGAGCGCAGCCCCGAGCGCCCCGACCGGGTGAGGGTCACCGCCGTCTCTTCGCGCGCGGCGGACCCCGATCCTCCCAGGGTGGCGCTCTCCCGCGGAGGGCCTCCGGCGCCGCTGGGGCTGCGCCTCGTGGCCCCGGGCGTCTGGACCACCGAGGTCCCCATGTCCGAGGGGCTCCTGGTGGAGGCGACGGACCCTCGCACCGGCGACGTGACCTCGGCGGTGGGCATCGACGCCACCAACCCCGAGGAGCTCCGCACCTTCGGCCAGGACCGGGACGCGCTCCAGGACCTCGCGCGCATGGGCCGCGGGAGGGTGCTCTCGCGCGCGGAGGACGCCCTCAGGACCCCGGAGCCCGTGCGCGTCCCCCACCCCGTGAGGCTCCCGGCCCTGGCCGCGGCGCTGCTGCTCTACCTCGTCGGGGTGTTACTCCTACGCCTACCTGGTGCGCGCAAGTAGGTGTCGAACGCACCTTGCGGGCTACCACCGAAGGACGATCTTGCCCAGGTTGCCGTTGGCCTCCATGCGGGCGTGGGCCTCGCGGACCTCGGCCATCGGGAGCACGTCTTCGATCACCGGCCGGAGGGCCCCGGAGACAAAGCGCGGGACGAGCTCGCGTTGGAACCGCTGGGCGAGGGTGATCTTCTCCTCCAGGGGTCGGGCGCGCAGGGTGCTCGCGAGGATCCCGCCTCGCTTCTGGAGGAGCGCCCCGAGGGGTAGCTCTCCGAAGGCGCCTCCCTGGAGGCCCAGGGCGAGGATGCGCCCTCGCTGCGCCAGGACGTTGACGTTCTCCTGGAGGTAGGCGCCGCCGATGAGGTCCAGCACCAGGTCCACGCCGTCTGGGGCGAGCTCGAGGACGGCCTCGGCGAAGGTCCCGTCGGTGACCACGACGCCGCCGTCGAGGCCGAGGGGGAGGCAGCGACCGAGCTTGTCCCGGGTGCGGGTGGTGCCGAGCACCGTGGCCCCATGGGCCTTTGCGACCTGCAGCGCGGCGGTCCCCACGCCGCTCCCCACGGCGTGGACGAGCACCGTGTCCCCTGCGCGGAGCCCGCCCTGGAGGACCAGCGCGTCCCAGGCCGTGACAAACGCCTCGGGGATGGCCGCGGCGCGGGCGGCGTCGAGGCCCATCGGGCGTCGGAGGGCCTCGCGGTGGTGCACGACCAGGTGCGTGCAGAACGCGCCCCCGCCGCAGATCCCGAACACGGGCTCCTCCAGGGACCAGCCCGGGGTGTCCGGGCCGAGGGCGTCCACCACGCCCGCGTACTCGAGGCCGGGGATGTCCGTCGGGGCGCCGGGCGGGGCGGGGTAGAGGCCCTGACGCTGGAGGAGGTCCGCGCGGTTGAGGCCCACGGCCTCGACGCGCACGCGGAGCTCGCCCACGCCGGGGTCCCGCACGGTGGTGTCGGTGAGCTCCAGGACGTCCGGGCCACCGGGCTCGCGGATCTTCACGGCGCGCGCTGCGATCATGGCGAGCGCAGCGTGCCTCAGGGGCGAGCAGCGTGTCCAGTGGGGGTGGGAGTACGCGCACCTTCGACCATCCAGTGCTAGCATGGGGACACTGTGACTTCCGCCGCCAGGCCAATGCTCCAACCCGGCGTCGCGCCGTGGCCAGCGGGCGCTTCGGTCCGCACGCTGCGGCGCCTGGGCGTGGAGCTCCTTCTACGTCCATCAGAGCGTCAGCTTCTCCGCGACGCGGCAAAGATGTTCGTGGAGGACATCGCCCGTCCGGTACTCCAGGCGCCCACCATCGAGCGAGCGCGCGGGGCCCTCGACCAGGCGCCCATGCCTTCGCCCCTGGTGAGCACCCTGATGTTTCTCTTCGAGCGTCATGAGCTGACTGCGGTGCAGACGGCCTTTTCCGACGCCGAGGCCCAGGCGATGGGGGAGTTGTCCCGTCGCGCGCGTCGCCTCGGTTCAGGTCCCGCGCTCCAGTTCGAGCACGCCATGCAGACCTTCGCGGTGACCCGGAGCGTCATCCTCGGCACCCTCCTGGCGCTTCGGGAGGCGCACGTTCCGACCCCCGACGTGTTCGGGCGGCCGTCATTTGTGGCTCTTTCTACGATTGCCATGCGGACTGACACGTGCACCACGGTCTGCCTGATGGGGTTGTACGGAGAGGTTCGGCTCCGCTCGCGCGAGGTCTTGAAGTGGCTCTGCGAGGAGTCCTACACGCTCACGGCCCACCATTTCGCGGCGGCGCAAGTTTGGATCCGGGAGTGCCAGGGGCTGCTCCCGGAACCATCGGAGCCGCTTGAGGAACCGGTTGGTGCGTTGCAGGTCGACGAGCAACTCGACGCTGCCACCCAGGCAGCCATCGAACGCGGCCGTCGGGCACGAGCTCGGCTGGTGGAGGGAGCATAGTGGCATGGCGGAGCCGCTCCAATGGGGAGTCTACTGGGCCCCCGTCGCGATGCGCTCCCGCGGAGGCGAGCACCTGGCGCATCCCGTCGTGGTCGTGCAGCGGCA
This sequence comes from Deltaproteobacteria bacterium, assembly GCA_016218725.1. Taxonomy (GTDB): domain Bacteria; phylum Myxococcota_A; class Polyangia; order Polyangiales; genus JACRDB01. The sequence goes on from JACRDB010000045.1 coordinate 14,249, forward strand.
GGAGCTGATCGCGAAGCTTGCGACGGTCCTGGTGGTACCCCTCACCTCGAACTGGGGTGGCGTCAAGACCTGTGTTCGATGCGTGACGGTCGCGCGCAATCCCTTTCTCGCGCACGACTCGTGGGCACTCGTCCAGCTCGTCGGCGCTGAAGAGAAGCGATCGCTGGAGCGTTTGGACCTGGTGGGCAGCCTGCACGAGATCGATGTCGCGCAGTTGAGCGCCGCCCTGCTCTATGTGCTGGGTGTAGCGCCCTGAGCGACCCCACGACCCCTGCCGAAGCCGCCCGGTAGCCGCAGCCGGCGTAGGTCGGGTTGCGTCGCGTGCGGACCGGCGCGAGACTCCGGAGCATGAACCCGCGCTACGCCCCGTGCCCCAGGTGTCAACGTCACGTATGTGGGATCGACCCGCGGTGTCCCTTCTGTGGCGCGGCGCAGCCCACGGCGAGGCTCTACGGGCCCGAGGTGCGCGGGAGGCTCTCTCGCGCGGCGCTGCTGGCGGCGTGCGTGGCCGCAGGGTGCAGCTCTACCACGGGCGGCGCCGATGCGGCGGTGGACGCGAGCGCGGCTCCGGGCCCGGACACCGCGCGCCCGCCGGAGGACACCTCCGTCGCGGACAGCGCCCCCGCGGACACCGCGCGCGACACCGGCTCCGCGGACACCGCGCGGGACGTCTTCCCCACGGACACGGGCTCCATCGAGGCGATGTACGGCGTGCCGCCGCCGCCGCGAGACTCCGGCGCGGACACCTCGGACACGTCGAACTTCCTGCTCTATGGCGCGCCTCCGCCGCCCGAGCCCCCGGGCGACGCAGGGTGAAGGAGGGCGGGGTCGCGTCAGCGTGTGGTCACCAACCCGTGCCCCGGGAGGACGATGCCCACCGCCCTCGGACGCGCCGGCAGGTGCAGCGCTTGCAACGTCTGCCCGACCTGGACCTTCACAGCGCCCACCGGGATCGGCAGCCGGAAGGTGAGCCTCCGTAGCTCCTCATCAACGCGGAGCGCCACGTCGAGGGTGGCAGCGCCGTTCCTTTCCTGGCCCACCCCAGTCACCTCGGCGTCTCCCAAGGCGCCCTCGCGCAGGAGCAGGCGCCCCACGGTGATGTCCTGTCGCGCGTAGAGGTAGACTGGAAGGCCTACCATGACGCCCAGGATCGCGGAGAGCCACAGCAGCGTCAGCAGGCTCTCTCGCACGCCGTGCCCCTCGTTCAGCGAGATGCCCGCCGCGACAAGACCGCCGAAACCTATGATCCCCGCCACCCCGAGGAGCTGCTGCCGAACGCGGCGACGCCCCTGCATGAGGAATTCCTCACCGCCGTTGCGCGGTGGAGCCATCGCCAGGAACGTCGCAAGGTCCATGGTCCTACGGTATTCGCCCGCCCTCGGACCCGTCAACGCACCTGAGAGTCCGCGTGAAGCGCCCCTCCGACCGACCAATCGAGCGCTGTGTGGCAGCTCTCGGCCTCGTTGTCCCATTGGCCAGCGCCTCGGTGGCCCCGGACACCCGCGAGGGTTATCCTCGGTGCTCGCCCATGCACCCCTCCTGGTGGATCCTGCACCCTGCCGCGCCGTGGCTCCTGGCCGGGCTCCTGGGCATGGCCGCCGGGTGCGTGGCGGCGCTTGTGCGACTGCGCGCCGTGGCCGCCAGACGCGCGGAGGAGGCGCTGCGGGCGCTCGGCCCCGTCGCCGGGGGCCTGTCTGACGGCGCCACGGTCACGCTGGAGGGCACCCTGGACGTCGCCGGGTGGCTCCAACAGGAGCCCGGCGAGACCCACGCCCGCTTGACCGGAGAGCCCAGGACGCGCGTCGAGCGCCAGGACCCATGGCTCTGGCTGGACCAGGACTGCGTCACCCTGGCGGGGCCCTTAGACCTGCGCACGGGCTCGCAGGAGTCCTGGGGCGACCAAGGCCCCGGCGCCGGAAGCGGCACCCCGCGCCGCGCGCTCCTGGGTGGGCGCCGCGTCCGCGCGCGAGGAACGCTTCGCCTCCGCCCCGCCGAGGGCGTCGGCCACGCCTACCGCGAGGCGCCCTCCCGCTGGACGCTCGTGCCCCCGCCGGACTCCGACGCCATCGCGCTCTGCGCCGTCTCAAGGCCGCGCTCCGATGACCAGGGCGTCGTCCTGGTCGGGCTCGCGGGCGCCGTGGCGAGCCTCCTGGTCGCGGCCGTCGCGCTCGAAGGGGCCTGGCTCGCCCTGGGCGTCGGGATGCCGAGGGACCCCTCGGAGGTCACCTCCGAGCGCCATGAGCGCGCGCTCAAGGTCGCTTCGGTGCTCCCCTGGCGCCGCCCGGAGGCACTCCGCGCCCTGGAGCAGCGCGCCCGCCGCAGGTCCTCCGACGAGCCCTCGGCCGCCGCGATGGAGGCCCGCCTCGCGTACACCGCGCTGCGGAGCGACTGCGCCCACACCGTGGACGCCCTCCTGGAGCATGGCCAGCTCGACCGCGCCGCGTACCACGCCAGGCGGTGCCGACTCCACCACCGCGAGGCTGTCACACAGTATGCGCAAGGGGCCTACACCCATGCCAGCCTGGCGTTGCTCCGCGCGCGAGACCAGCGTCCACCGCCGGACCTGCACTTCTCGTTGCAGGTGCACCTCCTGGCGCGCCACTGGGAGGACGCCGCGAGGACCGTGGAGGCCCTCCAGGACGCGTCGTCCAGGCTGCTCCTGGCGGAGCCCGAGGGCCTCCGGGTGGCGCGGCGCAGGCAGCGCGCGTGCCTCGCGGCGGCGTTGAGGGTGCGCGCAGGGGGGCCCGTAAACGCTTATGGGGGCGTCGCCTGGGAGCTCCTGAGGTCCGGCGCGTGGACCGGCGATGGGGCCTGCTCGGCGCTGCTGGCGGACCTCTACGCGCCTGGGAGCGCCGAGCGCGCCGAGGCCCTGGCGTGCTGGCGCCCGGAGGGGCTGCGCGAGACGGCCCTGAGGAGGCTCCTGCTCGCGGAGGGCAGGGCCGAGGGCGAGGCGATCACGGACCTCTCGCAGGATTTCGCCGTGCTCCAGCGGCCCTCGTTGCTCATCCAGGCGCCCGAGAGGGCCCTGGAGGGAATGCTCCCGGGGCTCGAAGACTCGGTCCTGCGCGGGATCCTCGGGCTCCAGGGCGACGGGGCAGCCATCCCGGAGGAGCGCTGGGCGCTCACCGGTCACGACGCCACGGCGGTCCTTCGGTGCCGCCTGGGTCTGCGCAGGGCGGTGTTCCTGTCGGTGGCCTCGGAGCACCGCGAGGCGCTGGCCACGGCCCGCGGCGCGCTGTCGTGCTGCGCGGCGCTCGCCGAGGATGAGAGCGCCCGCGCGCTGGACCTGGCGGCGCTGGTGGGTGTCCGGGCGCGCTCCCCGGCGTTCCAACCGTCCGCAGCAGTGGGCGGCGACCACGAGGCCGTGCGGCGCGTCTGGGGTTGGGCCTGGAACAACGATGACGCCTTCGAGTTCCGGGCCACGGTCCGGCGCCTTGGGCGCTCGGGGCTCTCCGACGAGACCCTCCCGGATTCATGGCATGCGGCGCGGAGCACTGCCCTGGTGGTGTCCCTGGGCCTGGGCCTGGACGCGCAGGAGCTCGGTCGATGGTCCCAGTACGCGCCCATCGAGCGCGCGCTGGACCGAGGGCCTCTCACCCGCCTCGCGGCGGTGTCCAACCGGCTGCTCCTGGCCGGACCTGCCGGGAACCACGCCCTGGTCGCGAGCCTCCGGGCCACGCAGCTACGGCAAGCCGAGGCCCTGAGCGCGCGCGAAGTGATGGTGCCCCTGTGGCTCGCGGGAGGGTTCTGAGCGCCATTGACGGCGCGGGCGCGATCCGTGAGGCTCCCGCCTCGCGAGAACGCCATGAGCACACCCCGAGGCAGGATCCTTGACTCCTCCGTCGACGCCGCCGAGGCGCACCCCTTCCTCCATGCCTGGGACCTGAAGCGCGTACAGGAGGACCGCGAGGACGCCCGCCTGCGCGGGCTCCACCGGCACACATACCGCTCCTCCAAGCTCCCGGAGCTGGAGTTCGAGCTCCTCACCAGCAAAGGCACCATCGAGGTGGCCGCCTGCTGGGTGGACCGCAGGCTCCTCCAGGCCCAGGCCCGCGCCCCCCTCGGGATACGGCTCTATGTGTCCTTCCTGGTGGAGGCCCTCGGGGAGCTCTCCGCGCGGGACCAGGGGCCCGTCGGGAACCTCCTGGCCGTGTCCTATGAGCACTTCCAGGCCTTCGACGCGCTCATGAAGGCCTTTCCCTTTGTACCTCGGGACGGCGTCGGGGCCGCCAACGAGGTGCTCCTCGGGCGCCGCGTCGAGGCCTCCGCCAGCTTCGCCCTGAACACCGCCACGCTGGTCGTGCGCAACGACCCGTCCGGGCGGCTCTACCTCGGCGTGGCCACGCACAACGCCGCGTTTGACCTCGGGTCCATCTTGTTCTCCCCGCCCGTGCGCTACAAGGGCGACCGCTCCGGCGTCGCCGGGTGGAAGACCCCGGACCTGGAGGAGACCTCCTTCGGCCAGCGCTTCGGCGCCGAGCTCGACCGCGCCGCGGCCCCCGAGGGGCGCATCGCGCGGCGGTACTACTCCCTCGCCCGCATCCCGTCGACGGTCAAGGTCCAGGTGCTCACGGAGCCCACCCGGGGCCTCGCGGGCGTGCTCCTGCGCGTGGAAATGGCCTGGCTCGAAGCGGGCGACGCGAGCTACTTCAAGGGCCTGGACCTCCTGGCGGCCTTCATCGCCGAGGGCGTGGGCCCGAAGCCCGACATCGAGCTGCGTAACGCCGTCGGGGGCTTCCTCGGCGTCTCAAAGGACGACGAGGACCTGTTGGAGGTCCTGCGCAGGTCCCTCCCCTTCGTGCGCGTGGGCCAGACCGGCGACGCCATCGCCGTGTTCCTTGGCGAGAGCCCCAGGGCCGAGCTGGTCTTCGACGGCCACCGCGTGGGCCTGGTCGTGGCCGAGGCCGACGACGAGTGGCTGGAGTGCCTCTTCTTCCACAAGGACATGGCCGGGCTCATCGGCCCGCCCGCCACCGCGTGATGGTACGTACTCGAACGATCTTTCCACTGGCCGCGCTGGCGCTCGCCCAGGGTGCCCTCGCGCAGCCGAGGCCCGTGGCCACCAGCGCCATCGAGCACGCCCTGGGCGCGTCTCCCATCGCCATGGTGGCCGGCCACGGTGGGCTCACCGCGGGCGTCGCGCGGGACTCGGACCTCGCGGTGCTCGCCTGGCCAGGGCCCTCGTGCTGCGACCAGCTCACGCACCTGTCGTCCAACGCCGTGGACGCGCGCTCGCAGCCCAGGGTCGGCGTGCGCGAGGGCTTCGGCGTCGCCCTCGGGCTCCGGGTGCGCACGGCCACCACGTCCCGCGTGGAGTGGTTCCACGACCCGTCCCGCTGGAGGGCCCAGCCAGGGTACCTGGACGACCGCTCGCTCCTGCCCAGGGTGCGCCTGGAGCACACTTCCCTCGGGCTCACGGTCACCGTCACCGACGCCGTGCTCCCCACCCAGGACGTGCTCCAGCGCCGGGTGGAGGTGCGACGGGACCCGACAAGTACGGTGGTGGAGGTGTCCCTGGTCTCCCACGTGAACCTGGGACTTACCCTGAACCGCGTACCCAGGCTGCCCCTCGGGGACGTCTTGGCCGACGGCCGCAATGACTTCGGTGTCTTGTGGGACGCGCGCGAGGAGGTGTTTGTTCACTTCCGCCCCGCGGACCGGGCGCCCATCCGGGACCTCCCCACGCTCCTGAGGCCCGCGCCCATGGCGCCGGACTTCTTCGGCCCGCTGGACGCCATGATGCGCATGGAGGGAGACCTCTCGCGGCCCGCGGCGGAGGCCCTGGAGGGCCTGGAGCGCGCCTTTGGCGAGGGCGTGTACGCCGTCACGGGCACCGAGCCCCCGCCCCAGGAGCACGCCGCCGGGCGCGAGGGGAGCGCCGTGTGCGACGAGCTGGGTCGCCTGGTGGACAACGTCCTGGCGCTGCGCGAAGCGGGCGTTCCCCTGGCGCTGGACCCGACGGTGGCGCAGAACTTCCGGTGCCCGCCGGAGAGCCTGCCCGCGGCGGTGGCCACGGCCCGAGGCTGGACCCGTGTGGTGCCCTCGGCCTGGGAGGACGCCCAGGACGGCGCGCTCAACGGCAACCCCGCGGCGGCGTACCTGAACGACGTGGCGCTGCGCACGCCCGTGCCGTTTGACGTCGGAGGCCACGGCGAGGCGCGGCTGCTGGTGGCCTTCGGGCGCAGCGCCTCCGCGGCGCGAAGGGCGTACGCCTCGGCGCGGACGCTCTCGGCGAGCGCGGTGGTCTCCGAGGACCAGGCCCGCTGGAGGCAGAGGGCCGAGGCGCTCTCCGTCCCGGACTCGCTCCCGGCGAGCATCTCCGTGGAGGACCGCGCCAGGATCCTGCGCGCCTCCCGGCGGGCGATGCTGCATGTGTACAACGGCACGGACCGCGCGACGGGGGCCATCGTCGCCTCCATCGCGAGGCAGGCGCCCTACGGGCTCGACTGGCCGAGGGACGGGGCCTTCTTCGACCTCGCCCTGGACGTCGCCGGGGACTGGCAGGCGACCAGCCGTCGCCTCGCCTGGGCGCTGCCGCTGGCGAGGCTCGAAGCCCTGGGCCGCGGAGACATCGACCTGGTGCTGGACCCCGCGCCGCCGGTGGACCCTCGGAGCGGGCTCCGGGCCTACCCCGAGGCCGCCTGGGAGATGAACTACTACTCCGACGGGACCCTCGGGGGCTTCTTCCGCTTCGAGATCGACAACACCGCGTGGATGGTCTGGAGCGCCGCGGTGCATGCCGCCTGGGCCCCGGAGGACGTGAGGGACGACCTGGCCCGCGCGTACTGGGAGCCCGTGCGCCGCTCCACGGAGATGCTCGCGGCCTGGAGGGACCCCACGACGGGCCTGCCGGCGCCCGCCCAGGAGGACGACAACGCCGCGTTCACGCAGACGCTCCACGGGGGCACGGCGGTCTTCGCCGCGCTGGAGGCCGCCGCGAGGCTCGCGCGGCACACGGGCCACCCGGACGAGGCCGGGCGCTGGGAGCGCCGCGCGGGCGAGCTTCGGGACGTGCTGGTGTCGCGCTTCTACGACAGCTCGCGCATGCGCTTCGTGAACGATGTGACGGGTGCGGCCACCACGAACCCGGGCTCGTCCTCCCTGGGCGCCACGGCGTGGCTGGTGCACCCCGCGAGGCTCCTGCCCTACGAAGACCCGAGGATGGGGCCACAGGTGCGTCGGGACCTGGAGCAGGTGCTGGCCCAGCTCCGGGGTGACCCTGGCACCGAGGGCGGGGCGTACCTCACCAAGACCACACTGGCCGCGGCGGTGTACCTCGCCCGCAGCGGGGACACCTCCGTGAGGCCGCTGCTGGAGGAGGCCCTGACGCGCCTCGCGCGGGACGTCATCGACCCGGACACGCAGACCATGGGTGAGGTCTTCGTGACCATCCGTGATCCGTCGGGGGCCGTGGTCCGTCGGGAGAACCGGGTGAGCGTGCCGCACCTGTGGGAAGGCGCGCTCTTCTACCTCTCGGCGATGGCGCTGGCGAGGCCCGACCGCTTCGCCCCGGAGCTGTCGGTGTTCCCCGCCAACGAGACACCCGCACCGGGCACCGTGGGCTTCCGCCCTCCCCCGGACGCGGGGCCACCGGACGGCGGTCGCGTCGACGGCGGCATGGACGCGGGCCCCGGGACCCCACCGAGGGCGCGGGGCTGCGGCTGCCGAGCGCCCGGGGGGGTCGGCTCTGCAAGCGCGTTCTTCGTGGTCGCGGCGCTGGCTACAGGTACTTCTCGCAGGCGCCGAAGAGCTGGCACAGCGCCTCGGTGCTGAGCTCGCTCCGGAAGGCCTTCGGGTCCAGGCCCTTGCCCGCCTCGTACCAGGTCGTATAGCGCGCAACCTGCGACGCCGCGGAGCCCGTGACCCTCGCGATCTCCGCGTCGCTCAGGCCCTCGCGGTGGAGCCCGACGACCAGGTTCACGCGACCCTTCTTGATCCGCGACGGCTCGGAGAGGAACCGGTAGGGCTGCGCGAGGAAGTGCACCCGGGCGGACGTGGCGCCCTTCTTGAGGGTGAGCCCGACCCTCGGGGACGCGTACACCGTACAGGCCCGAGGGGTCTCTCCCACCGTGAGGTACGACGGGCTCGCGCCGGTCGGGGGCGGGTCCACGCTGCGGTCGAAGCTCTCGGCGAAGGCCTGCACCGTGGGGCCTCCGTGCAGGGCCAGGAGGTGGTCCACGCACATGCACGGCCCGTCAATCAGCGCGGGGGTGGCGTCCACGCGCTCGACGCCCCGGACGAGGATCCCCGCGGGGGCGTCCGAGGCGCCGAAGGCGATGTCGAGGCCCTTGTAGGTGCCCCCTCGGTACTCGCCCGCCGTGCGGTGGTGGTACCACCGGCCGAAGTCCCGCTGCATGGCGTCACCGTGGGTGAAGATGTCTCCGTGCTTCCTGCCGTTGAAATAGAACTCGACCTCCGTGAACCGGTGGGGCACCCCGGCGATGTGCCAGGTGGTGCGCTGAAGCAGCAGCTCGGCCGCGCAACCAAAGGCGGACCGGTACGCCGGTCCGTCGGCATCGGGCGGCGGGAGGAGCGCGCGGAGCGTGTCGGTGAAGGAACCCGAAGGGGCGGTGGGCACGGCGGCCATCGTAGTGTCCCCGAGATGCGCGGTCCAGCCCGGACGTGCCAGTCGGGCGAAGGGATCTTGCCGCCCCCTGGATGCGGAACTATCCTCGCTGGATGGGCACACCCACGCCGTTTGACCCCGAAGAGCTAGCGGAGGAAGGGCTGACAGAGGCGGAGGCCGAGGGGCTCCGCCGAGCCCAGGAGGCGCTAGACCGCGGCGAGGGAGTCCCCGGGGATAAGGCCTTCGCGGAGATCCTCGCGGAGCTTCAGGCGTTGTCCAGGGTGCGGCGCGCTGGATGAGCTTCGTCTTTTCGCTCGACGCAGAGCGCGATCTTCGGCGGTACCTGTACCACGTCTGGGCGGAAGACCCGCAGCGTTCGGTCCGCGAAGCGACGCGCCTCCAGAGCGCGCTCGAAGCGTTCTCCACGGCCCCGCTTGACGGCGTCGTCGTGGCGATCCAGGGGTTTCCCAGACCTGTGCGTCGGTGGTTCCTCAGGCCGTTTCTGGTCTATTATGAACGACGCTCCGACGGGCTCCATGTGCTTCGGCTACAGCACCACGCCCGCCGACCGATCGAGGGGGAGTGATGCCCGACGAGGGACGACTGCACATGCACGCAAGCTCCAACGACGCCGGGCCTGACGCGTCTGCGTCACCCGTGGAGACCACGGACCCGTTGGATCGCGCGGCGCAGTCGGTCTTTCCGGTGGAGCACCGGGTGGTGGGCAAGGTCCTCCCCGCGGTGGGCTTCTGCCTCGCCCCGGGGGTGGTGCTGTCCGTGGTGCCCGACGCGGGGCGCTCGTCCCAGGTGGGCTCCCTGGGCCTCGGTCACTCCACCCTCTCCAGGCTCCACGGCGCCGAGCGCGTCCCGTGCAAGGTGCTCCACGCGGGCGTGGACTGGGAGCGCCCCTGGGTCCTCGCCGAAGGAACCGCGGACCTCGTGCCCCTGCCCATCACCTCGGTGCCTCCCCGCAACGCCCCGTGCGAGGTCCTGGCCGCCAGCGCCGAGGGCGCGGTCACCCACCGCGGGACGCTCGTGCGCGTGCCAGACTACGACCCCAACCTCGCCGCGGTGATGGTCCGGCTCGACGACCGGGACCTGGACCCCGACGCCCTCGTGGGCGCTCCGTGCATGGTCCACGGCAAGGTCATCGGCGCCCTGGCCGGTACCCCGGACCCCGAGCGGCGCTACCTCCTCCGGGTGATCCCCCTCGGGGACCTCGCCGGGAGGCTCGACGCCGTCGCGCTCCCGGCGGTCACCACCGATGACGCCCTGCGCGAGCAGGCGCAGGTGGCCTGGCCCGAGAGGCCCGTCGGGATGGTCGGTTGGTACGCGCCGTCGCAGCTCTTCCAGACCGCGGCGCGCGTCACCCTCTCGGCCATCTTCAGCCAGTACGATGATTTTCGGAGCACCCAGAACAGCCTCGGGCCTCGCTACGAGCACGGCCTGGAGCCCGTGCGCGAGGGCGTCCAGGAGCTCTGGGTGGACTACGTCGCGGACACCGGCGACGGGTTTGACAGCACCTACGCCGTGGCCTCCGCGGTGGCCCTCCCGAGGCTCCCCCTGCGCCACCCGGACGGCTCCTGGACCGTCACCCGGCGCGGACACCTCCTGGTCTTCGGCGGCGACCAGGTCTACCCCACCGCCTCCGACGAGGAGTACGCCAAGCGCTTCCTCCTGCCCTTTCGCCTCGCCGCCACGGGCGCGTCGGAGGTCGTCCCCAGGGCGTCCGAGGAGCACCCCTGGAGCCGGCTCCCTCCGGGCGTGAGCGACACCGACGCCGGCGCGGTCTACCGCCCCGCGGCGGACTTCCAGGGCGCCAACGACGCCGTGGCCCCCGTGCGCAGGCTCCCCCCGCCGCTGCCGTGGATGCTCGCGATCCCGGGAAACCACGACTGGTACGACAACCTCGCGGCGTTCATGCGGGTGTTCTGCGCGGGCGAGCCCGTGGCCGAGTGGAACTCGGTGCAGTCCCGGAGCTACTTCGTCAAGCGCCTCCCCTGGGGCTGGTGGCTCTTCGGCGTAGACCTCCAGCTCCAGGGCGACCTGGACATGGCCCAGCTCCAGTACTTCCTCCAGTGGGTGCCGGAGATGGCCCCGGGGGACCGCGTGATCCTCTTCGTGGCCGAGCCCTACTGGGTCCATGAGCCCTCTGCCGACGCCAGCGACCGCCCCAGGCTCCGCACCCTGGAGCGCGTGCTGCGCCGCGAGGGCTTCCTGCGCGTGCTCCTCGCCGGAGACCTGCACCACTACCGCCGCCACGCAAGCAGCGACGGCTTCCAGTGGATCACCGCCGGCGGCGGCGGGGCCTTCCTCCACGCGACGCACCCCGCGGAGCCCGTGCTCCTCGCCCCGCGGCGCCCCGAGGGAGACAACGGTCCCCCTCGGCCCGAGGAGGGAAGGCTCGTGGCGAGCTTCCCCAGCGCCGAGGAGTCCCGTCGGGTGGGCCACCGCACCCTCCTCTTTCCCCTCCTCAACCTCTCGTTCACGGCGCTCCTGGGCGCGCTCTACGCCGTCGGCGGCTGGATCCTCGCCTCGGTCCGCGGAGGCGCCGTCGAGGCCGTGGTCGGCGCCGACGGGCTCTCCGTGAGGGCCCTCGTCCGGCTCGTCTCCGCCTGCCTCCAGGAGCCCGGCCCCGGGGCCTTCATGGTCGTCCTCGCCGCGGGTGTCTACAGCTTCTCCAACACCCCGTCCCCGCGCTTCAACCGCGTCGCAGGCACGCTCCACGCCCTGGCCCACCTCTCGCTCCTCCTCGTGCTCTGCGCGGTCGTGTGGCGCTTCACCGCGGGCACCCTCCAGCTCGATCACGAGGCCCTCCCGCAAGACATCCTCGCGTCCACCCTCCTGGGTGTCCTCGGAGGACTCCTCGGAGGAGGTATGATGGGCGTCTACCTGTGGGTGTCTGTGACCTTCCTCGGACAGCACCAGAACGAGGCGTTTTCGGCCCTGAGGGACCGCGATTGGAAGAACTTCGTCCGTTTGCGCCTTACCCCGGACACCCTGACGATCTACCCTGTGAAGCTACGGCGCACGCCGCGGCGCTGGAGCCCTCGGGGGGGCTCCTTCGGGCCGTTCAAGTGGCCCTCGGAGGACACGCACCCGGACGCACGGCCTGCGCTCATCGAGGCGCCCGTGGTGCTCACCTTCACGCGCCCCGCGGAGCGCTCCGCCGCGGTAGACTCCGCGGGTCATGGCGTTCTACCAGCAAGCCCCGAGCCTCCCGGATCAGTACAGCGATGACCGCGTGCTGCGGAGCTACCTCCGCCGCGCGCTCCCGGAGGGCGTGCTCCGAGAGGTGACGCCCTCGCTGGAGGCGATGGGGGCCCTCGCGTCGGGGGAGCTCCTGAGGCTCCAGGCCCTGGACCGCGGCAGGGAGCCGGTGCACACCCCGTGGGACCCGTGGGGCAACCGGGTGGACGACATCGAGGTGACGCCCCTGTGGCGCCGCGCGGCGGAGGTGGCCGCCACCCACGGGGTCGTGGCCACGGCCTACGAGAGGGCCCATGGCGCCCTCTCCAGGGTGCACCAGTTCGCGCTGGTGTACCTGTTCAGCCCGTCCACGGACGTGTACTCGTGCCCCCTCGCCATGACCGACGGGGCCGCGCGCACGCTCCTGGCCCACGGCAACCGCGCGCTCCTGGAGCGGGCGCTCCCGAGGCTCACCAGCCGGGACCCTTCCCTGGCCTGGACCAGCGGACAATGGATGACCGAGCGCACCGGGGGCAGCGACGTGGGCCTCTCGGAGACCGTGGCGAGGGAGCGCGACGGGGCGTGGACCCTCCACGGCACCAAGTGGTTCAGCTCGGCCACCACGTCGGACATGGCGCTCACGCTCGGGCGCCCCGAGGGCAACCCCCCAGGAGGCCGGGGCCTGGCGCTGTTCTACCTGGAGCTTCGGGACGAGCAGGGCAGGCTCCGGAACATCCAGGTCAATCGCCTGAAGGACAAGCTGGGAACGCGCAAGGTGCCCACCGCGGAGCTCACCCTCGACGGCACGCCCGCGCTCCTGGTGGCGGGCACCACCGACGGGGTCAAGAACATCACCCCGATGCTCACCCTGACGCGCACCTGGAACGCCGTGTGCGCCATCTCCGGCATGCGCCGCGCGCTGGCCCTGGCGCGGGACTACGCCCGCCGGAGGGTGGCCTTCGGCGCCACGCTGGACAAGAAGCCCCTGCACGGTGACACCCTGGCGAGCCTCCAGGCGGAGTTCGAGGCGGGCTTCCAGCTCACCTTCCGCGTGGTGGAGCTCCTCGGGCGCGACGAGACCGGCTCGCTCTCCGAGCGCGAGGCCGAGCTCCTGCGGATCCTCACGCCGCTGGTCAAGCTCACCACCGGCAAGCAGGCCGTGGCCGTGGCCAGCGAGGTCCTGGAGGCCTTCGGGGGCGCCGGCTACGTCGAAGACACGGGGCTCCCGACCCTGCTCCGGGACGCGCAGGTGCTGCCCATCTGGGAGGGCACCACCAACGTGCTCTCGCTCGACGTGCTCCGGGTCCTGGCCCGAGGGGACGCGCTGGGGGCGCTCCTCTCGGACGCCGAGGCCCTGGCCTCGGGCGTGAGGGACCCCGCCCTCCGAGGCGCTGTCACCACTGCCCGGAGCGCCCTGGCCAACGCGCGGAGCTGGGCCGAGGCCAACCTCGGGCGCCCGGACGCCCTGGAGGCGGGGGCCCGGAGGTTCTGCCTCACCCTCGGCAGGGCCTACGCGTTGGTGCTCCTGTGTGTCCAGGCCCAGTGGTCCCTGGACCGCGAGGGGGACGCCCGGAGCCGCGCGGCGGCGCTGCGCTTCGCCCACCTCGGGGTGGAGTGCCTGGGCGACGGGGCCCTCTCCCTGGAGGACGCCCTGGCGCTCGCGGACGACCGCCCCCTGGGGGCTGTTACCGCGCAGTAACGACTCCCCTCGGGGAGGGGTACCGGGTATGGTCCCCTGCGATGTCCACGGACCCACGCACCCTCTGGCGAGAGCAGATCACCGACGGCGAGGAGGCCCGCTTCGAGCGCTACGGCGAGGAGCTCCTGGCCCTGCGCCGCGCCGCCGCGCGCGACGAGCCCCTGGGCCGGGCGCTCCACACCAAGGCCCACGTCACCGCGGAGGGCACCTTCGAGGTGCTCCCCACGGTGCCCGAGGAGCTGAAGGTGTCGCTCTTTGCGAGCCCCTGCACGAAGCGGGCGTGCGTGCGCTTCTCCAACGGCATCGGCCGCCGCCAGGGTGATGGCATGCCGGACCTGCGGGGCCTCGCGGTGAAGGTGCTGGACGTCCCGGGCCGCAAGCTCCTGCCCGGGCTGGAGCAAGCCACCACGCAGGATTTTCTGTTGGTCACCGTGGCCTCCGTGGCCTTCCGCGACGCCGAGGAGTTCCTGGCCTTCATGCGCGCCGACGCCGGGGGGCCGCTGCTCCTCCTCCCGAGGCTCCTCGGGGCCCTCGGGGTCGGCCGAGCCCTCAAGGTGCTCGGGCGCCTGGCGAAGATGCCCCAGCCGCGCTCCCTGGCCACGGCGCGGTTCTACACCGCGGCGCCCACAAAGCTCGGCCCCTTCGCGGCGAAGTTCTCCCTGGCCCCGGTGGCTTCACCGGGCGAGCGCCGGGGTCGCGGCGCCCACATGCACCGCGAGGACCTCGTCGCTCGGCTCAAGGAGGGGGACCTGGTGTACACCTTCCGCGCCCAGCTCTTCCAGGACGAGGCGACCACGCCCCTCGAAGACCTCACGGTGGAGTGGCCCGAGGCGGTCTCTCCGTGGGTGGACCTCGCGAGGCTGACGGTGCTCAAGGTCGATGTGGAGGGCCCCGAGGGCCGCGCCGCGGCGGAGCGCATCGAGGCCATGTCCTTCGACCCGTGGCATGCCACGGAGGACCTCCGGCCCCTCGGGGAGATCATGCGGGCGCGCAGGGTGGCCTACAAGCACAGCGCCATCGCGCGGGGCGCGACCCCGGAGCCGTAGCCTACGGGCAGGCCATGCGCGCCTCGGCCTCGGAGCTGGGGACGATCAGCGGGTAGCGGTCTCCCCGGCCGGTGGCGTCGCGGCAAAGCACCGCGCCCTGCGCGACGCAGAGCGGTCGGTACCCGTCGGTGCACGCGGTCGAGTCGTAGAGGCAAAGCTGCTGGACGCTCCCGGAGGACACCCGGACCTCGGTGCAGGTGTTGCCATGCTGGCAGCGGCTCCGCGCCACGGAGCCGTCGGCGTTGCAAACGACCGCGTCGCCGCTGTCGCAGCTGGCCGGCACCAGCACCGGCCAGGCCATCATGGTGGACGTGAAGGGCGCGCGGCACACGCGCAGCATCTGCTCGCCCGGCTGCATGACGCAGCGCTCCTGGTAGCTCTGCGCGTCGCAAGGCTCCGCGGCCTCCACGCAAGCGGCCTGGCTCCCTCGCTGGAGGCATACCGTGGCGCAACCCGTGCGCTGGATACGCCCCGGACTCCCGCGCGACGACACGCACTGGACCAGGGTGTTGCCCTCGCAGCTTGAGCTCGAGGTCAGGCACGCCGAGCCGTCCCCGCCGCAGTGGGCGAGGGCGAGGGTGAGTGCACAAATCGTCACGCAGGGGAGGGTCTCTCTGGGCATTGGTCTCCTCGGGGCCGCGAGCCATATCCCGTTGGTTCAAAACGCGCAACGGCGCTCGCTGGCGTTACGCGCGCTCCACGAGCCAGCGGGCAGCGGGCTCCCAGACGTGGGTGCGCGCCTCGGAGCCGGCGATCACCCCGACGTGGCCGCCGGGCACCTCGCGCAGGGACTTGTCCCGGGAGCCTACGCACTCAAGAATGGCGCGCGTGGCCTCCGGGGTGGCGATGTTGTCGGTCCTGCCTGAGAACGCCAGGAGCGGCGCCTCCACGCGCCGGAGGTTGACCTCGCGGTCCGCCAGGACCAGGCCCCCCTTCAGGAGCTTGTTGCCCGTGACCACCTCCCGGAGGAGCTGCCGGAAGGCCTCGCCGGGGTACGGCAGGAGGTCATTCACCCAGGTGTTGATCGCGTCGAAGCCACGGACGTAGCCGTCGTCGTCCAGGTGGGCCACGAGGTCCGCCCATTTGGTGATGGTGCGGGTGCCCCCCATGAGCTTGAAGCCCGCCTCGGCGGCGAAGGACGGCACGTTCCCGAGGCGCTCCAGGAGCGCGTCCATGGGCTTCTTCCCGAGGTGCGCCGCGAGGGTGAGCACGCCGAGCTTGTCAAAATTGATCGGGGCCCCGACGGTCACGACGCTCCGCACCCGCTCCCCCCGGGCGGCGGTGTACAGGAGCGCGAAGAGCCCGCCCATGCAGTACCCCGCGAGGTGCACGGTCTCCGCGCCCGCGTGGCGCCGCACGGCGTCGATGGCCTGCGGGAGGAAGGTGAACACATAGTGGTCCAGGGTGAGGTTGCGGTCCACGGCGCGGGGCACGCCGAAGTCCAGCACGTACACGTCCAGCCCGAAGTCCCGCAGCACCCGGACCATGCTGTGGTCCGGGCGCAGGTCATACACGTAGGGCCTCACCGCCAGGGGAGGGATCAGCAACACCGGGGTCCGGCGAGCGCCTCCGCCCTCCTCCGGGGCCCTCGGGAGGATGTGCAGGACCTCGAGGTTGAAGGCCTTGTAGATGGACTGGTTGGGCGCCGAGCCGAGCTGCACCCGGGCGCTGCCGTCCACCAGGAGCGAGAGCCCGTTCATCACCTGGGCGACCTTCTTGCGAACGCTCCTTCGGCTCTTCTGGGGTTCCATGAGGACTCAAGGCTACACCCTCAAGGGGGTTATGCTCGCCGCCATGACCCCTCGTGAACGCCACCCCTGGTCCTGGGGCTGGGCCGATCGCTTCCCCTCGGACGAGGCCCGCGCAACCCTCGCGGACACCGTCAGCGCCTTCCTCGGGATCCCTGGCCTCGCGCCCCTCCCGTTGGACACGGGCTCCCCTTCGCCCGCCCCGTCGAGGGTGACCCCAGCGGCTGACGTAGGCTTCGAGGTCACCGACGACCCCGGTGTACGCGCCTCCCACGCCCGGGGGAGGTCCTATCCGGACCTCGTGCTCGGCATGCGCGGAGACCTCTCCGGTGCGCCAGACCTCGTCGCGTTCCCCCGCACCGAAGACGAAGTCTCCGCCGTGCTCCGCTGGTGCGCTGCGCAGAACCTGGCGGTGATCCCCTTCGGCGGCGGCACCTCCGTGGTGGGCGGCGTGGACGCCCGCTGCCCCGATGGGTACCGCGGCACGGTCACCCTCTCCCTCGCCCGCATGGACGCGCTCCTCGCGCTGGACACGGTGTCGCGCCAGGCACGGCTCCAGGCCGGGTGTACCGGTCCCCGGGTCGAGGCGCTCCTCGGCGCCCACGGAATGACCCTCCGGCACTTCCCCCAGTCCTTTGAGTTCTCCACCCTCGGCGGCTGGATCGCCACCCGCGCAGGAGGACACTTCGCCACGCTCTACACCCACATCGACGACCTGGTCTGCGCCGCGCGCATGGTGACCCCCGAGGGCGTGCTGGAGAACCTGCGTACCCCGGGCAATGGCGCAGGCCCCGCCCCGGAGAGGCTCCTCCTGGGCTCCGAAGGCGCCCTCGGAGTCATCACCGAAGCCTGGGTCCGCGTGCGACCAAAACCCCGCTGGAGGCTCTCTGCCAGCGCGCTGTTCCCAACCTTTGAGCAAGGTGTGGGTGCATGTAGGCAGGTAGCCCAGGCGGGGCTCTACCCATCCAATGCGAGGCTCCTGGACGCCACCGAGGCGCTCCTGCACCAGGTGGACGGCTCGGGCAGGGCCGTGCTGCTCCTCGGCTTCGAGTCCGAGGACCATGATCCCTCGGCGGGGATGGCCCGGGCGCTGGAGCTCTGCCGGGCCCACGGGGGCGAGTGCTCCGCGGTCAAGCGCCGCGAGGACGACGCCTCGGACGCCTCCAGCGGTCGTTGGCGCGAGGCCTTCCTCGACGCGCCGTACCTGCAGAGCGCGCTGGTGAGCGTCGGGCTCCTGGTGGACACCTTCGAGACGTGCGTCACCTGGGACCGCTTCGAGGCCCTCCACCGGGACGTCGAGGGCTCCGTAAACGAC
The DNA here is from genome assembly GCA_016218725.1 of Deltaproteobacteria bacterium. Classification (GTDB taxonomy): domain Bacteria; phylum Myxococcota_A; class Polyangia; order Polyangiales; genus JACRDB01. The sequence continues at coordinate 31,812 of JACRDB010000045.1, forward strand.
GCCCTGGCAACGGTTTGTGGGGGGGGCAGGGTCTCCTGTCGCTTCACGCACCTGTACCCCGACGGGCCCGCGCCGTACTACACCTTCCTGGGCCGGGCGAGGCCCGGCGACGAGCTCGCCCAGTGGGAAGCGCTCAAGCGCGCGGCCTCCGAGGCGCTCCTGAGGCACGGCGCGACGATCACCCACCACCACGCCGTGGGGAGGACTCACCGGCCGTACTTCGCGCGGCAGCACCCGCCCTTGTGGACAACCACCCTGGAGGCCGTCAAGCGCGCGCTGGACCCGTCCGGGGTGCTCAACCCCGGGGTGCTCGTGCCTGCGCCACGGCGGGGAGCGTAGCCTTTGGCCGCCAGGGGAGCCTCGGGTCGATCCCCCACCGGAGGACCTCCGCGACGGCGGCGCCGGCCATGCCCAGGACCATCCCCGCGGCCACGTCTCCCGGGTAGTGAGCCCCGACGACCACCCTGGAGACGCCCACCAGCGTAGCCAGGGGCAGCGCCACGAAGCCCAGCCGCGGCCAGTGGACGGTCACCGCGGTGGCCAGCGCCCAGGCCGCGGTGGTGTGCCCCGACGGGAAAGAGAAGCCCGCCTCGTGGGTCCAGAAGACGTGCACGTCCCGGTCCGCGAGGGCCACCCAGGGGCGCACCCGGCGGACCAGGTGCTTGGCGACCTGGGCGAAGAGCTCCGACGCCAGCACCGAGGCCAGGCACCAGAGCGCGCGGCGGAAGCGCTCCTTGCGCGTGACCACCAGCAGCGCCAGGAAGAACAGCGGCATCACCTCCTTGCCGAGGACCGTGAAGGCCACGAAGCACCGGGCCAGGGCCGGAGGCAGGAGGTGGTTCACGGTCAGGAACAGGTCCGCGTCGGTGAACACGGGACCACTCTACACCAGCTTCACAACGCGTCCCCAGGGGAGGTGCTCGCCCTTGCCGTCTCGGGTCAGTACCCACAGGAGCTTGCAAGGCGGGCGCACCGAGGGGGTCGGGGCCACCCCGTCCGTGAGGTAGATGCAGCCGTCCCAGACGCCCTTTCGGCGCTCGTCCTGGAGCCACTGGAAGGCCGGGTTGAAGTCCGTCCCGCCGCGGCCACCCACCTTGGACGGGAGTCTGCCCGCGTAGGTCCAGACGTGCTGCACGGCGGCGTCGGCCTCCAGCACGGTGACGTCCGCGCCCTGGCGCCAGAGGGCGTGGATCTCCGTGAAGAACTCCGAGAGGTCCTCGTCGGAGATGCTCCCGGAGGTGTCCACCACCACGGCCATGCGCTGGTAACGCTTGACCTTGATCCCGGGGAGCGTCCCGTAGCGCCGGCTCTGGCGCTGGTAGGTGCTCGCGATGCGCGTCCTGCGCGCGCTGGCCGAGAAGATCCGGAGCGCCCGGCGCCAATCCACCTTCGGGCTCCGGCGCTCCAGCGCCGCCGCGATGAGCTCCTTCAAGGGGTTGGGGAGCGCCCCATAGCCCCGGGGCCCCGCCCGGTCGCGGGCCTGCACCACCAGGCGATCGAGCTCCGTGCCGGCCACGTCCTGCGAGGCCGGGTCCCCGAGGCCCCAGCGCCCGTGATCGCTGTGCCAGCCGCTCGCCGCGGCGATCTTGTCAAAGGCCTCGCGGGCCTTCGGGCACGCGCCCGCGGAGCTCTCGTCCCGGAGCTTCTTGAGCTTGTCGTAGTACCACTCCACGGTCTTGTCGGGCTCCAACCCCAGGTCCGGGAAGGTGCCGAGGACAATGGCCCCCTCTGGGAGCTTGAAGGGGTTGGTGATGAACTGGTTCACCACCAGGTCCGCGGCCAGGTTGAACACCAGGTGGTCGTGGCGCTTGCGGTCAAAGCGCAGGAGGTGCCGGAACAACAGGTGCAGCGCCTCGTGCTTGACCACCGCCACGCGCTCGGTGCCCTTGCGCAGGGTCTTCATGAAGAACCCGGGGTTCACCGCCAGCACGCACCGGCCGCCCTCCAGGGCCACGCAGGCCGTCGGCGTGCTGCCGTCCGCCCGGCGGGGCACCGCCCCCAGGAGGTGCCCGAAGAAGGGCTCATGCAAGAGGAGCTGGATCACGCACCGGGAGAGCTCGTCCTGGGCGCCACTGGCGTCCGGCGCGTCCTCGGAGGCGGCGGGGGAGGCGGCGCCGGCGGTCTTCTTCGCCCTGGCCATCACATCCCCGCGAGCATCAGCTCCGCCAGGCGCTTGTCTCGGAGCATCTCCTTGACGGCCTCGGTGCCGTCCCGCAGGAGGTCCTTGTGGAGGGCCACGCGGAGGTCGTTCGGCAGGTCCTTGTGCAGGAGGAAGCTCACCAGGTTCTCCCCGTGGCGCTCGGCGGGCTTGTACCCCGAGGCGGTGACGTGGATCGCCAGGCGCGTGCACACCGTGGCCAGGCGGTCCACGCGCTTGGCGCCCCCGGAGGGCCCTGCGAGCTTCTCCAGGCGCCGGCTCACGGGCTTGAAGTCCTCGGCGTCAAGGACCTCCTCGGGGTTGATCAGCTCCGCCAGGTTGTCGTTCACGAAGTTCATGAACGTGGCCGCGGTCACGTCATCCAGCGTGCTCTGGGCCAGCACGTGAACCAGCTCCGCCTCCGCCTTGAGGTCCGGCAGCTCCCGGAGCTGGTCGAAGAACTGCGTGAGGGACCGGGGCGTGGTGCGCTTGCCGGTGACCACCTCGGGGTACGTGAGCACGAAGGAGATACCCCGGGGGTCCACCCCGAGGCGCGTGGCCCACGCCGCCCAGCTCCTCGCGTCGAAGGCGAGGGTGAAGTGCAGCATGCGCGTGAGCATCGCGTCGTCCATGGGGGTGACCGAGTAGTCCCCGCCCTCGGGGTTGGCCGTGGCCACGATCTGCCACCGGCGCGGGAGGCTCCAGGAGAACATCTCGAAGTTCTGCAGGAGCTGCATGAGCCCCCGGAGGATCCGGTCGTCCGCGCGGTTGATGTCATCCAGGAGCAGGATCCCCGGGCCGTCGTCCTTGGGCACCCAGGAGGGCGGGGCGAAGACCGTGTACTCGTCCCCCTGCACCGTGGAGTCCGGGTCCACGAGCATCGGGAGACCGTGCAGGTCACCCATCTCCTCGAACTGCGCCGGGGCGCAGTAGGCGAAGCGCCAGTTGTGCTCCCGGGCGTAGTCCTGCACGACCATGGTCTTGCCCAGGCCGTGGGTGCCCCAGATGCACACGGGGGTCCCCGAGCGTCCCTTCTCCTGGGCCTTCAGGTTCGACTGGAAGGTGTGGTTCAGGGCCGCGCGGAGCCGTGCGGAGTCGAGCTTCGCGCCATAACAGAGCAGTTCGCCAGCCACGATGGTTCTTGCCTCTGGGTGAAGGTCCGCGATCCTACCGCACGATGCGTTGGAGCCGCTTGGGAAGCGCCTTGCGATCCACCACGGTCCCCTTGAGCTCCACCGTGCGGAGGTTCAAGAGCGCCTCCAGGGGAGAGAGGTCCCGGACGGCCGCGCAGCCCCGCAGGTCCAGGGACTCCAGCTTCGGGAGCGCCGCGAGCCCCGACAGGTCCTTGAGCTTCATCGCCCCGCGGAGCGTGAGGCTCTTGAGCGCAGGGAAGCCCCGCGCCCAGTCCGTGTCCTCGCAGGTCGCCGTCGCCAGGCTCAAGGCCTCCAGCGAGGGGAGCACGGGGTTCGCGTTCCAGACCCCGCACGGCCCCGTGGCCACGTCCGCGTTCAGGCGCTTGAGCGACGTCAGTGTGTTCAGGCCCTTCAGGCTCTCCAGCGCCGAGGCGCATTGCATCACCAGGGTCTCCAGCGCCGCGCAGCCGGTGAGATCCAGCGCCTTCATCCCATACAGGTAGGACAGTGTCAGGGAACGTAGGGAAAGGCAGCGCTGAAAGGACACCGCCTGGAGGACGCGGCTGAACTGAATGGTTACAGTCTCCAGATTGGGGAGCTCGGCGAGGGTTGGGAGGGTCTGGAGGCGACCGCTGGCAAGCTGGAGCACCTTGAGGTTGCGCAGGCTGGGGAGGCCCGAGAGGTCGGAGACGTCACAGTGGACCGTGAGGCTCTCCAGGGCCCCGAGGGCCTCCAGGGGCACCGAGTCCAGGGCGAGGCCCTGAAGCTCCAACGCGCGGAGCGTCGGGAGGCGCCCGAAGGTCTCCGGGTGCGTGATGGCCCCGAAGGCCTGGATGGCGAGGCGCTCGAGCTTCGGCAGCGCCGCGAGCGGCGCGAGGTCCGCGGAGGGGCGGACCTTCCCGACGTAGGGCGCCCACAGGACGAGGTTGGTCACTTTATCCTTGAGGTCCCGGGCGGCCTCGCAGGTGTCCGGAGCCGTGGCCAGGAGACCCAGGACCAACCGCTGGCGGTAGACCTTGGCGGGCCCCGGGCAGCGCAGCACCGAGTCGTCGTACTGGAAGGTCCCGTAGCCGCTCCGAGGGGCGCGCTCCGTGGACCAGGTGACGCCCCTCAGGAGCACGTCATAGTACGAGGGTTCCCCAAGGGCACGGAGGAGCTCCAGGCCCTGGTCGATCTGGGCCTCGTCCCGCGCCAGGAGGAGCTTGCGGATGTGCAGGTACTGGCGCCCCTTGCCCTCCGGGACGCCCGTGGGGACGGCCTTGCGCGGCGCGGCGCGGGGCTTCGCCGCGAGGTCGTGGAGCTTCGCCCCGAGGGCAAAGGTCGCCACCGCCCGCAGCGCCGGAGGGAGCGCGCCTCTCTTGAAGTTCGTCCCGTAGAGCCCGAGGGCCTTGAGCTGCGGCAGCGTGGTCAACACCGAGAGGTCCGTGAGGCCCTTGCACATCGCGAGGTTCACGACGGAGAGGGCCTTGAGCCCTTCGAGCGCCGACAGGTCCGTGAGCGCGGAGCAGTGGAAATTGACGGTGGTGAGCGCGTGGCAGCCCTGGAGCCCGTCCAGCGTCGTGAGGGCCGCCGCCTGGAGGAGCGCCAGCTCCACCAGGGTCTCTCGCCCGCGGAGGGCGGCGATGGAGGCGAGCTCCGGGCAGTCCGCGAGGTTGATCCGCTCCAGGCGCTCCAGGTTCTCCAGGCCGTCCAGTGAGCGCAGTGGCGTGCGGTAGAGGTTCTGCAGGGACGTGAGGGCGCGGGTCCCGCGGAGCCCTGCGAGGGAGGTGAGCGCCCCGCAGCGGTCCCAGTGGAAGGACTCCAGCGCGCAGTCGGCGATGGGGTCCACGTCGGTGATGGCCGAGGTTCGCACGTCCAGGATCCGGAGCGTGGTGAGGCCTCGAAGGGGCTCCAGCGAGGTGAGCTTCGGAAAGTGCGGCAGGTACAGCTCCTTGAGGGCCCGGGCGCCGCGCAGGGGCTCCAGGTCCTCCAGGTCACCGTGGGAGAGGTTCAGCACCTCCAGGCTCGTACAGCCCTCCAGGCCCCGGAGGGAGTTCGTCGCCGCGTTGGACACCTGGACCCGTCGCAGCGCGCGGAGGCCCGCGAGGGGCATGAAATCCGCCACCGGGAAGCCGTTGCACTGGAGCACCTCCAGCGTCCGTAGCTCCTTGAGCGCCGCGAGGCCGAGGCCCGGCTCCGGGTACTCCAGGTTGAGCTCCCGCAGCGCCGGGAGCCCCTGGAGCACCCCCGCCAGCGACGGACCCTGGCTGAGGTCCAGGCGCTCCAGCTTCTCGCACCCGGCGAGGCCCCCGAGGCCCTCGGGGAAGCCCGAGTAGAAGAGCACCAGCACCTTGAGCGCCGGGAGCCTCGCCAGGGCCTCGAAGTTGAACACCCGCGGGAAGCCCTCCACCCGGAGCGTCTCCAGCGCCTGGAAGCGCCCGAAGAGCGATAGGTCCAGCTCGCCCTTGACCTCGCTGCTGATGGTCCCCGAGAGCGAGAGGCTGGTGACCTGGGCGCGCAGCGCTGCGCCCGCGGTGCCGTCGGGGCTGGCGCCCACCAGGAGCGAGAGGGTCAAGCGACGCCAGGCCCGCGTGACGTAGGACCCGACCGGGAAGCGGTCGTCCAGCACACCCCAGGCCCCGCCGCTCTCTGGAGCCTTCCAGGTGACGCCCTGGAGGAGCGCGTCCCAGAGCGCGCGGTCCTCCAGCGAGCGCGCCAGCTCGACGGCCTGCTTGAGCGACGCCGCGTCGTGGACCTGGAGGAGCTGCCGGAGCTTCGCGAGGTTCTCGTTCGTGGGGGCCATGGCGACCGAAGGCTACACTGGCCCGCCCGCGTCAGCCTAGCTCCACCAGCGGCTGCTCCTCGTTGACGGCCTCACCCTCCTTCACCAGCACCGCGGTGACGGTGCCGCTGGCCGTGGCCTCCACGGGCATCTCCATCTTCATGGACTCGAGGATGACCACCACGTCACCCTCCTGGATCTGGGCGCCGACGCGGGTCTCGATCTTCCAGACGGTGCCCGTGATATGGGCGAGGATCTGCGCAGCCATGACGACTCCGGGAGATAGGGGTTCTGAGGGCTCTTGCGAGGTGAAGCGTCCCCCTGCGGTCAGCGCCGTCGTGGGTCCGGCGGCGGTGGCGCGGGGGTGTTGGTGGTGTGCGAGGCGTACTCCAGGAGCCCGGCGGAGTCCCGCTGGCCGTTGGCCGCGCTGCGGGTGAAATTGCCGGTGACGGTGACCTCCGCGCCCTCCAGGAGGTCCGTGGGGATGGCGTGCGTGAGCCCCTGCTGGGCCAGGGCGTTCTGGGCGGGGGTGTTGGGCCTGCCGCGCAGCGCCGCGGTGCGGGCCGTGTCGATCTCGTACTGGAAGTTGGCGTACCCCGTGATCATCATCTTGCGCGTGGCGTCGCGCTCATCCCGCGCGTCGGCGATGTAGATGTGAGGGCGCTCCTCCATGCAGCGGTCACGCTCGGCGCAGACGCGCCCGTCGGGCGTCCGGGGCACGTAGAGCCCGACGATCCAGCCGTGGACCCGCTGCTGCTTCTGCCAGAGGTCCCGGTTGCGGGCGGCGTCGTGACGGACGCCGTACACGGTGTACGCGCCGTCCGCGGTCTTGGACGGAGGCGGCGGGGGGAGCGTGGGCACCGTCGGGAGGTTCACGTGCGGGGCGTTGGCGCCCTCCTCCACCACCACGTTGAGCTTGCTCTCGCTGCTACAGCCGACGCCGAGGGCGCTGCCAGCGCCAGCCACCAGGGCCACGAGGGCCAGCCATCCCTGCTTCATGGCCGCGGACGCTAGCACGGCTCCCGCGGGGGGAGGAAGCCCTCTCGGGCGCCCCCGGTCAGCCCCCGGTCAGGTCCCCGCCCGGAAGGCGGTGAGGTCCACCCGCAGGGCGATGGTGTTGCTCACCTTGAGCCGCAGGGGCCGGAAGATGGACACCCCATAGTCCGAGAGCTGGATGTTGAACCCCCCCTGGATCCGGAGCATGTCGCTGTTGACCCCGAACTGGGCCATGTCCGTGTGCTCCGCGGTCAGGGGGATCAGCCTCACGGTCACCGGCAGGGCGATCTCCCGGGTCACGCCGTGGAGGGTCAGGCGCCCCCGTACCTGGCCCCGCGCGGCTACCCCGGGGCGCAGGGCGCCGGTGACCGTGGTCGAGGCCAGCTCGAAGGTGATGTTCGGGTGGTGCTCGGCGTCGAGCCAGTTGCCTCCCCGCAGGTGCTCGTCCCGAAGGTCACTCCCGGTTCGAAGCGAGGCCGTGGTGATGGCCACGGAGCCCGTAAGCTGCCGGGAGGGGTTGCCCAGGTCCACGGTGAAGCCCCCGGTGGTGTTCACGCTCACGCCATCGATGGTCTCCAGCGGCGCGTCCGAGGTGAAGCTCACCCGGGAGATTCCCCCGGGGCGCACCTCGAAGCGCTGGACCCCCGTGAGCGGCGGCCTCGCGGCGGGCTGCGCGGGCTGGGCGGGTTGCGCGGGCTGCGCGGGCTGCGCAGGCTGCGAGAACGCCAGCGGCAGGACGAGCCCGGTGGCGAGGACAAACGCGGCGAGACCAGTGCGGAGTTTCATTTGAGTCTTCCCTCGGAGGGTTGCTTCCCGGATGTTTGTCATCCTGGGCGGAGGGTGATTCACCTCCCGTGCCACCGGTGCCCGCGCTGGGAAAGCCGTGCTCCGGGGCTCCTGCACACATATCATTTTGATACTACACAGATCGTTATGAGAAGTCAGGGCGCGCCGCAGCGGGCGACCTCCCGGGCGGCGGCGACGCGGGCGAGGCTCTGGGGGTCCGCGGCGCGGCGGGCGCTCTCGGCGGCGTTTGCGAGGGTCTGGCAGGCCTGGGCGGGCTCCAGGGTCGCCAGGGCGAGCCACAGCGCGAGGGCCTCCGGGGCGCGGCCGAGGTCATCGAGGAGCTCCGCCGCCTGGCGCAGCGCCGCGGCGGCGGGCACGGCGGGGCGGGCGTCCCTCCAGGAGAGGACGTCTCCGTGGGAGAGGCCCTGGCGGGACTGGACCAGCACCCGGAGGCCGTCGCGGAAGGCCTCGCGGGCGAGGGGTGCGGGCGTCGGGGAGGCCAGCGCGTCGGCGACGGTGCGCTCGAAGGCCTGGAGGGCCTCGGCGTCGCGGTTCAGGTTCGCGTAGCACCAGGCGAGCTTGTAGCGCGCGAAGCCGTGGAGCCTCGGGGGCGCGAGGGAGAGGGCACGCTGGTAGGCCTCCAGCGCCTGCGGGAACCGCCCCGCGGAGAAGAAGTGCTCCCCGAAGGCCAGCCAGGCCTCCCCCGCGCGAGGGCTGTCGGGGAAGCTCCGGAGGAGCCGATGCCACGCCTGACGGGCGACCTCCGGGTGCTGGAGCTCCCCGAGGAGCCATGCCTCCAGCGCGATTGCGTCGGGCGCCTCCGGGGAGCCCGGGTGCTCAAGCACCACCCGCTCCAGGAGGGGGGTGGCCTCGCGGGCCAGCGCGACGCTCCGGGCGAGGGCCTCGCGGGCGTCGGGTCTGAGGCGCTGCGCGCGCTCGGGATCGAACCACGGCGGGGGAGGTCCGGGCGCGGCCTCGGCGCCCTCGGAGCCGGAGTCCTGGGCCGGAGGGCGGAGCTCGAGGACCCTGGGATCGCTCTCCAGGGCCAAGCGCCACGCGGCGAGGGCGTCATCCACGAGCAGCTCCGCGAGGCGCAGGAGCGCCGGGGGGTTCCCGGGGTCACCGCGCCGGAGGCCGGCGACCTGCGCCCTGCGGAGCGCGAGCTCCTGCTGGCGCTGCGCCGCGGGGGTCGAGGGCTGCGCCGCGGGCACCGGTCGCGGCGGGGACGGCGCGTGGGCGCACCCGACTCCGAGGACGAGCGCCAGCCACGACAGGGCGCGAGACATCGCGCGGGGATGGTACCACGGCGCCTGGGCCTTGCGCTCAGCGCCCTGGAGGGATGTCGTTTGTGACCAGCGCCCGGACCGCAGGGGCGGTGCCTGGAGCGGCGGAGCCCCAGAGGTAGCGCGTGTGGGTCTGTCCGGCATGGAGCAATTCCGTCCGCGGCGCGAAGCGAGCGCGACCCCCTCGGCGTCGTTGACACGGGTGAGCCCGGGCGCTCGAATGATCGCTCCGCGTAGCGCGACCAGGCCTTCCCCTTGAGGTCGTGTGGGCTGCGCGACGTACACCGAGGTCGCTGAAATGAAGGTCTGGTTTGCGCTTCTGGCGCTGATTTCGCTGTTCACGGTCATCGGCTGCGACGACGCCGGCCCGTCAGACACTGGGGCCGGTGACTCGTCCGCGGAGGCGGGCGGTGACGCCTCGGGGGACGCCTCGGACGCGACGGGCGACCACACGGACGCCCCGATCGACGCGGGAGACAGCCCCCGGAGCGACGCAGGAGACGGCTCCCAGGGCTCCGACGCGATGGACGTCGCCGCGGACGACGAGCGCGACGGCGCTCCACCGGACGACGCAACGGACGCCACCACCGACGCCAGCACCGACGCCACCGCCCTGGACGCTCCTTCGGACGGGACGCCCGGGGACCTGCCTTCCACGCCCGAGGCCCCACCCACGGACGCCGCGGCGGACGGTCCTCCGGAGGCCGCCGTGGACGCGGGCCCCGCGCCGAGGGCGCAGCTCACGGTGACGCCGGGGCTCTTCCGCCGGGGCACGCGCACCACGGTGGCTCTGGATGGGACCCGCTCCACGGGGGCCATGCTCTCCTACCGCTGGATCCTGGGCGGGGGCACGGTGATCTCGGGCTCGCTGGACGGCCCCTCGGTGACCGTCACCGTGGACGGCAACGCGGACCTCCCGGTGGGCCTCCAGGTCACCAACGCCGCGGGGAGCGACACCGCCCGCTCGGTGGTCGTGGCCAACGCGCCGCCCGTCGCCGCGGCGCTGGACCGCCTCGGAGCGGTGGACACGCCCCTCCGGATGGACGCGTCAGGCACCGTGGACCGCGAGGGAGACGCCCTCACCTACGCCTGGAGGGTCACTTCTTCGGTGCCCGGAAGCGCAGTGGACCTCGCCGCCGCGACCACGGCGACGCCCACCTTCCGCGCCGACCGCGCCGGGACGTACACCGTCGAGCTCGTGGCGAGCGACCCCCACGGGCCCGGGGCGGCCGCCACGGCGCGCGTGACGCTCTCGGGCAGGGCCCTCGCCCCTCCCAGGGTCACCCTCACGGCCACCCCCACGGCCGTGGCCGTCGGTGGGCGCGTCACGCTCGCGGTGCGCGAGGTGGCCGACACAACGGTCGCCCGCCGGAGCCTCACCGTGGACGGCGCGGCGATCACCCTGGACGCGCGGGGCGACGGCGCCTTCACGCCTACGCGGGCGGGCGCCTTCGAGGCCAGCGCCGAGGTCACCGACGCCGAGGGAAACGTGGGCGCCGCGAGGGTGACCTTCACGGCCCACGCCTCCGCGGACAATGGCCCGCCCACAGTGAGCCTCACGGCCCCGGCCGCGGGCGCAGAGCTGGAGGCCTCCACCACCGTGACGGGGAGCGTCACGGACTCGGACCTGGTGCGCTGGGACGTCGCCGTGCAGCGCGCCGGAGGCGACCGCTGGACCACCATCGCCTCGGGTACGAGCCCGGTGACCGGGGGCACCCTCGGGTCGTTGGATCCGTCGCTCTTCGGCGAGGGCTCCTACGTCCTGCGCCTGCGCGCTCTCGACGCCTGGGCCCACGAGGTGTCCGTCACCCGGGCCTTCACTCTGACCCGTGTGGTGCCCATTGGGGCCGAGCGCTTCGGGTTCCGGGACCTCTCGCTGCGCTTCCTGGGGATCCCGATCAACGTGGACCGGGTGTACGACTCCTTCGCCCGAAGGGACGGCGCCTTCGGGCAGAACTGGGCGCTGTCCATGGACAACGGCGCCCGCTTCGAGGTGCCCCAGCGCACCGGCGACGGGTGGCGCACGGCCAGCCGCTGCAACCCCTTCAACGGGATTGTCCCACCCGTACCTACCGTTCCCCACACGGCGGTGCTTCGGCTCGGCGGCAGGGTGTATCGAGCGGATTTCCGTCCCACCACCACGGCGTGCTGGTTCTACCGATACCCCACGGTGAGGGGCCACTGGGTGCTCCTGGCGCCGACCTACGGGGCCACCATCGAGGTCGACGGCGAGGGGCGCACGCTCACGCTCTTTGACGACAATATTCTCTACGATGCCGACGGACCGACGCCCGGCATGGCGCCGTACCAGCCGCGCTCGGCGCGGCTCATGACGGGAGACGGGCGCAGCTGGACCGTGGACGCCACGCAGGGCCTGACCGCGGTGCGCGACGGCTCAGGCGCCTCGCTGGAGTTCACGTCGGGCGCGCTACGGGTGAGCGGGACGAGCTTCCTGACCATCGCCCGGGACAGCGCCGGGCACATCACGGCCATCACCCGCCCCGATGGCTCCCGAAGGACCTACGAGTACAACGCCGTCGGAGACCTGGTGGCCAGCACGGACTTCGGCGGCGGGCGCTACCGGTACTTCTACGGCCCGGACCACCTCCTGACGCGGGTGCTGGACCCCACCGGGAGCGTGCTCCGCGAGGCCGAGTACGACGCCTTCGGGAGGGTGCTCGCGCGCGGAGGGGCCGCCGGGCGGAGCACCGTGACCCGGGACCCGACGGGGCGCACGGAGACCCGCACGGACGCGCTGGGCGCCGTCACCGTGGTCACCTACAACGACCGTGGCCTGGTGACCTCGCTCACAAACCCCGCGGGGGACGTCGTGCGGGACGAGTACGACCCCGCGGGCAACCGCACGGCGCACACCGATGCCCTGGGCAACCGGGACACCTGGACCTACGACACCCAGGGCCGGGTGACGCGCATCACCCGCGCCACCGGGCGCGTGGAGAGCATCACCTACGAGAGCGCCACGGGCTTCCTCGCCGCTCACGAGGACGGCCTCGGGCACAGCTCCAGGCTGACCTGGAACGCCCGCGGCGAGCTGGCGACCTTCACCCTCCCGACGGGGCCCTCGCTGGCCTTCGGGTATGACACCGGCGGCGCCCTCACGCGCCTGACGCTCCCGGACCGCGCGGAGTATGTCTTCGCGCGCAACGCCGCCGGGGACGTGACGAGCCTCACGGACCCCACGGGGGCCACCCGCGCGTTTGTCTACAACGCCACGGGGGACCTGGAGCGCGAGACCGTGACCTCCGGAGGGGTGACCTCGGTGACGCGCCTGGGGTACCACCCCGACGGGACCGTGACCTCCGTGGAGGGCCCGACGGGCACCCGCGCCACGCGCGTCCTCGACGACGACGGACGGACCACCCAGGTGACCGATCCCTTCGGGGCGGTGACCCGCGTGGGCTACGACTCCGGTGACCGCGTCCGTTCGCTCAGCATGCCGGGCGGCGGCTCCGCCACCAACACCTACGACGCCGTCGGGCGCCTGGTGTCCATCGAGCAACCGGGCGGTCGGCGCTCGGGCTTCACCTACGACCGGGCCGGGAGGGTGGGGGCCATCGAGCAGCCCGACGGGCGGCTGGTGCGCTTCACCTACGGACCGGGGGGCCTGGTGACCACCGAGAGCGACGGCGTCGGGCGCACCTTTCGCTTTACCCATGACCGCTTCGGGCGGCGCACGGCGGTGACGCTGCCTTCGGGCGCCACGGTGCGCTACGGCTATGACACCGCGAACCGCGTGAGCGAGGTCACCGACGCCGACGGGGTGCTCACCCGCTTCGAGCGCGACGCCCTCGGGCGCGCCACGAGGGTCACCCGAGGGAGCTCCTCCACGGCGGTGACGTACGACCTCGAAGGCCGCCCCACGGCGGTGACGGACCCCGCCGGGGCCACCACCCGCTACCGCTACGACGGCGGCGGGCGCCTCGCCGAAGTGACCGACCCCGCGGGCGGCGTGACGCGCTACGCCCACGACCTGCGCGGCCTGGTGAGCTACACCGACGCCCTGGGGCGCGTGCTCCGGGTCACCCGCGACGCCGCGGGGATCCCCACTGCCCGGACGCTCCCCGGCGGCGGGACCGAGCGCGTCGTCGGGGACCTCGCGCGGCGCTCGGCCACGCAGACGTACCCCGACGGGCGCTCCGTGGTGCGCGCCCTGGACGCCGCAGGGCGCGTGGTCTCCGAGCGCGCCGACGACGGCACCGAGGTGCGCCTCGCGTACTCCGACGCGGGAGAGCTCTCGGGCTTCACCGACGCCCGCGGCACCACCACCCTCACCCGTGACCGCGTGGGACGCCTCACCGGCGCGGTGGACCCCTTCGGGCGCGTGGTGCGCTACACCTACAACGCCGCGGGGCTCCTCACGGAGCGCTCCACGGCCTCGGGCACCACCCGCTTCGAGTACGACCCCTCGGGGCTCCTCGCCGCGGTCACCGACGGCGCTGGTCGCTACGTCTACACCCGGGACCCGGCGGGCCGCGTCACCGCGCTGCGCCACCCCAACAACATCACCGAGGCGCGCACCTACGACGCCAACGGGAGGCTCCGGAGCATCTCCGCCCGCGCGGACTCCGTCACCCTCTTCGGCGAGACCTACACCTACGACCCCGCCGGCCGCGTCACCCTGGTCGAGGGCGCCGACGGCTCCACCCTGCGCTACGCCTACGACCTCCTGGGGCGCCTCACCGCGGAGACCCTCACGCCCTCCGGAGGCGCCCCGGAGACCCGTAGCTACACCTACGATGCCGTAGGGAACCTCCTTACCTACACCGACCGCGGGATGCTGCGTCGCTTCACCTACGACGCCGACGACCAGCTCACCTCCGACGGTGAGGCGACGTACCGTTACGACAGCCAGGGGAACCTCCTGGAGGTCGTGGGCGGGCCTCGTGCGGCCACGCTCCGCTGGGACGGGCTCGGGCGTCTGGTGCGGGTGGACACCACCGGGGCAGCCCTCGGGCGCCATCGGGTGGACTACCAGTACGACGCCGCCGGGTTGCTGGTTTCGCGCACCCTGGACGGTGAGACACGGCGCTTCCTCTGGGACCACGCGCGCCCGATCCCCGAGCTCCTGGAGGAGACCTCGCCCACGGGCGCCATGCTCGCGCGCAACGTGCTGGCCGAGCGCCCCCTGGCGAGGGACGTAGGCGGCTCGCTCCAACACCTGCACCGGGACCGCCTCGGGAGCGTGAGGGCCACCACCGACACCGCGGGCGCGCGGCGGAGCACCCTGCGCTTCACGGGCTTCGGCGAGGCGCTGGGGGCGGGCGCGCCGGACCCGTCGCAGCCCTATGGCTTCACCGGTGAGCTCTTTGATCCGGTGCTGGGGAGCTACTACCTCCGCGCCAGGCACTACGCCCCGCGCCTCGGGCGCTTCCTGTCGCGGGACCCGGCGACCCCGTCGGCGCGGGACCCGCGGCAGTGGAACCGCTATGCCTACGCGCTCGACGCGCCCACCACCTACGTGGACCCCACGGGGCGCACGGCGCTCCTGGAGTACGCGATCCTCCTGCGAGAGCTGCCCGCCTCCCTCCACGTGATGGCGCAGTTCAACGCCCTCTCGGGCTACCTCCTGAGCCTGGCCGGGGCGGCCCTCGCGGGCAACGCCGTGAGCGATTTCAACCACCCCCCGGACGCCGTCATGGGCGGCTTCTCCACGCAGGTGCAGCCGAGCTACTACTTCCTCCTGTCGGTGTATGTCGGCGTGGAGCTCCTCGGGGGCCTCGGGGTCAATGGACACCCTGGCTACGCCGCGGACTACACCTTCACCGGCTGGGCCGTCAGCGGCGTCACGAGACAACCCACCACCTTCGGGGCCTACGCGGGCTTCGTGTGGGACGCGCCCTACCCGCCGAACTACTCCGGGGCCTTCTTCTCGTTCTCGGCGCCCGCCGGGTGGGTGGCGCTCCTCCTCGGGCTCCGCAGCGGTGACATGGCCATGGCGGCCCTCGGGGGCTTCCTCACGGCGGCCCTCGGGGGCTCGCTCCAGCTCACGCACTTCTACTCACCCTCCGCGGGGGACGAGCCTCGGGTGGTGGTCACCTCCGGCACACTCCGAGGGCAGGTGCAGGCCCACGGCCTCGCCGCGGGCGGCACCGTCGGCGGCGCGGGCCCCACCGACGAGTGGCGCACGCTGCTCAGCCCCAGCAACTACCTCACCTTCGCCTGGACCGAGTACTCCGCGCCCATCTGCGCCCCGGGCGCCCCCTGCAACTGAAGCGGGTGCGCCAGCGCCGCGCCTGTGGTCGTGGCGGGAATTCCACCAGCGGATGAAGAGCTGTTGGTCCGCTTTGCGTCCGAGGTCTATGCTCTCCCTCACCATGCCAAGATACTGCTCATGAGGCCCAGGCCGCTCGCTCGCGCTCTCTTCCTCGCCGCGCTCCTCGCGAGCCTGAGCTCGCACGCACAGCCCACGCCCCCGGGCGTGGCGCCGCCTCCCGGCGTCCCGCCAGCTGGTGGCCCCGCCGCGCCTCAGTCGGTCGGTGCTGTCGCCGTGACGACCGACGTGCCGGGCGCTCACGTCTGGGTGGACGAGCGGGATCAGGGCCCCGCTCCGGTCGTGGTCCACGGCCTGGCGCCTGGCACCCACAACGTCCGTGTGGGATTGGTGGGCGCTGCGGTGATGGTCGCAAGGCCCGTCACGGTCACGGCGGGCCGGGTCGAGCATCTCTTCCTGCCGCTCAGTTCCCGGTTGACTCCCGCCGCTCCGCCTCCCACGACGCCCCCAGCTACACCCCCCACCACAGCTCCGCCGCGCGACGAAGCGACCGTCCGGAGACAGTGCTGCACCGCGCTCGACCAGGCAGGCAGCACGGGTCCCGGGGAGAGCAGGGCTGGGTATCTTGCAGCGGCCGCTGTCTGCAGAGGCTATGTCACCTCGGCGCGGAGTCGCCGGTCTTTTACGGAAGCCCTCCGTTCTGCCCTTGGGGGGCGCTCCGTGCCGTCAGCCTGCCAGTAACTCCGGTCTGCCCTCACCGCGGGCGGAGGCACCGGCACGCGGGCCCCGCAGGGGTGTCCTGGCAGCTCTGCCCCGGTCCACACGCGGGCCCCGCGCCGCAACGGCACGTCGTCAAGTCCCGCAGGTCCGCGCAGGTGTCCGCCCGGGCGCAACCCGCCGGCTCCTGGACGCACACCACCCGCGCCATCCCGCCGTCTAGAAGCGCGTCTGCCCACATTTGACAGGCGATCCGGCCGCGGCCGTCACACACCCCCATGGGCATCGCGGGCTCCGTCACCGCCCCGCACGAGAGGCCCCCGCCCGCGTCTCCGGCGTCCCCGGCGCCCCCGTCGGGCGTGGGCAGCGCCTCGCAGCGCCCGGCGGTGCACACCATCCTGGGCGGACACACGTTGCCGCAGGCGCCGCAGTTGGCCGTGTCCGTCTGGAGGCTCGTGCAGCGCCCCGCGCACACGCACAGCCCCGCGGCGCACGCGGCGCCGCCACCGACGCAGCCCGGGTCCGAGCAAATGCCGCTGTGGCACACCCTCCCGGCCGGGCAACTGTTCCCGCAGGCCCCGCAGTTGGACGAGTCCGTCTGCGTGTTCACGCACGCGCAGTCGCAGCGGGTGCTCCCCGGCGAGCACCCGAAGATCCCCTGGCAGCGCCCGTCCACGCACGGCATCCCCGTGCAGCACCGCACCCCGCAGCGGCCGCAGTGGTTCGGGTCCGTACGAACGTCCACGCAGCGCATCCCTGCGCCCTCCGCGCAGAGCGCGCTCCCGTCCCCGCAGCCCGCGGGGGCGTCCGGCGCCGCCGTGTCCCGCGCCGTGTCCGCCGCGACGTCCATCGGCGCGCTGTCCACCCGTGGCGCGTCCGCCGCAGGGGTGTCTACGCCAGGCGCATCAGGGCTCGGCGCCGTGTCCGGTGCCGCCGTGTCCGGTACCGCCGTCTCCGCCGCGGCGTCCCCGACCTGCGTCGCCGTCTCGCTGCACCCAAGGGACAGCAGCGCCACGAAGGAGAAAACTCGTTTGATTTCCATGGGTTATCGCTTAGGGCTGGAGGTCCCCGGGGCGCCAGGGTCCAGCGGGACCGGTAGACCGCGGGGCACCGGGAGGGTACCACTTCCCGGGGTGGAGACCCTGCTCCAGGCGCTGAGCGCTGCGCTCCGGCCCGCGGAGACCCCCGCGGCGGTAGAGGAGGGCTTGAAGTTCCGCGCGTCCGTGGCCGTGGTGCTCCGTCCGCGAGGGAGCGAACTGGAGGTGCTGGTCATCCAGCGCGCCGTGCGCCGCGGGGACCGCTGGTCGGGGCACGCCGCTCTCCCCGGCGGAAAGGCCGAGGCGAGTGATCGAGACCCCGTCGCCACCGCGGTGCGGGAGACCTTCGAGGAGGTGGGCCTGGACCTCTCGGGAGCGCGCGTCCTGGGCGCCCTCCCCGAGCACCCCAGGGCCTTCTGGCGGCGCTGGGAGCGCATGGCCGTCACGCCCGTGGTGTTCGTCTTCGAGGGCGAGGCCGCCCTCACGCTCAACGCCCGCGAGGTGCAGTCGGTCACCTGGGTGCCCCTGGCCGCGCTGCGCTCTCCGCGTCACACGGGGCGCTTCTGGTGGTGGTGGAGGCCCTCGCGCAGGGTGCCCCTGAGGGTGCCCTTCCTCCTGCCTCGCTGGCGCTACGAGAGCCTGCTCATCTGGGGCATGACCCACGCCATTCTCTCGGACCTCCTGCGCGCCCTGGGACGCGCACCGTGAGCGCCGATCCCCACGAGCTCCAGAGTCTCTTCAAGGGCGGGGCCGAGCCCTGGTGGGACACCCTGGGCCCGGTGCTCGCGAAGAACCCCCAGGGCGGTCGCTTCCTGGGCCCCGCCCGCGACAAGCGCATGGTCCCGGTGCGGGAGCTCACCTTCCAGGCCCTCAAGGCCAACCCCCCGGAGCGCTGGAGGGTCGTGGTCTTTGGCCAGAACCCCTACCCCCGCGTGGAGAGCGCCACCGGGATCGCCATGTTCGACAACGCCATCAAGAGCTGGAAGGACCCTCGCTTCCCGCAGGTGGCGTCGCTCACCAACCTCCTGCGCGCGGCGCTCCACTGGCGCCACAAGACCCCCCCGGACCTGGACCCCTTCCAGCTCCCGGCGCTCCTGGAAGAGCACCAGGTGGTGCCCCCCGCGGAGTGGTTCCAGGCCCTCCTGGCCCAGGGGGTGCTGCTCTTGAACGCCTCGCTCACCGCGGGAGGAGGCGTCGCCCTGGAGGCCCACACGGCCTTCTGGAGACCGGTCATCGAGGCCGTCACCCACGGCATCTTGAAGGCCCGCCACGAGGCCCCGGAGGCCGACCGGGGCGTGGTCTTCGCGTGGTGGGGCGTCCACGCCCGGGCGCTCCGCCCCATGGTGGAAGGCCTCGAGAGGCGCTTCCCGCTCGCCCGGGTGCGGCACCTGGACCACTGGAACCCCGCCGCGCGCGACGGGCGCTTCTGCCACGGGAACCATTTCCACGCGGTGAACACGGCCCTGCTCTCCGTGGGCGCCCCGAGGGTGGGCTGGCTCCCCACCCCGGGCTGGCAGGACCGGCTCCTGCCGTCGCGAGCACAGGCCGAGAAGATGGAGACCTTCATCGCCTCGACGCAGGAGCTCCACGCGCTCTTTCTCAAGCGCCTCCAGGACGCCTCCAGCGAGCCCGAGGGGGACCTGGAGCCCCTCACCGGCATCCTGGAGCGAGCCCGGGAGCCCTTCCTCCAGGCCCTGGGGCCCGTGGAGGGGGCGCTCGCCCAGGTCCATGGTGCAGTGCAACATTGCTGGCTCCACGCGACCAGCGCGAAGGGAGGGACGGAGCTCGACCCGGACGCCCACGCGGCGGTGCGGCTCTACACCGCCGGGGCGGGTTTCTACACGCGCCTGAACCGCGCCTTGCGGGACCGGGATCGGTCCCAGGTGGCGCCGTTCCTCTCGTACCTCAGGCTCCTCCTGGAGGCCCTCGGGAGGCTCCCGCCGTTGGCCATGACGCTCTGGAGGGGCGTCGGGCTGGACCTCCGGGACCGCTACCGGGAGGGCGCCGAGGTGGTCTGGTGGGGGGTGTCCTCGTGCAGCACGAGGGTGGAGGTGGCCCGGGGCTTCCTCGGTGCCCGGGGGACGCTCTTCGAGGTGTGCGCCCGGCGAGCGGTGAGCCTGCGGCGTTTCTCGGCCTTCGCGGGGGAGGACGAGTGCGTGCTCGCGCCGGGGACCGTGCTGCGGGTGCGAAGGGTGCGCTCCGAGGGGGCCCTGCACCGGATCGCCCTGGAGGAGCTTGAAGCCCCGCGGCGCGTGGGCTAAGGCCCTGCGGACCGTGAAGGCCGTGATTCTTGCAGGCGGGCGAGGGCGACGGCTGGCGCCCTTCACCGTGGCGTTCCCAAAGCCCCTGGTGCCCGTCGGGGACCACGCGGTGCTGGAGCTCCTGGTGCGCTCGCTGGCGCGCTCGGGCATCCGGGAGGTGACCTTCGCGGTGGACCACCTGGCCGAGCTGATCATGGCCTACGTCGAGGGCCACCCGGGCCTGCGGGGCCTGTGCGCCTACCGCTTCGCCCGGGACGAGCGCCCCTCGGGGACCGCGGGCCCCCTGCGCATGATCCCCGGCCTGGAGGATACCTTCCTGGTGTGCAACGGGGACCTCCTGACCACGCTGGATTTCACCGCCCTGGTGGCCCACCACCGCGGCGAGGGCGCGGCCCTCACCGTGGCCGTTCACCGCAAGGCCGTGCGCCTCGGGCTGGGGGTGCTCGACATTGACCCCTCCGGGAGCGTCACCCGCTACCAGGAGAAGCCACAGCTCACCTACGACGTCTCCATGGGGGTGTACGTGTATGAGCCCCGGGCCCTCTCGCGCATCGCCCCGGGGGAGTACCTGGACTTCCCGGACCTGGTGCAGCGCCTCCTCCAGGAAGGGGAGCGCGTGGCGGCCTATCGCACCGACGCCTACTGGCTCGACGTGGGCAACCCCGAGGACTACGCCCGGGCCCAGGAGGACGCCGCCGCGGGCCTCGGGCCCGTGGCCTCGCTCTTCCCGGAGGGCCGTTGATGCGCTGGAAGGTCCCCCTCACGGACACCACCCTCGGCGAGGAGGAGGCCCTGGCCGCCGCGGAGGTGGTGCGCGGGGGGTGGCTCACCCAGGGTCCCAGGGTGGAGGCCTTCGAGCGGGCCTTCGCGGAGTTCCTCGGGGTGCCCCACGCGGTAGCGGTGTGCAACTGCACCCTGGGGCTGGAGCTGGCCTACGAGCTGGCGGGCGTGGGCCCCGGGGACGAGGTGCTCCTCCCGTCGCTCACTTTCGTGGCCACGGCCAACGCCGCGAGGCGTCGGGGGGCAGCGCCGGTCTTCGTGGACGTGACCTCCGAGGACGACCTCACCCTCGATCCGGAGGATGTGGCCCGCAAGCTCACGCCCCGGACCCGCGCGGTTGTTGCGGTGCACCATTCCGGCGAGCCCTGCGCCATGGACGCCCTCGCGCGGGCCGCGGCCAGCGGGTCGGGGCCGGCGCCGGCGCTGGTGGAGGACTGCGCCCACGCGCCGGGGGCGCGCCTCGGGGGGCGCGCGTGCGGGGGCCTCGGGCGCGTGGGGGCCTTCAGCTTCTTCAGCAACAAGAACATGACCACCGGCGAGGGGGGCATGCTCACCACCCACGACGGGGACCTTGCTGCGCGCGCGAGGGCGCTACGCTCCCACGGGATGACCACGGTCACCTGGGACCGCCACCGCGGCCACGCGTTCACCTACGACGTCGTGGCCCCGGGCACCAACGCGCGCATGGACGAGGTGCGGGCGGCCGTGGGCCTGGTGCAGCTACGGCGCCTCCCGGCCGCCAACGCCGCGCGGGCGCGGGTGGTGCGCACCTACCTCCAGGCCCTGGACGCCAGGGCGAGCGCCCTGTCGGGCCTGCGGGTGCCGCACCGCAGGAGCCGCGGGGAGAGCGCCCACCACCTGTTCGTTGTGCTGCTCCCGCCGGGGACGGAGCGCGAGCGGGTGATGCTCGCCCTGCGTGAGCGCGGCGTCCAGACGAGCGTTCACTACCCGCCGACGCACCGCTTCGCGGCCTATGGCACCGGGGACGTCCCGCGCACCGACGCGATCGCCCCGCGGCTCCTCACGCTCCCGCTCGGGCCGGCCATGACCGAGGACGACGTGGGGCTCGTGGTGGACGCGCTCTGCGCGGCCCTCGCGGGTGCAGCGTAGCGGACCATGGCAGCGTGTTTTCGTGGGGGCTGCGCTTCCGCTCCGTTGCCACAGCGTTCTCGATGCAGGTCGGCGGATTGAAACCCCGCCGACTTGCATCGAGAACGCCACGGCAACGGGGCGCACGCGCATCCCCCACGCCTACACCCAGGAGGCGCGCCGTCTCCTCACCGTC
Source organism: Deltaproteobacteria bacterium (assembly GCA_016218725.1). Classification (GTDB taxonomy): domain Bacteria; phylum Myxococcota_A; class Polyangia; order Polyangiales; genus JACRDB01. The sequence continues at coordinate 53,220 of JACRDB010000045.1, forward strand.
GCGCGACCACGCTGAGCACCACGCTGTACGCGCCCACCTCGCGCGCCACGTCCACCGCCGCGAAGCGCGCCCGCAGCCACCCCAGGACCTCGCCCTCGCCCAGGTAGCGCGTGTGCTCGCGGCGCCGCGCCCGCGCCGCGTCCCACGCCAGCGCCAGCGCCCCGCCCAGCCCCACCTCGCGCCGCGCCGGTCCCCCGAGGGAGGCCAGCGCCCGCGCCAGGCGCCCCTCGCGCTCCCTGGCGCGCGCCACCGCGGGCGGGTGCGTCGTGACCAGGAGCGCCAGCACGCCGCCGGGCCGCAGCACCCTCGCGAGCTCCCGGACGCCTCCCTCCGGGTCCAGGAAGTAGTCCAGCGCCGCCGTGCTGAACACCCCGTCCACGCTCCCGTCCCGCAGCGGGAGCGCCTCCCCCACACCCCGGACCACCAGCGCCTCCAGGCCGCCTCGGACTCCCCTCGGCTGGCCGTCGGCGCCCGGGTCCACCGCAAGGTATCGCTCCACCGCCGCGGGCATCACCGACGCCTTGGCGCCGTCCTTGCCCCCGACGTCCACCACCGTGCCCCGGAGCCCCGAGCGCCCAAGGAGCGCCACGATCCGCGGGTCCACGGCCGAGGGTCCCGAGGCGCCAGGGCGCCGAGGGCGTCGCACCCTCCAGGCCGCCAGACCCTCCATCGCCTCGCGCCAGCGACCCCCGCCCTCGCCCTCCAACGCACTGCTCCAGCGCGACGGAACCAACGACGGCGCCGACCCCGTGAGGTCATAGCGCTCCGAGCAGCCCCCACAGGCGCCGTCATGTTGCAGCGCACCATGACAGGCCGGACACGCCAGGAGCGCGCGCCAGGCGTCGTTCACGGGTCTCCCGGGGTCCCGTCGGGGCCGGCGTCTCCAGCAGGCGCGGGGGCCTCGGCGGGGGCCTGCGCGCCGCAAGGCAGGCCCGCGGCCGCCCACGCATGGACGCGGTCCACGGCCTCCGAGGGCCAGCGGGCGTCGTCGGCGCCCCACCAGACGAAGCCCGCGTCCGGCGGGCGAGCGCCCGCGTCCGGGCGCTGGAGCTCGGCGAGGCGCGTCGCCGCGCGAGGGAGGTCCCGACGGCAGCGCTCCAGGGCCACGCGCTCCAACACCCGTCGGGCGAAGGGCGCCCTCCGGGCGTCCCCGGCCCGGAGCACCTCGGCCACCGCGTGGACGCCCGGCGGCCCCGCGCGTACGAGCCTCCGCACCGCGTCGCTGTCGCCCTGGTGCGAGCGGTCGGGCTCGTCCGCGAGGTGCGCCACGAGCCAGGCGACCTCCGCCGAGGCGATCCCCGCGTCGGATCGCAGGGCGACGGAAGCCGGCGCGCCGCCGTCCGCCGTCGGGGGCTCCTCCGCGGCGGGCATCGAGCGCACCGTGAGCCCCGACCGCGACGCGCACGCCAGCACCGCCCACGCCCCGAGCGCCCAGGCCCGGAGCCTCAAGGGACCGGCCTCGGCACCACCCTCGCGGGCGCCGCCCCCACGGCGAGCGCCTCCCCGGCGTCCACCGTGGTGCGACGCACCATCGCCAGCGCCACCGCGCTCCCTGGCAGCGCCAGGGACCGCGCCGCCGAGGTGACCGCTCCCACAGGCTTGTCCTCCGAGAGCACCGGCGCCCCGCGCTCCGGCGCCGGACCCTCCAGCACCAGGGACACCAGGTGCTTCTGCACCTGCCCTCGCATCTCCAACCGACACACCATCTCCTGGCCCAGGTAGCAGCCCTTGTGGAAGGACACCGCCCTCGCCGTCAGCCCCGCCTCCTGGACGAAATTGCCCCCGTCGAAGTCCACCCCGAAGGCGGGCACCGCGGCCTCCAGCCGCGCCACCTCCCAGGCATCGATGGACACCACGGGGACATTATGTTGCAGTGCAACATAGACGCGGTCGAGGTCGCCGGCAGGCACGAGGAGGTCCACCCCGCCGCGGCCGAGGCGATCGGCGCAGGAGGCACCGAGGCCCTCGGTGAGCCTCCGGGCGTCCGGGCCCTGGACCGAGAGCACGGTGACGTCGGTGAGGGCCTCCAGGGTGACGTCCTCCATCACGATGTAGCGCTCGAAGTGGGCCTGGAGCGCATCGCGCTGCGCCAGGGGGACCACCAGGAGGAGGGCGTCGGGCGCGGGGTGGACCCACAGGTCCGAGAGCACCTTGCCCTTGACCCCCACGGCCACGGCATAGGCTCCCTGGCCGGGCTCGAGCGCCCGCACGTCCTGGGTGACCACGCCGTTCAGCCACGCGCTGCGGTCGGCGCCCTTCACGGCCAGCACGCCGTGGTCCTCCAACGCCCTCAAGCCAGCGCGGTGTTGCAGGGCGTCGAGCTGTTCCTGGAGCGAGAGGGTCACCGTCGGGGTCATCGCGCTGTGGTATGGGCACCGGGCGCCCGCTTGGCAAGGGCACCCACCGCTGCCCCTCAGGGCAGGGCGACCATGGCCCGGACGAAGCCTGCCAGCGTGGACATGACCCTCGGGCACACGGCGCCGGTCCCGACGCAGCCCCCTCGGGCGCCTTCGAGGTATGTCAGGGGCACGGCGGTGATGCCCCCCCGGCGGTCCCCGACGAAGAGGTTGGCGCCCTGCACGAGCATGCTGTACGCCCCGCCATAGAGGCCCACGTCGAGGCCAGGGCTGAACGAGGGCGTGGCGATGCGCAGGACCGTGCCCGAACCCGAAGGGTACCTCGGGCTCGCCGGGGCGATGTTCTTGCCGACGAAGAGCCTGGTCCCCCGCCAGAGGAGCACCGTGGGCTCGTCGCCGGAGTCCACCGGGCGGATATGCTCCAGGCGCGAGGTCGTGTTGAAGACAGAGACGTTGTTGGCGCGGAAGTTGGCGACCGCCAGGAGGCTCCCGTCCGGCGAGAGGGCCAAGGGCCCCGGGGACGGCCCTGCGGCGGGGCTCCCGGCGGGAAAATTGGTGATCATCCTGGGCGTGACGGTGCAGAGCGTCGGCGGCGAGGCTGGGGGCGGCGCGATGGGCTCGCAGCGGTCCACCATGCACGGGACGCTCAGCTCGGCCACGGCGCGGCCTCGATTGCCGGAGAGCGAGACATAGACCGTCTGTCCGTCGGGGCTGACCAGCACGTCCTCCAGGACCGCCGGGGTCATGCCGGCGTTGCGCACGGGGAAGGTGGCGCACTGCCGGTGGTCGTCCAGGTCGACCACGGCGAGCAGGTCGTTCTCCAGGGCCACGAAGGCGAAGTGCCCCTCCGGGGTCACCGACAGCGCGCGCGGGAGGTCCGAGAGCACGATGCGATTGATGCCCATGGGCGCCGTCATGGGGTCGCGCGTCATGGGGTTCTGGTCGAGGTCGACCTCGCGCTCGACCGCGCCGTCCCGGGAGACGAGCGATGCAATGGAGAGGCTGCGCTCCTCGAAGTTGAGCACCGCCGCGCGCGTAGGCCCGCCGGCCTCCGGGCGGAGGAGGGCCATGGGCCTCTTTGGGCGAAGGAGCTGGGAGGCGGTGGGTCCCGCCAGGCCCACCGGCAGCTCGGTCCCGCCCGCGAAGGGTTGCCGCGTCGCTGCGTCGATGGACAGCGTGTAGCGCGAGAGGCCCGTCGGGGTGAGCAGCAGCACGCCCGGCGAGGCGCAGCGGGTGGCCATCGCGGGGTCCGCGGGCTCGGCGTGAGCCCCGGTGCAGTGCCGCCGGTCGTCCGGCGGGACGTGATGAAACCGGAAGGTGCCCACCGCGTGGCGCCGCAGCTCGGCCTCCTCGCACGGGTCGGCGCAGAGCCACCCCTCCAGGAAGTCCACGAAGTCCACGCCGGCGAAGCCCCCGTCGTGCCCCGGAGCCCGGGCGGGGAGGTACGTGAAGATGCTCCAGAGCATGGCCTGCACGCGCGGATCGGGCGGCCTGGGCGGCCCGGGCAGCGCGCTCGGCGGGGGCAGCGGCGGGGTGACGCGCCAGAGCGCCCCGGAGATCACACCCTCGGACACCAGGGAGGTCTGCGTGTTCGGGGTGGCGGTGTTGAGCAGCACCAGGGGGGGGTTGGCCTCATCGACATCGAGACCCCACCCGGCCCCGGTGCTGCTGTAGTAACATTGGCCGCTCCCTGTGTAGGCCCCCCAGAACGTCGCCACGCCCTCGGACCACGCCAGCTGAGGGTCCACCTGGGTCCAGGGGTTGTGAGACCCTCCCGGCGAGGTCGTCATGGAGAGGTTGGCCATGACGAAGTGCCCGAACTCGTGGCGGAGCACAGGGTCGTCCCACTCGCCCGCCGGGACGGTCCCTCCCCCGCGGATGCCGAGGTTCGCGATGCCTGGCGCGACGGCGCGGTTGGAGCAGCTCCTTGGGCCACAGGTGGAGCTGTCTGCGCCGCTCTGCCAGAACACGTCGAGCGCCGGGAGCAGCCCGCCCGTCGCGCTGATCGTGGTGGACCGCGTCTGGGACAGCACCCGCAGGATGTGGAACGCTCCGGAGGTCGGCAGGGCGACGGTAAAGTCCAGGGTGCCGGTGCCCGGCGTAGGGGTGAAGCGTCGACTGGTGAAGACGTGCGTGACGGAGGCGTTGTTCTTCACTGTCATGGCCAGCGCGGTGCCGGGGTTCACCTCGGCCCTCACCTCCAGCAGGGCCTCCTCGGAGGACACTGGCATCGCCAGTTGGAAGCGCCCGCTGGCGGCGTTGATGGCCCCGCGGGCGAGCTCGAAGTTGTCCCTCGCCCGGAGCGCCCGGATGACCGCGGACGCGTAGAGGGCGCTCACCTGGGTGGTGGGAGGTACGGTACCGCACGGCGACGCCGGGCCCACGACCGAGTACTGGTAGGACACCGTCCCGCGCACCCTGGCCATCGTGGGTCCTCCGCGGCCGAGGGGCTCCACCCGGAGCGCAACCTCTCGTTCGGCGGAGGCCGCATACGCCGCGTCCACGACGCGAAGGAACAAACGCCAGGTGCTCGCCGGTAGCGGCGGATCGATGTCCTCCGGGAGCGCCACGGTGAGCTCCGCGGTGCTGGCGCCGGGGTCCGCGATGGGGACGGTCCAGTGGCCCGAGGCGCCCTCGGCCCGCACCTGGAGGGCCCTCACGGGCACCCCTGCGCGGGCCCTCCAGGCCACCGACAGCCTCGCGGTGGCGCCCGGGGACAGCGTGGCGGGCCCCGGGACCGCGGTGAGCGCAGGCCCTGAGGGGTTCTCGGGCAAGGGTGCCGCGCTCCCCTCGGCAAAGCTCCCGGCGGTGAAGGCGAAGGGAAACGGCCGGAGGTTCTCCAGGCGCACCCGGGCGGGCACCGTGGTCGCCCGAGGGGGAGTAGCGCCGTCGCGCGCGGTGAGGGGGATGTCGTACACCCGGTCCCCGCGGGTGTTGGTGGGCGAGATCGCGTAGCGCAGCGTGAGGCGCCCGCCGCCCTCGTCGGTCACGCGCACGCGGGAGGCGTCCCAGCCGCTGTCCAGGGAGGAGAAATCCGCCGAGAGCGTGGCCCCCGGGGCCGTCATGCGAACGTCGAGGGTGACGGTGTCGCCGTTGGCGTAGTGGAACCGATCCGTGGTCACGGAGACAAAGCGAAACGGCGGGTTGGAGAAGGTCACCGCGACGCTGTCCGAGGCGCTGGCGCCCCGGCGGTCGTACACCGTCACGCCAAGGCGGTGCGGCCCGTCCGGCCAGGCCCCGGTGTCAAACGTGAGCACCCGGACAGGCTCCCCCGCACGGGAGAGCTCCCGGCCATCGAGCACCACGCCCACGTCCACGGCGTCGTCCGGGGCGGTGTAGGCAAATGTCAGACGGAGCATTCCGGTGATCACGGCTCCGGGGGACGGCGCCGTGATGCGCACCGTGGGCGCGCCGCGGGAGGGCCCAGCGTCCACGGGCGTCGTGTCCCTCGCGGGCGCGTCGGGCGCCGGGAGGTCCTCTCCCGGCGCGTCCCGAGCGCCCGAGTCTGGCGGGGTGGCGTCGATTGCCGGGGCGTCCGTGGGGCTCGCGTCCGCCGCGCCGGAGTCTGCGCTGGGAGCGTCCATGGGCGTCCCATCGGGCGCGCCGCCGTCGGGCGCGCCGCCGTCCGGCGCCGCGGTGTCCATGGACGCTCCGTCTCCGGGGAGCGTGTCTGGCGCTGTTTGCGTGTCCCCCGGGGGGCTGGTGTCCGTCGGCGCGACGTCCGGCGTGACCGCGTCGCCCCCGCCCTGGCTGTCGACGCCCTGGGTGCCGGTGTCCGGCGCGACGGTGGAGTCCGTCCCCGCGGCGTCGCCCATCCCGCCGTCTCCCGAGGAACACGCGACCCCCCACACCGCGAGGGACAGCGCCAGGAACCCGAGCCTCGATTGCGCGCGAAGGAGCATGGCCAAGGACCCTCACTGGCTCTGTTCTACACCCTCCGCGCGTGCCTACGGCACCGGCGGCTGTGGCTGTCCCAGCGCCGAGGTGATCCGCAGCCCCAGGTGGTTGACCACCCGGCGCTCGTGGCGGTCGCTCGGGCGGTTGACCACGCCGCCCTCGCTGGCGATCCAGAGCTCGGAGCTGCCGCCGCCATCGAGGTTCAGCGCGTCGGTCACGCCGAACTCCTCCAGGAGCGGGATCATCTCCACGCTGGTGACCCCGGGGAGCCCCGCCCGGCGACCGTCGATTACCAGCAGCACCAGCGAGGCGCCGCCCTGGGTGAGCCCCAGCGCCGTGCGAGGGTGCGTGCGGTACATCCCGTTGGGCTCGTCCTCGTCGAACCAGGTGTGGCCACCCCAGAGGAGCCTCGGGCGGCCCGTGACCGCGCTCCACGCCCACGGGAAGGGCACCTCCCGCACCCGGCCGGTGCTGTCAAAGACCCTCGCCAGGGTCCCCGCGGGCCCGGGTCCAAAGGCCGCCGAGGCCACGCACCCGCGGTCGTAGGCGTCCCGCCAGAGGGTGCGCTCACCCAGCGCCAGGCCGCAGGTGGAGCCCTCATAGAAATTCGCGTTGATCGCGATCTGCGCGCCGTACTCGTGCGCAAAGGTCCCGACGGTGGAGGACCGATCCCGGGGCCTCGTGGAGGTCACCTCCACCTGCCCGCACGCCAGGTCCGCCACCACCACGTGGGCGTCAACGCCGGGCGCCACGCGGTGTATGTGCTCCACACACGGGTAGGGAAATGTGACCCTGTCCAGGGCCTCGGCGCTGGCGCCTGCCAGGAGGAGCGCCGCGAGGAGCCAGCGCCCGCGCGAGGCCCACGCGCCGTGCTCTAGGTGCATCGCTCGCAGAGGCCCTTGAGCTGGATCTCCACGGACTGCGCCCGGACGCTCTTCGGGGCGGTGCGCGAGAGCTGGAGCTGCACGCTCTCCGACGGGAGGCACTGCACCTCGCCGCAGGTGCGGCAGACGAAGTGGGCGTGCTGGGGCGCCTCGTGCCCGAGGGTCTCCACGGAGGCCAGCTCGAAGCGCCAGATGTGGTCCCCGAGGTCCGTGCGGCGCAGGAGGCCCGACTCCGTCAGGTCCATGAGGTTGCGGTAGATGGTGGCCCGGTCCCAGGCGGGGCTAAGGGCGTCGGACAGCTCCCCGTGGCTCACCGGCGAGCGGGCGAGCTCCATGCGCTGGAGCACCGCCACGCGCGGCGCCGTGACCCGGAGGCCCGCGGCCCGGATCCGGGCGCGGAGGGCCTCCTGCGCGGCGTTGTCCCTGCTACGCACCATCGGTCCTTCAAGGCTTACCCCCGGAGGACCCCGGGCGCAATCACCGGAGCTCCAACCCCTCTGCCACCAGCGCGCGCCGCGCGCTGGACGGGCGCCCCGGCGGCGCCCCACCATGGGAGGCGATGTGCGGTCGCTACACCCTGACCCACGACCCGGACGCCATCGCCGACGCGTTTGACGCCATCCGCGAGAGCGGCTTCGAGCGGTCCTTCAACCTCTGCCCGACGCAGCTCGCGCCGGTGGTGGGCCTGCGGGATGGCATGCGCGTGCTCCGATGCTTCCGCTGGGGCCTCGTGCCGTCCTGGTCCAGGGACACCTCCTCGGCGGCGAAGTGTGTCAACGCCCGGAGCGAGACCGCGGCGGAGAAGCCCTCCTTTCGGGTGCCCGTCCGGCGTCGACGGTGCCTGGTGCCCGCCGACGGGTTCTTCGAATGGCTGCCCTCGCCCACCGGGAAGGTGCCCCACCATTTTCACCGCAGGGACCGCGCCCTGGTGGCCTTCGCGGGGCTCTGGGACGAGTGGAAGGGCCCGGGCGGTCCCCTGCGCACCTTCTGTGTGGTCACGGTCCCGCCCAACGCCCTGGTGACCCCGATCCACGACCGCATGCCCGCGGTGCTCTCGCCCGAGGCCCAGGCCGCGTGGCTCGCCCCGGACACTCCCCCCGAGGCGCTCCAGGCGCTGCTGGTCCCCTGGGACCCCGCCGCGTGGGAGTGCTACCCGGTGGACCGCCGGGTGCGCAGCACGAGCTTCAACGAGCCCGCCTGCGTCGAGCCCGTCGGGGCCCTCACGACGGATGGAGCCACCGCGCCAGCGTCGCGAGCCCGTCGCCCAGCCGAGGCGAGTACCACGAGAGAGCTCTTCCCTCGATCCGGTGGATCCGCCCCGCCCGCGAGGCCGGGAGGTTGAGGGCCCGGAGGACGTCTGCGTCGGCCTCGCTGAAGGGGTGGGGCTCGTCGGGCAGGAGCACCACCTCGGGTCGCAGGGCCACCACCTCGTCCAGGGTGACCCTCGGGTAGCGTACGTCCCGGGCGCCGACCTTCTCCGGTGAGAGCGCCGGCGCGAGGCCAAGGTCCGCCGCCAGGGGGTAGCGCCGCGTGCGCTCGGCGAAGATGTTGGCGCCCCCGGCGAGGTCCAGCATGTCCGAGATGAATGTGTCCCCTCGGATGGTCATCCAGGGGTCTCGCCAGATCGGGCAGAACACCCTCACCGGAGTGCGCTCGGCCCGGCGGGCCTCGGCCTCGCGCACCGAGGCCTCCACCCGAGAAAGCACCGCCGCGGCCTCGGGAGGGTCGCCGCAGAGCGCCGCGAGCGCGCGGAACAGCCCCAGCGCGTCCTGGACGGTCTTCGGGAAGCTCAGGTGCACCGGTACCCCGCGGGCGGTGAGCGCGCGGTAGAGCCCCTCGGTGTTCTCCTCCTGGTTGAGGAGCACCAGGTCCGGGGCGAGCGCGAGGACCTTCTCCACGGACGCGTCCTTGGTGCCCCCGACGGTGGGGAGCGCCAGCGCCTCCTCCGGCGCGACGCAGTAGTCCGTGCGCCCCACCACGCGCCCCCCGGCCCCGAGGAGGTAGAGGGCCTCGGTCTCGCTCGGGACCAGGGAGACCACCCGGCGGGCGGGGCCAGGGAGCTCGCAGAGCGTGCCCAGGGCGCCCTTTACAGCGATCATGGCGCCGTGCGCTGGCCGTCCCGGAAGGCCTCGGCCACGACCCTCGGGCGGCGGTCCGTGAGGGCGATGCCGTGCCGGGCGAAGTCCCGCTGGAGCGCGGGCCAGGCGTCCCGGAGCTTGCGCAGGGTGTGCTCGTACGCGATCTGCTCGATCTCCGGGCGGTAGAGGAACTTCATGGGCGAGCCCGACAGGATGCGCAGCTCCTCGCCCGCGGGCTGGAACAAATGGAAGGCCACGTCCGGGAACATCTCCGTGATGGTGTACGCGGCCTTGTCGAAGCGCCCGTGGATGAGTCCCTTCAGGCCCTGCATGGCGCCGAAGAGGCCCCCTCGGGCGTCGACGTAGCCCGCCTCGGAGGCCCTCAGGGGCACCAGCGGGTCCACCAGCACGCACAGGGTGGCCCCGTGGCGCACCGCCACGCGCATGTTGGTGGTGCGGGTGAAGGCCCCGTCGATGTAGCGCCGCCCGCCGATGGTCTCCGGCGTAAAGAACGGGATCAGCGCGCAGGACGCGCGCACCGCGCGGTGGATGGGCACCTGGGTCCAGCCCGGCTCGCCGAAGACCACGGCCTCGCTGGTGTCCTGGTCCGTGGCGCCGATGAACAGCGGCCTGCGCGTCTCCTCGAAGCGGTCGGTCATCCCCGGGCGCTGGAGCTGCCGGGAGAGCCAGGCCCGGAGGCGGTCCCCGGCGAAGACCGCGCTCGGGATCGCGCGGTACATGGCCGACAGGGGGTTTCGGGCCTCGCCCTGGCCAAGGGCCTCCCACACCATGCGCGCCCACCGGCGACCGAACTCCTTCACGTTGGGGTCAAAGAGGTCCGCGCGCGAGATGGCCTCCAGGTGGTGGGTGCCGCTGCGGAGCCCCTCGGCGATCTGGTCCGGGGTGAGCCCGTTGGCCAGGAACGCCGCCAGGATGCTCCCCGCGGAGATCCCGAAGAACAGGTCCAGGTCGCACACCCGCTGGCCGTCCAGCACATGGTCCAGGGCCCGCAGGACGCCCACCTCGTAGAGCAGGCCCTCGATGCCTCCGCCCGCGAGACACACGGCCACCTTGCCCCGGGGCCCTCCCCGGCAGAGCCCGAGGAGCTGCGCCCAGGTGTCCTCCAGCGAGGCGCCCGCCAGGACCCCGGAGACCCTCCGGGACCCGGCCTCGAAGGCCCCGCGGGCTCCCTGGGCATCCGCATCCACCAGGACCAGCGTGCGCGCCCGGGGGAAGAGCCCCCGGGACTCCTGCCGCGGGAAGAGCCGCTCCAGCATCCTCCGCAGGGTGGCCTCCTCCAGCCCCACGGACGCCCGGCCGTCGATGCACAGGGCATCGAGCGTGCGGGCTTCCATCCTCCTAAGGATCCGGTCGGTGTGCTCCTCGGTGAGCACCGTGACCGGCTCCCCGCCCTGGTCGGGCCGCAGGAGGAGCTCACGCTCCCCCATACGGCGCCACGGTCCCACCGGTTCAAAGGGATTGTCCGACCGGCCGACGTACAAAATGGCAGGCATGGGTGCCCTTATGGATCCCTCCGGCGGTTCCCCAGGCGAGAGCTATAGCCAGGATCCCCCCGGCGCCGCAAGGGGGAGCTCCCGCCGCGCGTCCCTCCGACGGCTGTGCTACGGTCGGTGTGACACCTCCCCGGAACACCTGAACCCGCGACCCATGGACGTCAAGATCCTCAAGCTGCACCTCCAGAACGCCGGGCTGGAGATCTTCCGGGTCCGCGGCGAGGAGGTCCACCTCGCCGAGCGCCACAACCTCCAGCTCATGGAGGCCGGCGTCCGCGCCCGCGGCGGCGAGCGCCCCGCCCTGCTGGTCGTCCTGCGCGCCCAACGCAACGACGCCCCCCACGAGGGCGCCGGAGCTCTCTTCGAGCTGGTGCGGACTCGAGCCCGCATGGTCCTCCCGGAGGGCTTCACCGAGACCGACGCCATCGCCCGGGAGCTTCGCAACGTGAGCGACCCGTCGCAGGTCCTGGACCTCTGGTACGAGGTCACCTTCGAGCGCGCCATCAGCACCCCCGAGGAGGCCGTCGAGCTCGCCCTCCGCGCGCTCTCCATCGAGCGCTACATCCTCCCAGCGGGGGCCTGAGGAGCCCGGCAGGGTTGGACATATCCTGTCCGTAGGAAGGGTGACACCCGCGGGGGCGGGTGCTAAGTGCGGGCGGTCATGTCTGACGAGCTCCGGGCGAACCTCGCGTCGCTGCACATTGATCGGGAGCCGGCCCCGGCCCGTGGTGGTCGCGGCAGGCTCCTCGGGGTGCTCGTGTGGCTGGCGGTGTTGGCGGGGGTGGGTGTCGCTGGGGTGCGTGCCTGGCCCGGGGTGGAGGCGCGGGTCTTCAAGACGGACGTGCGCACGGGAGAGGTGCTCTCGGTCTCCCCCGCGAGGGCGAGCACGCGGGTGACGGCGTCGGGCTTCGTGGTGGCGCTGACCACGGCGAGGCTGACGCCGCGGGCCGCGGGCCGCGTGGCGCGGGTGGCGGTGCGCGAGGGCGCGCTGGTCCACGCGGGGGACGTGCTCCTGGAGCTCGACGCGGTGGACCAGCGGGCGGCGCTGGCCAGCGCCCAGGCGAGGGTGCTCTCGGCCCAGGCGCGCGTGGCGGTGGCCCGGGCCAACCTGGCGGAGCTGCGGGTGCAGCTCGAGCGCCAGCGCAGGCTGGTGGCCACGGGGGTCGGTCCCCGCTCGGCGCTGGAGGACCTGGAGGCGCGGGTGGGCCCCCTGGAGGCGAGCATCGTGGCGTCGCAGGCAGAGGCCCGGGCGCTCCAGGCGGAGGTGCAGGCCCTGAGGGTGGGGCTCGGGCAGCTCGTGGTGCGGGCGCCCTTTGACGGCGTGGTGCTCAACCGCCCTCCGCAGGTGGGGGAGGTGCTGGGGCCGGGGCAGCAGCCCATCGAGCTCTTTGACCCGGCGTCCCTGGTGCTGGAGGTGGACGTGCCCGAGGGGAGGCTGTCCAACGTGAGGGTGGGCGGGCCCTGTGAGGTCACCCTGGAGTCCCTGCCCGGCCGTCGCTTCCGGGGTCTGGTGCGGGAGCTCGGGCAGCGGGTGGACCGGGCCAAGGCCTCGGTGCCCGTCAGGGTGACCCTCGCGGAGCCCATCCCTGGTGTGCTCCCGGAGATGAGCGGCCGGGCGGGCTTCCTGGAGCGGGAGCCCACGGAGGCCGAGCTGCGCGCGCCCGAGAGGGTGCTCCTCCCCGCGGCGGCGGTGACCCGCCGGGGTGGGCGCGAGGTGGTGTTCGTGGTGCAGGAGGGCGCGGCCCGGGAGCGCTCGGTGCGCCTCGGGGCCCCCTCGGGCGCCGAGATCGAGCTCCTGGAGGGCCCCTCCCCGGGGTCCAGGGTGGTGCTCTCGCCGCCCGCGGCGTTGCGTGACGGGAGCGCAGTGAAGGAGGTGCGGTGATGGAAAGCGGAACCGTGGAGAAGCCCGAGGTCCCCTACCGGTCGCAGACGCTGCCGGGGGTGGAGCTCTCTCGTGTGGTCAAGACCTTCTCGCGAGGGGGCGAGGCGGTGAAGGTGCTGGACGGCCTGGACCTGGCGATCCCTTCGGGGTCCTTCGAGGCGCTGATGGGGCCCTCGGGGTCGGGCAAGAGCACGATCTTGAACCTCATCGCGGGCCTGGACCGCTGCACCTCCGGGAGCGTGCGCGTGGCGGGCAAGGAGCTCACCGCCATGAGCGACGGTGAGCTGGCGGCGTTCCGGGCGTCCACCATCGGGTTCGTGTTCCAGTCGTACAACCTCCTGCCGGTGCTCACCGCGGAGGAGAACGTGGAGCTGCCGCTGCTCCTGACGAGCCTGGGCCGCGCGGAGCGCGTCCAGCGCGCGCGCACGGCGCTCAAGGTGGTGGGCCTCGAGGACCGCCTGAGGCACTACCCCCGGCAGCTCTCCGGGGGCCAGGAGCAGCGCGTGGCGATCGCCCGGGCCATCGTGAACGACCCGAAGATCCTCGTGTGCGACGAGCCCACCGGCGACCTGGACCGCAAGAGCGCGGACGCCGTGCTGGACCTCCTCGGGCTCCTGCACAAGGAGTTCGGCAAGACCATCGTGATGGTCACCCACGACCCGGAGGCCGCGGCCCGGGCGACGGTGACGCGGCACCTGAACAAGGGCGTGCTCCAGTGAACCTCGGCACCGTGGCCACGGGCAACCTCCTGCGGAACCGCTTCCGGGTGGGCGCCACCGCCGTGGCCGTGGCCCTCGCGGTGGTGGGCTTCGTGCTCCTGCGCACGGTGGTGAGCGCCTCGGAGGTGGCCGTCACCCACGCCGCGCGGGACCGGGTGGGCACGCGCCACAAGGTGTCCTTCGTGATGAGCCTCCCGCGGCGCTACGTGGACCAGGTCCGGGCCGTGCCGGGCGTGCAGGCCGCCACCTGGCTCAACTGGTTCGGCGGCAAGAACCCCAGGGACCCGGACAGCTTCTTCGCCTCGCTGGCCGTGGACCCCGCCACGTTCTTCACTGTCTACGACGAGATGAGCGTCCCCCCCGCGGAGCTCCAGCGCTGGCGCGAGGACCGCCAGGGGGTGATCGTCGGGGACGTCCTGGCCCGGCAGCTCCGGGTGCGCGTGGGTGACCGGGTGTCCCTCCAGGGCACCATCTTCCCGGGCACCTGGACCTTCACCGTGGATGGGATCTACACGGCCACCCGGCGCTCCGTGGACCGCTCGCAGTTCCTCTTCCATTGGAACTACCTCAATGAATCGCTCCCCCAGGGGCGCCGCGACCAGATCGGGTGGATGGTCGCCCGCGTGGACGACCCCGCCCGCGCGGCCTCCATCGCCCAGGCCATCGACCGCGTGTTCGAAGACCAGGACATCCAGACCCTGTCCATGTCGGAAAAGGCCCTGAACAGCTCGTTCATGGCCATGATGTCGGGCTTCCTGCGCGCCATTGACATCATCTCCGCGGTGATCCTCGGGATCCTCACCCTGCTCCTGGGAAACACCCTCTCCATGGGCGTGCGGGAGCGCACCCAGGAGTACGGCGTCCTCCGGGCCCTGGGTTTCCGCCCGGGGCACCTCGCGGGCTTCATCCTGGGCGAGGCCGCCCTCCTCGGGACCCTCTCCGGGGCTTTGGGCGTGGCGCTCTCGTACCCTCTGGTGGAGCGGGGCCTGGGGCGCTGGATCGAAGAGAACATGGGTGGGAGCTTTCCCTACTTCCGCATAGAGACACACACATCGGTGGCGGCGCTGCTCCTGGCGGTGGCGCTGGCCGTGGGGAGTGCTGCGGCGCCGGCCTGGAGGGCTTCGAGGATGACCGTGACGGACGCGCTCCGGAGGGTGGACTGATGTTGCTCCTTGCGTACAGCGTGCGGAGCCTCCTGGCTCGCAAGACCACCTCGCTGCTGACGGCGGTGGGGTTGGGGCTCGTGGTGTTCGTCTTCGCGGCGGTGCTGATGCTGGCCCACGGCATCGAGCGCACCCTCGGGAGGGCCGGCGCGGACGACGTGGCGATCGTCCTGCGGGACGGCTCCGACGCGGAGATGTCGAGCTCCATCGAGGTGGTGAGCGTGGGGCTGATCACCGCGCGCCCGGAGGTGCGGACCCTGCCCGACGGGCGCCCCGACGCGGTGGCCGAGGTGGTGGGCGTGGTGGCGCTGGAGAAGCTCGGGGCCGACGGGGTGTCCAACGTGCTCGTGCGGGGCGTGGACGCCAGGAGCCTGGAGTTCCGCCCGAGCGCCCGGATTGTAGAAGGTCGCGCGGCGCGCCCCGGCACCGACGAGGCCGTGGTGGGCCGGGCGATCCGAGGGCGCTTCGCCGGGGTGGACCTGGGGCAGTCCTTCGAGCTCCGGAAGAACCGCCGGGTGCGCATCGTAGGCGTCTTGTCCGACGGAGGCAGCGCCTACGAGTCCGAGGTCTGGGCGGACATCGACGGGGTGCGGGCGGCCTTCGGGCGCGAGGGGCTGGTGTGCTCCGTGAGGGTGCGCCTGCAGTCCGAGGGGCGCTTCGAGACCCTGGCGCGCGCGCTGGACACGGACCGCCAGCTCGCGGTGATGGTCCGCCGGGAGACGCGCTTCTACGAGGAGCAGTCCCAGGGCATGGCCAAGTTCATCAAGGCCCTGGGGCTCCTGGTGGCGGTGTTCTTCTCCCTCGGCGCCATGATCGGCGCGATGATCACCATGCATGCCGCGGTGGCGCGCCGGGGCAGGGAGATCGGCACGCTCCGGGCGCTGGGCTTCTCCAGGCTGCGAATTCTTACCGCCTTCCTGGTGGAGAGCGTGGTGCTCTCCGTGGGCGGGGGCGTGCTCGGGGCCGGGGCCGCGCTGGGCCTGCGCTTCGCGCGCTTCTCCATCGTGAATTTCACGAGCTGGAGCGAGGTGGTCTTTGAGTTCACGCCCACGCCAAAGATCCTGGTGGTGTCCCTGGTCTTCGCCGCGGTGATGGGGCTCCTGGGCGGACTCTTCCCGGCGGTCCGGGCGGCCCGGTCCAACGTCCTTGAGGCGCTCCGCGCGTAGCGGGCGCTATTTGCGCATCGACTGGAGCTTCTGCTTGAAGGTGGGCAGGAGCGTGTTGACCCTCCGGGCCGCGGAGGCCACCGCCTGGGGCTTGAAGTCCAGCTTGAGCGCGGCCACGGAGACCTCCTCCTCCAGCCAGGTGGCCCCGTCCGGGTCCGCGAGCAGGTCCTGGGCATGCTTGCCCTTGAACTCGTTCTTCTCCACGGCCCCCACCCGCGTGGCGAAGAGCTCGTAGAGGTCCCCGAGCCACGCCCGGAAGGCGTCCAGGTCTTCACCGGTGGAGGCCGCAAGCTCCGGGATGCGCTCGGCATAGCCGTCGAAGCGCTCGGGGAAGCGCTCCCGAATCCGGGCCAGGACCACCCTCAGGGCCAGGGCGTCGTCGATGTAGCCAGGCACCCCGGAGGAGTCCGGGATCACGTCGCCCGGGGCCAGGGTGTAGAGCACCGCGCTCACCGCCATGGCCCGGAGGCCCTCGTCAAGGTCCTGGTCGTCGCACACGACATGGAGGAAATCCTTGAGGTCCTGCTGGAGCGAGGTCAGCCACCGCTCCGCAACGTCCGCCAGTTCCGTCTCGTCCATGGCCGGGACTGTACCCGAAATCGCCGTCAGCGGGCGGGCGTCGTGGGGTTGTCCGGCGCGTTGCTGTCGTGGAAGTTCAGGTCCTCCTCGGGGATCAGGTGCTCGGCCCGGCGGCAGGCCACCCGGCCCCGGGAGGGCACCCCGCCGGTCTGCAGGATCAAGAACACCACCCGGCGGTTCTGCCTCCAGGCGGCCTCCAGGTGCCCCGTGGCCACCGGGCACAGGGGCCCATAGCCCGCGTAGTGGAGCCTCTCCTCGGAGACCCCGTACCCGATCAGCGCCCGGCGCACCGAGAGCGCCCGGTCCCGGGTGAGCTCGATGTTGTGCTGCATGCGCCCCCGCTCGTCGGCGTGGCCCTGGATCTCCAGGAGCTCCAGCTGCGGGTTGTTCTGCAGCGAGCCCGCCACCTGCTGCACGATGGTCATGCTGTCCGGCAGGATCTGGGCGCTGTTGGTCTCGAAATTGATGGGGCGCAGGATGTTGATCTCGCGGTTGTTCACCACCACGTCGCCCTGGTCGGGGCACCCGTCGTCGTCTTGATACCCGTTGTAGGTCTCCGGGTCGTTGACGCACTGGTCCCGCAGGTCCGGGATGCGGTCGTGGTCGTTGTCCGGGTCCGGGCAGCCGTTGTCGTCCTCGAAGTTGTCCCGGTCCTCCGGGTCGTTCGGGCACAGGTCATCCCGATCGAGAATTCCGTCCTGGTCGTTGTCGGGCTCCGGGCAGCCGTCGGTGTCTTGAAAATCGTCCCGGTCCTCGGGGTTGTCCGGGCACTGATCCACCCGATCCAGGATCCCGTCGCCGTCGCGGTCCGAGGTGTCCGCCTCGGGGCAGCCGTCGTCGTCGTGGTCGCCGTCGCGGTCCTCCGGGGTCAGGGGGCACTGGTCGTCTACGTCGAGAATTCCATCCTGGTCGTTGTCGGGCTCCGGGCAGCCGTCCTGGTCTTCGAAGGCGTCGAAGTCCTCGGGGTTGTCCGGGCAGCGGTCCACGTCGTCCCGGTAGCCGTCCCCGTCGCGGTCTCCGATGGACGGCTCGAAGATGAACCCGATGAAGGTCCTAAGGTCCGCCCCGGCGTCCGCGCCCAGGATGCGCCTGCCCGCGCCCAGGAACAGGTACGAGTTGTTCACCACGAAGACCTTGAGCCCCCCGACGGCCTCCACCGGCGTGCTCGCGGGCTGGAACAGGTTGTTGGTGTAGGTGTTCCCGTAGGCCTCGGCCACCAGGTCCACCGCGGGGCCGAGGCGCACGCTCATCCCGAGCCCGAAGGTCAGGGGCGGCGCCCAGGTGACGTCCACCAGCCGGGAACCCGTGCCCGCGGCGTAGCGGTAGCCTACGTTCAGGTCCAGCCTGAAGTGCCGCGAGGGCCTCCACTCCGTGGCCAGCATGGGCCACACGGTGAAGCCCGGGTCCGTGGCGAAGTTCCCCGGGGCGCGGTCCACCGGGAAGCCCGCGGAGAGCACCAGGGCGAGGCCCAGGGGAGCCCGATCGGACCGCAGGATGCGCCATTTGGCGTGCATGGACAGGGTGCCTGCGCCCTGGAAGAAGAGCCCTCCGTCCTGCGGGGTGTAGCCCGGGACGTTCCCGATGAGTTGGTCCGTGCCGGTGTAGCCCGGCCCCGTCACCAGGTGCAGCGGGAGCTGGACGCCCAGCACCAGGACGTTGAAGAGCCCGAGGTTGGCGTGGAAGGTGCCGGTGAACAGCTCGTCCACCAGGGGGGTGGCGCCCTGCTCGCCCATGGCCGCGGTCAGGAGCGGCCCGCGCCGGGCGAGGTTGTGCCCCCAGTCCACGATGAGCCCGAAGGACGGCTCCAGGTGCCCGAGGAGCTCGGTGCCATTGACCGTGAACTGCCCCTTGGAGTCCACCGCGTGGCGGAAGAGGTGCAGGTCAAAGCCCGTCCCCTCGGGGAGCGCGTCCGTCGCCTGGGCCTGCGCCTCCGAGGTCCCGAGGCCGAGGGCGAAGAGTGTCGAGAGCGCCAGGGCGCGCGTTGGTCCCGTTCCCATTGGTCGCGCCACGCTACCAAACCACAAGGGATCCGGTCAATTTGCGACGCGCGCGGACGATTCTCGGTCAGTTCCCGCGGCGGGGCGGGCCGACCTGCGAGGGGATGTACTGCCGCCCTCGGGGGCAGCCCGCCGCGGCGGTGGTGCGGCCCGTGTCCGCCGTCCGGATGATGAACACCTGCACCCGGCGGTTCTGCCTCCAGGCGTCCTCGGTGTGGCCCGGGTCAATCGGGCAGTACTCGCCGTAGCCCGCGGGCACCATGCGCCCCTGGGCCACGCGCCGCTGGACCAGCGCCTGGAGCACGGAGTTGGCCCGGTCCCGCGAGAGCTGCAGGTTGTGGTCGTCCGGGGCGCGCTCGTCGGTGTGGCCCTCGACCTCGATCAGCTCGATCTCCGGCGTCTCGTTGAGGAGCCTGGAGAGCTGCTCCAGGATCTCGCGGTTCTCGTCGGAGTCCACGATCTGGGCGCTGTCCGTCTCGAAGAGGATCTGGCGGTTGAACCGGATCTCGTCGCCCACGCGGCGGATCACGCCGTTGTCCGGGCAGCCGTCCTCGTCGTCCAGGCCGTTGTACGTCTCGGGCTCGTTGACGCACTGGTCGCGCACGTCGGGGATGCGGTCCTGGTCGTTGTCCGGGTCCGGGCAGCCGTTGTCGTCCTCGAAGTTGTCCCGGTCCTCCGGGTCGTTCGGGCACAGGTCATCGGTGTCCAGGATCTGGTCCTGGTCGTTGTCCGGGTCCGGGCAGCCGTTGTCGTCCTCGAAGCCGTCGCGGTCCTCCGGGTCGTCCGGGCAGCGGTCTACGTTGTCCGCGAGCTGGTCGCCGTCGCGGTCCTGGACCTCGCTGTCCGGGCACCCGTCGTTGTCGTTCTGGCCGTTGCGGTCCTCGGGCACCAGCGGGCACTGGTCGTCCACGTCCAGAATTCCATCGCGGTCGTTGTCGGGCTCCGGGCAGCCCTCCTCGTCCTCGAAGTTGTCAAAGTCCTCGGGCTCCAGCACGCACCGGTCCACGTCGTCCCGGTAGCCGTCCCCGTCCGTGTCCCCGATGGACGGCTCGAAAATGAAGCCCAGGAAGGCCCGGACGCTGGCCCCGGCCACCCCCGTGAGCCCCGGCCCCACGCCCAGCGTGAGGTAGGAGTTACGCTCCACGAAGACCTTGGCCCCCACCACGGCCTCCACGTTGGTGCTGGCCGGCACGTTCCCAAAGCCCGTGAGGTACTGCGCGCCGTACACCTCCCCGAGGAGGTCCAGCACGCTCACCACCCGGTAGCTCAGCCCCAGCCCGAAGGTGAGCGAGGGCCCGTAGGAGAGCGTGGCGCCGCCGTTGTCACTGGCCGGCGTGAGGCTCCCGCCCGTGCCGAAGGGAAGCCTCAAGCCCAGGTTGGCCGCCAGACGCCCGCGGCGCCCGATCCTGCGGTCCAGGGCCACCGAGGGCCACACCCACGGACCGGGCTCCCCGGCGAAGCGACGCGTCCCCGTGGTGAGCGGGATCCCCACCTGGAGCAGCACCGCGAGGCCCACCGGGTAGTACTCCCCGCGGAGCCACCGGAGCTTGGCGTGGAGGATCACGTCGCCGGGGCCCTGGTAGTCCAGCCCCCGAGCGCCCGTGTCGTACTCGCAGAGGTTGATCCCGAGGTTCACCGACGGCCCGCACCCGCCCATGGGCATGGTGGGCGAGGCCTCGTTGGCGGGCCCGCTCACCAGGTGGATCGGGAGCTGGGCGCCGAGGACAAGCACGTTCCCGATGCCCACGTTGGCGTGGAAGGTGCCCGTGATGAACGTGCTCACCAGGCTCTGGTTCCGGCTGCCAAAGCGCAGGAGGCCCGCCCCGAGGTCCGCCACGAGCCCGAAGGACAGGTCCCCGGCCCCGAGGATGTCCGTCCCGTTGAGCGTCAGGAGCCCCTTGGAGTCCACCGGCGGACGAAACAGGTGCAGGTCCCAGCCGACGTTGGCGTTGGGGTCCATCGGCGTCCGCAGCCCCATGGGCTCCGTCTGCGCCGACGCCTCCGTGGCCACACCGAGCGCCGCCGCAAAGAACCCCGCCGCAAGGAACCCCCGACCGCCGCGAGGGAAGAAGCGCGCTTGACTCATCGGCCGGGACCGTATGCGACCCCGCAGGGTCCCGTCAATTTGCTCTTTCCGCCGCGCAGTCCACCCGCGGCCGGAAGCCCCTCGCCGGAGAGTTCAGGAAGGTGTTCACCAGCACCTCCTCGCCAGGCCTTACGGTCGCCCGCTGGGGCTGTGGGTTCACATCCGACCTTACCTCACACTGTAGGGAATCCGCGCACCCGTTTCGCACCCACACCAGGTGGTTGTAGAGCCCTTCTCCCGCGAGGAAGGGCGACCACCGCACGGCCACGCACGGGGGCCTGCGCCCCTCGGCCGGGGGGTCGGCGGAGAGCGCCCCGGGGACCAGGAAGAGGCACCCGAGGAGGACCGATGGGAGCTTCATACCCGCAAGGTAATACCTCGCGGGTCACTCGTCCCCGTGGTGGCGGCGGTGGCGCCGACGATGGCGGTCACCCTCCTCGGGGGCGGCCTCCACGGCGGCGTCCCCGGCCGCGGCGGGCGCTGGCGGGGTGGGGGCTGCCTCCACGACCGGTGCTCCAGGGGCCGCTGGGGGCGTCGCGGAGGGCGCAGCGGCCGGGCCCGAGGGCGTCAGGGCGAAGGCCCACGCCCCACCGGTGGTGGCCGTGAGCGTACCCTCGAAGGGCGCGAAGCCCGGCGCCGTGGCCCTCACCTGGTGCTGGCCTCCGGGGCGGAGGAACACCCGGCGCTCGGGGTGCACGGCGCCATCGATGGTGAGCTCCGCGCCAGGAGGAAGGCCCACCACAGCGGTCACGGCCCGGCCCGGGGCGACCATGATGGGCCTGGCGGGCGCCGAGGGCGCCACGGTGTCCAACGCCTGCCCGGCGCCAAAGACCACCGCCCCGCCCAGAACGGCCCCGACGAGGAAGGCCAGGGTCACCTGTGCGCGGCCGGCATTGCGGGGTCCTCGGGGCCCAGGGTCTACGGGCAACGCGGGTTGGGGAGGCCCCGCGCCGGGCACTCTCTGGGGGCTCGGTCCCGCACCTGGCGCCGCACCGGGCATGGGACCGGGGCGAGGCACCGCGCCGGGAGGGCCCTGGGGAACGCCCTGCGGAGCGACCCTCGGAGCGCCCTGCGGGCTCCCTTGGGGGACACCCCTGGGGGCGCCCTGGGGCGCCGCCTGGGGGACGCCCTGCTGCGCGCCCGGTGGGGCACCCGCGGGACCTGCGGAGGGACGGGGCGCGGGCGCCGGTCCCGGGGGCGGCTTCTGCGAAGGGGACGAGCTCATGGGTACCTGTAGGGCGGGGGGCGGCTGCGACCGACGCACGGCCTCGGGGTTCGACGCGAAGGGCGCGAGCGCCAGACGAAACTCCGCGGCGGAGCTGTAGCGCGTTTCCCGGTCGTGGTGCATGGCCTTGAGCACCACGGCCTCGAAGGCCTCCGGGAGCTCCGGGACCAGGGCCCTTGGGGGCTTTGGCGGGGGCTGGTTGTACGCGATGGCCAGGAGGAGCTCGGAGGTCTCGTTGAAGTCAAAGGGCCAGGCCAGGGTGACCAGCTCGTAGAGCATCACCCCGGCGGCGTAGACGTCCGTGCGGCGGTCGATGTCGCGCTTGCCCAGGGCCTGCTCCGGGGACATGTAGTGCGGCGTGCCCATCACCACGCCGGTGCGCGTGCGGGCCCGGGCGCCCCCGACGGTGTTCTTGGACACACCGAAGTCCAGGAGCTTCACGAAATCCCCTTGGCCCTTGCGCGGCACGAGCTGCACGTTGTCGGGCTTCAGGTCCCGGTGGATGATCCCCTGGGCGTGGACCTCGTCCAGCGCGGAGAGCACCTGCACCATCACGTCCGACGCCTCGGCCACGGTCATCCGCCCGCGGGAGTCAATCCGATTGGCGAGGCTCTCGCCCTCCAGGAACTCCAGGACCATGAAGGGGAGGTTCTTCACCCGGCCGAAATCCAGCACCTCGATCACGTTGGGGTGCCGGATGCTGGTCCCGAGGCGCGCCTCCTCCTCGAAGCGCTGCACCAGGTCCGTGTCGCGCACGTGGTTGCTGTGGAGCACCTTCACGGCCACCCGGCGGCGGGTCATGTCATCGTGAGCCTCGAAGACCGTGGCCATGCCGCCGGCCCCAAGGACCTTCTGGACCTTGTACCGGTTGTTGACGGTGCTCCCGATCTCGATCATTGGGTGCCTTGGCTCGAAGGCGCGATTGTCCCACGCACGGACACCATGGCGTCAAGCACTTCCGTCGCTGGAGCGCGGAGGCCCGGTCTGGTATGTAGGTGTTCGTGAGCGCGAGGACCGCGGCGGCGGGTGCATTCCTCCTGGCACTGGGGCAATTGGTCCCTGGCAGCACCTGGGCCAACGGGCGCTTCCCCACGGCCAACTACGTGATCGTGGGCCCCGGCGCCCGGAGCAACCTCCTGGTGCTGCGAACGACCTTTGGCCTTTCGGTCTCGCGGGACTACGGCCGTAGCTGGTCCTGGGTGTGCGAGGACGCCTATGGCGCCATGGGGATGTTCGACCCACCCCTGACCCTCGGGATGGACTCGAACCTGGTGACGGGCCTGCCCGATGGCCTGGCGGTCTCCGGCGACCAGTGCGCGTGGTCCCGGCCCACCGGGGATCCCAGGGTGCAGGTCACGGACCTGGCCGAGGACGCCTCGGGCCGGAGGGTGGTGGCCGCCCTCGGTCCCTTTGGCTCGCCCAACGGGCTCCAGGTGAGCGACGACGGAGGCCGCTCCTGGAGGGTGGGCGTGCGACGGGAGCGGTTCTTCATCGAGACCGTGGAGGTCGCCCCCAGCGACCCGGAGCGGGTGTACGTCTCGGGCTACGAGACCGGCGGCGTCGCCGTGCTGTACCGCTCGGACGACGGCGGCCGCTCCATGCGGGAGGTCTCCCGGGACTTCCTGGGCGGGGTGGATGTGTACGTGGCCGCCGTGGACCCGCGGAACCCCGACGTGGTCTGGGTGCGCTCGAACCGCGACCGGGGCACGCTCCTCCTGCGCAGCGACGAGGGCGGCGCGCGCCTCCGGAGGGTGGCCGAGACCCGCGAGCGCATGGTGGGCTTCGCCCTCTCGGACGACGGGCGCACCGTCTGGATCGGCAGCTCGGACCGCGCCGAGGGCATCCTCCGCGCGGTGGACGGCGGAGCCTTCACCCGCGTGCGCGCCACCGTGAGCGTCACGTGCATGCGCCAGCACGCGGGGATTCTCTACGTCTGCACCGACGAGGCCGTGGACGGCTTCGCCCTCGGGTGCTCCCTGGACGGCGGGGACCGCATAGACCCCATCCTCTCCCTTCGGGACCTCACGGGGCCGTCGCTCTGCCCCGCCGGGAGCGCCGTGGCCGAGCGTTGCGGGCCCCTGTGGCCCGCCCAGCGCATGACCCTCCTGGCCATCGACGGCGGCGCCATCACCCGCACCTACCACGAGGAGCGCCCGGAGCCCACGCCGGAGCCCGCCCCGGACGCCGCCCCCGACGCGGCGAGGGACCTCGGCCTGGAGCTCCCGCTCGACGGGGCCCCGGAGGCCGCCGGGGACCTGGGTCCGGAGGCCCCTCCCGACGTCGCAAACGACGCCTCCGTCGACATTTTTGACGCCGCGACGGAGCCCCCGGTGCTGGACGCGGCGCCGGAGGACCGAGCCCGGGACTCGGCCGTGACGGACGCCCCGGGCGTGGACCTCCTCCCCTCCCCGGACGCGCCGGGAGACGCCCCCAGGGACGCGCGCGACGCCCTGACGGACCGGTCCGTCCCAGGCGACGCGGGTCCCCCTCCCCGGACGGACACCTGCGGCTGTGAGGCGCCGGGCCTCGCTGCGGGGAGGTGCCTCCCGTGGGCGCTCCTCTGCCTCGGGCTCAGCGCACGACGACGGGGCCCTGGTCGCTGGAGATCGCGCCGCCTCGGGGATCGGTGACCAGCACCCGGACCTGGTAGGTCCCGGGGCGCGTGGGAGCGTCCAGGGTGGCCTCCGCCACGCCGCCCTCGCGCACCGGGACGCTCACGCTCCCGAGGGTCACCTGCCCGACCACGATGTCTCCATCAAAGCCCAGGGGCCAGTCGAAGTTGAGCCCCGAGCCCACCAGGGCGATGGACCCGTCGGGGCGTCGCACGAGCACCTGCCCGTCCGGGCGGCGGGTGTCCCCGTCGGTGTTCTGGTTGACGAAATACAGCGACCCCTCGGCCCCGAAGGCCAAGCCATGGATGCCCGCAAAGCGCGTCCCGGACACACCCCGGGTGATGTCCGTGAGCCCCACGAGGCGCCGCGGAGCGCGGTCGGCCTCGATGCGGTAGAGCACCCCGGCGTCCGACGAGCTCGGGAAGATGCCCACGTACACCAGGCCGTCGGGCCCCAGGGCCATGCCCTCGTTCCAGGGGTTCACGGTGCCGAAGGGCACCATCGGGGTGGCGTCCACGTAGCGCGCGATGGCCGTGGCCCCCGCGGGGATGCGGTACACCCAGGGCCAGAAGCCCGCCACCAGGAGCGCCCCGTCGCGGTCAAAGACAAGCCCCGTGGTGAAGCCCGCCAGGGACTCCACGGTGGCCACGGAGGTCACCGTGAGGTCCCTGGCGACCCGGTACACCCCGAGGCCCCTCACGGCGTACAGGTCCCCGTCGGGCCCGAAGGTGATCCTCGCGAGGTTTCCGCTCCCGGGCAACGGGCCCACCCAGCGCTCGCTGGTGGCGGTGCCTCCGGTCACCCTCACCCGGTGGATGGTCCCTTCTTCCACCCGCGCGTAGTACAGCGTCCCCGTGCGGTCCGCCGCCAGGCCGCTCACCGGCGAAGAGTCCATCACATACCGCGACGGCGCCCCACCCAGGGGGATCCTCCAGATGGCCTGGTCGTTCCCGGCGCTCACATACAGCGCGTCGTCGCCCCGGAGTTCAAAGGTCGCCGTGAGCCCGCACAGGGCCTCGGCCTCGACCCGGGCCCGGACGCGCACCCCCGCGCTCATCCCCGCCATGGACTCGGGCGGCGCCTCCAGGGTCACGCTCCGCACGCCCCCACCAGGGATCATGCAGTCGGCCCCGCGGCACGCGTTGGTGGCGTCGCACACCACCCTCCGGCACGCCTCCGTCACCACGCAACGCTCGGCCTCGCAGCGACTCCCGGGGCCACATCTGTAGGGAAACTCCCCACGTCCACAGTTGGTGTAGGTGCCTGTAAGCAGGCAGGCCATTCCGGGCGCGGTGCACCGTCCGGCGAGGAAATCGCACACGGTGCCCTCGCCGCAGGGTCTGGCGGCTTCAAAGCGACAATCGGCGAGGCACCGGCGGGCCTGGCAGACCTCTCCGGGGCCACAGAGGGCGCAGGGGTCCGAGGTGTCCGTCGGCCGGTCCCCGACGGGGCCCTGGGAGTCCGGGCGGGGGAGGTCCGGGGCGACCCGGTCCTGGGCGCTGGCGTCCACGGAGGCGTCGCGGGGTTCCGGGGTGAAGGCCGGACCCGGCTCGGCGCACGAGAGAAGGCCAGCGGCCACCCAGAGGGTTCCCCGTTTCATCCCGGGGATGGTACCTCAGCCCTTCATTCGGTCGCCGGGGGCGGGGATGGTTACCTTGTCAAATCCACCGGCCTGGAGGAGCCCGGAGAGGACCTTCTGGGCCTTGGGCTCACCATGGACCAGGGCTACTTGAGACACCTCGCCCGAGGCCCGGAGCTGTCCGGCGTAGTCCAGGAGGTCCTTCTGGTCCGCGTGGGCGCTGAAGCCGTTGAGCACCACGACCTCGCAGCGCCGCTCGCGCTCGACGCCGAAGATCCGCACCCTGGCCCGCTTCTCCACGAGCCTGCGGCCCAGGGTGTGCTGGGCCTGGAAGCCCACGATCAGCACCGTGTTGGCCGGGTCCTCTACGCCCGCCCGGAGGTGGTGGAGCACCCTGCCGGCCTCGCACATCCCGCTGGCGGCCAGGATCACCGCGGGGGACGGGTCGTTGGAGACGGCCTTGCTCTCGGCCACCTCGTCGAGGTAGGTCAACCCCTCGAAATCAAAGGGAGAATCGTGCCCTCGAAGGAGCGCCCGGGTCTCCGTGTCGAAGCACTCCGGGTGGAGCTTGAAGATCTCCGTGATCTTCACCGTGAGCGGGGAATCTATGTACACGGGCACCTTGGGGAGGGCGCCCTTCTTGCGCAGGTCCTTGAGGGCGAAGACCAGCTCCTGGGCGCGCTCCAGGGCGAAGGCCGGGATGATCACCTTGCCGCCGCGCTTGACCGTGCGGGAGATCACCTCGGCGAGGTCGTCGTCCATCTTGGCGATGGGGTCATGGAGGCGGTCGCCGTAGGTGCTCTCGGTGATCAGCAGGTCAGCCCCGGGGACCACCTCGGGGTCTTTGAGAATGGGCATGTTCCGGCGGCCGAGGTCGCCGGTGAACACCAGCCTCCGGGTGCGGTGGTTCTCCTCGACGTCCAGGGCGGTCAGGGCGCTGCCCAGGACGTGGCCGGCGTCGTAGAAGGTCAGGGTGACCCCGGGCGCCACGGGCACCTTCTGGTGGTACGGCAGGGAAATGAAGCGCTCGATGGCCCCGAGGGCGTCCTCGTCGGAGTAGAGGGGCTCGACGGGGTCGCTGTCCAGGTCTCCGCGGGCTATCTGTTTGTTCAGGTGCCGGGCGTCCGCGGCCTGGATCATGGCCGCGTCCCGGAGCATGACCGAGCAGAGGTCCCGGGTGGCGTGGGTGGCGTAGATGGGGCCCTCGAAGCCGTTCTTGCAGAGCAGCGGCAGGGCCCCGGAGTGGTCGATGTGGGCGTGGGAGAGCACCACGGCGTCCACGTCCGGGGCGCTCACCGGGAGGTGGCGGTTGCGGGCAAAGGACTCCTGGCGGCGGCCCTGGTAGAGCCCGCAGTCCAGGAGCACCGTCGCGTGGCGGGTCCGGACCAGGTGCATGGACCCCGTGACAGTCCCGGCGGCGCCGACAAATTCGATCTCCATGGGGTACCCTCGGCCGGGGAGCATACACGGGCCCGGATTACCATCGCGTTGACAGGGAGGGGCGGGCCGATAGAATTTCCCGATCGAAGCCTTGCGGTCTCCTCGGACGCTCACGCTTGCCATGGCCGACGGCCAAGAACTGGCCACCCAGAGGGGTTGATCCACCGATGTTGAAGCTCGTGATCTCCGACGACGAGGGCAAGACCACGGTCGTTCCGCTGATGCGGGACGAGCTGACCATCGGCCGGAAGGAGGGGAACACCATCCGGTTGACGGAGCGCAACGTGTCCCGCCGCCACGCCCGGCTGGCCAAGAGGGGCGGGGACTACCTCCTGGAGGACCTGGCCAGCTACAACGGGATCGTCCTCAATGGCGCCCGCCTCGGGGACGTCCGCCCCGTGCGCCACGGCGACCAGATCCTGATCGGGGACTACAAGATCCAGATCGTCGAGGACGCCTCGGTGCAGGCGACCATGCAGCCGGCCCCGCCGCCGCCGCCCACGGAGCCCATCGTGCCGCTCCTGTCGGCGCCGCCGGCGCCGGCGCCCACGCTGGCCACGCCCGCCGGGGGGGCCGCGCCCGGGGCCCCCCTGCCCGCGGGCTTCGAGTCGCTGAACAACCCCTTCGCCCAGCCCGTCACGCGGGTGGAGCAGGTGGTGACCGGCAAGGAGATCCCGGAGTCCATCCGCGGGCTCCGGCTGGTGTTCCTGGCCCCCGCCGGGGTGCCCGCGCCGGTGATGCTGGACAAGCTCCCCATGGTCATGGGCCGCAGCGAGGCCGCGGACATCGCCCTGCCCTTCAGCTCCATCTCCCGGGAGCACGCCAGGCTCTACCTGGAAGACGGCAAGCTGATGATCGAAGACCTCGGGAGCTCCAACGGCGTCCAGGTCAACGGCGAGAAGAGCCGCACGGTGGAGCTGGGCCCCGGGGACATGGTCCAGCTCGGGGTGGTGGAGTTCCGCGTGGCCCGCCGCGGGGACAGCACCGTGGTGATCCAGAAGGTCGCCCTGGAGGAGAAGCGCGCCGCGGCGCGCAACCCCCTGCTCATCGGCGGGGCCGTGCTGGCCAGCGGGGCCGTGCTGGGCCTGGCGCTCTTCCTGGCCTTCCGGCCGCCCTCCTCGCAGTCCGTGGGCCCGCTGCCCACCACCCCCGCGGTGCCCTCCCCCTCGCAGGAGCCCCCCTCGGGGCCCTCCGCGCAGCCCACCCCGACGCCCATCCAACCGCCGGGGAGTCAGCCTCCCAGCAACCTGGCGCCGCCCACGCCCACGCAGGTCGTGCCCCCCGCGCCCGCCGTGCCTCAAGCGCCGGTCGTGGCGCCCCAGCCGATGGCCCCGCAGAACAACCCCGAGGTCACCCCTCCCGGGCCCACCGTCGCCCAACCCCTCCAGGGGCCCGAGAGGCCCGGACGGGACCGCCGCGTACGGAATCCCCCGGGCGGCACGACCTCCGACCCGGTACGGTCTCCGCCACCGCCGCCGCCGCCCTCGACCCCCAACACCAGGGTCTCGCCGCCGGCACCCCCTCCCCCGCCGCCGTCGGCGCCCAGCGGGGGCACCGGCATGGACGCCGCCAGGGCGTGCATCCGGGCCAACACCCCGGACTCCAACGCCTGCGTGGTGCGCGCGCTGGAGGGTCACGCCTCGTCGGAGCCCGAGCTCGGGCTCCTGGGGCGCACCTACCAGTCCATGGGACGCCGCCGGGACGCCGTGAGGGTGATGCAGCGGTACATCCGCGAGTTCCCCACCGGAGGCCGGGTCAACGGCTTCCAGAGCTACATCGACGGCACCTGACGGAAGGTCCCCGCCGGGGCGCTTGACTCCCGCGGTGGTTCGGGTAGAAAGCCACCCCCCGTCTGCGCGCAGGGAAGAACAGCCAATGCCCAAGATGAAGACAAACCGCGCCGCGGCCAAGCGCTTCCGGGTCTCCGGGACGGGCCGCATCCGTCGCCCCAAGGGGGGCGCCAGCCATTTCATGGCCAAGAAGAACTCCCGGCACCTGCGCCGCCTGCGGAAGAACGACATGGTCGATGGCGTGCTCCAGACACGCATCGCGCGGCTCTTCCCCTACGGCGTGCCCTGACCGGGCGCCGGGACCAAGAAAGCACCACGGAGAGCCGTCATGCCGAGAGCAAAGCGTGGATTCAAGGCGCGCCACCGCCGCAACAGGGTCTTTCGACACGCCAAGGGCTTCTGCGCAGGCCGCGGGAGGCTCTACGGGCCGGCCCGGGAGGCCGTGCACAAGGCCTGGGTGTATGCCTACATCGGCCGCAAGCTCCGCAAGCGGGACTTCCGGCGGCTCTGGATCACCCGGATCAGCGCCGGGGCCCGGAGCCTCGGGGTGAGCTACTCCAGGCTCATCGCCAGCTTGAAGGGCGCGGACATCGCTCTGGACCGCAAGATCCTCTCGGACCTGGCCACCCGGGACCCGTCGGGCTTCCGGGCCGTCCTGGAGGCCGCGGGGGTCAAGATCACCCCCAACGCCTTCGCGACCGTCGCCGTATAATCGCACACGCCCCTACAGCACCCCACATTCCAGGTGCCCAGGTGCCCTGAGGGGGCGCGGGAGCCCTCACGGGAGCTGGTGGACCCAATGAGCGACAGCCTCTCCGACGCGCTGGCGGCCCTTGAGGCCGAGGTGCGCGCCGCCTGTGCCGCGGCCCGGGACGACAATGAACTCCGGCAGACCGCGGCGCGCTACCTTGGGGTGAGCGGGACCCTGACGCGGCTCCTCAAGCGCATCCCGGAGCTGCCGGGGCCGGAGCGCAAGCCCTTTGGCCAGCGCGTGAACGCCGCCAAGGTGGCCGCCGAGGCGTGCGTCGCGCAGGCCCACGCGCGGCTCCGGGCGGAGGCCCGGGAGCGGGAGCTCGCGCGCCCGGCGGCGGACGTGACGCTCCCCGGGCGGCGCCGCAAGGTGGGGCGCAGGCACCCGATCCAGCGGGTGCTGGAGGAGGTGGTGGACACCTTCGTGGGGCTGGGCTTCGACGTGGCCGAGGGGCCCGAGGCGGAGCTGTCGGTCAACAACTTCGATCGACTGGGCTTCCCCGCGGACCACCCCGCGATGGACATGCACGACAGCTTCTTCGTCGCGGACCTGGACGCCGCCGCGCGGGTGCTCCTGCGCACCCACACGTCCACGGTGCAGGTGCGGGAGATGCTCTCGCACCCGCCGCCGGTGCGCGTGGTGGCCCCCGGCGCGGTCTATCGCCGCGACGACGACGTCACCCACAGCCCCATGTTCTTCCAGCTCGAAGGGCTCCTGGTGGACGAGGGCGTGACGCTCTCGCAGCTCCGAGGGGTCCTCGAGGCCTTCCTCGGGAGGCTCCTCGGGGAGGGCGTCAAGACCCGCTTCCGGGCGAGCTACTTCCCCTTCGTGGAGCCCGGCGCGGAGCTGGACGTGGGGTGCCTCCTGTGCCGCGGCGAGGACGCCTCGTGCAGGGTGTGCAAGGGCACCGGCTGGCTGGAGATCCTCGGCTGCGGGATGGTCGACCCGGTGGTGTTCTCCAACGTGGGCTACGACCCCGAGCGCTACACGGGCTTCGCCTTCGGGATGGGCATCGACCGCCTCGCGATGCTTCGGTATCGCGTGCCAGACATCCGGCTTCTCTACGAAAACGACCCACGCTTCCTCGCGAGCGTGTGAACCCACCGGAGCCGACCCGATGCGGATCTCCTACCAATGGCTTGTGGAGCTCCTCGGCGCCGACCCCGGCGTGGAGGCGGCCGCCCGCGCCCTCACCCTCGGGGGCCTGGAAGTCGAAGAAGCGGTCCCCGTCGGGGGACTCCTCCGGGGCGTCTGCGTCGCCGTGGTGCGCGCGTCCAGGCCCCACCCATCGAGCCGCCAGCCCCTGACGCTGGTCACCGTGGACCCCGGGGACGGCAGCGCCCTGGAGGTCGTCTGCGGCGCGCCCAACGTGCCCCCCGCGGGGGGAAGGGTGGCCCTGGCCCGCGTCGGCGCCACGGTGCTCGGGAGAGACGGCGCGCCCTTCACCCTGGAGGCTCGCCCCGTGGCCGGGGTGCAGTCCCACGGCATGCTCTGCGCCGAGGACGAACTGGGCCTCGGCACCGACCACGATGGGATCCTTGTCCTCGACGAGGGCGCCCCGGGGGACTCCGTGGCTTCCCTCCCGGGCGCCGCGGACACGCTCCTGGAGGTGAACGTCACGCCAAACCGTGGCGACGCGCTGAGCCACCTGGGCGTAGCGCGTGACCTGGCCGCGCTCCTCGGGCTCCGACGCCCTCCCGAAGACGCCCGCGCGCTCCCGCCCGTCGGGCCCGTGGACGTGCAGGTGCTCGACCCGGCGCGGTGCCCTCGGTACCTGGGCCTGCGGCTCGAAGGCGCCACCGTGCGGCGCTCCCCCCGGTGGCTCCGCACGAGGCTCCACCGCCTGGGCGTCCGCCCCCTCAGCAACGTGGTGGACGTGACCAACTACGTGATGCTGGAGCGGGGCCAGCCGCTCCACGCGTTCGACCTCGCGAGGCTTGAGGGCGCGCGTCTGGAGGTGCGCCGTGCCCGCGAGGGCGAACAGCTCAAGACCCTGGAGGGCCTGACCCGCGCGCTCTCCACGGAGGACCTGGTGATCGCCGACGGAGAGGGCGCCGTGGCCCTCGCGGGCGTCCTGGGCGGCGAGCGCTCGGGCGTCTCCGAGGGCACCACCGCGCTCCTCCTGGAGTGCGCGGCCTTCGACCCCGCGGGCGTGCGACGCACCGCCCGGAGGCTCGGGGTGCACACCGAGAGCTCGCACCGCTTCGAGCGCGGCACCGACGCCCGCGCCATCGCCGCCAACGCCCTGCGCGCCGCGGAGCTCCTGGGCGCCCTCACCGGCGCCGCCATCACGGGGGCTAGAGACCTCTGGCCCGGCGAGGCGCCGCGGCGTAGTGTCCCGCTGCGCTTTGCCAGCGTGGGCGCGCTCCTCGGCGTGGAGGTGCCGCCGGAGGAGTCCCGGCGCGCGCTGGAGGCCCTCGGGTGCGCGGTGACCGAGGTGGACGACGCCCGCTGCGAGGTGCAGGTGCCGGGCTGGAGGAACGACCTCTCGCGCCCCGTGGACCTGATCGAAGAGGTCGGGCGCGTGCGGGGTTTTGACACGCTCCCCGGGACGCTCCCGCCCACGCGCCCGGCGCGCGCCGGCAGCCGTGGGGACTACCACCACCGCAAGCGCCTGCGGGCTGCGCTCTGCGCCCTCGGGCTCGACGAGGCCGTGCACTACGCCTTCGTGGCGCCGAGGGAGCTCCTGGCCCTGGGGCTGGACCCGGGCGCGGCGCTGCGGCTCACGAACCCCCTGAGCGAAGACCGGTCGGTGCTGCGTCCCTCGCTCCTGCCGAGGCTCGTGGCGGGCATCGGCCAGGCGCAGCGCTACGGCGAGGACGAGGCGAGGCTCTTCGAGCTGGGGAGCGTCTTCGCGAGGCCCCTCGGGGACGATGGTCTACCGCAGGAGCGCACGCGCGTGGCGCTGGTGCTCGGGGGCCCGCGGGACGCGTGGCTCGCGAGGCCCCAGGGCGTGGACCTGTATGACATGAAGGGCCTCGTGGAGGAGCTGGTGCTCCAGACCGCGGGCGTCCCCGCGGGCTTTGACCGCGACGGAGAGGCGCCGCCCTGGGCGCACCCTCGGGCCTTCGCGCGGGTGACCGTGGGCGAGCGCGAGGCGGGACACCTTGGCGCGCTGCACCCAGACGCCCTGGAGCGCGCGGGGCTGCGGGGCCCGGTGGTGCTGGCGGAGCTCCTCGCCGAGGCGCTCACCGAGCGCGGCGCCGCCACCGCCGCGAGGAGCCCGTCGAGGCAGCCCGCGGTGCGCCGGGACGTGTGCCTCGCCCTGGCAGAGGACACCGCCGTGGGCGCGGTGCTGGACACGCTCAAATCCGTGGCGGGGCCGCTGTGCGAGCGGGTGACCCTGGTGGACCGCTTCGTGGGCGGGGACCTTCCCGAGGGGCACCACGCCCTGACCTTCGGACTCACCTTCCGGGCCTCGGACCGCTCGCTCCAGGACGACGAGGTCGACCGCCTCCGGGAGGCCGCCGTCCGGGAGGCCAGGACCCGCCACGGCGCGGTGCAGCGTTGACGTGTGTGACCGTTGCACAAGGGCCCGGTCTGTGTTTGGATCGCTCGCCGCGAGGGGCGCATGACGAAGGCAGAAATCGTCGATCACGTCTATGACAAGGTGGGAGGCTTCTCCAAGAAGGAGGCCACGGACCTGGTCGACATGCTGTTCGAGATGCTCAAGGAGCGGCTCGCGGTCGGCGCCAAGATCAAGCTCTCGGGCTTTGGAAATTTCGTCGTCAAGGTGAAGCGCCAGCGCTGGGGGCTCAACCCCCGCACCAAGGAGCGGATCACCCTGCCCACGCGACGGGTGGTGCGCTTCAAGCCCTCGCCGGTGCTCAAGTCCCACGTGAACAAGGCCGCCCCCACCACCGGGAGCAACCCCGTGCTCACCCTTGAACCAGCGGCGGCGGCTCCCGCTCCCGCCCCCGCGCCCACCCCCAGCGCAAAGCCCGAGACCCCGCCGGAGCGTTCGCCGCGCAGCTCCCGCAGGGGCTGAGGGCGCGCCGCCGCCGTGGGGCCCCCTCCCCTCCCGGAGAAGAGCTTCTTCCGCATCGGCGAGGTGGGCCGCCTCCTCGGGCTGTCGCCCCACGTCCTGCGCTTCTGGGAGAGCGAGTTCCGGCTCCTGAAGCCCCAGAAGAGCCGCACCGGCCAGCGGATCTACAGCCGCCGGGACGTCGAGCGCCTCGGGCTCCTCAAGCGACTCCTCAAGGAGGAGCGTTACACCCTGGAGGGCGCGCGCAAGGTCCTGCGGGAGAAGGGCCTGGAGCCCCCTGCGGGGTCCGCGCCGCAGGTGCCACCGGAGGCTCGCGCGGAGGCCCTGCGGGTCGCGCTGGAGGCCGCCCGCGCGCGGCTGGGCTCACTCCTCGGGCAGATCGGTACGCCGGAGGTCGCTTCGGGGTTGCAATCGGGCCAGGAGTGAGTATGTTTCCATTCCCTCTCGGGAGACCGGGTGTGGGGTCCGGGGCGTAGCGCAGCCTGGTTAGCGCACTAGACTGGGGGTCTAGGGGTCGCTGGTTCGAATCCAGTCGCCCCGACAGGACTTGGCGAAGGCGGTGGCGGACGAAAGTTCGCCACACGCCTTTGTGGGGCGGGTACACCTCCGGGGATGGCCGGCAAGACTCTCCCTCCGCGCCCGGTGGTGCTCTGCACCAACGATGACGGGCTCCACGCCCGGGGCCTCCAGGCGCTGGTGGCTGCCCTGACGCCGCTGGCGGAGGTGTACGTGGTGGCGCCGGAGACCGAGCAATCCGCGTCGAGCCATGCGATCACGCTGGCGCGGCCCCTGCGCCTGCGCCCGGTGCGCGAGCGGGTCTGGGCCCTGGACGGCACGCCCGTGGACTGCGTGTACGTGGCCCTGCACCACACGTCGCTTTTGCCCGGGAGGCCCTCGGTGGTGGTGAGCGGGATCAACCATGGGCCGAACCTCGGCGGGGATGTGTTCTACTCGGGGACCGTGGCGGGGGCGCGGGAGGGGGCGCTGCGGGGGATTGCCTCGGTGGCCTTCTCCATGCCGTCGGGCGCGGACCCCGAGGCGCTGGCGCCCGTGGCGGCGGCGATGGCCATGGCCCTCGCGAGCGCCCCTGGCGCGCCGCTTGTGAACGTGAATTTTCCCAAGGGCGAGCGCCTGGGCACGCGGGTGACGCGGCTCGGGCCGAGGCTCTACGAGGACCTGGTGGAGGTGCGCCTGGACCCCCGGGGCCGGGGCTACCTGTGGATCGGCGGCCCCAAGGTGACCAACGTACGCACGAAGGGCACGGACACGGCGGCCTATGAGCACGGGCTGGTGAGCGTCACGCCGCTGCGGCTGGACCTGACCGAGGAGAGCCCCGCCACGCAGAGACGGGCCCGGGCGGTGGCCCTGGCGGGGCGGTCGAGCGCCCGGGGCGAGGACGCGGTACGCTCCGGCCGAGCGCGAAAGGGTAAGTAGAGCACAGCCATGGACCCACGACTGGACCTCGTACGCCGGAGCATTCGGGACGTGCCGGATTTCCCCAAGCCCGGGATTCTCTTCAAGGACATCACGCCGCTCCTGTCCGACGCCGAGGCCTTTGAGGCCACGCTGGCGCTCCTGGAGGCGGACGCGCGGCGCCAGCGGACGGAGGTGGTCCTGGGGATCGAGTCCCGGGGCTTCATCTTCGGCGCGGCGCTGGCGTCGCGGCTGGGCGTGGGCTTCGTCCCGGCGAGGAAGCCCGGCAAGCTCCCGGCCGCGGTGGACCGCGAGGCCTACTCGCTGGAGTATGGCAAGGACGCGCTGGAGGTCCACCAGAAGAGCTTCCGCGCGGGCCAGCGCGCGCTGGTGGTGGACGACGTGATCGCCACCGGCGGCACCGCCCGCGCCGCGGTGGCCCTGTGCCGTCGCCAGGGCGCCGAGGTCGTCGGGGTGAGCTTCGTGATCGAGCTGAGCTTCCTGGAGGGCCGCAAGGCGCTCCCGGGGGACATCCCGATCCACGCGCTGCTCACGTACTGAAATGCGCCTCCGGGCGGCCTGGGCGGCCCTGGTGTTGGTCCCCTCGTGGGCCCTCGCCCAGCCGAGGGCGGCGCCCGCACGGCCCGAGGCCACGCGGGTGGACCCGGCCCTCGCGGTGCTGCTGCGCTGGCGGGACCTCTCCCGGGAGACGCACCCCCTGTGGCGCGCCAGCGAGCGCTTCGCGCGCGAGGGACGCCTCCCGGTGGTGGTGCGCTTCCGCGCGGTGGACGCGGGGACCCTGGCGCAGCTCGCGCAGGAGGGCGTGCGCTGGGAGCGCGCCGCGAGGCCCTACGCCTCGGGGGCCTACGGGGCCTGGGCCGACGCCCGCGGGATCGCGGCGCTGGAGGCCCACGGGGCGGTGTCCTCGGTGGGGTGCGACCTGCCGACGGCGGGCCCGGAGCCGCTGGAGCGCTCGGCCCGGGAGCTGCGCCTGGACGCCGCGACGCGCGCCCTGCGCGCCTCCGAGGGGGTGGTGCCGGACGGCTCCGGGGTGCTGATCGCGGACCTGGACTCGCCGGTGTTTGTGTATCACCCGATGTTCTTCCGGGCCGACGCCGGGGTCTTCCCCTGGACCGACGCCAACGGCAACGCGCGCTTCGATCCGGGGATCGATGGCGTGGACCTGGACGGCGACGGCAGGCTCGCGCCGTCCGAGCGGCTCCAGGTGCTCCAGGCCCGGGAGCGCGACGGGGCCGCGCCCTTTGGGTCCCTTCGTCTCGCCGAGGACTGGCTCTACCTGGACACGAACCGTGATCGCCGCCGCGACTGGGGGGGCGCCCCGGGGCTCCGCGCTCCGGCGTACGGCGAGCCCCTCTTCGTCCCCGACGACGCCGACGGGGACGGGGTGCTCGCGCCCTCGGAGCGCCTCCTGCGCCTCGGGACCAGCCGTTTTCGGGCGGTGGTGAGCGCCATCGACTGGCGCCGGGACGCGACGGCGGGACCGGACCTCTCGCAGTACGACCTCTCGGACCTGGGGGACGCCTCGCGCATGGACCACGCCACGGCGGTGTGCGGGATCCTCGCCGGGGGCGTGCCCGGGCTCTCGCGCCGCGCGGGCGTCGCCCCGGGCGCGGAGCTCCTGGTGATCGACCACCGCGCCCTCACCGAGCGCACGGGCGCCGTGGGCGGCGTGCAGCGCGCGCTGGACGAGGGCGCACGGGTGCTCCTGACGGAGTTCGCCAGCTACCTCGGGGTCACCCTGGACGGCACGGGCGAGCTGGAGCAGGAGCTCGACGCGGCGGTCACCGACGGGGCCCTCGCGGTGAGCCCCACGGGCAACCTGGCCGCGAGCGGCAAGCACCTCCGGGCCCGGCTCACGGCGGGCTCGCACGCCTTCACCGCGCTGCCCGG
Organism: Deltaproteobacteria bacterium; assembly: GCA_016218725.1. Classification (GTDB taxonomy): domain Bacteria; phylum Myxococcota_A; class Polyangia; order Polyangiales; genus JACRDB01. Next base: position 90,248 of record JACRDB010000045.1, read on the forward strand.
CGAGGCCACCGAGGACGTGCGGGGGCTCTTCTTCTCGCTGCACCTGCGAGGGGCCCCGAGGCCCCTGCGCTTCGAGCTCGCCCCGCCGGAGGGCGCCCCCGTATGGATCCCCACGGACGCGATGCCCCGGGACTACCCCGGCGGCGCGCGGGCGACGGGCTTCCGCCGCCGGACCGTCGGCGGCACCGAGGAGTGGCACCTCACGGTGGTGGCGCCGGAGCGCCTCCAGAGAGGTCCCTGGACGCTCCGGGTGCTGGTCCCCGAAGGCACCGAGGGCACCGCGGAGCTCTACCTGGGCGACACCCTCAACCGCTGGCTCGACGGCTACCACTTCGACGCCAACGAACCCTCCAGCACGCTCTGCAACCCCTCCACCAGCGCGCTGACGCTCGCCGTGGGCGCGTATGTCCTCGCCCCGTCGGCGCCCTCCTTTGGCGAGGCCGGCAGCCTCGCGGGGTACTCTTCCCGAGGCCCCAGGCTCGACGGGCTCCCGGGGGTCTCCCTGACCGCACCGGACAGCCCCGTGACCGCGGCCCCGAGCCTCTCCCGGGCGCAGGAGGCCAACCTCTACCGCACCTTCGGCGGCACCTCCGGGGCCGGTCCCCACGTGGCCGGCGCCGCGGCCCTGCTCCTCCAGCGCTTCCCCACGGAGTCGTCCAGCGCCTTGCGGGAGCGCCTCCTGCGGGGTGCCCGCACGGACGGCGAGGCCCGCGACCCGGACCCCTCTCGCTGGGGCCGAGGGCGCCTGGACCTGCCCGGCGCCCTCGGGCTCACCACCACGGACGGAGCGCCGTTGTCCTTGCGCCTTCTCGCCCCGAGGTATGTGCTTGTAGGACAAGACCTTACCATGGCGCCGGAGCTCCAGGATGACGGACCGCTGGAGGCCCTCCGGGTGCGCTGGGACCTGGACTACGACGGTGTGTGGGACACACCCTGGGAGGCGCCCTCGCCGCGGAGGATCGACACGCTCCGGCCGGGGCTCGTCGCGGTGAAGGTCGAGGCGCGCGACGGCGACGGGTGGCTCCGCCGGGCCACGGCAAGGGTGGAGGTGGTGACGCGCTTCCCGACGGACGCCGGCGCCGACGCGGGCTCTACGGCGCCCGGTGCGCCCGGTGCGCGGGCGCCCGGTTGCGGGTGCGGCGCGGGGGGAGGCCCCGGTCCCCGGGGAATCGTCTGGCTGGCGATATTCGCGGCCCTCGCGAGGCTCCCCTTGCGGCGGGGACGGCGGTACTCTCCCGGCGTCGATCCACGTAGGAGACAATGCTCATGGGACTCTTCGATGCGTTCGGGGTAGGCGGAGGCAACCTCTCGCTGCAGCTTCTCCAGCCGATGGCGCAGTCCGGCGGGCTGTTGCAGGGCCAGGTGGTGTTCGCGTCGGGCCGCAGGGCCCAGAACATCACCGCGATCAAGATCCGCTTCACCACCACGGTGACGGTCCCGACCAAGACCCCTCAGGGGGTGCAGAACCAGTCCAAGAGCGAGACCGTGCTCCCGGACACGGTGCTGTGTGGGGCCTTCACCTCACAGCCCGGCCAGCAGCACCCCTTCCCCTTCCAGCTCCAGCTCCCGACGGAGCTCCCATCGTCCACGCCGGGCGCGGTGCAGTACCACCTCTACGCCTCGGCGGACATTGACGGCGAGGTGGACCCCGGCGCCAACGCCGAGGTGAAGATCCAGGGCATCCCCTTCGACCCGATGCGCTACGGCGGCGCCGCGGCGGCGATGGCCCCGATGGGCATGCCGATGAAGCAGGACCCCTACGCCAAGGGCTACGACAAGGGCGGCTACGACGGAGGGAGCTACGACAAGGGCGGCTACGTGGACCCAGGCGCCAAGGGCGGCTACGACAAGGGTGGCTACGTGGACCCCGGCGCCAAGGGTGGCTACAGCGACCCCTACGACAAGGGCGGCTATGACAAGGGCGGCTACGCGGACCCCGGCGCCAAGGGCGGCTACGTGGACCCCGGCGCGAAGGGCGGCTACAGCGACCCCTACGGCAAGGGGGCCAAGGGCGGCGGCATGTACGCGGGCCAGCACGTGCAGGCCCAGTGGACCGACGGGCAGTACTACGGCGCCACGATCACGCAGGAGAACAACGGGATGTACTGCGTGCAGTGGGACGACGGCTCCCCGGCCCAGTGGGTCCGCGGCGATCAGGTGATGCCGGGCTGAAGCACGCCGCACCGCGCGAGGCCCTCCAGGACCTCCGTGGCCACCATCTCCCCAAGGCGCGCGAGGCTCTCCTCGCCCTCGGCCTGGGTGGCCTCCGCGGGGGAGCCCGCGTAGGCCCGGTGCATCCCCATGGCGAGGAAGGTGCCGAGCCCCGCGCGGATCCCCTCGGAGAGGCTCACGGGCACCCTCGGCAGCGCCTCCTGCGCGGCCCGGTCCACGGTGTCCGGCGCCGCGGCGAGGAGGAGCGAGGTCTCATAGCGCCCCGCGTGGCACTCGCCTCGCTTGAACTCCTCGGTGAGCGTCCGGGCCCACCGCCGTGTCAGGGGACAGGCCACGGTCACCCGCCCGCCGGGAAACGCCTCGAGCACCGCCCGGAGCGCCCCGTCGTGCGCCGGCTCCAGGTGGTTGTTGATCACACAGACCTGCGCAAAACCCGCAGAGAGAAGCCCCTCGGCCACGGCGCGGACATATGCTGTCAACGCCTCCGGGGTGACGCCCGCGGCGCCCGGAAATCCCCGCGCGAAGTCCGTGACGCCGAAGGGCACCGACGGGGCCAGCACGGGCTCCACGCCCCGGGCTCGCAGGGCAGCCACGGCCGCCTCGGCGGCGGCCTCGGAGAGCACCGTGTCGGTCCCGAGGGGAAGGTGGGGGCCGTGGGGCTCGACGCTCCCCACCGGCAGGAGGGCGACCACCGGCCCTCCGCGGAGGAGGGCGCCCAGGGTGGGGGAGGTGAGCGCCGCGAGGCGGGGGAGGGTTGGAGCGTTCAGACGCACGGCTTGCCTCTGTGCAAGGGAACCCGGATACGATACCTCCCCAGGCGGCCGCCGCCGGGGCGTTTCATCCCACCCCCGCGGCGCTCTGGAGCGAAGGGCGCGTATGATCGATTACGACAGCCACAAGTGGCGGATCAACCTCCTGGACATCAAGGGCTCCATGCTCCGGGAGATCATCGCCAGGGTCATGGTTTGTGTGCTCTGGTCCGCCGGCGTGGTCGCCTGTCACAGGTATGCCTACCATGTAGGCATTCCCTCGACGGTGCATGGTCTGATCGGGGTCGCGCTGGGCATGCTCCTGGTGTTTCGCACCAACGCTTCCTATGACCGCTTCTGGGAGGGCCGCAAGCTCTGGGGCGGGATCGTGAACGAGACGCGGAACCTGGCGCGCAGCGGGTGGGTGTTCCTCCACGAGGACGAGCCGGGGCTCTACCGGAGGCTCTCGCGGTGGACGGCGGCGTGGCCCTTCGCGGTGATGAACCAGCTCCGGGGGCGCCGGGGCCTCGGGCCCCTGGCGGACGAGCTCCCGGACGACGAGGTGCAGTCGGTGCTCTCGGCGCAGCACCCGCCGCTGGCCATCACCCTGCGGTTGTCCGAGGTGTTCCTGGAGGCGCGGCGGCGCGACCGCTACTCCGACTTCGTGCAGCTGTCCCTGGACCAGAACGTCCAGCAGCTCGTGGACTACATGGGCGCCTGCGAGCGCATCCGGAACACGCCGCTGCCCTTCGCGTACGTGGTGCACCTCCGGCGGGCGCTGGTGATCTATTGCTTCTCGCTGCCCTTCGCGCTGGTGGAGTCCTTCGGGTGGTACGCGGTGCTGGCGGTGTTCCTGGTGGCGTACATCTTCTTCGGCGTGGAGGAGATCGGCGTTCAGATCGAAGACCCCTTCGGCATCGACGACAACGACCTGCCCCTGGACGCCATTTGCGAGAACATCCGGCGCAACATTGTTGGGCTGGGGGAGCAGAACCCCGTGGCGGCCTTGAGCCTGGAGCCCCCTCCTCGCGCGGGAGCGCCTAACGCGCGAAGGTGACAAAGGCCTCCGTGGCGAGCCTCTCCTGGAGCTCCAGGAGCTTCGCCAGCGTGGCCACGAGGGGCGCCCAGGGCGCCCGCGGGGCCTCCTCGCGCACGCCCCCGGAGGGCTCCTCGGGGGCCTTGCCGCACACCCTGGAGAGCTGCGCCAGGACGGCCTCCAGGTCCCGGCGCGTCCCCGAGAGCCTCGGGAGCACCTTGCCGAGCACCGCGTGGTCAAGGTGCCACGAGGGCGGCGCGTCGATGCCGCCGCGCTCGCACTGGTGGACGAAGCGCAGGAGCTCCGTGGCCACCCGGAACCCGAAGGGCCTGCCGCATGCGGCCATGGCCTCGAAGAGGCGGTCCACGCGCTGCCCCACGCCGTCCCTCCCGAGGGCCAGCACCAGCGGGCGCACGGGGTCCTCGGGCGCGTCGCCGCGCAGGAGGGCGCGGCGCTCGTCCTCGGTGGCGGGGCGCTCCACCCGCCGCTCCTTGAGCCACGCACAGAGGAGCTCCGTGGGCGGCGAGGGGACGAACTCCCAGGTCCACGCCCGGTCCAGCACCTTGAGGCTGAAGGGGTGCGTGGTCTCGTCCACATTGATGGTCCCGACCACGAAGAGGTTCGGCGCCACGGGCACCGCCGGGGGCACCACCCTCGCGCCGTCCACCGTGGGGACGCCCCCTGGCCGACCGTGCAGGGGGATCGCCTCGCCGCTCTCCATCGCCGAGAGGAGCTCCGCCAGGTAGTGCTCGACCCGGGCGAGGTTCATCTCGTCGAGGATCAGGAAGTGGGGCTCCTCGGGGTGTCTGCAGGCGCGCAGGAGGAGCCTCAGGGCCGCGGTGTCCTCGTAGGCCCCGGCGCCCTGGAGGGCGTTGAAGTATCCCAGCACCCCGCGGGAGTCGAGCCAGTCGGGTCGCACCGGGACCAGGGCCACCCGGGGGCCGTCGCGGTCGCCCTCGGCGCCGCCCGGGAGGGCCTCCGTGAGGAAGCGCGCCAGGAGCTGCGCCAGGCGCGTCTTCCCGGTGCCCGAGACCCCCGTGAGCACCGCGAAGGGCCGCGCCGAGAGGCCCACCAGCACGCACCGCACGAGGTCCAGCGGGAACACCGCCCCGGAGGCCGCGGCGTACGCGCAGAAGCGCCGCGCCACGGACTCCAGCGTGGCGGCCCCGCGCGCGCCGGACAGCTCCCACGCGCGCGCCCGGCGCGCCTCCTGGCGCTCCCGGGCCCCCGCCGGGAGCACCTCCAGGCCCGCCGGAGCGCGCTCCACGGCCGCGGCCAGCACGGGCCTCAGGGCCGGGTGCTCCAGGCACCGGGAGACCCCCTCCAGCGTGTCCCCCGGCGTGAGGAGCCCGAGCTCCCGGAGCGTGGCCAGGCCCCTCGCCGCCGACGCCGCCCAGCGCGGGGCCACCTTGCGCGCCACGGCCTGCGGCTCCAGCGGGTGCCCGCGGTCCCAGGGGGCGCCCGCCAGGAGCCCCGCCACGGCGGCCGCCAGGTCCCCGCTCGGGTCTTCGAGCACCTTGCGCACGAGGCGCTCCAGCACCGGCCGCTCCTCGGGGCCCGGGAGGCGCCCGAGCACGCGCACCACGCTCCCCTCGCGCGCGCCGGAGGCGTCTCCGCGGGCGCGGGCCCAGCGCGAGAGGGCCTCGTGGAGCCCAGCGGAGACGGGCGCTGCGCGCAGCTCCTCGGCCCACGGGGGGACCCCCGCCGCGCGGTCCCAGGCGGACGCCCCCGCCTGCCCGAGGCGCCAGCGGCACACCGGCACGCCCTTGCGCAGCGCCAGGGCCCTGGGCGCGAACCACCCGCTCACCGGGTCGTAGAGGTACTCTCGGGAGGATGGCAGGAGCCCCTGGGGCGGGGCACCCGCGCCGAGGCATCGCTCCTCCCAGCGCAGGTCCCAGAGGGCCTCCAGGGCATCCTCCGCGGCGCGAGAGGGCTCCCACCGCGGCGCCCGATCGAGCCCGAGGAGGTCACCGAAGAGGTGCCCCAGCCGCGCGCACCGGTCGGCCACGAGGCGCGCCAGGAGCACCGGGTCCGTGAGCTCCCCGGCGGGGATGGTGAAGACCACCGGGCCGGGGTCCTGGAGCCACTCGCTCTCGGCCAGGGCATCGCCGCCGGGGCGCACGGGGCGCAGCGAGGCGCCGTCCTGCCGGAGCGCCGCGAGGCTCAGCGCGAGGGCGCCGTCCCGGCGCCGACGGCGGTCGAGCGCGGCGCGCCAGGTGCCCTCGGGCGCGCGACCCAGGCACCAGGACACCTCCAGGGCCTCGCGGGTGGCGCCCAGGAGGAGCCTCGGGGCGCCGCGGGCGCCGGGGACGGTCCAGCCGGTGGAGGGCACCAGGGAGAGGGCGCGGCCCGGCACGCGCGCGAGGGCCGCGAGCTCCGGGAGCAGGGCCTCGACGGCGCGGGCCAGGACCCGAAGCTCCTGGAGGACGCGCTGGCCGAGGCGCCTGCGGCCGAGGTGGTCCTTGGGGCCGAGGGCCGCGCGCTCCCGCAGCGCCGCGAGGTCGAGCATCCCCTGGACTGTACGCTCAGTCGTCGGTGAGCGCGTTGACCAGCGCGCCGAGGATGCCCTGCCCCGCGTCGCTGGTGGCGACGGTGACCGCCGCCCCGAGGCCCTGGGTCGCGAGGTTCATGTACTCCTTGCGTTTCTTGGCGTCCTCCCGGGCCTGGAGGCGCTCGGCGGCGCCCTCGAAGGGCTCCCGGCAGCGCGGGCAGGCGGGGTAGTTGAGGGGCGCCACGGTCTGGCAGAACACACACGCCCGGGTGAGCTCGGTCCTACACTGTGGGCACGAGGTGTTCCCCGCGGCGTTCTGGGCCCCGCAGCGGTGACAGCGCACCCCGACGGGCACGCCCGCATAGGCCATCTTGCAGTAGAGGCAGGCCGCAAGGCCCGCCGCGGGGGGTGCGCCGCAGTTCTCGCAGACGCGCACGCCCGGGACTCCCTGACGTCGCTGTGCCATGGTACGGGATCGTAGCATGCTTTCCGGGTCCCTACGCCCCCGGCGGGCGCCGGGTTCTGCTACCCTCCCGGCCGCCGCCGGAGCACCTTCGGGCGGCGCAACGCACGAGAGGCACAGCGATGAGCGGACTGACGCCAGGAGCACGTGTGATCGCAGCGTGGATGGGCGCGGGCATGGCCCCCGGCACCATCGTGGAGATGAACCCCGCCTCGGGCCTGGTGAAGGTCCGCTTTGACGACAACCGCGAGGCCTGGGTGAGCGCCATGAGCGTCCGGGCCCTCGCCGGCGCCCCCGGGATGCCCGGCGCGGCGCCGCCACCGGGCTTTGTCCCCAACGCCCCGCAGGGCTTCGGCGCGCCGCCTCCAGGCGCGCGGAGCGGGGGCTTTGGCGCCCCGCCCCCCACGGGAATGCCGCAGAGCGGCTTCAACCCCATGGCCGCCGCTGGCGCCGGCGCGCTGGGCTCCATGGTCGGCGGCTCCCCCTTCGGCGGCTGGAACCCCTTCAACCGCCAGCAGGCCCAGGCCCCAGGGATGGCACCGCAGGGTATGGCACCGCAGGGAATGCCGCCGCAGGGAATGCCGCCGCAGGGAATGCCGCCGCTGGGAATGCCGCCCGGGATGGCGCCCCAGGGCATTGCCCCGCAACCGGGCGGCTTCCAGGCCTTCGGCGGTGGCGCTCCGCAGGGCGCTCCCCCGCAGGCCCCGCAGGGATTCCCAGCGCCCGCTCCGTGGATGCAGGCCCAGGCCCCACAGCCCCAGGGGGCCAACCCCTTCCAGGCCCAGGCCCCGGGGGCGCCTCCGCCCGTGGCTGCTCCTGGAGCCTTCAGCCCCTTCCAGGCCCAGCAGGCGCCCCCGGCGGCCCCGCAGGCCCCGCAGGGAGGCTTCAACCCCTTTGCGGCACAGGCCCCGCCTCAGGCCCCACCCCAGGCAGCTCCCCAGGCACCTCCGGGGGGCTTCAACCCCTTTGCGCAGGGAGCTCCCGCGGCACCGCAGGCCCAGCAGGGTGGTTTCAACCCCTTCCAGGCCGCGCCGGGCGGCGCTCCGCAGGGCCCTCCGATGGCGCCGCCTGCGCCCATGGCGCCGCCGCAGCCCGCTCCGGAGCCTCCGCCGCCCTCGGGAGAGTTCCGTCCCCTGACGCAGAACATTCCCGGCCAGCCACCCGCCCAGGCCGCTCCTCCCGCCCAGGCCCCGGTGCAACCGCCGGCTGCGCCGCAGGCGCCCCAGGCGCCGCCCGGGGGCTTCAACCCCTTCCAGGCCCAGCAGGCGCCCCAGGCGGCGCCACAAGCCCCCCAGGGAGGCTTCAACCCCTTCGCGCCACAAGCCCCGCCCCAGGCAGCCCCACAGGCGCCGCAAGGGGGCTTCAATCCCTTTGCCCCCCAGGCGGCGCCCGCGGCGCCTCCCGCGGCGCCCGCGTTCAACCCCTTCGAGCCGCAGGCCCCCGGAGCACCCCCGGCGCCGGCCTTCAACCCCTTTGAGCCTCAGGCGCCCGCGGCGCCGCCCGCTTCGCCCGGGGGTGGGTTCAACCCCTTCCAGCCCGCAGCGCCTCCGGCAGCCCCCGCGGCGCCCGCCTTCAACCCCTTTGAAGCGCCTCCCCAGGCGCCCCCGCAAGGCGCCCCGCTAGCCTCCCCCGCAGCGCCCCCTTTCAACCCCTTTGAGCCCCAGGGAGGCTCCGGGCAGGGCACCTGATACGGTGTGGGTTCGTGCAGGTTCAACACCTACCTGAGGGGCCACTGACAACTGACCGCGGACGGCGTCCTCACCCCCCCGGCCCCCTCTCCCTGTCGGGAGAGGGGGTGTAAGAGCCTGAAATTACTGTTCTTTCTCCCCCTC
>JACRDB010000047.1 GCA_016218725.1 Deltaproteobacteria bacterium
CGACGGCGACGCCGCCCCCGTCGGTTTGCGCGGCGGCGGCGGTGGGTAGCGCGGCGGGCGGTGGGGTGGTCGGCGCCGACGCTGGCACCGGCGCGGCTGCCGCGGGCGGTCGCGCCGCGGTGACCCCGGGCGAGGGCGTGGGCGTGTGCGTCTGGAGCGCCCACAAGACCCCAGCGCCGAGCAGCAGCGTCGCTGCGGAGAGCCCGACCATCAGCGGCCTGCGCGAGGGCGCGGGGGGCGCCGCGGCGGAGGGCGCCCGCTGCCAGACCTGGTCGGTGCCCCGGTCCGCGGCCGGAGCCTTCGCTGCCGGCCCCCCCGCGTCGGCGAAGGCTCCCGTCGACCCGCGCGGGCTCGGTGGCGCCGCGGCGCCCACGGCCCCCGCGGGGAGCGTGCTCGCGCGGTGCAGGTCCTCGTCCTCCGAGGTGTCGGGCGGGCGGTGCTCGATGGAGGCGCGGTGCCGCTCGCGCAGGGCGACGGGGGGCTGGAACGCCGGGCAATCGAGCACCGCCTCGAGGAGGTCGCGCATGGTGCGGTAGCGGCGGTCGAGGTCGCGGTCCATGGCGCGCGCGACGATGTCCGCGACCGAGGGGTCCACGTCGGGGCACGCCGCGTCGAGCCGCGGGGTGGGCTCCGACATGATCTTGAACATCACCATGTTCGTGCTCTCGTCCGTGAACGGGAGCGTCCCGGAGATCAGCTCGAACAGCATCGCGCCCATGGACCAGACGTCGGCGCGGGCGTCGATGTCCTTGACGCCGCGCACCTGCTCCGGGGACATGTAGTACGGCGTCCCCATGACCGCGCCGGTCTGGGTGCGGATGCGCTTCGCGTCGTCCTCAAGGACCTTGGCGAGGCCGAAATCAATGAGCTTCGGCTTTGGATCGCCCCCGGTCATCACGAGGAAGATGTTCTCGGGCTTGATGTCCCGGTGGATGATCCCCTTCTCGTGGGCGAGGGCGAGGGCGGCCAGCACCGGCACCAGGAGCGAGGCCGCCTCCTGCGGGCTCAGGCGCTTCTTCTCCTCCAGGTGCTTGAACAGGTCGTGGCCCCGGAGGAACTCCTGGACGATGTAGAAGCTCCCGGTGCGGGCGTCGCGGTCGAGGTCCAGCACATCGACGATGTTCGGGTGCGAGAGGCGCGTGGCGGCCTGCGCCTCTCGCTGGAAGCGCTCCACGGACTGACTGTCGGCGGCCACCCAGGGGTGGAGCACCTTGATGGCCACGCGCCGGGTGGTCTTGACGTTGACCGCCTCGAAGACCGCGCCCATACCGCCCTCGCCGAGCTTGCGTACCACGCGGTACTTCTCGCCGAGCACGTCGCCGGGGATCAAGGTGCTGGACTCTCTAGACTCTTCCATTCGCAGGCCCTCCTGGGCGGGTCATCGCATGACGGACACGAAGTAGGAACCCGAAGGCGGAAGGATGATCTGCCGAGGAGCAGCCGAGATCGTCCTGGCGCCGCCGAACACCAGCAAGCGCCCCGGCGCCGGGTCGTTGATCCCCGCGAGCACGACATCGGTGAACTGGTCCCCATCCACATTGTTCATTGTACTGATCTGGGGAAACTCACCGGAGCCGACACGCCATTCGACAAACGTCGTGAGGGCGCCGCCGGGGGTGAAGCGGACATGAGCAGCGGAGGAAAAGCCGGAGCCGATGGCCAGATCGGCGGCTCCGTCGCTATCGAAGTCCCCGATGCCCGCGATGGCGGATCCCAGATCTTGCGACGTCATCGTGCCCGCTAGGGTCAAGGATGGGGCGGCGGGAATACCGGCTGCTTCACCATGGTAGAAGGACAGGCGACCTTGGAAACTTGCCGTCTCTGTAAACCTTTCGCCGACCGCCAGGTCCGGGAAGCCGTCTCGGTTGCCGTCGAACCATGCCAGCGCTCGGCCGAAGTGAGAAGGGTTGGCGGGCGGACCGGGCGGGCTGAGCGTCACCGACAGGCTCAGCGTTGCACGCCCGCCCGCGGGCGCCAGATAGACGAAGGCGCGACCGACCGGTGCTCCGGTCGAGGCAGTTGAGCGCCAACTGGCATCGCCGTAGACCAGATCGCTCAGCCCGTCGTGGTTGATGTCGGCACCGACGGCCGCTCCATTGTAATATGGAATCGGGCTCACGGGAGTAGGATAGTCCACTCGGACTGAACTCACAAAGGGTCGCAGAGCACCAAAAATCACATAGGGCACAGTATTCCCATAGAGCAGTATGTCTCCGAAGCCGTCACCGTCCACGTCGCCGGCCGCAGCGTACTGGAAATCCCTGCGGGCTTCGAAGGAGCCGTGCTCGGTGAGGCCCGAGGCCCCTCCGGCGTAGATGGTATAGCGGTCTACGCAGCCGACGCCCAGGTCCGAGAAGCCGTCGCCGTCTACGTCACCGAAGTGCCGCACGACGCACGACGATGCTGCCATGAGCCGCTGGGAAGGCTCCGCAGGCAGTCCGCTCGCGGACCCGCGGTAGACCAGGATGCCCGTCGACGCCACGACGGCCACGTCGCCGAAGCCGTCGCCATTGAAATCCGGCATGGGACCGAGGGTGAGGTCCCGCGGACCGGCGGCGCCGACGAAGAACTGCCAGGTCGGCGATGGGGGTCCGTAGGACCCTCCGCGCCGCCCGAACACCTGCCACCAGTGCCAGCCGAGGGAGAGCGGCGCCATCGGCCGCGTGCTGGTACCCGTACCCGAGACCACCTGGGTATCCTCGATGGTCCCCGTGTCGCAGGAGCGCGCGCTGCAGATGCGCACGAGGGTGGCGTCGGCGCCGTCCAGCGCGATCCAGCGCAGCGTCGGCTGGTGGCTGCCGACCCAGGCGACCGAGTTCGGCGTCACCGGCCGCGGCGTGTCGTAGGCGCAGGCGCCGTCGCGCGCGACGAAGCCGCGCTCGCAGGTGGCCCCGCAGCGGCCGGCCTCGCAGGCCGCCGCCCCGTGAAGGACAAACGGGCACACGGTCCCGCAAGCGCCGCAGTGAGCGACGCTCGTGCGGGTGTCCACCTCACAGCCGTCGGCGGCCATGCCGTTGCAGTTCCCGAAGCCCGCCTCGCAGGCCAGGAAGACGCAGGTCCCGACGGCGCACTCGGAGCGCGCGCCCGCCAGCCCGCAGGCGCGCCCGCAGCCGCCGCAGTGTGCCAGGGACGAGGTCGTGTCGAAGCACCCGCCCGGACAGGGCGTCGTACCGCCGGGGCAGGACTCGGGGACCGAGAGGTCCCTTGGTGGCGCGTCCGCGACTTCGGTCGTCGGGGCGGTGTCCGGCGGTCCGAGGTCCGGTGCGTCGAGGGGCGCCGCGGCGTCTCCCGTGTCGCGGAGCGCGCCGTCGGCGATGTCGGAGCCCGCCTCCATGCCGCTCCCGGCCGCGTCGGTGCTGTCCGGACCTGTCTCCGGCGGGGCCTCTGCGCTGTCCATCGCGGGCGTGTCCATCGCGGGCGCGTCCATCATGGGCGCGTCCATCACGGGCGTGTCCATCGCGGGCGCGTCCATCCCGGGGTCTGCCGCGTCCATCGCGCCATCACCCTGGTCTGCCGCAACGACCGCGCCATCGCCCAGGTCCGAGCCGCCGTCGCCCGCGTCGTCGCCGACGTCCGCGGCGACCTCCGCCGCGTCCAGCCCCGCGTCCGAGCCGCCGTCGCGGAAGGTCACCTCGGGCGTCGGCGGCTGCGTGGCCACCGTCGCCTCGGAGAGCGCCGTGCAGCGCCCCACCCGGCAGGTCTGCCCCATCGCGCGGCACCGCGGTTCCTCGATCAGGCACGCGCGCGCGATGGACATCTGCAGGTACAGCCGATGCTCGGCGCGGAACTGCGCGAGCGCCTCCTGCCGGATGGTCTCCCCGGTCGCCAGCCGGGCCTCGACGCGCACCAGCACCCGGCGCGCGTCCGCGGGGTCCCGCGGCGCGAGCACCACCTCGCCCGGCGTCCGGAGGTTGCGCGCCGCGAGGGAGAACTCCGCCTCGGCAAAGGGCCTCGGCTGCCCCTCGCGCGTGGCCTCCAGCCGCACGGAGACCAGCTCCCGAAGCGGCTCGTAGTCCGAGGTCACCACCACGACGATCTCCGTCGTCGCCCTCGGCGCGCACCCCGCCAGCAGCGCCGCGCCGAACCCCACGGAGCGCCACCAGCGGGGCGCTCCCCCTCGCGCCTTCACGGCTCCACCAGCGTTCCCCAGCTCCCCATGGACGGAGGTTCAGCGCCGCGCGCCAGCCACGCGACGCCCAGGCCCACGCCCGCCAACAGCGCCGCCCCGCCGACGAGCGCCGTGGGGAGCACCCAGCCGGGCGTCCCTCGGTCGGCCTCCAGCGCCGCGAGGACCCGAAGGGAACCGCCCGAGGCCACGACTATTTCTCGCGACCATGGGCGGTGCCGCAGGGCCCGCACCTCCACCCGATGCGGCCCCGCGGCGAGCCGCAGGGTCACCGCGCCCGCGCCGCGCGGGGTGCCGTCCACGGCCACCGCTGCGCCGTCCACCGACGGCTCGACCCGGAGCTCGCCGTCCTGCGGCCCCGCCGCAGGCGCCGAGGTGGGCGCCGGGGTGGGCGCTGGGGTGGGCGGCGTGGGGACCGCCGTGGCAGGCGCGACGGGGACGCTCCCAGGTGTTGGCCGGAGCACGATCTCCAGCTCCAACTGACCGCCGGCCTGGAGCGTGAACTCCCGGCGGTAGGACTCGTGGGCCGGGGCGCTGGCCTCCAGCACGTGCGTGCCCGGGTCTACGCGCAGCGGGTCCGCGCCGTGCCCGGCCTCGCGGCCGTCGAGCCGCAGCGCCGCGTCGGCGGGCTGCAGCCGCACCTGCACCCGCGCCAGCATGCGCCGGAGCGCCTCGACCTCGGCGCGCACCGCGTCCAGGCGCGCCGGCGAGGCCCCCGCCTCCGGCGCGGCCAGGTAGCGCTCGAAGGCGCTCACCGCCGCGGCGTTGCGGTTGGCCCCCCGGCACGCCAGGCCCAGATTGAACCAGCCCAGCGCCGAGGGCTGCAGCCGCACGGACTCCTCCAGCGACGGCAGCGCCTCCACGAAGCGTCGGCCGCGCAGAAGCTGGATCCCGCGGTCCAGCGCCTCGCGCGCCGCGGGGGCGAGCGGCGAAGGGGCGGGAGCGGGCTGGCCGAAGGCCACCGCCGGCAGCGCGAGCGCAAATAGCAGGGCGCATGACCCTCCCCACCCGAGGTCCATGCCCTCGGTGATACCACGGTCCCAGGAGAATCGGGAAGAATAACAATCGCCAGGGAGCGGCGATTCCCGCCTTCCCTCAATCCTCTCCTGGGGGTCACAGCGGGGCGCGGAAGGCCTGCCAGGCGCCGCCGAGGCGGTCGCTCTGCCCGGCGGTGAACTCGTACATGCAAGCGTCGTCGGTGTAGTCCATGAAATTGTGGATCGGGTCCATGCCCGTGGAGGAGGCGCAGGAGTCGCGGCCCGTGGGGCAGCCGGTGGCGCCGGTGGCCTCGGCGGGCGTGTCGCTCACGAAGTCTGCGGCGCTGCCGGGGTCGCAGCCGCCCTGGAAGGTGTGGAGCAGGCCCATCCAGTGGCCGACCTCGTGGGTGGCCGTGTCACCGAGGTTGTACGGCGCGGCGGTGCCGCCCGGGAGGCTGGCGAAGTTCACCACGACGCCGTCGTCGGTGGGGTTGCTGCTGTACGACCACGGGAAGGTCGCCCACCCGAGGACGCCCTGGCTGGGGTTGCAGGTGTAGAAATTAAGGGTCCCGGGGCCGCCGCGGTGGAGGGCCATCTTGGCCTGCGCCTCGGCGGAGGAGCCATGGCCCATGGTGAACCACTCGCGGTTGGTGGTGCGATCGACGCCGGCGAGGACGAAGGAGAGGCGAGACCCCTGGACCGCTGCGTTGAGCACGCTCAACTGCGCGTTGAGCTGGGCGAGGGGCACGTTGCCGGCCGAGGCGTTGGTGCCGCGACGGATGACGTGGAACATGACCGGGACCTCGACGACGACCACGGGCGGAGCCGCGGCCTCGATCCGCAGCTGCGCGGCCGCGAGGGTGGCGTCTGCTGGGGACGCGGTGCCGCAGCGGACCACGGTCGGCGGGCGCGCGGCCTGGGCGACCTCCTCCGCGGGGTCGTCCCCGGAGCCGTAGCAGCCGACGAGCGCCAAGAGCGCGAGCGAACCCGGGACGAGAGACCTTCGCATGGTGGTGTGGATCCTTCCTCGGCGCGGACGGTAGACACGCTCCGGAGGAACCCACAAGGCACCCAGCGGGCGAAGTGCGCAACCGGCGACGTACAGGCAGCAGGCAGCGCGGTGGTGTCGCGTGGCCCCTTCGCCGGGCGGCGTTACAAGCGCAGCACATCCACCTGACGGCCACCCTCGGTGGTGATCCGCGTGCGCTGGAGCCTCTCTGGCAGAGGCCCCGCGCCCTTGCGCTGATCAAAGAGCACGAGCCAGCCGCGCGTTACGCCAGGCCGCGCGAGGTACGCGCCGAGCTGCTCCAGGCCCTCGATGGCGGGGTCCCGGGCCTTGTCTGCGTCGCGCCAGGTCTTGACTTCGATCCCGAGCAGCGCACCCCGGAACTCCACGCACAGGTCCAGCCGCCCGGACCCGAGGGCGTACTCGCGCTCGACGCGCCCACCGCCGTTGACCACCCGGTGCAGGAACGCCAACAACACCAGGTGCGCCGCGGCCTCGGTGTAGGGCGCGCTCCCGGACAGCACCTCGCCGTGTCGCAGCCAGAACGCCACGAACGCATCCAGCAGCCGGTCGTGGTCAAGGCGTCCCGCGGCGTCGAGCCACGTCGGGGTCATCGCCGGCAGCGAGGCGCGCACGGTCACCGTGAGCTGCCGGGCGATCACCTCGCGGTAGATCGGGTTGGCGACCTCCACGCCGCCGTCGGGGCGCTCGCGCACCAGCCCCAGGTCCAGCACGAAGCGCAGGTCGTCCGGGGGCATCGCCGGGAGCGCGTCGCCCAGGATCATCGGCTCGATCACCGCGCGCACCCGCCCGTCGCGCAGGCGCTCCGCGAGGCTGTCCAGGTGAGTCTCCTGGCGCTCGATCAGGACGTCGCGCGCGCGCTCCACGTCGGCGGCGGAAATCGCCTGCGCGCGGTCCGGCACGAGCACCTGCGCGAGCTGGCGCGCGAGGGCGTTCACCAGCCACGGCTGGCCGCGGGTCAACGCGAAGGCCCGCGCCACCGCGTCGGGCTCGAAGCGCTGGCCCGTCTCGGCCGTGTGCTGCGCGTACAGCTCGCCCACCTCGGCCTCGGTGAAATCGCGCATCGTGAGCGACTCGGCCTTGATGTTGAACGGTGACGACGTGTGCAGGCGCTCGCCCCCGCCGGAGGCGATCTTGTAATCCCGCACGTCGCACAGGCCCACCAGCGCCAGCGACCACGGGAAGCCCCTGGGGCGGGCCTGGTGCCCTGCCCGCAACTGCCGCAGCACCGACAGGAGCATGTGATCCCGCAGCGCGTCGATCTCGTCGAGGAACACCACCAGCGGGCGCTCGGACGCGAGGGCCCACGCCTCCAGCGCGGCGCCGAACCGGCTGCCCGGCGCGGCCTCGGGCCACGGCGGCGGCTGCAGCGTCGCTGGGAGTTGGTCGCGCGCCGCGGCGCGCCAGGCCCCCAGGACCGCGAGCTCCGCCGCGCCAACGTCCGCCGGGAACGCCGCGCCGGTCTCCATCGGGACCAGGACCGCGCTGTAGCGCCCCTCGGCGGTGAGCTCGCCGAGGCGGGGCGCTGGCTCTTCCGCCGCGAGGACCCCGCCGCGCTGTTCCCGAGCCTGGTGACCGCCGCGCGCGACGCGCCCGAGGCCCCGGCGAGGCCCGCCCCCGCGCCCTGAAGGTATCGAGCGCTGGCCGAGCTTGCGACCGCAGGTCGTAGACCGTATGGTCGGAGCATGGAGGCATCCATGGAGCCCGTCTTCATTTTTCTGGGTGTCCAGTCGGACGGTGTCACCTACCAGCTCGATACCGCATCGCGGGACAGGCTGAGGGCCGTGCCGGGCGCTCGACCGGTGGACCGGGTGTTCATCGCGTATGACACGAAGGGGGAATACGAGAGGCAGCATGGGCCCTTCGACCACCAGGCGGTGCAACTCCTTACGGGGCTCAGCATGGAGCGCCTCGCGGAGCTCGGAGGGGTCGAACTGTACGACCCACGATCACAGACGAGCATCACCCTGCCAGCGCAGTCCGCGGCATGAGCGCTGCGGACACTGACCACCTTTACATCGGCAGCGCAGGCGAGTACCGGGTCATGGCCGAACTCCTGGCGCGCGGCTACAATGTCGCCGTGCCGCGGGTTGATACGGGTGACGACGTACTGGTCATCAAGGTCGAGGACGAAGGCGACGAGTACTCCCTTCGCAGGGTGCAGGTCAAGACCGCCCGGCCTGCAACGAAATCCGGCAGCTATACCTTTAAGGTGAAGCGCTTGCAGCTGGAGTCCGCTGCGAACGTCGACCTGTGGTACGTGTTCCTGGCGCGGTCGTCCGACCGTTGGCTGTCGACCATGGTTTTCCGCCGCGAGGTGCTGCGTGACGTCCAGTGGAAGCGGCAGCGCAAGTCTTCGGGCGACACCGTGACCTTTGAGATCACGTTGAGTGATGACGGCAAGACGGCCATGTTGGGATCAGCGGAGCTGTCAAAGCACATCGATGACTGGGAAGACTGGCCGACGATCCTTCCAGGGACGCTGACACCGCTCCGCCGCTGACGGGGCCTTCGGCGGCGCGGGGTGAGGTCACCGCCAGCCCACGGCGCTCAGCCCCGCGGGATGGCGGCGAGGGAGAGCACCTCGCGGGTGACGGCCACGCCTCGCTCGTAAGCGGCGCGGGCGGCGGAGAGGCCCGAGAGGGCGCCAGGCAGGTCCGCCTCGGCGACGGCGGCGCGGGCCGCGCGGGCGTGGACCAGGGCCCCGTCGGTGACCTCCGCGGCGGAGCGCAGGCGCTCGGCGCCGAGGCCCGCCTCGGTGCGCGCCGACAGGAGCTGCCGGTGGCCCGCGTCGAGGGCGTCGAGGCCCGCCCGGATGCCGCCGAGGTCTTCGATGGAGAGCGCCGTGGCGAGGGCCGAGAGGTCCGCGAAGAGGTCGCGCCCCCCAGCAGAGGTGAAGGCCCGCGCGCCGCTGGCGTTGGAGCGCGCGGTGGTGCCCTCGGTGACGGCCAGGCGGGTCTCGCCGTCGTTGCCCACGAAGGCCCCGCTGGCCTCGAAGGGGGGCCGGTCCGTGCGCGTCCCGGCGAAGAGGTAGCCCGACGCCCCGCGGGTGTTGGCCACGCCCAGCAGGGACTCCCGCAGCGACGCCACCTGGCGCCCGAGCTCGCGCCGGGTGTCGTGGTCCATGGAGCCGTTGACCCCCCGGAGGCTGAGCTCCTTGATCTCCAACAGAAGGTCCCCGGCGCTGGCCAGGGCCGTCTCCGCGAGGTCCAGGTCGCCCGCGGCGCGCGTGGAGGCCCGCGCCCGGGACTCCATCCCTCGGATGCGCGCGTCGTGGCCCACGGTGAGCGCCCAGCCCGCGGGGTCGTCCGAGGGCAGCGCCATGCGCTCGCCCGTGGAGGCGATGCGGCTCGCCTCGGCCAGGCGCCGCACGCTCCGCGCGACGCCCTCGGTCACGGCCCCGAGGGCCATCTTCTCCGTGACGCGCATCAGAGGGACTTCACCAGGTGCTCGAGCAGCTCGTCGGCCACGCGCAGCACCCGGGTGGTGGCCTCGAAGGCCCGCTGGAACCGCGACAGGTCCACCATCTCCTCGTCGAGGGACACCCCCGAGGCGCTCTCGTGCAGGCCCTCGGTCTGGAGCACCGTGTCATTGCGGAGGGACAGCTCGCTCTCGGCGCCCGCGCGGCGCGAGCCCAGCTCCGCGGCCAGGGTGCCGTAGGCCTCCGCGGGCCGGTCCCGGGTGCCCACCGCGGCGAGCCTCAGGGCCGCGCCGTTGCCCCCCGGGAGGTCCGCCGCGCGCTCCGCCGCCGCGAGGCGCTCGGGGCGGCCGTCCACCGCGGGGTCCACCGCCAGGGCCCGGGCCGCCCCCGCCACGCCGGGCGTGGTGGTGAAGAGCGCCCGCCCGCCGACGCCGTCGAGCCCCACCCCCGACGTGTGGACGGTGTTGAAGCCCGAGGCCAGGTCCCGGGCGAAGCGGTCCAGACCATCGACGGCGCGGGCCACGTCGCTGTCCCGGGCCTCGCGCAGGCCCCCGAGGGTGCCCTGGTGCACCGCGGAGGTGACGTCCAGGGCGCCTCCTCCGGGGTTGTGCACCCGCACCCGCAGGGCACCGCCCGCGCCCAGGTCCACCGCCAGCGACGACGCCCGGTCGCCCTCGACCAGGGCCGTCCCGGCGGCGAAGACCGTCACCCGCCCGGAGGCGTCTTCGATGGCCCGGGCGCCGATGCGGTCGCCCACCTCCTGCACCAGGCGATCACGGTGGTCCCGGAGGTCCGCGCCGGCGTCTCCGCGGCCGTGGGCCTCGGCGATGGCCGTGTTGAGCTCCGCGATGCGTCCCAGGCGCTCGTTGACCTCGCCCGCCACGCCCTGGGCGCGGGTGACCAGCTCCCCCCGGAGGCGCCCGAGCCCGTCGGCCACGCCCGACACCTGCGAGGCCAGGTCCGACGCCCGGCGCAGGACGTCCACCCGCACCGACGGGTCCATCGGGAACCCGCTCAGGGAGTTGAGCGAGTCCACGAAGGCGCTCACCCGCTCGGCCACCGAGGGGCGCCCTGGTTCGAGCACGGTCTCCACCGTGGCCAGGGCGCCCGCGCGGGCCTCCGCGGCGCCTCGGCGGCCGTGCTCCTCCACCACCCGGGCGTGGGTCAACCGATCGAAGCTGCGGCGCGTCCCGACGACCTCCACGCCGCCCGCGCTGGCCCCGCCCACGGCCCTGGCGGCCAGGAGCGCGCTCCGGCGGACATACCCCGGCGTGTTCACGTTGGAGATGTTCTGCCCCGCGGTGGACACCCCGGCCGACTGGGCCTGGAGCCCGTCCCTCGCGACGCCTAGCAGTGAGAACAGGGAGCTCATGTCAGCCTCGCAGGGAGAGCCGCTGGGGCCCGCAGGGTGGGTGTCCGGAGGGCCTCGGGGGCGCTCCGGGGAACTCCGCCAGGACCTCCTGGAGGCAGTCCCTGGCGTGCGCCAGGAGCACGGCGTTGCGCCGCAGGCCCGCCCCGAGGTCGCGCAGCCTCGGGGCGAGCGCCCGGGTGGGCAGCTCCTGGAGCGAACGTACAAGATCGAGCTTCTCGTCGGCGAGGGCGCTCACCACGCCGCTGTCGAGCCTTCGGATCGCCTGGCGCTCTTCTTCCAGCAACGCGTCCAGACGGTCCAGCACCTGGTCCGCGGTCATGGCGTCACCCTCCCCGGACCAGGCGGTCGGCGATCACCTGCGGGTCCACCTGGAAGGTCCCGTCGGCCAGGGCCGTCCGGAGGCGCTCGACCCGCGCGGCGCTCGCCTCCTCCGCGGTCTGACGGGAGAGGGCCTGGGCCCTGTCAGACACGTTCACCTTCAGGTCTTCGGTCTCCGCGGCCGCCGGGGCGTCGGTACCCTGGGCCCGCCCCGCGGCGCCTCGGGCGGGGCCCGTGGGGCCCTGCAAGCCGAGTCTCGTGTACGCGTCGGTGATCCTCATGGGAGCCTCACGATGGGGGAGCTATTCCCTCATTCATCGGGTACGGCCAGGGTCCTCAGGGCTTGAGGCCAATTGTGTACCCTCCGGTGCGATTTCCCGGAGCTGCCGGGCCAGGGCGTCCTCCAACTGCCGCGCCAGCCCGAGGCCCCCGGAGCGCGTCAGCCCCCCGGCCAGCGCGTCCACCGCCATGTCCGCGTAGCCCTCCGCCCCCTGGGCCACCCCGGACCCGTGCAGGAGCTGCCTCACTAGAATGGCCTCGAACTCCGTCGCCACACGGTGCAGCTCCGCCTGCCTGCCCACCTCGGGGGTGATGGGTGTGCTTGTAGGTGCTTGTGCGACGATCGGGAGGGTCACTGGATCACCAGTTCGGCTTCGAGGGCGCCGGCGGCGCGGAGGGCTTCGAGGACGCTTCCCAGCTCCCGGGGGCTGAGCCCCAGGCGGTTGAGCGTGCGGGCCACGTCGGCCAGGGTGGGGGCGGCGGGCAGGAGCGTGGCGCTGCGGGTGGGCTCCTCGGCGGTGACCTCGGTGCCGGGGACCACCACCGTGGTGCCCGCCCCGAGGGCCGCGGGCTGGGACACCGCGGGGGTCTCGCGCACGACCACCGTGAGGCCCCCGTGGACCACCGCCGCGGGCGCGAGGCGCACGTCTCCGCCGGCCACGATGGTGCCGGTGCGCTCGTTGAGCACGACCCTGGCGCGCCGCAGGGGCACCACCTCCAGCTCCTCCAGGGCCGCGAGGAAGCCCACCAGGTCCGTCTCTGGAGCGCGGACGAGCACCGCTCCGGCGTCCGGGGCGCTGGCGGTGCCGTCGCCGAAGCGCTGGTTGACGGCCTGCACGATGCGCGAGGCCACGGTGAAGCCCGGGGTGCGTAGGTCCAGCCGGACGCTCCCGTCGACCACCATGGTGCTGGGCACCTCGCGCTCGACGGTGGCGCCCTCGGCGACGCGGGCGGTGGTGGGGTAGCCCGCGCGCACCGCGCTCCCGGTGCTCCCCTGGGCGACGAAGCCCCCCACCACCAGGGGGCCCTGGGCGATGGCGTAGGCGCGCTGGTCGGCGCCGCGGAGCACCGTCTGCAGGAGCACGCCGCCGGAGAGGGACCGGGCGTTGCCCACGGAGGACACGGTGACATCCACCCGGGTACCAGGCCGGGCGAAGGCCGGCAGCGTGGCGGTGACCACCACCGCGGCGACGTTGCGCAGCCGTAGCTGCCCGGGATCCACCTGCACCCCGAGGCGCCGGAGCATGGCCAGCACGGACTGCGAGGTGAAGGGCACGGACAGGTCGTCGCCGGTGCCCCCGAGGCCGGTGACGAGGCCATAGCCCAGGAGCTGGTTGGTCCTGGCGCCGGACACCTCGACCAGGTCCCGGAGGTGCTCGGCGCGGGCGAGGGACGGCGCCAGGGTCAGGGCCAGCACGACGAGGAGGGGGAGCGCTCGCACGGGGGAGTCACCTGGCTAGAAGGGGTTGATGGCGTCCAGGAGGCGCAGGAGCCACCCCCGGCGGTTGTTCTCGGCCAGGTCGCCCTCGCCGGTGAACTCGATCTGGGCGTCGGCCACGCGCGACGAGGCCACGGAGTTGTCCTGGGCGATGTCCGCGCGGCGCACGAGGCCCGAGACGTAGAGGTGGTAGACCTCGTTGTTGACCCGGACGGCCTTGGTGCCCTCCAGGTAGAGGTCCCCGTTGGGCATCTCGCGCACCACCCTCACGGCGATGGAGCCCGAGAGCTCCCCGTTGCGCGCGGTGCGACCGTCGCCGTTGAAGGCCGAGCGGCTGGCGAACTCCAGGAGCCGCGTGGGGTCGAGCTCCGGCACCGCGGTGCGCAGGGCCGGCACGAGCCCGAGGAGGTTCGTGATCCCGGTCTGTCCGCT
Organism: Deltaproteobacteria bacterium; assembly: GCA_016218725.1. Classification (GTDB taxonomy): domain Bacteria; phylum Myxococcota_A; class Polyangia; order Polyangiales; genus JACRDB01. The sequence continues at coordinate 13,391 of JACRDB010000047.1, forward strand.
GGACTCCCGGCGGAGGTTGGTGCTGCTGCCGCCGCTGGCGTCGGCGTGCTCATCGATGCGGATCACCACCAGGTCCCCGACGCGCACCGCGCGGGTGTCCTCCAGGTAGCCCGCCACGGCGTCGCTGAAGAGCGACCCCGATGAGGGTCTGGAGGCCTGGTCCCGCTGGGCGTAGTCCCCGGAGGTGTAGTCCCGGTGCCTCGGGGTGTGCATCGCGGGGGTGCGCGCCGCGCAGCCCAGGGCCCCGAGGAGCGCGAGGAGGGCGACCCTCATGGCCCCTCCAGGGCTTCGGCGCGGTCCGGGGAGACGAGCCTCGCGGGGAGCACGCGCCCGGAGGGGCGGAGCACCACCGGGAGCGTGTCCCCGAGGTCCGCGTCGGCGCCCGCCCAGGCCGCGGTGGAGACCTCCACGAGGCCCGCGCGCAGGACCAGGGTCACGGGCGCGTTGCGCGCCAGCGTCGGCGTGGCCGCCTCCGGGGGGAGCACGAGCTCCAGCGGGACCGCCGCGGCCGCGAGGCTCTCGCCCGCGCGCAGGAAACGCAGCGTGGCGTTCATCCGCAGGGGCCCCGCGCGGCGCGGCAGGCGGGGCACCTCCAGCGCCACGGAGGTCCAGCCCGAGGGCACCTGGAGCCGCGGGGCGCGCACCCCCGCGAGAAGCGCCCCGCGGGGCAGGGCCGTGGCCCCCGCGGCCTCGCGCACCAGGCGCTCCACCGCGTCGGGCGTGAGCGCGCGCATGCGACGCACCACCCTCACGGCCTCCGGGAGCGCGCGGGGCGCGGGCAGGTGCTCGTGGACGAACACCGCCAGGAGGGCCTCCCGCGGGATCAGCCGCGAGGCCCCGGGCGCGGGCGCGGGCCCGAGGTCCGCGGCGAGGGCCCCCGGCGCGGCCCGCGGGAGGAGGTCCCCGAGGGTGACCCTCGGGCCCTCGACCTCGACCCTCAGGGGGACGGCGCCCGCGGCGGAGGGCAGCGCGAGCGCCAGGAAGAGGGGCACGGCGTGCGGTCTCATCGGGTCACCGTAGCTGCGTGGCGTTGCGGAGCATTTCGTCCGCGGCGGCGATGACCTTGGAGTTGACCTCGTAGGCGCGCTGCGTACGGATCAGCCCGATCATCTCGTTGACGACCTCGACGTTGGAGCCCTCCAGGGAGCCCTGCATGAGGGTGCCGCGGCCGTCGAGGCCGGGGGTGCCGGAGACGGGCTCTCCGCTGGCGCCGGTGGCGCTGAAGAGGTTGTGTCCGAGGGCCTGGAGCCCGTCGGGGTTGGGGAAGGTCACGAGCTGGAGCTGGCCCACGGGGGTGGGCGCATGTTGGCCTGGCTGCACCACGCTCACGGCGCCGTCCGGGGCGATGGTGACGCGGGTGGCGTCCGAGGGGATCGTGAGCTGCGGCTCCAGCGAGAGGCCGTCGGTGGTGACCATGCGCCCCTGGGCGTCGAGCCGGAGGGTGCCCGCGCGGGTGTAGGCGATTTCACCGCTGGGGCGCGTCACCGCGAAGAAGCCAGGGCCCTCGATGGCCACGTCCAGGGGGTTGCCCGTCTGTTGGAGGGAGCCCTGGGAGAACGACCGGGAGGTGGCCACCACCCTCGCGCCGGAGCCCACCTGGGTGCCCGCGGGCCCCGCCCCCGCCGGGCGCAGGTTCTGGTAGAGGAGGTCCTCGAACTGCGCCTCCTGGCGCTTGTAGCCCGTGGTGTTCGCGTTCGCCAGGTTGTTGGAGATCGCGTCGAGGTTCGTCTCCTGCGCGGCCATCCCCGTCGCTGCGATGTGGAGAGAGCGGAACATACGAAGGGCCATTGCGAGAAGGGTGCCAGGGCCTCACCCCCTGCGGCGGCGCGGGGCGGGGTCGCGGAGACCGTCAACGGTCTGACGGGGCGTCAGGGCGCTGGCTGGGGAGGGTCTTCCGAGGGCTCGAGCATGGCCGTGACCACCAGGTCCACCCGGCGGTTCTGCTGCCGTCCGGGCTCCGTGTCGTTGGTGGCGATCGGGTGGAACTCGCCGTAGCCCGCGGCGGAGAGGCGCTCGGGCTGGAGCTCTCCCTCGGTGATGAGCTTCGCCAGCACCGACGTGGACCGCGCGGTGGACAATTCCCAGTTGGAGCGGTACCGCGCCGTACGGATCGGGCGGTTGTCCGTGTGGCCCTCGACGCGGACCTCGACGCGCCTCGGGCGCAGCTCCGCGGCGATGACCCGCAGGACCCGCGCGGCGGCCTCCTGCACGGCGTCGTCGCCGGAGTCGAAGAAGATGTTCTCCGGGAGGCGCAGCACCAGCTCGTTTCGGCGCTGGACCACCTGCACGCCGGCGATCTCCGCGTCGCGCTGGGCGCGGGCCTGGAGGCTCATCCTCAGGCCCTCGAGCTCCACCGTGGCGGGCGTCTCGTCGTGGCCCGTGGTCTGGTCGCGCACCTGCATCCCCTGGGTGCCCGGGAGGATCCCCCGGCCGTTGGCCACGAAGAGCTCCACGCCCACCGCGCGGGAGAAGCTCTCGGTGAAGCGCCCGACCTTCTTGGAGTCCACCTGGGACACCGCGAACATCACCACGAAGAACGCGAAGAGCAGCGTGATGAAGTCCGCGTAGCTCACCAGCCAGCGCTCGTGGTTGACGTGCTCGGCATGCTTCTTCCGGCGCATGGGGCGCTCCTAGTGGGCCCGGGCGGGCTCTCCCGCGCCGCCCGCCTTGGCCCCGCCGGGGTCGTGGACAAACGCCCCGAGGCGCTCGCGCACGAGCTTCGGGTTCATGCCCTCCTGGATGGCCAGCACGCCCACCAGGGCGAGCTGCCGGAGGTTCACCTCGTCGCGCACCTGGAGCTTGATCCGGCCCGCCAGCGGGAGGAACAGGATGTTCGCCGCGGCCACGCCATAGATCGTCGCCACGAAGGCCGCCGCGATGCCGCTGCCCACCTTGGCGATGTCCGACAGGTTGCTCATCACGTGGATGAGCCCCAGCACCGCGCCGATGATCCCCACCGTGGGGCAGTAACCCCCGGCGGCCTCGAAGACCTTGGCGGCGTCCTCGCCGTGCTCCTCGTGCTGGCCGATGGACAGCTCCATGGTCTCCCGCAGGGCGTTCGAGTCCGCGCCGTCGATGGCCATCATCAGGGCCTTGCCCAGGAACGGGTCCGAGGCGCTCGCGGCGACCTTCTCCAGCGCCAGGATGCCGTCCCGGCGCGCCTGGTTGGCGTACCCGACGATCTCCTCCACCAGCCCGGAGGCCTCCTGCGTGGGCTTCTTGAAGGTCTTGCCCGCGGCCGAGAGCGCCGCCTTGAGCGTGCTCAAGGGGTACTGCACGATGACGGCGCCGATGGTGCCCCCGAGCACGATCAGCGCCGCGGGCCCTCCCACGATGGCGTTCAGGTGCCCGCCCTCCAGGGCGTTGCCGCCGAGGATGGCCAGGAGCGCGAAGGCGATCCCGAGCAGCGGTCCGGGTTGCATCAGCGTCCTCCTCGCAGGCCGCCAGGGAGCCAGCTCACCCGCGGCGGGTCACCCTCCCGAGGCCCCAGCGGCGCGCCCTCGGGCTCCACCATGCGCACCTTGCGGCGGTAGCGCACGACCTCCTCCATCAGCTCGTCCAGGGTCTCCCGCACCAGGAGCTTCTCCCCGTTGAAGAGCGACAGCGTGGTGTCCGGCGTCTCCTCCACCCAGGAGATGTGGTCCGGGTTCACCGCCACCACCCGGTGGTTCAACCGTGTGAGCTTCAACATCACCCGAGGGGGCCAAGCAACGCCCGGGCCACGGCGCGCTCACACCCTGGCACGCTTCATGGATGGCTCTCGCCCCGGAGCACCGATGAGAATCCTGGACACCGTCGAGAGGGTACATGTCGGTCTCGACTACCACCTTCAGCGACACAACCTCCTGACGTCGAACCTGACGCACCTGGACACGCCGGGCTTCCGGCCGCTGGACCTGGAGCGCGCGCGGACCTTCGAGGGGGAGCTTCACCTGGCGCTGCGCGCGACGGACCCGAGGCACCTCGGGGCGCCCGCGGAGGACCCCTCGCGGCGCTTCGCGGTGATCCCCGACCCTGCCACGGCGCCCGGCCAGGACGGCAACGCCGTGAGCGTGGACCGCGAGGCCGTGAAGATCGCCGCCAACCAGCTCCGCTACGACGCCCTGGCCTCCGCCGCGGCGCAGACCCTCGCGCAGTTGGAGTGGGCCGCCAGCGACGGGAGGCGGACATGACGCGCCCGGTGGCCGTGGCGGGGGTGTTCTCCGCCCTGGAGGTGGCCGGCTCGGGCCTGGAGGCCCAGCGCGGCAGGATGAACCTCATCGCCAGCAACCTGGCCAACGCCCAGACCACCCGCGGCGCCGACGGGAGGCCCTACCAGCGGCTGGACCCGGTGTTCTCCGTGGAGCGCCTGAGCCCCGACGCCCAGGACCCCGTGCTCCGCGAGGTGAGCAGCGTGCGCCTGGCGTCCGTGCGCCGGGACCCCACCCCGGGGCAGCTTGTGTATCAACCCGGCCACCCGGACGCCAACCCCCAGGGCTACGTGGAGTTCCCCAACGTCAACGTGGTGACGGAGATGGTCAACCTCATGACGGCGTCCCGGGCCTACGAGGCCGGGGTCACCAGCATCGAGTCCATCAAGTCCATGGCGAGGGCCGCCCTCAGGATCGGGCAGTGACGCATGGTCCGCGTGGACCCCGCGGCCATCTCCGCAGCCCTCCCGCGCGAGGAGACGCCCGCCGCGGCCCCCGCGGAGGCGGTGGACTTCGGTCAGGTGCTGCGGCGCATGGTGGACGAGGCCAGCACCGCGGAGCACACCGCCGCCCGGAGGGTCGAGGCCCTGGCGGCCGGGGCCTCGGATGACATCCACGGCACGATGCTTGCGGTGAAGGAAGCGGAGATCGGGGTGCGGCTCGTGGGCTCCGTGCGCAACCGCCTCCTGGACGCCTTCCATGAACTCTGGAGGACCAGTGTCTGACGACGCGCCGTCGGGGTTGCCGCCGTGGGCCGAGCGCTGGGTCGCCCCCGCGCGGCGCTGGCTCGCGGGGCTGTCTCGCCCCGCGCGGATCCTCGTGGGCACCACGCTCCTGGCGGCCCTTGCCCTGGGCGGCGGGCTCCTCTGGCATGCCCGCAGCGAGACCTGGGCGGTGCTCTTCTCGCAGTTGGAGCGCGACGACGCGGCGGCGCTGGTGAACAAGCTCAAGGAGCTCAAGGTGCCCTACCGCCTCCGGGGCGAGGGGGCCATCGAGGTGCCCGAGGCCCGGGTCCATGAGCTCCGGCTGGAGCTGGCCAGCGCGGGCCTGCCGCGCGGCGGGGGCGTGGGCTTCGAGGCCTTCGACCGCATGCGGCTCGGGGCCACGGAGTTCGAGCAGCGGGTGCAGTTCCGCCGGGCGCTGGAGGGCGAGCTGGCCCGGAGCGTGGGGAGCCTCGGGGCCGTGCAGTCCGCCAGGGTGCACCTGGTGATGCCCGAGCGGTCGGTGTTCGTCTCCCGGAGCGACCCGGCGAGCGCGTCGGTGGTGGTGAGGCTGCGCCCGGGGCAGCGCCTGGGGCCCCCGGAGGTCGCGGGGATTGTGCACCTGGTGGCCTCCTCGGTGCCGTCCCTCGCGGCGGAGCGCGTGGCCCTGGTGACCACCCAGGGCGTGATGCTCCACCGCCCCAGGGCACCCGGCGAGGACCCGAATGGCACCCTGGAGGAAGACCAGGGGCGGCGCCACCGGGCCCTGGAGGACGACCTGGAGGGCCGCACCCGGGCGATGCTGGAGCGCATCGTGGGCGAGGGCCACGCGGACGTGCGCGCCAGCGTGGAGCTGGACCTGGCGCGGGTGGAGCGCAACGAAGACCACTACGACCGCGCCCGTACGGCCCTCCGGAGCGAGGAGCAGACCATCGAGCGCCTGGCCCCCGCGGCGGGGATCACCCTGGCGGGCGTCCCGGGCGCCGAGAGCAACCTCCCGGGAGCCTCTCCCGGCGGGGGGGGGACCACCAGCGGCGCCGGCGCGGGCCTCCAGCGCGAGACCCACACGCGGAACTTCGAGGTCGACCACGTGAGCGAGCGCCGCGTGGCGACGCAGGGCTCCGTCCGCAGGGTCACCGTGGCCGTGGTGGTGGACGGCGTCGAGGGCCCCCACGGGGTGACTCCCCGCGGCGCCGAGGAGCTCCAGCGCCTGACGGCCCTGGTGCGCGGCGCCGTCGGCGCCTCCGAGGCCCGCGGGGACGTGGTCACCGTGGAGTCCATCCCCTTCCAGGAGACCCTGCGCGCCCCGGCGCACCCGGCGCCCGCGAGGACCCGCGCCACGGGCCTCCACGCGACCCCCCGCGGCGTCGCGGTCGGCGCCGTCGCGGTAGGCGTCGCCCTCGCGGGCGTGGCCCTCGCCTCCCTGCGGCGTCGACGCCGCAGGTCGCAGGAGGCGGCTGCGGCGACGTTTGTGACGCTCCGCGCGGCGGAGGCGCCCGCGGCGGAGCTCCCGGCGGAGCCGACCTTCGAGAGCCTCCGGGCCGAGGCCCACGCCCGGGCCGCCCAGGACCCGGCCACGGCGGCGCTGGTGCTGCGTTACTGGCTCGGCGCCGAGGACCCGGAGCGCAGCGTACAGCAGCCCGCGGCGTAGGACCGTGTGGGCGTGGACCCACTCGCCCCAGGCACGCTTCCTGCTCACTCCCTCGCAGCCATGCTGACCTCCGCGGAGAAGGCCGTGTTGTTTCTCTTGTCCCTGGACGAGGAGGTGGCCCGCCCCATCGTGAGCGAGCTGGCGGACTCGGAGCTGCGGAGGCTGCGGGCGGTGGCGTCCACCATGAGGGACGTGCCCGCGGGGGCCCTGGAGGCCACCTGGAAGGAGTTCCTGGACCGGTCCCGGAGCGCCGTGGCGGTGCCCCGCGGGGGCCTGGCGTACCTCCGGAGGCTCTCCGTCGGGGCCCTGGGCGAGGCCCGCGCCAGCGAGGTCTTTGAGGACGGGGTGCTCAGCCCCTTCGCGCGGCTGGAGAGCGCCGCCCCGGACGCGGTGGTGGCGCTCTTGGCGCAGGAGCCCCCGCAGCTCGCGGCGGCGGTGCTGGCGAGCCTGGGCCCGGCCTCCGCGGCGGCGGTGCTCACGGCGATGCCCCCGGAGCGTCAAGTGCTTGTCCTGGAGCACGTCAGCCGGATGACGGAGCTGCCCGCCAAGGTGCTGGAGGACGTGGCCAACGCCCTGGTGAGCGAGCTGCCCCTGTCCGACGCCAGCGCCCTGGTCAGCGTGGACGGCGTCTCCCGCGCGGCGGCCATGCTCAACGCCGCGGGCCCCGGCGCCGCGGCCATCCTGCGGGACTTCGAGGGCTCCGACGCCGAGCTCGCCCGCGAGGTGCGCCAGGCGATGTTCACCTTCGACGACCTGCGCCGGGTGGACGCCCGCTCCATGCGCGAGCTCCTGCGGGAGGTGCCCACGGAGCGCCTGGTGATCGCCCTCAAGGGCGCCGCCCCGGAGGTCGCCCGGGCCGTCTTCGCGGGCCTCTCGGCCCGGGCCGCGGAGCTCCTCCGGGATGACCTGGAGCTCCTCGGCAAGGTCCGCCGGGCCGACCAGGACGCCGCGCGCCGCGAGGTCATCGACGCGGCCCTCAAGCTGGAGAGCGAGGGGCGCGTGGACCTCGGCCGGGAGGCCGGCTGATGGCCCCGCACCGCGCCCAGGCGCTGCCCTCCTGGATCGCGCCCCGCGCGGCCCCGAGGCCCCCGACCATCGCCCCGCGCCCCGCCACCATGTGCCCGCCGCCGGTGCTGGAGCCCGACCCCGTGGAGGACGCCCCGGTGCCGCGCTACAGCCCTGTCCCCGAGGACCTCGGTCCCTCCGCGGATGCCCTCGCCCTCCAGGAGGAGCTCTGCCGTCAGCAGGCCGAGCTCGAAGCCCTCCGCGCCGAGCGGGCCTCGCTGGCGGAGGCCCTGGCCGCCCGGGAGCCCTCCCGCGAGGCGCTCCGCGCGGAGGTGCTGCGCGAGGCCGAGCCGGAGCTCGTGAGGCTCGCCCTGGCCATCGCCGAGCGCGTCGTGGGGCGGGAGCTGCGCACGGACCCCGCGCTCGTCGTCCGCTGGGCCCGGGAGGCCGTGGACGCCATGCCCGCGCGCGGGACGGTCACCGTGGCGCTCTCGCCGGAGCTCGCCCGCGGCGTCCCCGAGGGCGCCTGGCGCGAGGCCCTGGGCGAGGACCACGCCGTGGTGCTGGACCCCGCGCGCCCCTCGGGGACCTGCGAGGTGCGCTCCGGCGCGTCCACCGTGGAGAGCGGCCCCGCCGCGCGCTTCGACGCCCTGCGCGAGGAGCTGGGCGAGTGAGCCTCGGGCGGGTGGACCTGGCGCGCCAGGTCGCGCGCGCGCGCGCCGCGAGGGTGCTCACGGTGGAGGGCAGGGTGCGCGAGGTGCGGGGCGTGCTCGTGGGCGTCGAGGGCCTCTCGGCGGCGGTGGGGGCGGAGCTCCAGGTGGACCTCGGGGCGCGCTCCCTGCGCCTGGAGGTGCTGGGCTTCCGGGAGGGCATGGCGCTCACGGCGCCGCTCGGGGACACCGCCGGGGTGGCCCCCGGGATGCGCGTGCGGCCTTGCGCCACGGGCTCCGCGGCCCCCGTGGGGGAGGGCCTCCTCGGACGCGTGGTGGACGCCTTCGGGCGCCCCCTGGACGGCGCCGCGCTCGGGGCCATGGAGGCCCGCGCGGAGCTGCGTGCGTCGCCGCCCTCGCCGCTGCGGCGCAGGCCCGTGGACGAGCCCCTGGCCACCGGGGTGCGCGCGCTGGACGCGCTCCTCCCGCTGGGGCTCGGGCAGCGGGTGGGGCTCTTCGCGGGGACCGGCGTGGGCAAGAGCACGCTCCTCGGGATGCTCTGCCGCCACGCCGTGGCGGACGTCATCGTGGTGGGCCTCATCGGCGAGCGGGGCCGCGAGGTGGGGGACTTCGTGCGAGGCGCCCTGGGCCCCGAGGGGCTGCGCCGCGCCGTGGTGGTGGCCGCCACGAGCGACCAGCCGCCGCTGGTGCGCGCCCGCGGGGCCCTCTACGCCACCGCCGTGGCCGAGCACTTCCGCGCCCGGGGCTTGCGCGTTTTGCTGGTCATGGACTCGGTGACGCGCTTCGCCATGGCCCTGCGCGAGGCCACACTGGCCGCCGGGGAGCCGCCGCTCACAAAGGGCTACACCCCCTCGGTCTTTGCGGCGCTGCCGTCGCTCCTGGAGCGCGCGGGCACCTGCGAGGGCCCCGGGGCCATCACCGCGGTGTACACCGTGCTCGTCGAGGGCGACGACCTCAACGACCCCATCGCCGACGCCGTGAGGGGCATCCTGGACGGGCACATCGTGTTGTCCCGCAAGCTCGCGGACCGCGGGCTGTTCCCCGCGGTGGACACGCTCCGGAGCGTCTCCCGGCTGGCGTGCGACCTGTGCGAGCCCTGGCACCTGGACGCCGCGGCGACGGTCCGGGGGATGCTCGCGGCCCTGGAGGACGCCTCGGACCTGATCCAGCTCGGGGCCTACGTCCCGGGCTCGGACCCGAGGGTGGACCGCGCCCGCTCCGCGCTGCCGGCCATCGAGGCGCTCTTGCGCCAGCCGCTGGACCAGGGCGTCGGCCGCGCCGAGGCGCTGCGCATGGTGCGCGAAGCCGCGGAGTGTGGGCGGTGACCCCCGCGAGGCTCCAGCGCGCGGACCGGGTGGTGGCCCTGCGGGCCCGCGCCGTGGAAGGGGCCCAGGCCCTCCGCGCCGAGGCCGAGAGGGCTCTCTTGAGCGCTCAGGCCGTCGCCCGCGAGGCCCGCGCCCGCCAGGTCGAGGCCCTCGACGCCGCGCGCTCCGAGCGCCACGGCACCGGCGCGGAGCTCGCCGAGGCGGACGCCTGGCGCCGCACGCTGGAGGCCCGGGCCGCCCGCGCCGAGGCCCTCGTAGAGAGCGCCCGGGGCGCCCTCGACGAGCGCCAGGCGGCGCTCCTGGACGCGCGCGGGAAGCTCCGCCAGGTCGAGCGCTGGCGCGAGGGCCTCCAGGCCGCGCTCTCCGCCCAGGACGCGCGGCGCGAGCGCCTCGCCTCGGACGAGGCCGCCGCGCGCGTCGCGGGGGGCGAGCCGTGAAGGTCTCGGCGCTCGCCCAAACCGCGCCCACGACAGCCACCGCGCTCGTGGAGCCCTGCCCCACGGAGGACTTCATGGCCTGTCTTGACGCCACCCTAGGGGTGCCCGAGGGCACGCCGGAGGAGCCCTCCACGGACCGCGAGCGCCCCGACGAGGTGCCTCCCGAGGCGCTCCTCCAGGCCGCGCCCTGGTGGCTTCCGCCGCCGCTCCCGGCGCCGCGCATGGCGACCTCACCCCCCGGCCCCCTCTCCCTGGCGGGAGAGGGGGGAGGAGAGAGGGGAGGAGAGGGCTGTACTTCCGCCTCTTTCTCCCCCTCTCTCAACAGGGAGAGGGGGCCGGGGGGTGAGGTCGCCGCGCGCGGGGCGACCGCGGCGACCTCAACCCCCCTCTCCCGGGCTGGAGAGGGGGGAGGAGAGGCC